>JANYDW010000068.1 GCA_025363455.1 Oleiharenicola sp. | reverse complement strand
GGCGGGGTTCGGAGACCCCGCCCTACAATTCTTACACCGTCATCAAATCCTTCTCCTTGTGGGCGAGATGGGTGTCGATGTCCTTGATGGCCTTGTCAGTGGAGGTCTGGACGTCCTTCTCGAGGCGCTTTTCCTCGTCCTCGGAAATCTTGTTGTCTTTCTTGAGCTTCTTCGCGGCTTCCATGGCATCGCGGCGGATGTGGCGGACGGCGACGCGGCCCTCCTCGGCGAGGCGGTGGGCGGTCTTGACGAATTCCTGGCGGCGTTCGCGGGAGAGGTCGGGGAACGGGAGGCGGATCAGGTTGCCGTCAACGACGGGGTTGACGCCAATGTTGGCCATCTGGAGCGCCTTCTCGATGGCGCGGAGGAGGCCCTTGTCCCACGGCTGGACCTGGATCATGCGCGGGTCAGGCGTGGTGATGGCGGCGCAGCCCTTGAGCGCCATCATGGAACCGTAGGCCTCGACCATGATGCCCTCGACCATGGAAGGGGAGGCCTTGCCAGTGTGGAGAGTGGAGAACTCGTGGAGGGTGTGGTCCACGGCTTTTTTCATGCGGGCGTTGGCGTCGGCGAGGGTGGCGGTGCTCATGGTTGGATTTTCGATTTGGGATGAAAATGTCGCTATGCTCGGTACTTGATTTTTGATTGGCCAGCGGTGGGCCCAGCGGTCCCGCCCTACCGACTAACCATGCACCAGCGTCCCGATCTTCTGGCCCGAGACGGCTTTCTTGATGGCGTGGGGATCGTCGAGGTTGAAGACGAGGATGGGGACGTTGTTGTCGAGGCAGAGGGAAAACGCCGTGGAGTCCATGACGTTGAGGCGCTGCTTGAGGGCGTCGATGAAGGTGAGCTCCTCGTATTTGACGGCGTCGTCGAATTTCTTGGGGTCCTTGTCGTAGATGCCGTCGACCTTCGTGGCCTTCATGATGATGTCGGCGTGGAGCTCGGAGGCGCGGAGGGCGGCGGTGGTGTCGGTCGAGAAATAAGGGTTGCCCGTGCCGGCGACGAAGATGACGACGCGGTTTTTCTCCAGGTGGCGCATGGCGCGGCGCATGATGAATGGCTCGGCGATCTGGTTCATCGGGATGGCGGACTGGACGCGGGTCTTGACGCCCATTTTTTCAAGGCAGTCCATGATCGCGAGGCCGTTGATGACGGTGGCGAGCATGCCCATGTAGTCGCCGGTGGTGCGATCGACGCCGCGCTTGGCGCCCTGGAGGCCGCGGAAGATGTTGCCCCCGCCGATGACGACGCACACCTGCACGCCGAGGTCGTGAATTTCCTTCACCTGCTCGCACATGCGCTCGAGCGTGGCGGCATCGATGGGCTCGGTGCCCTTGCCGCGCAATACCTCGCCGCTGAGCTTCAGGACGATGCGTTTGTACTTAACGGCCGGCGCGGTCTTGGTAGGCATGAAACCAGATGAAACCGCCCGTCAAAACCGGCGTCAATGGCGGAGATAATATCAAAGGGTCGTGTCAGGTGTTAGCTGCATTAACCGTAGAGGGTATTCCAAGTGTAGGAGCCTCCTGGCAGGCGATTCAGCTGATTTTGCCCGGCAGGCGTCAAAATCGACTGCCCAATATGAAACGAGCGAGTCCGGCAAGAGAGGCCCGGGCCACGCAGTTACTTCCGCATTTCGACGGGCGGAGGCGGGGGCGGCGGTTTTTTTGGTTCCGGCCCGTCGCTTGCCTTGGGCGGTGGGCCGGCATAGGCTGTCGGCTCCACCCCAAACCACGCGCCCTCATGGAAGTCATCATCCAACCCAACGCTGAGGCCGGTTGCCTGCTCGGCGCGGGAATCATGGCCAAAATGATCCGCGACAAGCCCGACGCCGTGCTCGGCCTCGCCACTGGGCGCACGCCGCTGCAGCTCTATCACGAACTGATCCGCCTGCACCGGAACGAGGGCCTGGATTTCAGCCGGGTCACGACTTTCAACCTCGACGAATACGTCGGCCTGCCCGCGGGTCACGACCAATCCTACCGGTGCTTCATGCGGGAAAATTTATTCCAGCACATCAATATCGACCAGCAGCGCACGCATGTGCCCGACGGCGGGGCGGCTGACCTGCAGGCCGAGTGCCGCGAGTACGAGCAGCGGATCGAGGCGGCCGGCGGCATCGATCTGCAGCTGCTCGGGCTCGGGCGCAACGGCCACATCGGCTTCAACGAGCCCACCGGATCGCTCCGCTCCCGCACCTGGATCAAGATCCTTTCCGAGCAGACGCTGAAGGACAACAGCGCGGTGTTCGGCGACTTTGCGACGATGCCCCGCCACGCCATCACGATGGGCGTCGGCACGATTCTCGAGGCGCGCCGCGTGTTGCTGCTGGCCTTCGGCCCGGCCAAGGTGCGCGCGGTGACGGACATGATCGAGGGCCCGCTGGCGGCCGTGTGCCCGGCGTCGGCGCTGCAGCTGCATCCGCGGGCGACGGTCATCCTCGACGAGTCGTCCTCCGCCGGCCTGCGCTACGCCGAGCACTACCGTTGGATCGACCGGCACAAGCTCGACTGGCAGAAGCACGGATGAACGACCGCGCGGGCGCGGGGGTCGCGACGGCGCCAGTGGTGGAACACCCCATGGCGGGGCCGCCCCTTTCACCATATAGTCGGGGGATGAATGTCGTTTTCCGGACGGATCGGTAGTCATGCCAGCTAACCAGACACCGCCGCCGGGTGGGCCGCTTCCCGTTGAGTCGGCTCCGGTCGTCACGGCCGACGGTGGGCCGAACAGGAAAACCTCCCGGGGCGAAACCATCCTGATCGCGATGAGCGTGGTGGCCTCCCTCAGCATAGCCCGGCCGGTGCTCTTGCCGGTTTTTCTGGCCTGCATGATCGGCATGACCTTTAAGCCATTCATCAGCTGGCTGGCTACCCACCGGATTCACCGCGCCTTTTCCGCCGCGGTCTTGCTGCTGTTCGTGCAGGCGGCGGTCGGAGTCGGTTTCATTGAACTGGGCGGACCGGTGATGCAGTGGGTCAACACGGCCCCGCAGCACATGACCGAGTTGCGGCAGCGGGTTCAAAACATCTTTCCGCAGATCGGCAACTTCAGTCCGGCCGCGGCCGCGGTGAGCAACTTGGGCGCGACCGAGGAGGAAAAGCGGATCGAACAAAGAAAAACGCCGACCGTGGAGCTCAAGGAAAACCATGGCGCCAGCGCGATCCTGAACTGGACCGGGACCTTCCTGGTCGCCTTGGGTGAGACGCTGGTGCTATCGTACCTGCTCCTGGCCTCGGGCGACCTGTTCCTGCAGAAGCTCGTCCATGCCATGCCAACCATGAGCGACAAGAAGCGCGCGGTCGAAATCAGCCGGGAGATCCAGCAGAACATTTCCCACTATCTGTTCTCGATCTCCCTGATCAACCTGGGCCTGGGTGTCATCGTGAGCGCGGGGCTCTGGCTCATGGGCACGCCCAACCCTGCGATGTGGGGCGTGCTCGTGACGGGCCTGAACTTTGTGCCATACTTTGGCCCGATTCTCGGCGTGACGTTGCTCGCCGCCGTGGGCCTGCTCTCCTTCGACACGCTGTGGCAGGCAATCATCCCGCCGGCCTGGTATCTGCTGCTACATTTGCTGGAGGCAAACCTGATCACCCCGGTCCTGCTCGGGCGCCGCTTCACGCTCAACCCCGTGGTCATCTTCGTCTCGCTGATTTTCTGGACCTGGCTCTGGGGTGTCCCGGGTGCACTGCTATCGGTGCCCATCTTGGTTTCCGTCAAAGTGGTGTGTGACTGGGTCCCCCGCCTTAACTACCTCAGCGAGCTCCTCGCGGACGAGCCCACCCCGCTGGAGCAGGACAAGGCCCCATAACTGCGGTCGCCGGGGCGCGCTATGATGCCGTCATGAATCCTCTCCTCCTGATCATCATTCTGCTGCTCGTGTTCGGCGGCGGCGGTTTCTATATTGGCGGTCCCGCTGTCGGCGGAGGCAGCGTGGGCCTGATCCTTTTGATCTGCGTAATTATCTATCTATTTGGCGGCTGGGGCCCGAAGAGATAGGCGGGACGACATTAACGGACTCCCAGTTGTCCGCGGGCTGAGAGCTGAGGCTGAGAGCAAGAGGCAGCGGGTCGCAAAAGCAGGCACTCCACCTGTCCGCCGGTGGGTCGCGTGGCGTGCACCAATGGGTGGTCGCGATTCCACCTCGGCGACACGCCAGTCAGCGCACGAGGCCGGCGGCCGCGGCGGACTGCCCCCACGACCCGGCGAAGACGAACTGACTCGCCGGCTTGCGCTTTCGCGGCGCCAGGTCGCGCTCGTGCAACGCCGCCGGCAAGCTGGTGGCGTCCGCCTTGTAACCGATGGCCATGGCCGTCCACGCCTCGGAGTCGGCCGGGATGCGGTAGAGTTCCCGCGCCCGGTCGGGGAGAATGCCGATCATCTGGTGGACCGACAGACTGCGTGAGGTTGCCTCCAGCACGAGATTGGCGGAAGCCAGCCCGAGATCGTGCACGGCGGCCCGGTTGTCTTTCCCGGATTGCGAAAACTTCAAGCTGACGACGCCCAACACGAGTACCGGTGCGGCTTGGGCCCAGACCTGGTTTCCCTCCACGAGGCAGGAGAGGAGCCGGTCGAATTCCATCGGGGTCTTCTTGGTGGCGACGATATAGGACCAGGGTTGCTCGTTATAGGACGAGGCGGCCCAGCGCGCTGCTTCGAACAGCGAGCTGAGGTCGGATTCCGCCACCAACCGGTCGGTGAACCCGTACGGGCTCCAACGTTCGGCGAGGAGCCGTTGGATGGGATGGTCGGGCGACGCTTGTTTGGATACAGGCCAGGTGGCGGTGATCATGAGGAATTCGGTGGAGTATGGATATTAGGATGGGCCGGACGACGGTCCGGTCATTTGACGAGAAAATCTCCGACGCAGGCGGATCGTCCGAGGGACGGGACCCGGGTCCTGGGCCGCGAGTATGCCGTGGCGGGCAGTCACCGGCCATGGGGTGTTATCCCGCGAGCAACTCGCCGCGCGCTCAGGGCCGGCGGAGGGTCACGGTGGAATTTCCGTAGAAGGTAAAGATTCCCGGACAAGCTCCGGGGCATTAGATCAGACCCGCCAGGCCGCTGGTTCTGGCCGTTTTTTGTAGGAGCCTGCTTGCAGGCGATTCAGAACGCCCGCCACCGGACCGACCGCAGAATCGCCTGCAAGCAGGCTCCTACTTCCCGACCAAGCCGAAGCACCTGTCGGCCATAGGCCTGGCGACGGCCGAAGGTTCGGGGGATTGGACCCACAGCGAATAAAATTAATCATGCGATTTTCCGGGGGTTGAAGGAGGAGGCGGCCGCCAGTTTTTCCCAGAGCGCGCGTTCCTCCGGAGTGACTGCCGGTGGCACCTGAAGTCTTACCCGGGCGTATAGGTCGCCCCGGCTGCCGTCCTCGCGCGGCAGGCCCTGGCCGCGCACCCGCAATTGCGTGCCGGCGGCGGTGTCGGGCGGGACGCGCAGTGTGGTGGGCGTCCCGAGGGTGGGGAGGGGGACCTTCACCCCGAGGACTGCCTCCCAAGGCGCGAGTTCAAGGTCGCAATAAAGATCATCACCGCGAACCGTAAGGTCGGGGTGGCGGGCAAAACGCACCCGCAGATAGAGATCGCCCGCCGGGCCGCCTCCGAAACCCGCCCCGCCTTGCGCCACGAGCCGGATGCGCTGGCCTTTCCGCATGCCGGGCGGGATGCGCACCTGGTAGGTGTTGGTCCGCTCAGTCCCGCCGTCCATCGCCGGGCGGCGCAGGGTCACCTTGCGCGTCGAACCACGCAAAGCCTCGTCGAGGTTGACGAGCAGGTCGGCCTCGATGTCCCGGCCGGGATGGTCAAAATCGTGGTCCATCGCGCCGCCCCGCGTCGCGGAACCACGGGCGGAATTGAAGCCGCTGTGCCGGCCACTGAAAAATGACTCGAAGAAATCGCTGAAACCCGTGCCGCCAAACTCGAAGCCGGGATCGCTGCCGCGGGAAGGTGCGGGCTCGCGCGGGTCCCGACCTCCATTTTGCCAGGCCGGGCCGAGTTCGTCGTATTGCTTTCGTTTCACCGGGTCGCTGAGGACCTCATAGGCTTCGTTGATCTCCTTGAACTTCGCCTCCCCCGCGACCTTGTTCCGGGCCACGTCGGGGTGGTGGAGACGGGCGAGCTTGCGGAAGGCTTGCTTGATCTCCTCGGCCGACGCATGGCGGGCCACCGCCAGCACGGCGTAGTAGTCCTGGAATTTCACCGCTATGGGTCGAGGCTGGATCGTGCCTCCCCGGGCTCAGCTCCCGGTGCGCAACAGGAGGCCGGCGGGCCGGTGCGATTCAAACCAGGGATGGACCGCGGCGACCCCGGGGCGGGCCGCACCCGCATAGGCCGGGACGAGGAGGGCGCGGAGATTTTCCCGGGCGGGGGCCACGCGGCTTTTCACCGTGCCGATGCTGATACCGAGCAGCCGGGCGATTTCGCGGTACGAAACCTGGCGCACGTTGCGCAGCACGAGGATCTCGCGTTGATTCGGGTTCAGCCGGGCCATGCAGGCAGTGACCTCGGCAGAAAATTCCTGGCTGGCGGCCTCCCGCGCGGGACCGGGGGCGGGACTGGCGATCAGGTCCGCATAGGTTGTCTGTGTGTCCGCGCTCACCGTGCTGTCCAGGGATTGCGTCACATGCCGCCGGCGGCGGAAGAAATACCAGTAACGGTTGCGCGCGAGGTTGAGGGTGATGCAGTGCAACCAGGCGGCGAGGGAGGACTCACCGCGAAAGGAATTCAAGCTCCGGTGCGCGCGGATGAAGGTGTCCTGGGCGATTTCTTCGGCGTCGGCGTGGATCCGCAGCAGGCCCAGCGCGACATGGACCAGCCGGGTCCGATAGCGGGTGACGATCTCGACAAAGGCCGTCTCGTCGCCGGCCTTGAACCGTTGCACGAGGCCCACGTCGTACAAGGCCTCCTGACGGGCCAAGGCGCTGCGGGCGGTGCTGGCAGCGGAGGAGGAAGCGCGCGGGACGGGAGTAAAGTGAGCGACCATGACAGCGAAGAGACTAGCCGGTAAGCCCGGGGGAAGGAATGGGGTCTAATGCTACCGGCTCAGCGGCGGCGGGCGCCGGGCAACGGAGCGTTTCAGCAGCAAGCCCAGCGGCACGGCCGCCACGGCGGCGAAGGGGGCGAACTTGCGCCACAGGACCAGCAGCTTGTCCACCCAAACGAGGGGTTGCGCCACGCGGGCCGCCGCCGTGACGACCTGGCGGCGGTGGACGGCGATATTCCGGCGGACCGTGCCCTTATGGGCGGCGAGCCGGGTCAGCTCCCGGTTCGGATACATGCCCGATCCTCCCCGATCTCTTCGAGGGTGGCGGCGAAAGGCTTGGGCTGGCGCGCGAGGAAGCGCCGGAACAAGAGGACGATGGTCCCCAGCGCCACGGCATACAGGAGGGTCAGCCCGCCGAGGGCGGCGAGTCGCGCGCTCTCCCAGAAGAGATAAACCACCGTCAGGCTGGCGAACATGACGGTCATCAAGCCGGTGAAGAGGGCCGCGCTGATCCAGAAAAAGGTCTGGATCAGGCGGAATTTTTCCTCCTGCAACTCGACGGAAAACAGCTCCAGCCGGTTCTGCACGCTGGCCATGAGGCTGTCGCCGAGCGTGTGCAGCGAGGCGATAAACCCGGCAGGGGCAGGCGGGGGCTGTTCCATCGCGGGGCGGCGATTACTGCTTGCTGTTGCGACCCAGCAGGATTCCGACGACCAGGGCAACCCCGGCGGCGATGGCCAGGGACTGGTAGGGATTGTCGCGAATGGCCTCGTCGGTCTTCTTCGCGCCGGCGACAACCTTTTTGCGGGCGCCTTCGTAGAGTTCGCTCATGCGCTCCTGGACGTCTTCGTAACGATGGCGGAGGGCGCCGACAGCCTCGTCGGTTTTCTCCGAGATGGACTCACCCAGCATCTTCTCGGCCTCGGAGACGAGGGTGCGGAGTTCGTTGAGGAGATCCTGGGGGGTCTGGGCGGTAGCTTTGTTATTTTTCATGATAGTATTGATTGATGGTTGGAGGGGAGAGGGTGACGCGCCCGTCGATCAGGTTCGGCGCACGCGGCATAACACGGAACGCCTTAGCTGGATTTTGTTCCGCGCATCAGGCCGATGCCGCCGACGGCGGTGGCAATTGCGCCGCCGATGAGCAGCCACATGGTCTTGTCCGTCGGGTTGCCGGTGAAGACGCGGGAGACATCGGAGCTGACAGAATCAGAGGCCTTGAGGCCGAAAATGATGAGGGCAATGCCACCAATGAGCAGGGCGAGAGAGAGGATTTTGTTCATGGAATGATTGAGGTGGGGAGGGTTACGAGGCGTTCTGGGATTTGCACTCCAGCTCGGAGCAGAGCATCGCGGCGTACTTTTCGAATCGCTCCTCCAAGCGGATGAGAAAGTCGGCGATCGGGTCGGACCCGGCGTCGGCCGGCTCCGCCGCGGCCGGAGCGACGGGCGGACGGAGCGCGGGGAGTTTGCCGGCGGGTCGCATGACTGGCTGGGGAATCGTGCGAAAGAAAGAGAGGCGAAAATGAAGCGCGACGGCCTGGAGGCAGCCGCGCTGTTGTATCAGGATGGAACAGGTCAGCTCTTGCTGACCGTCATGTTGTTGTTTACGGACCGCACGCCGCGGACGTCGCTGGCAAGCTTCGTGACGAGGGATTTCTCGGCGTCATTGGCGGCCACCCCGGTGATCATGATCACGCCATCGTTGGTGGTGACCTTGGTCTTGAGGGCGCTGGTGGACTTGTGGGTGAGGAGCGCGTACTTCACCTGGCTGGTGATGGACGCGTCGTCAATTTTGTCGCCCATCGAATCCTTGCGGTTGCTGTCGGCCGCCATCTTGTCCTGCACGACGATGTCGTTTTGCACGGACTTCACGCCATCGATATCCTTGGCGTAGGCCTCGGTCAGATCCTTCTGCGCCTGGGTGTCGGCCGTGCCGCTCAGCGTGACGACCCCGTTTTGCGACGCGACCTTGGTGCTCGTGGCGCTGACATTGCCCTTCGTGAGAAGGCGGCTGCGGATCTTGAGGGCGATCCAGCCATCGGACTTCTCGGGGTAGTTGGACTTGACGGTGATTTCGTTGCGCACGCTCGTAACGCCGGGAAGGTTTTCGACGGTATCGGCGGCGAGGGCCTTTTCGTCATTGTCCTGCACGGTGCCGGTCAGCGTGACCACGCCATCGTTGGCCTTCACCTTCACATGATCCTCGAGGACAGTCCGGTAGTTGTAGGAAGCCTTGGCGGCGTCCTCGATCTTGCGATCGGTGGCCGAAGAGGCGTGCAGGGCGATGGCGCCGGCGAGGAAGACGGACAGGAGGGGCAGGTATTTAATTTTCATGATTGAGGCACGATGTTACTCGCTCGACCTCACGATCTCTATGGGGCGTTGCCCTACCCTGCGGGGTGGGAACTGCCCCGATGGACAAAAAACCCCGCCGGGAAGGGCGGGGTTTTGGCACCATCGGACGCGAGGAAGTTTAGAAACTGGCGGAGAGACCAAGGCGCCACTCGCTGAGCACTTTGGTGGAGCCGCCGCTCTGGGCGGTGACCTCGGAGTAGATCAAGGCATGGGGCCCGATGAGCATATCCACGCCGGCGCTGTACACCAGGGTGTTGCGTGGCGCCGAGCGGGTGGAGAGGGCGAAATTGCTGGAGCCGAAGGAGCCAGGCATCGAGCGCGAATGGTCGGCGAACTCATGGAGCCAGGCGGCGCGCATGTGCGGCTGCAGTTGACCGAGAGAATAGCGGGCCTCGACGCCGAGCTGGGAGCGCAGGGAGTGCGCGCTCTCATTGCCCAGCGTGGCATTGAAGGCGCCGGCACCGGTTTCGGTGAAGCTGTTGGCCTGCCAGCGGCTCAAGAGCAGCCCCGCGAAGGGTGAGACGGACAGGTTGGAGTATTTCATTTCCTGGCCGACCGTCATCCCCGTGGTCCATTGGTGGCCGCGGGTGAAGGAGGAGGCGACGGTGGACGTGCCGGGGAGGTTGATCGCGCGGGTGGAATCGTAGGTATCCATGCCGTAGGCGAGCATGGCCTCGGCGAACATCGGGCCGCTGGTCCAGGCGGCGCGGACCCCGAGGGTCTTGTTCTTCACCGTCGTCGAGCTGCCGCCGCCCGAGCCGAGGGTGGCGATCGTCTTGCCGTAGCCGAAGTAGGCGCCGACGGTGGTGCTGGCGTCCACGGCGCGGTTGCCGCCGACCAAGCCGGTGCTGGCGGTGTACTTGCTGGAACCGAGGTCCAGGTCGCTGCGAGAGCGGCCGCGGCGCTGGCCGCCCTCGAAGTAGTAGTCATCGGAACCCGTGGGCAAGCGACCAGACCGGAGGAGGTGGTCGGACAGGGCCGTCGCGGAGGCGAAGGCGAGGTCGGACCAGATCTGGTAGTCCTGCGGGGAAAGGGCGTTGAGCGCGGCCGGGAATTGGCCGGCTGTTGGCACGGCGTCGAGGGCGGCGGTGAGCGCGGGGCTGGCCTGCACGGCGTTGCCGACCGCAATCTGGTTGGGCGTGCTCGCAAAACCCGCAAAGGGCAGCTGGCTGAAGGCGACCGACGCGCTCGTCGGGGCATAGGTGACGAGGGCCTTGATGGCCGCGTTGCCCGTGAGGCTGGTGCTGAAGGTGTCAAACGTGCCGTTCACGCCGCCAGCGGCGTTGAGGAACGTGAAGGTCTGGCCGACCGGATTGTAGCCGGCGAGGGTATTGACCTGCAGGGCGCCGGCGAGGGACGCGGTGCCCGTGACAGCCAGGTGATCGAACGACGAGGCCGAGGCGATCTCGATGAGGAGCTTGCCGGTTGAGGACTGCGTGTAGTTGCCCGTCACGTTGATCGTGCCGGGCGAGTTGCCCGGGCTGACCGTGCCGTTATTGGCCAGCAGGCCGATGACCGTGCCAGTGCCGCCGAGGAGGGCGCCGGAGGAGACAGTGGTCGCGCCGATGCCGTTGCTGAAAAAGAAGGAACCGGCCTGGACATCAACCGGTGAAGTGGTCGCATTGGTCAGGGTCAGTGCGGCGGAGCCGGTTTTCTGAACCTTGCCGCCTCCGGAAATCACTCCGCCGAAGCTGCCATCGGCGGTCTGGTTGAAGACCAGGGTGCTGACGGGGAGAACCGAGACCGGCCCGTTCGCCGGCAAGGAAGCGGTGCTGGCAATCAAGGTGCCGGCGATCACGTTGGTGCCGCCGGTGTAGGTGTTAGCCCCGGTGAGGGTGGTCGTGCCGACGCCCTGCTTGTTGACGGTGCCGTTGCCGGAGATCACTCCACCGAAGCTGCCGGTCAACGGCTGGTTGAAGCTCAGGATGGAAGTGTTGAGCGTGATCGGCCCGTTCACGGGCAGAGTCTGGCTGCTGGCGATGAGCGCACCGTTGTTCACGATGGTGCCGCCCGTGTAGGTGTTCGTGCCGGTCAGGGTCACGGTGGCCGAGTTGACCGTCACGGAGGCCGCGGCGGATCCATTCGAGGAATTGCCATCCAGCGTCAGCGTCGAGGTGGGGTAGTTCGTGCCGGGGACCAGAATCACTCCGGAAGCGCCCGCGGTAAAGAGGCCGGTTCCGCTCAGGAGAACGTTGCCAGTGCCCGAAGACCCGGTCGTGGTCCCGGAGGGCGGGATCGGCACCAGCAGGCCGCCGACATACATCAAGCCACCATCAAAGTCGCCGCCATTGGGACCACCCGTGGCATTGAACCCGGCGGGAGCGGGGCCGGCAAAGGAGACCGCCGCGCCGGCGAGGGCGCGCACGCCGCCCGTGGCCAGGGTGTTGGTGATGCCGGTGAAAGAGATGCTGGTGCCGGCCAGGTAATTGCCGAGGACCGTGTTATTATCGCCAATGTTAATCGCGGTAGCGGCGTTCCAGTAGAGCCCGTTGTCCGATCCACCGTTGGTGCCGAGATTGATGAAGGTGACCGTCGAATTTGCGGCGGTGGTCAGGCTGAGGGAAAGATCGAAAACCCAGGCCACGCCATTCTGGAAGTTGGCATCGAGGACGATCGCCCCGGTCTGGTTCACCGCGCTGGTGGAAAAATACACGCCGGGTCGCAGCGCGGGGAGCGTGCCGAAATTGAGGTTGCTCAGGTCGTTGGCCGGGACATGCGGCAGGGCGAACAGGGCGGTCCGGGCGGTGATGAGATCGAGTCCGGCCTGGCCGGTGGCGCCACCCGTGGTGATGATGCCTGCGGGCGCGCCGCTGACCGTGGTGCCCGAGACCACCGCGGGAGGAAAGCCGGTGATGTTGGAGGTGGCGGCCGTTGAGAGCCCGACGTTGCCGTTGACGATCGGGTTGGGGCCCGGGCCGCCCACGGTGATGGCCGTGCTGCCGAGCAGCGCGTAGTTGGCGGCCGTGAGCAGGACCTGGGCGGACCCGGAAACCGGGGCAATGAGCAGCGCGAGGAGCGCCACCGAAGGAATCAAAGTAAGTAGACGTTTGGGGGTCATCATTAAGGTCATAAAGGGGAAGATTATCCCATAGAGGACCCGGCGACTATAGGGTGAAAGACTACCCCGTGCATGCGGTGGACCCGGCCACCCGCCGTCGCCGAGCCTATGGCGGGCAGATTGGTCTTGGCGTGGGTTCCGTAGGCTGGGCGAAGGAGGCCGGACGGGTTCGCATGATGGGCGAGAAGAAAAACGCGTCCAGAGTCCGCGTTCCACCCATTCAATCGACTACTTCCGGCTCAGAGTATCGTCACGTTCACCCGGCTCTCAATGATGCCATGGACCATGGCATAGCGGGTGAGGCCCGCGGTGTCATGGATGTTGAGCTTGTCCATCAACTGCTGCCGGTGCTTGGCGACGGTTTTGATGCTGATGCGAAGAGTCGCCGCGGCCTGCTTGTTGCTCTGCCCCTCGGCCACGAGCTGCAACACCTCGGTCTCGCGGGGGGTCAGACGCGCCGCCTCGGTCTTGGGCAAACCGTCACGGTCGAGCGCCAGGTTCCTGGCCACCGTCAGGCGCTTGGCGATGTCCGGACTAAGAAAGGTTTTTCCGGCGGCCACCTCGTGAATCGCCTGGATGAGGATCGCCACGGAGCTCTGCTTCTCCAGAAACCCCAGCGCGCCCGCCGCGAGCATGCGTTCTACATAGATATTCTCACTGTGCGCCGAGAGAATGAGCACCCGGGCCGCGGGGTTGGCCGTGAGAATCTGCCGGGTTGCACCCAAGCCATTGAGCAACGGCATGGCCATGTCCATCAGGATGACGTCGGGCCGCAGGGTGGCGGCCAGTGCCACCGCTTCTCGGCCATTCTGCGCCTGTCCGACCACGGTGCAATGGCCCTCTTTTCCCAATAACCGGCACAGGCTCTGGCGCACAACGATGTGGTCTTCCGCCAGCACCACGGAGATTTTTCCCCCGGCGTTCATGCCGTCCATTCCGACGCGAAAGGAATTTCCGCGCGCACCGTCGTGCCGTGGCCCTCGGTTGACTCGAGGTTCAGCCTGCCGCCCACCATCTCCACGCGTACCCTCTGGCCCAGCAACCCCAACCGCTTGTTCGTGCGGGAGGAGAGTGTTTGCAGCACCCGGAACGATTTCCCATCGTCATGCACCTCCAGGCGGACGGCCCCGGGGAGGGCGGTGAGGCTCACATCGACCGAGGGGGCCCGGGCGTGGCGGGCGACATTGGTCAGGGCTTCCTGCGCCACGCGGTAGAGGACGGTGCACTTGGCGTTGTCCAAGGCATCCACCCCGGCAAAAGCGGTCAGGTTAATCTTTAGGTTTTTGCGTTCCGCAAGGCTTTCCATGTAGGTCTGGAGGGCCGGGATGAGGCCCAGGTCATCCAAGACCGCGGGCCGCAATTCCCGGGCAAACCGATGCACGGCGCTCACGGATTTTCTCACCAGCCGCTGGGTGAAGGCGATTCCCGACCGGAGAGTCCGGGGGTCGATCGCCCCCTCACTGCCCAGGGCCTCCAGTTCGACGTTAGTCCCCACGAGGGTCTGCACGACATGGTCGTGCAATTCCCGGCTGATTGCCCGGCGCTCCGCCGCCTGGGCCGAGAGGATCTGCCGCGCCAGGCGGCGCAATTTTTTCTCCATCAACTGCGATTGCAGGAAGAGCTGGTGGTAATGCTTCCGGCCTTTCTTCACCGCCGCTTCCCCCGCCCGGCGGTGCTTGATTTCGCGCTCCAGCCGGCGGTTGCCCTTGGCCAGGGCAGCCCGGTGCAGCCGCAGGATTTCCGTACGTTGTTGCAGTTGTTCGAAGGAGGCGCGGGTGGCGCGATGGAATTGCTCCACGGGCACGAGGGCCGCGGCGAGGAATTTGCCTGCCCGCCGGATCAGGCCGTTGCGGGCGTTGGCAAAGTCGTGGGACAAGGCCAGCGCGGCCACCGACTGTTCATGCATCCGCGCCAGGTCGACGGTGGTGAAACCTCCCTTGATCACGTCGCGCCCCAAGCTTCGCGCCACGGCCGTACCTCGCACCCGCTGGATTCCCAGGTGGGCGCGCAAGGCCTCGAGGTAGCGCTGGGAAAGTTCGGGGGCTCGTACGTTCATAAAGATTTCGTTTTTGCGCGGATCGGTTCCGCGGTCGTCGGACAAAAGGTGGCAGGCAAGGTGTGGGGAGCCTGTCTGTGACAGCCCGGGAGGCGGCTTGCTCCGGCATAGCGACCGGTAAATTCCGCGGCCCGCCAATTCTCCGTGCGGCGCACTGGGGCAGTCCTATGCCCTATAGCGGGGTCCTCTCCGGGCGGTTATGCTGTCGCTTGCAGTCAAACATAAAACAAATCATCCAACCCCCCGTACCATCATGGCTAAGAAAAGCAGAGGCGGCCGAATGACCGCCGCCAAGAACCGCGCTAAGAAATCCGCCGGAGGCAAGGGCCTCATCAAGAATCGCCCCGCTGGCCGGCGGATCATGAAGACCTGAGAGCAGGTACCGGTGATCACGCCAAGTGAAGGCCGTTTACCGACGGCCTTCTTTGTGTCCACGGGGTTGATCGTTTCCGGGAAATCCCGTGAACACCCCATAGGGAAATCGCCGGGTAAAGGTTACCGTACCCCATGAACTTCCCGTCCCGCCCTCGCCGGTGTGCTCCTGCGGTGCTAGCCGTCCTAGCCTTCTTCCTTTTGTGGGCGGGACAGGCGTCGGCCACGATGCTGCAGGAAAGCGAGCCCGGGCCCAACTACGCCAACCTGTACGGCGACGATGATCTGGTTATCGAAGAGGGTTTCCAGAGCCATTTGCCCGCGACGTTGAGGAAATACAGCTTTCGTCTTTCGGTGCATCCCCACCTGGGCGATTGGCAGAACAAGGATCGCATGCGCGTGACCACGGGCCTGCGCTACGGGCTCACGGACCACTGCGAGATCAACGCGAGCAGCGACCTGTATTTCAGCCACGGGCACGGCGACGTTCCGGCCTTCGAAGAGTATGGCGCCGCCAATTTGCGCTTCGGGGTGAAGTTCGACCTGGGGCAGATCCTGCTCAAAGGGTGGGAGACAGGCGCCGGCGTCGATTATGAACTTCCGATCGGCGAGCCGCCGGCGGAGGTGACCGATGGCCTGCGTCACCTCCGGTCCTACGTCACCTTCTCGCACCGGCTCGAGGCGCACCCGATGGTGCGGGTCTTCGTCGGCTTCCGGCTCGACGCAGTGACGAAGACCTCGTTGCCGGGTGAATTCGGAAAAAATGCCTTCCGGCAAAGCGCGGCCGGCATCACCGGGGGCTGGGTGCTTGATCGCGGTAACCTGCACTACACCTTCGAGGCCTCGTACGACAGCACCCGCTGGTTGAGCCGCACCGAAGAGGATATCTACAGCATCCGGCCCGGCGTGATGTGGGAAATTCCTTCGCGGCACGACCCCCAGCTCCTGAGTCCCTGGCTGATCGGCGTCTCCCTGAACGACACCTACGGCCCGGGTGGCAACAGCGTGGGCGCGTCGTTCAAACTGCGCTACAGCCGTGACCTGAAGTACCGGTTCCATTCCCGGCCGGTGGCAGGGACGCGGTAGGGCCAGTTCGTTACATGCGCGGGTCCGACCCACCCGCCCTGACGGGCAGCAGCCTTCCCCAAGCGCTACGGCCCGCCAAGCCCCTCTTAAGCCGGAATCATGCGATCGAATTGGGTGGAACGCGGCCTCTGGACGCGTTTTCTCCTCCGTGGATCCTGCGAACCCGTCCGGAGGCCGGGTTCCACCATTCAGTCCGGACTCCCGCGAATGATAACACGCCTTAACTGAATGCTTCCGGCTCCAGAGGGGATTCAGGACAGTACCCGCCGGATTGTGATTCCCTCTTGGAGAGGGGTGGCGCTTGCCTCGCCGAAGTTAACCGAAGGCGGGCGCAGCGCCGGGGTGCGTTGATGAACCGATCGAAGCAGTGCCAGCCGGAACCATCCGCTCAGGCCGCGGCTTCGCCCGGCGGCAGGGGAATGCATACCCCGATCTCTGTGCCGGCGCGTGGACCGGATTTCACGGTGAGCGTGCCGCCCATCGCACTGGCGCGCTCACGCATCCCGACCAAACCCAAAATACCCCGGCCGCTGCGCCGGGCGGCTTGATGCCCGGCGTCGAAACCGACCCCGTCGTCCTTGATGCCCAGTACCACGAAGCCGTCGCGGTCCGCCAAAGTCACGGTCACCTGGCGGGCGCGGGCATGCTGCTCCACATATTTCAGGGAGTCCTGAAAGATGCGGTAGAGGGCCAGCTCGATGTCCGCGGGCAGCCGGGTGAAGAGAGCCAGGCCAGCCAGATCGACCGACACGCCGGTTCGTTCGAAGAACTCGATGCTGGTGACGCGGAAGACGGCTTCCAAGCCCAGCTGGTCGAGGATGCTGGGTCGCAGGTCGCGGGAGATGCGCTCCACTTTCGTGACTGTCTGGCCGATAATCTCGCGGAGCTTGATGGCTTCCTTTTTCGCGGGCCCGGTGCCCGCCGCCAGGCTGTCCACCAACGCCTGGCTACGGAAGAGGACCGCGATCAGCATCTGGGTGACGTGGTTGTGCAGCTCGAAGGCCACGCGCTCGCGCTCGGTCTCCTGCACCTGCACGATGCGTTGCGCCAAAGATCGCAGCTGGCCCTCGGCGCGCCGGGCCTCCGACATATCAGTCACCACCAAGGCGAAAAGCGCCTGATTGAAACCTTCCTTCGCCAACCGGCGGAGGGAAATCTGCGCCGGGACCTGCACCCCATCACCGGCCTCGAGCCTCACCTGGATCTGGGTGCCGGACCTGCTGGTCCGCTGCAGTAATAGCTCGAGCGCGGCCCGGTCGGCGGGGGAGAGAAAGCGATGAAGGGAACTGCCTGTGACCTGTTCGAGTGGACATTTAACCATGCGGGCGAAACGCTGGTTGGCGTAAAGGATGGTCTTGCCCTTCGTCAGCATGAGCGCCCCTTCGTTCATGGCCTCGACCAGGACGCGGTAGGCATGCCCGGCGCCCTGGAGCGTGAACACCCGGGGCCCCTGCCGGCCCGTGACCAGCACGGTGTCCACCTCGCCGCGGTGGATGGCGCGCAAGGTGGACTCAGCCACCGCCAGCCGCGCCCGGAGCCGGGTTAAATCCAAGACAGGCGCGGGATGGGCGGGTTTACCGGGGCGGGTAGCTTTCATTCGCGGTGGGTTTGATATCCCAAAGTTTCACAGGGCGACGCTGCCCCTGGGGCTGACGTCCAGCCTGACGATCAGGCTGCGGGTATTGGCGAGGTTGCCGATGAACCGGCGCACGGGCCGGGGAAATTCGACGACCAGCGTCGGGGTCGCGACAATTTGGCGGGCGCGCGCCAGCCCGGGCTGTTGATAGATGTCGATCACCTTGAGGTCGCAATTGGGATTCAGCCCGGCGCACATTTCGCGGACGCGCAGGACAGCCTGGCGTGACCGGGTGGTGGCTCCAGCCACGTAGAGGCGCAGGATATATTTGTGCGGGTGTTTGGGCGGCGGCGGCTGGGGAAACGCCCGCTTGGCCCGGCTGGGTTTCTTGGTTTTCAGGATAAGGGTCTCGGTTAAGTGAAAGAAGGGCGTCTGGGGGCAGGCCGTCGCCAATGATTTCCTCCAGCCATTTGGACGCCGTCAAGGGTCGCTGGGGAGGCGGACTCGCCGTGGCAGGTTCTCATCCGCAGCAGTCTTTATTTATCACGGCCGGTATGCACGAGCAATGGGGCGTGACCCTATGGGGTGTTTACCTACCGGGTGTAGGGAGAGACGTATGGCATGAATCGTCCACGAGACGCGGATCATAATGTGGGAGGGCTTTATGCCCCGACGTTGCCCCAACCGCAGCTTGGATCGAGTCGGGCGTAAAGCCCCGCCCACATTCCAGAAACAGCCGGCAGGAGGGATCACAACAGCGATAAGGCAAAACCGGACCGGCTGGCCGGTGGCTAGGTCTTATCCTATTAAAACCGGCGCAGGCGGTACCAGCTGGGCCCGGCAGGGTCCAAGTTACCGCCCACCCACACACCCCGGCGCTGCGCCCGCCTTCGCTTAGCTTCGGCGAGGCAAGCGCCACCCCTCTTCCTAGAGGGGAATATAAAGCCGCGCAACTGAAGTCCCGTCTCTTAAGAGGGCTGCCCACCAGAGCGAGGTGTGTTGGCTCGGTTTCGGATGTGAAATATTCGGGCTAGTCCCCGAGCTTGTCGCGGGGCGATCCCGCCCTACCATCAACCCAGTGCGCAACACCAGAGAAACGCCGCTCTTATTTCCGCTCCACAGCGGCTGGCTTCGCCCCGCCGGCGTCCGTCTGCTCACCTGGTGGCCAGTCAAGCTGGCCGGCACGGCGTTCGGCATGGCGCTTTTCTTTTCGGTCTATTTCTGGGTGCTCCAGCACCCGCTGGCCCCCGTGACGATCATGCCGTTGACCGCGGTCGACCGGTGGATCGGATTCCAGCCGGCCGCCCTGCCGCTATATTTGTCCTTGTGGCTTTATGTGATCCTGGCGCCCGCGCTGGTCGTCAACCGCCGCGAGCTCGCCTCCGGCGGTCTCGCTTGGGTCGCGCTTAGCGTCATCGGACTGGGCATCTTCCTCTGCTGGCCGACGGCGGTGGGGCAAGGCGGGGTGGATTGGACGCAATATCCGCACTTCACCTTTCTCAAGTCGGTCGATGCGGCCGGCAATGCCTGTCCCTCCTTGCACGTGGCGTTCGCCGTCTTCACCGCCGTTTGGCTGGGGCGTTC
The DNA here is from genome assembly GCA_025363455.1 of Oleiharenicola sp. GTDB lineage: Bacteria > Verrucomicrobiota > Verrucomicrobiia > Opitutales > Opitutaceae > Lacunisphaera. The sequence goes on along the minus strand of JANYDW010000068.1, from coordinate 51,436 downwards.
ATTGCGCGAGCTGGGCGCCGGTCGCGGGGTGCGCGCGCTCAACTGGCTGTGGGGCCTCGGCATTTTATATTCCACCATGGCCACGGGCCAGCATGTCTTCCTCGATGTGCTCGCCGGCATGGCGCTGGGCGCGTTGGTCGCCGCGGTGCATTTGCGCTGGCTGAGGACGGCGGCCCGATCAGCTGATTCAGGTTATCGGCTATAGATCTAGATTTCGAACCCCGCGGCAGAGAACCACCGATCCGGTTTTAACCACGAATGCATCGCCTAACGGCTTTGCTACCTTGAGTGCTCCGCCTGATCGGCTCCGCGGTGGGTTCCGGGGGTCGGCTAATCGCCGACGGACAACCGGGCTTCCCTCCTTCGCTCTGCGGCGATCAGCCGCTCCCCGAATCGAAAACCGGAGCCGATTAGGCGGAGGGGACTCTAAAGCGGAGCCGTTAGGCGAAAGCATTCGTGGTTATTCCTCTCCCGATCGGGAGGTTTGAAGACCTAGTCTGAGTATTCCAGGATAAATTGTCCGGTTACCCCTCCGGATGATCGCCTGCGCCGGGAGGTGTTGGGTATGATTCCTGTTGCTGCCTGCTGGCAGCCCGGGATCAGTCGCGCAGCCTGCGCTGCGGCCGAGATCGCGGACTTTCTCTGCCCGCGATTTGCGGGCCCCCGGAACCAATCGCGGAGGCGATCAGCCGGAGCCGCTGGCTCAAAATTTCGCCGTTGGCGAAATTCCATTAGTGGCAACTTTGGTTTGGATCCATCGGGCCAAGCCGGCTTTGGGGCAACCGCGCGAAGTCTTGCAGACGCACGCTAATCTTCCAGCTGCTCCGCTCCGGGCACGACGCAGTGATAACCCTGTTCATCCAGCCGCTCGAGCACGAGGCGGATGGCCTCGACCCGGATGCCCGCCGGCACCGCCGGGCCTTCATGGAGAAGCAAGATCGCTCCCGGGGACAGGCCGCGCAGCACGCGGGTTGCGACCACGCTGGCATCGCCCGGCCAGCGTTCCAGTCCGCGCGCGCTCCAGCCGATGCCGGTGAGCCCGCGCGCCCGGAGGGCGGAGGCGAGCCAGAGGTTCTTGATGCCGGCGGGTGGTCGGAATCGAGTCGGGGTCACCCCGGTCGCGCGCAACGTGGCCAGCGCGGTGTCGAGTTCCCGGGTGACGCGGCCCGGCGTGGCGCACCAAAACCAGACGAGCGGATGGGTATGCGTGTGATGCGCCACCTCATGGCCGGCCGCGGTAATCGCGCGGATGAGTGCGGGATGACGGCCGGCATTTTCCCCGATGACAAAAAAAGTCGCGTGCGCACCATGCGCCGCGAGCAGTGCGAGAATTTGGGGCGTGTCCTGCGGGTCGGGCCCGTCGTCAATGGTCAGCCATACTTCACGTCGGGCCGTGGTGAAGCGCCGGTGCATGCGGGCCAGGCCCTGGGCCCGGGGGACGAACACATGGTAGGCCACCAACGCGTCGCCCAGGAGCCAGAGCCCGAGGGCGGCGCCGGGTGCCGCCCCGACGACGAGGATCGCCGCGACCTTGCTGGCCAGGTTTACGAGGAGGAGGAGCCACATGGCGCGATCAGCCACAATGAAGGCCGGAGAGATTATTCCTGACGGGCATGGAGACAGAGTATTGCCACAAAAAGGCACAAAAAATACGGCGGCACACGTTGCTCTCAAGGCGCCTATAGGCGCGCCGGAGATTTGCGGCCTGCAGGATGGATGCCTTTTCGTGCCTTTTTGTGGCTAAAATTCCTGGAAGGAGGGCGCTCACGGCGGCGAGCTCCCTCAGAACGCCCAGCCGTAGCCGAGGCTGAAGCCCAGCGCGTCGATGCCCGGATTGGGGTCGGTCTGTCCGCCGTTCGACAAGTGCTGGTACAGGAGGCCCGCGCTCAGGTGGGCATGCTTGGCCGTGACAATCTCGACTCCGCCCCGGATGAACCAGTTGAAGGTGAAATCCTGGCCCAGGCCGCCCGGGACGTTCCGGGAGTCGGTTAACCCGAGACCGCCGCCGGAACCAAAGTAGAGTGAACGGGTGCCGGCGGGATTCCACAGTTCGATGGACGGTGAGCCCGAGACCCCGAGGTAATAGGACTCCGGCCCGCTTTGGATCCAGGTGCCGATCAGGGAGAGCCGGTGGCGGACGACCAGCCGCGTTCCATTCTCGTAGGTCCAGCCGAAAATTTCGGCCGACCGCCACGAGAGCTGGGTGGGCACCAGCCGGTAGGGGAGCGGAGTGAGCCTGCCGACTTCCCAGAGCACCCCGGTTTCGAGGGTCAGATCACTCGAGGCCCAGGGGCGGTCCGGGGCCGGCGCCAGATCGGCGGCGTAAGTGAAGCCGCGTAGGACAGTGCCCAGCAGGGCAAGTTTGAAAGCGAGGTGCATGAGAGAAGGAGAGCGACGTTTGCCCACGACAAGGTTTGCCGGCCATGGGATACCAACTCATCTATCGTGGGTTGCCCACTACCAAACAATGGGATTTACACCGACGATGGCATCCTTTGACGTCAAGCCAGTCAAATGATAGGAAAGAACTCGTATGAAAGCTCTCACCCACCCGCTTAAACCTCGCTGGAAGAACAAGCGGGTATGGCTGGCCGTCGGGCTGGCGGCCGCGCTCGCGGCGTTGGCTCCCTTCGCGGTGAAGTCCGGGGTACTCGACGCAGCCCTGTCGGACCGGGAGACCGGAAGATTTATCGCATGACCCCTGTACTCACCGAATCACCTTCCCTGAAAATCACCCTGGGCCCGGAGGAGGGCGGGGTTTTTGACGCGGGTGTGCCCGTGCTCGCCGGTGACGCGGTGGAAATCCTCTTTGGTTCCGCCCGGCCCGCCGGCCGGATGGGTGAGGTCGCGCTCTTTCAGGCGGGAGACTGGCTGCTCGGCGCCGCCACCTTGCGCCCGACCACGGAGTTGGAGGAAACCTCGCGCCAGCTCTACCGGAATATATTTGAGGCGACGCGGGGCCAGCAGCTCGCCCGGATCTGGAATTATGTCCCGGCCCTTAACGCGGCCGGGCCCGCCGGGCTGGAAAATTATCGCGGTTTCTGCAAGGGCCGGTCCCTGGCCTTCGAGCAGCACCACGGGAGCGGATTCAAGCCGCTGCTGCCCTCGGCATCCGCGGTCGGGACCCACTCGGCCGCGCTGACGGTGGTTTTCGCTGCGTGCTCCGGGCGTCCGCGCCACGTGGAGAATCCGCTGCAGGTGGCCGCCTACGATTATCCCGGTGCCTACGGCCCGCGCGCTCCAAGTTTTGCCCGGGCGACCGTGGTGCCCGGCGTGGATTCCGCCACGGTCTTTATCTCCGGCACCGCAGCCATCCGCGGGCACGCGACAGTCGCTTCGGGGAGCACGCCCCTGCAGCTGGCCTGCACCCTGGAAAATCTGGAAGCCCTCTCCACCGCTTGCGGGCTTGGCTCCCGGCTCGCTACAGGCGATGGCTCCACCCGCCACTTCAAGGTTTATCTCCGCTACGCAGCGGACCTGCCGCTGGTCGCCGCCGTGCTGGAGAAGAAGCTGTTCGCCCCCGGAGACCGGGTATCCTACCTGCAAGCCGACCTCTGCCGCTCCGAACTGCGCGTCGAGGTCGAGGCTTCGTTTTTTGGCGTGAGGGGACTCCCCTGATTTCACGGACTGCCCGTCATGCCGATGACCGGCCGACCTCGTCATGCCCGGAATTGAGAGATTTGAGGTGCTGGTGGAATTGAAAAGAACCCGGCCGGGCGTGAGGGTCATTGTGATCACGGGCGGGATGCGGGGGGCGGCGGCGAACCATCTCCAGCTGGCCCTGCAGCTGGGCGCGGACCAGGTGCTGGCCAAGCCATTTTCCAACGACCAGCTTACGGCTGCGATCAACCTGTTACTGCCGGTCACGCCGGCCCCGGCCGGGGAAACGGGTTAAGCCGTACCGCTTCTGGCGATCCGGCACGCGCTCATTCTTTTGCCACGGAGATCATGGCCTGCAACGCGCGCATATCGGGTTTGCCCCGTGCGGTCACGGGCAACGCGGCGACCACGATGAGTTTCTTCGGGATCTTCCACGCGGCGGTGTCGGCGCGCAGCGCGGCACGCAAATCAGCGGCCGGGCCTGACGCGGCCACGACGGCTGCCAGCACCGGGTCGGGGCCCGGACTGAGGCCGACCCAGGCCTCCCGCACGTCCGGAAGCTGCCGCAACCGCGCGGACACTTCGGCGAGATTCACCCGGCGGCCGGCGATCTTCACCGTCAGGCCGCGCCGGCCGAGCAGGGTCACGCCGCCGCGCGCGTCCAACACCACGCGATCCGGCATGACCCACGCTCCCTGCCGGCCGGTTCGCCGGCGGTTGCCGTGCGTCAGCACCGCGGCGCTGCTGACCCGCAGCCGCGCACCGCTGAGCGCAGTCATTTCCACGCCGCGCATCGCGTGACCGACCGCGCCGGCCAGGGTAGCCGCGCCCGTCCGGTCATAGGCCACGGCCCCGGTTTCGCTGGAGCCATACAGGCTGTGCAACCGCTGGTCGAACCGGGCGGAAAAATCTTTCGCCACTTCCGTCGGCAGCGGCGCGCCGGCGGTGATCGCCAGGCGCAGGCCCGGCAGCGTGAGATCGGATGCGGCCAGCGCCCGCCAGATCGTGGGCACGCCGGGAAAAACCGTCGGTCGCCACCGGGCAAAGTCTGTCGCGATGGCGTGAGGCAATGGGGCGGTTCCGCAGACCAGTGGTACGCCCTGCGCGAACAAGGGAATCGTCAGGTTGCCGAGACCGTAGGCGTGCCCGAACGGAATCAACGCGTAATTCAAGTCGCGGCGGCTGATGCCCATGGTGGCCGTCACCTGCCGGGCGTCGGCCAGCAGCTGGCCCGCGGTAAACGCCAGCGCCCGGGGCCGGCCGGTGGTGCCGGAGGTCACCTTGAGCAGGCAGATCGCCGGGTCGCGATAGCGCTTCGCCCCCGCCAGCGGTTCGAGTTTCAGGCCGGTCCACCAGTATCCGGCGCGAAGTGAGTCCGCGAGCCGGAGCAGGGCCATCGCCGGTTCGGCCGCATCGAGCGGCACCACGACCGCGCCGGCCTTGAGCAGGCCGAGGAACATTTCCAGCCAGCCCAAGCCGTTTGCCACGGCGAAGACGACGGCGCGGCCGCGCACGGACGTGGGTTCCGGGACATGATTTTCCACCCAGGCCTCCGCGCGCGCGTCGAGCTCGCGAAAGGTCACGAGCGTTTCGTTTCCGGCCTGAATGACCGCGCGGTCGCCGCCATGGCGGCGGAGTGTCTTGGCCCAGGCTTGGAGCAGCGCGTGGCTCATGGCATTTTCCCGAGCCCGGCGAGGTGCTCGAACTCGATGGTCACCAGGGCGGCGATCACCATCAGGGCCACGGTCGAGCCAAGGGCGCTGACCACGGGAATCCCGCTCAAGGCCAGCACGCCAAACGACGCGGCGGCCGTCAAGGCCGACAGCCGCACCGATACCGGGGGCGGCTCGCGCCGATAGGCCGAGGTGGCGGAGAAGATCGAGTAGTTATGCGTCAGGCACACGCCGAGGAAGGCGCCGAGCAGGTGAAACAGGTTGAGCGGATGGCCGAGCCAGCCGAACACCCCGAAGAGCCCGAGGCAGGCGCCGCAGGGGATGGCGAAAATCCGCACGCCGTCGCGCCAGCCATAGGAAAGCAACACGCCGGCCCCGACCAACGCGAGGCCGGTCAGGCTCAGCCACAGGGCGGACTGCCGATAGCGGCTGAACAGTTGGTTGAGAGATTGGAGCTGGGAAGCGCTCACCGTGCGCAGGGCGGCCGGCGGCGCGGTGGCCGGGGCGGAGCGGACAATCGTGACGAACCAACTGAGCGGCTGGCCCGCATGCAGCAGCAACCCAAGCGGACCGGTGAGTTTCTGTTGGAGGCCATTGAGGGCGGCGTTCCAGTCGGCCGCTTTCGCCCCGGCGGCATACCGGGCATAGGCGGCGAAGAAGGGATCGAATTCCGTAGCCGTGAAACCGGCCGCGACGAGGGCGGCGCGCAACTGCTCGGGAAACTCCGGATGTTCGTGCGCGAATCGGACCGCCCGGCCATACGCCGCGGCGGTCGGTACCACCGTGCCCAGTCCGACAGTCCGGGCAGGGGCGCCCTCCACCGTGCCGAGCCACGTCTCGAACTGCTCCAGCGATGTCCGGGCCTCGGTGAGGTTGTTGCCATAGGTGAGGTAAACGGTCCGGCCGTCCTGTTCGCCGAAGCCGGCTTTGATCCGCTCGTCCTCGCGCGTGAGCTCCGGGGAGGGAATCTGCAGTTCGCGGATATCGTCCTTCCAGTGCAGCCGGGCGAGGCCGGGCAGCGCGAGCAGCCACACGACGATGAGCCCGCCGCGGACTCCCCGGCGAAGCCCAGCCGGCAGTCCCGCCGCGCCGCGAAACGCCCGGGTCTCCAGAAAGGGCTGCCGGACGGTGGAAAAATAGACGACGGCCGCGGCCAGTGCGCAGACCAGCCCGGCCCCGACGAACACGCCGAGCTGGCGGATGAAAGGCAGCTCGGAGAACAGCAGCAGCGCGAACCCGGCGACGGTGGTGAGGCAGCTCGCGAGCAGGGGCTTGGCCAGCCGCCTTACCTTGGCCCAGTAGTCCTCGGTGGGCCCGAGCGGTGGCTGCATGAAAAGATAAAAGCCATAGTCGATGGCCACGCCGGTCAGCAGTGAGCCGACCACAAACACCATGATGTGCAACCGGTCGAACACCAGCGTGGCGGCGACCCAGGCGCCGAGGACGGAGAGTCCCACGACGGGTACGAGATGCAGGCCGCGATACACCCGGCGGATGAACATGAAGGCCACGGCCATCACGGCGGCGAGGGAAAGCGCGTTGAGCCAGGTGACCTCGTGCTCGATGCGCGCGCGGCTGGCGGCGGCGAAGCGGTTCACGCCCGTGTAGGCCACGGTGAAACCTGGGAAGTCCGCGCGCACCGTCGCGGTGGCGCGCTCGATGGCGGCGAACGCCGGCGCCTGGCCCGCCTCACTCAGGGGCGAGGCCGCGAGCCGGGCCCACACGAGGGTGGGCGCCGGGCTGCGCGGCGCCGCGGATTGCAGCAGGCCGTCCTTTAACCGGTCCACGGCTCCGGGCAGGAGCAGCAGCGGGTCGGCGGGTATCAGGTCCGCGAAGGCCAGAGCCTCGGGCGCGGCCAGAAACCGGCCAAGAGCCGCGGCCGTGTCTTGCGCCAGCCAGGCGGAAAACCCGGCGGGTGCCCCGCCGGTGGCGGCATGGGCCGCGGTGCGCTCCTCCAGCCACAGCGGAAACAGCAGGGCGAAGCGCTGCTCGAACAATTCACGGCCGAGCGCATCCTGCGCGACGCTATCGCCCATGACCAGCACCTCGGCAAAAGCCGGCTCGCGGCCCAGGGTCAGGGCGAATCGTCCCGCCGCCTCGGCGGACGCGGGCCGTCCCTCCGCGGCGGTCAGTTCGAAAAACATGGTGCGGGCCTCCGCCTGGCTGGCGAGCGAACGGACGAGGGTTAGCTCCGGCGCCTGCTCATCCACCGGGATCAGGTCGAGCACATCGCTGGAAATTTTTCGCGGATAGTCGAGCTGCAGCAGCCACGCCCCACCGAGCAGGGCCGCGATGGCGAGGACACTCCAGCCGAGGAATTGGCGGCGGCGGAAGGTCATGGGCCGATTCCAGCCAGGATGGAATGTAGGGCCGGCGCTTGTCGCCGGGCCGGCCGGCGGACGCGGCCTGGCCTGCCGACCAGCGGCAGCCCTACAAAAATGAAACGAACAAAATAGGGTCTCATCTGTTCGCGTCCGTCTCAGCGGAAATACTTCTTCACCTCCTCCGCGGTGAATGCCGTTGCAGGCCGCGGGGGCTCGATGGTTATCTCGATGACCTGCTTGGCCGAGTGGCGGATCTCAATGCGGCGGATCGTGGCCGCCTCGCCGGCGACGGTGATCCGGCCGGTGCCGCGGCGCAGCGTCTCCGTGCGCGGCACCAGCACCAAAGTCCAGGCTTCGCCGTCAATCTGCCCGTAAGGCTCGAAGTCGTGGGCCAGTCCCGCGAGGTCGAAGCGCAGGATGCGCCGCAGCGCGTCATTCACGGCGGCGGCGCGCGGGTCGCTGGGCTGCGAACGTTCGCCGGCAGGGGCGCGCACCAGCACGCCCCGATCATCCAGGATGACGATGCGCGCCTCGGGGATGGTGTATTGCAGGCTCAGGCCACGCGTGGGGGAGACGCGGACGACGCCCGAGAGTCGGACGGCTTCCGTCTTGAACGGAAATTGCCGCCGTTCGGTGAAATCCGCGGTGACATCCGGCTGCCGGGCAAAGGCGGCGGCCACCAGGCGCCACTCCGGGGCGTTGAAATCGAGCGGGTGCTCGGGGAGGACTGGCGGCTCGGTCGCGGCTGGGCCCGACAGGACGCCGGCGCACAGCAAGACCAGGGCCGCCCCGGCGGTCCGCCACTCGCGCCGGTGGCGCAGCATGGCGGGCCAGCGCCAGACCAGCAGTTCGGCGAGGAGCCGCGTGTGCATCCACACCAGCAGGAGGTTGTCGCGCAGGTAGTGAAAGTGGGACACGCCGCCTTCCGCGCGGGAGAAATAACGGACCGGCGCGGCGAGGTTGAGCAGCGGCACGCCCGCCCAGCCGAGCCGGACCACAGCCTCGGTGTCGAAATCATAGCGCCGTCCGCCCGCCCGCGACCCGAGTGTCGCGAGCAGCGGGGCGAGCGGATAAACACGGAAGCCGAACAAAGGGTCCACGGTCGCCGCCCCCATCAGCTCGAGGTGCACGAGGCCGACGCTGAGTTTGCGGCCATGCCGCCGCTCGGCGGGGATGTTAGCCGGAAAGATCGGCCGCCCGAGGACGAAGGTGGCCGGCTGCCGCAGCGAGACCGCCATGAACTCCCCGATGCTGGCCGCGGGATGCTGCCCGTCCGCGTCCATCACGAGCGCATGCGTGAAGCCGCGCGCCCGCGCGAATTGCGCACCGGCCAGCACGGCCGCGCCTTTGCCTGCGTTCCGCGGCAGCACCTGAACGGTGAGTGCGGGCTCGGTCGCGGCCAGCGCAAGCAGGGGCCGTTCGCTGCCATCGGTGCTGCCGTCCACCACGACCAGGACGGGCGACCAGTGGCGCAGCACCTCGGCCACGACCTCGCGGAGGCGCGGGCCGGTGTTATAGGTCGGCAGCAGAACCAGGTGGGTGGGGGAGGGGATCATGACTGGTGGCGACCCAGGGCCCGCCGGAAAGCCGCGCCCGGCGCCGGGGCGCGAAACCACGCCTCGATGTCCTGGACCAGCTCGGTGGTGCTCGCGGCCGTATCGGTGGGGATCAGTGGACCGGCCGTCACCTCGACCCGGGCGGGCAGGCGTGGCAGCCGCCACCAGGCGGCGCCCTTGGCGAGGAGATCAGAGTCGGTCGTGATCCGCACGAGCTGGATCGGCACGCGAGCGCGGCGAGCGATGAGGACGAAGCCCGGCTTGAAGGGGAGCAGGTCCTCGCCCGGTGGCGTGCGCGTGCCCTCCGGAAAGATGACCAGCGTATGGCCGGCCGCGGTTTTCTCCGCCGCGTTTCGCACGAGGTCGTGTCCGCCGTCGCTGCCGAGATAGCCCGCGCACCGGGCGGCCGCGCCCAGCACGGGATTGCGCCGGATGGCCGGCTTGAAGATGCAGAGCGCCCCGGGCAACCGCGCCAGCAGGCACGTGATGTCGATCATGGCGGGATGGTTGGCCACCAGCACGCGACCGCCCGCCGGGTTCGTTTCAAAACCGTGATAGCGCACATGGACGAGCCGGGTCAGGTCGCACCACCAATGAAAGAACGCGAGGTGCCGCTGGATCAGTCGCTGGAATAACCGCTCCATCCGTTCCGACGCCGGCAGCACGCCGGCCAGCAGGCCGAGCACGCACAGTTCAAACCCGCCGGCGGCAAAGAGCAGCAGTGTGCCGAAATAAATCGGGATGAAGTAGAGGGTGTGGAAAAACATGGCGATGCGGCGCGGCCTAGCCCGGATATTTCACCCTCTGGAACGTTCCCGACACACCCCGCCCTGTCGGGCACCCCTCTTCTTAGAGGGGACTGCGGCTGCGTGAATTTTAGAATCCCCTCTATGAAGAGGGGTGGCGCTTGCCTCGCCGAAGCTAAGCGAAGGCGGGCGGAGCGCCGGGGTGTGTCGGGCGGTCATGGAGTGGGGGCGATACATTCGGCCTAATGGACCGCGGGCGCCTCCGGGTTGAGCGGCAGGAAGTTGAACCACTGGAAGGGATATTGGTGGATCAGCCCTTCCAATTGGGACAGCACCCCTTGGAAATGCCGGTGCGCCGCCTCGGTGTTGGCCGCGCGGCCGGCGGCCGGGTCGGGCGTGAACACCGGCGAGGCATGAACGCGCAGCGAATCCGGCCGGCCGGACGGCACGGCGGTGCAGAACACGACCGGCTTGTTGAACATGATCGCGAGTTGGTAGATGGTGAAAGGGAACAAACGCGTCGCGCCGAGGAATTGAAACGGCGCAGTCTTCGTGCTGTGTTCCAGCCGATCGCATTTCAGGGCGAGCGACTCCCCGGCCTCGATGGCCGCCTTCAGGTCGAACAGGAGAGTGGCGGGATCGTTGACCCACAGGACCGAGACCTGCCCGCCAAACCGTTCGGCCAGCATCCGGGTGTCGGCGGAATTGCCCACCCGCGTTCGCAGGATGGTGACCCGCCGGCCGAGCTCACTCAACAAATAGCCGAGCAGGTCGGAGCCACCGAAATGAAACGAACCAAAAAAAGCCGGCTGACCGGACGCCGTCAGCCTGGCGAGGTCGGCTTGGTGGGCCGGGTCCAGCACACAGGTGACCGTTACACCGCGGCTGGCACGGAGTTTGAGCATCAGGTATTCGGCAAAGGAAAAGAAATGACGCCACACCTCGACCAGCGTCGCGGGCCGGCCGAGCACCACCGCGAGGTAGGCGCGGGAATGCGCGCGCTGGGCCGGCATGAAGGCGAGCCCGACCCAGGTTCCCGCCATCAGTAGGGCCCGGAAAAACCACGACGGGGCATGCCTCTCCAGTCCCAGCATGAAACCGTAGCCCCAACTGGGGCCGGGGTTTCGGAGAGCTGCAGGGGGGGATCGCCCCGCGACAGGTTTACCCGCCGGCGGTGGCGCCGAAGGCGACCCGGGCTCGGGGCTCGGAGCTTGTTGCAACGGCTGATCCCTTCGTTGAACCGGCGAAGGCGGGATCAGCGATCCCGCCCTACCATCAATCGGGTTTTCCTGCCGATCGGCGTCACTGGTTTGCACTGCCTTCATGGGAGCCAGTCGAGCGTCCAGGTTCCGCCCGCCCCCGACCATTGCAGGGCGTGCCGGCCCGTCAGGGCCTGGGTGAAATTTTCCAATGTCGGACAGGGGTCGTCGGTTGAGGTGCCCCGGGCGAAGGCCACCCGCCCCAAGGCCCCGGCGGGCGCTCGGGTCAGAATCATGGCGAAGGCAAATGAGCGCGCCGAGGCCAGGTTGTGTTCCAGCATCCACGTGCCGGTTTCCTCGCCGCCAGCCAGCACCACGCGCGGGGCCGGTTCCAGCAAGGCAGTCAGCAGGGCCTGCTCGACGAGCCGGGTCCGCCCGGCCAAGGGCCAGAGTCGCGCGATGGGCTGCTGCCGGCCGATCAGTACCTGTTGGATGCCGCCGGGATGAATCGACGATTGGAACAGCAACGGGCTCGCCGCGGGAAAACTGAGCAGAAAATCCTCCAGGGAACGGGTCTCGGCAAACGTGGACGCATAGACCACCGCATCCTCCGGGCCCAGCGGGATGTCCTCGAGCGCCGAACCCAGGAGCAGGCCAAGATGGGTCATCCGCCGCAGGGCCGCGCGCGGGAACTTGGCGGCCAGCCGCGCCCGTGCGTCGGCCACGGTCTCGATTCCGGGTGGCAGCTCAACCTTAACCTGGTGAATGAAACGCTCAATCATGCGTGAGGAGCATGGCGGCGTGGGCGCCACCGAACGCGTTGCTGGTGAGAACGGCCCCGTCGAAATCGGTGGCGGCGAAGGCCGCCAGCGCCACCGTGTCGGTGAATACCGGTGCCAGGCTGCCCACCGCGCCGGGGATTTTTCCGCCCGGAGTGCGCAGCGCGGCGAGCGCGACGGCCAGCTCGACGAGGCCGCAGCTGCCGAGGGTATGGCCCAGGCCGCCCTTCCAACCCGTGAGCGGCGCGCCGGGAAACTGCCGGGCCAGCACCTCAGCCTCCATCCGGCCGCCCTCCAGCGTGCCGGTGCCGTGGCCCTTGAGCCAGACCCGCCGCCCACCGACGGTCGCGGCGATGGCCGCGGCGCAATCGGCAAAGCCCGCGCCGTCCGTCCGGTTGCCCGTGAAATGAAACATCTCGTTGTGCAGGGCGTGGGCCGCGACTTGGAACGACGCGGGGTCGCGCGTGAGCACCGCGAACGCCGCGCCATCCCCGAGGCCGATCGAGCCTGTCGGGCGCGCCGCGTAGGGTGCGGGCAGGCCGCCGTTGAGGATCTTGAGGCTGTGAAAGCCCCCCGCGACAAACGGGCTGACAAAATCAAACGAGAACACCAGCACGCGGTCGGCGAGCCCGGCGTGCAACAGCCGCGCGGCGTGGGCGAGCCCGAGATGCGCGGTGACACAGGCGTGCGAAAAAACCTGGATGTGCCCGCCCCAGTCGAATTCCCGACGGAGCAGCTCGACGCTGGCAAAGGGCGCACCGTGCGCGAGGTGGCGCACGTCCTGGTCCCGGGTGAAGGCGTACAGGCTGCCGACCCCGAAGTTGCTGCTCGTGACAATCACCGGGCAGCGGGCGGAGCCCCACGCTGCCGGCGGGATGCCGGCAGCCAACCGGTGCAGCACAGGCAGCCAGCGCGGCGGAAGGGTTTCGTCCATGGGCCCGAACAGCGCAAGCGGTACGAGGTCGCCGCCGTCGCGGCCGAGCACCGGCGTCAAGGCCAGGGCGCTCCGGCCTGCGAGCAGGGCGGCGGCGGTGGCCGAGGCGTCGCCGAAGGGGGTCAGGCAGTCGCATGCGGCAAGACCCACGGGAAGCTGGTCAGCCGGGGCATGCATGGGAAAGAGGGTCAGGCGGCGACCTGGCGGGAGCGGAGGTAGGTGACGAGGGTGTCGACGCTGGCGAGCGCCTGGCGTGATTCCTCGCTGCTGCCGATCTTGACGCCAAACTCCCGCTCGATCGCGAGTACGAGTTCCAGCGCGTCGAGCGAATCGAGGCCGAGGCGGGTGGAACCGATCAACGGTTCGTCGCCGGGGATGTCTTCGGGGCGCACCTCCTCGAGCTTGAGGGTGGTACAAATCAAGGTTTTTAGGCGGAGGGTGAGGGCGTCGGTCATGGGAAATTCAGGCGGGGCGGCGGAGGAGGTGGCAGACATTGCTGCCACCAAAACCGCTGCTGTTGTTAAGCACGAGGCCGGGAGCCTCGGCGAGGGAGGTTCGGGGCAAATCCAGGCCAGTGCAAACCGGATCGGGTTCCTCGAGATGCGCCGCACCGGGGATAAAGCCCTCATCAATGGCCAGGGCGCAGAAGGCCGCCTCCATGACACCGGCGAGAGACAGCCCGTGTCCGGTGAGCGCCTTGGTGCTGCTGACCCGGGGCCTGGCCCCCTGGCTGGTGAAAGTGGCGTGCAAGGCGAGCGCCTCGGAGCGGTCGCCCGCGACCGTGGAGGTGGCATGGGCGTTCACGTAGCCAACATCGCGGGCGTTGACGCGGGCATCGGCGAGCGAGCGGCGCATGGCTTCGCGGAGGCCCGCGCCCTCCGGGTGCGAGGCGGTGACGCTGTGACCGTCGCCGGCCTGGCCCCAACCGATCAACTCGGCGATGATATGTGCACCGCGCCGCCGGGCCAGCGCGGCATCCTCGACGATGAGGGCCACGGCACCACCCGTGCCGACGAAGCCGTCGCGCCGGCGGTCGAAGGGCCGGGAGGCCGTGGCCGGGTCCGGGTTGTTGGACAGGGCGCGCAGGCTGGAGAAGGCCATGATGCTCTCGTCCGTCATGTCCTCTGCCCCGACGACCAGCATCCGCTGCTGCCGGCCGAGGCGGATCTCGTCCATGGCGTAGCCGAGCGCGTGGCTGGAGGAGGCGCAGGCGGAGACAAAGCCGCAGACCGCGCCGGTGATCCGGTAGTGGGTGGCGAGGTTGAAATTCAGGGTGCCGGCGATCGAGGAGACGACGCCCATCGGGTTGCCGCGTTCGCCGCGCGTCTCGCGCATCTGTCCGAGAAAGCTGCCGAGCATGAACGGGGAGCCGGCGGACGCGCAGAACAATCCGGTCGTGCCGTCGCCCAGTTCCCCCGGCTCGAGCCCGGCCTCGGTGAGCGCCTGCTGCAGGGCGCAGAGCGCATAAACGCCGTGCGGGGCAAGGCCGCGGAGCAGCTCACGGTCGACGGTGAAACGATCCGGCCAGCGCCAGTCGCGCCAGGAGGGCGTGGGAAAATCAAAGCCCTTGATGGTGCCCGCGACCTTGACGGGCAGGTTGGGGTTGCCGAAGAACTCCACGCGCTCGAAGCCGTGCTGCAGTTCGCGCAGGCTCCGTCCCACCGTGGCACGGTCTTGGCCAATGCTGGTGATGAAACCCAGGCCGGTGATGACAGGGAGCGGGGGCATACGGGACGGGGACCGGGCTCAGCGCGCCGATCGACCGGCCACCTTGGCGCGAATGAAGCCGCGGAGGTGGTCCAGGGTGCGCACTTGGACAATTTCCTCGTTGGTGATGTTGATGCGGAAAAGATCCTCGGCAGCGAACACCACCTCGGTGATGGCGAGGGAATCAAAGCCGAGATCATCGATCAGCATGGTGTCGCCGGGCAGGTCGGCCAGCGGGATCTCGGAAGCACGGGGGGAGAAATCCGCCAGGATGGCGAGCACGACCGGATCGAGCGTGGCCGGGTCGCCACCGGCCTGGAATTGTTCGAAGGCCGCGCGGGCCGGGGCGGGCAGGTGCCGGATGCTTTGCTCGTGCTCGGTGGAAGCGGTGGGGGAGGGAGCGGATGTTTTCATGGGAGAGGATTAGATTTTACGGCCGAGTATTCGCTAAACAGGCCGAGAGCGGCATCGCGTTTCACGGCGGTGAAACCCGCGGCCGCGAGCGCGCCGAGCACCGCGGATGGCGGGACGCAGGTGTCCATCGTCTCCCAGTAGTAGCGCATCATGTCCTGCGCCTCGTTGCTGCGGGTGAAAAGCCGGGTGAGAAACGGATAGAGCCGGCCGAAGTAGAGCCGGAAGAGAAATCCGGCCGCGGGACCGGTGGGCTTGGTGACCTCGAGGATGAGCAATTTGCCGCCGGGCTTAAGGACCCGGTGAAATTCCTGAAAGGTCTCCGTGAGGCTCGTCACATGCCGCAGGGCATAACCCATGGTGAGAAAATTAAAGGAGTTGTCCGCCAGCGGGATTTTTTCGGCCCGCGCCTGCACGAAGTGCGCCGGCAGTTTGGTCCGCGCGACGGCCAGCATGCCGGCGCTGGGATCGAGGCAGGTGATGGCTTGGGCGGTGCCGAGGATCTTGGCCGCTTCGACCGCCACGAGGCCGGTGCCGCAGGCGACGTCGAGAAGATGATCCCCGGGAAGCAACCCGTGCCGCTTCAGCACCCAGTGACGGTAGGAGGTCCCGCTGCGAAGGAAGCCCCAGTCCACGATGGCGTCGTAATGCTTGGCGCCACCGTCGAACAGCCGGTTGACGAATTCAGGTTTCGCCTCCGGGGTGGCATAGCGGGTGGCCAGGGTGGGATGGGGCAGCATGGGGACAAGGAGTTGCTTACCACCCACGGGCCGGCACGGCAAGCCGTGCTTGCCGGCAGTTTTGGTATCTCATGACCCGAGTTTACCAATAAAAACCATTACTCGGGCATGGGGTAAAACCCGTCCCAACGATCCGGTGTACGCCGGATGGCGTTGCCTGAAAGACGGCCCCCGGGGGGGGGCCTGGCTTACTCGGTCAGCTCCCTCAGTTCGTCGTGCTGGCCTTGACCTTGGCGTAGGCGTCCTGCGTCCGGGTCCATGAGACGCCGACTTTTTCCTTGAGCTGATCCCAATTTTCGCGGCTCGCCTTGGCCATATCGTCACTCGTGGACTTGAGGCTGGTCCGCGCCTCGCTCATATCCTTCATCGTCAGATCCCAGTCCTTGGTGCTGGTGTTGCTGGCATCCAGGGCGGCGCGTTTGGCCGCGAGTTCGGAGATCTGGGTATCGACCCGGGCTTCGAGCCCCTTGAGACTGGATAGAAACAGGTCGCGCTGATCATAGGTGTAACCCTTGAGGTCGGACCAGCTGGCCGTCGCGACATCGGGACTCTCGGCGACCGGCGCATCGGGGAGGGCGGGGGTGACGGCCACCGGTTTTCCCACCGGCAGGGAGGTCTCCGTGACCTTGGCCTTCTCCGCACATCCGGCGGTGGAAAAAAGGCAGCAGACTGCAGGCGGCGAAGAGGAGGGCGAAGTGGTTGGATTTCATGGGAAGGATGGGGACGGCGGGTTTACGTTGGCTCTACTATATATAATTGGTGGCGCCGGGCCATGGGGCCTTACCCGACTGACGGGCCGGTCAATAACCCAAGCACGGGTCGGGGCGTTTACGAGGCTCGCCCCGCTGGCGGGATGGGAAGCGGTACATCGATGCCCAAAGCCGCACTGCGATCAATTTCGTGGTCCTGCTCCTGCACGATGATGCCGCGCAAGACCTCGCTCAAAGCAAACTCACCCATCGCTTCCGCCTGGAGGATGCGCTCGCGATAACGGCCGACGGTGGCTCGTTCGTTCTCCAGGTCCGCGCGCAGCATGGTGACAGCGTCGGGGGAAGTTTTGACCGGCTTGGGCGTCACGCCGGGCATGCCCCCCAGATAATCGATCTGCTTGGCAATCTTGATGGCGTGTTCCAATTCCTCGGCCGCATGCTGCTCCAGTTCCTTCGCGATGCCGGTGTATTGCGCCCCCTTGATGACCTGGCTGTAGACGGTGTAGGCAATGATGGCCTGGTACTCCCCCGCGAGATCCTCGTTCAGGAGTTGGATCATGCGGGCGCGGGAGATATTCATTCCGGTGGTCTGGTCGTTTTTTGACATAAAGAATTTGGTGAATGGGTCGTGCCGGCTGCCGCTTTCGGCGGTTCTTCTGCCGGAAAGGGGTTCAGCCTTCCAGGGTGAAGCCCACTTTGAGGGTTACCTGCCAGTGGAGGACTTTCCCCTTGGCGATGCTGCCGCGGGTTTCCTTGACCTCGAACCAGGCCAGATTCCGGATGGATTTATGCGCGCGCTTGAGGGCCCGCACCACGGCATCCTCGCTGGAGATGGTCGAGGTGCCGGTGATTTCGATGAGTTTATAAATATGGTTTTTCATGGTTTACGAGTGTGGTCATGAGGGGTGGTTCTGATTCTTTTTTTTATTCGCGTCGGGATGGCAGGCGAAGGGGTTGCGCGCCTCCGGCCCCGCCGCGGATCAGGCGGCTGACTGACCGGAAGCACATTCCGCCTTGGCCGCCAGGCGGGCCCCGACAAAGTGGGTGAGAGAGTCGATGCTCGCGAAAGCGTGGAGCGATTCCGCCTGGCTCTGGATCGTGATGCCGAATTGCTCCTCCACGCAGATGGCGAGTTCCAGTGCGTCGAGGGAGTCGAGACCGAGGGAGCCGCCGATGAGTGGTGCGTGGTCTGGGATTTTATCCAGCTCCGGCCGATCGAGCCGGAACTGCGCGGCAATGAGGTGCTTCAAGCGCGAGGGCAGCGGGTCTGGGTCATGGCGGGTCATCCTGCTAACATAGTCGCCGCGGGGCCAGACCGGTATGGGGTATAACGAGACAGACGGTTACGGTGTTCACCCCATGGCGGCTCCAAATACAGGGAGGAACTCGGCGAGAGAATTCAGGGAAAGTCCAACCGATCCGACGTAGCGTCGCCGGGCGCGTATCAGTCAGTTCGACCGCTGGTCGGACCTCTTGTCGTCGTCCTTTTGCTTGCCTCTCTTCTCGTCCCGCTCGTCGTCCCGGTGGCGGTTCTTGTCGTTGTGGTTCCGGCCCGGTTGTTCCCAATTCCGGGGAAAACGCTGGACGATGCCGCTGTGATGAAACTCCGGCGAGTCATGAAAATCCATGCGCACGACCGGGCCGGACTCCAGCATGGCCAGCGTGATGCCCTGCAGGTCGGAGCGCCGGACCCAGGCGCTGGCGTCGCGATAGATATATTCGTTCCGGTGGCGGCTGTAGTAGATCTCGTAGCGCGGGTAGTAATCGTAGTCGTCCTCGACCATCAACGAGGCCTGCACCGCGGGCCGGGTGGGATAATGGGCGCTCCGACCGGAACCGGCGGTCATGCAACCGCCGAGAGTGGTCAGAAGGACGGAACCGGCCAGGAGGCCGGCGCGCAGGAGAGTTTTGTTTGTCATGCGACAACCTTACTCCTGACGGCAGGCCGTTGCCATGGGGTCATGGCCTAAGGGAAATTGATTCTGCGCGCGGGGAGCAAAGGGAATTGAAAGTCCCGCCTCGGGCCGGCGGAGGCGAGCCGCCGGAGAAAAGGGACGCGGTTTCCCCCGGCTAAAATCAGGGCAGCACCGAGCCGCCGGTGATCTTGAAGGCGAACGCGTGGCGGCAAGGCGCATCTTCCGGGCCAAGTTCCGGCATGGTGATCGTCAAGGTGTCGCCGCGGGCGGAAGTTTTCAGCGCGCCGGGCACTCCCAGCAGCGTGACGGCGGCACCGGCGGGGACTTGGACGCCGCGCAGGACGAGCTCCTTGCCCGGCCAGCCGGCCGTGATGGCGTAGAGCGCGTCGGGCTTCCGGGTGAAGAAGACCTGTTTCACGGCGCGTCCGTCCTTCGGCTTCTGCCCAACCTGGTCGAGCAGCCTATATTTCACCATGAATTCGCCGTACTCCTGCTTCGGTTGCTCGCCCTCGGTCCACTGGCACGAGCGGCCGGCGAAGCGCGTGCCATAGATGGCCTCGCCATTGACCTTGAGCCAGTCGCCGATCTCGAGGAGGCGCAGTTCCATGAGCGGCGGGATCGTGCCGTCGGCGGCCGGCCCGATGTCGAGGAGGAGGTTGCCGCCGCGGCTGACGAGGTCGATGAGCACCAGAATGAATTCCCGGCCGGTCTTGTAGTCATCCACGCGCTCGGCCCGGTTATAGCCGTACGAAAAGGCCATCCCACGGCTTTCCTCCCACGCATGGGAGTCGTCCTGCATGCCCGCGGCGTACTCCGTGGTGTAGTAGCCGCCGTGCTTGTGGCGGGTGTCCTTCCCCCAACGGTCGTTGACGACGACCTCGTTTTTCGCGGGCGAATCATTGAAGAGCCACGCCAGCAGCTCTTCGCTGCGCCAGTCTTTGGACGACATCTCCCATTCGCCGTCGCTGAATATAATGGCGGGTTGGTAGCGGGTGACGACGTCCTTGAACTGCGGGAACATGTGTTCGGCGACGTAGCTGGGGCGGTCCTTCAGCCAGAGCGGATTGTACCATTCGTACAGGGAATAATAGAAACCGAATTTCAAGCCCGCCGCCCGGGTGGCATCCGCGAGTTCGCGCATGAGGTCGCGCTTCGGGCCGATTTCGGCGGCGTTCCATGGCCGGCCCCAGGTGCGGCTGGCCTCGGCGCTGGGCCAGAGAGCGAAACCCTCGTGGTGTTTGGAGGTGGGGACGACATACTTGATGCCGGCGCGGGCGAAGAGATCGGCCCAGCGGTTCGCATCGAACAATTCCGCGGTGAATTTCGGCGCGAAGTCCATGTAGTCGAAGTTGGCGCCGTAGTTCCTGGCGTGAAACTCCCGTGAGGCCGCCCACTTCGCGTCCTTCGTGGCCAGCCGGTTCCAGTACCATTCAGCGTATTCGCCCACCTGGCCCCAAGCCGGCACGGAATACACGCCCCAGTGGATGAACACGCCGAACTTGGCGTCGAGATACCACGTCGGCATGGGCCGCCGGTCGAGGGATTCCCAGTTGGGCGCGTAGGGTGGGTTGGCCGGGGCGACGGCCGGGGCCAGACCCAGCAGTCCGAGACTCACGCAGAGGAGGGGATAAGTTTTCATGGTCGTCACAGGATCTAGGGGTTAACGGGCTGGCTCGATTTTCAGCACCGCGCCGCCACCGGGCGCGAGACTCACCTCGAGCGGCTTGCCGGCTTCGATGTTCAGGGTCTGGATGCGATAGTCCGTCGGCAGCTTGTCCGCGTTCACGGCGTCACTCACGAGGGTGGCGCGATGGGGCCCGGCGCCGAGGAAACCGAGATCGAGGCTGAGATTCCGCGCGCCGGCGCCGCCCAGCGCGCCGACGTACCAGGTGGTCCCGCTGCGGCGGGCGATGACAGCCTGTTCGCCGACGCGGGACTCCAGGGCGCGGCTTTCATCCCAGGTTGCCGGGATGGTGCTGAGAAATTGCAGGTAATCCGGGGCCGAGCGGTAGGCGCTGGGGGAATCGCAGAGCATCTGGAGCGGGGCGCTGTAGACCACAAACATGGCCAGCTGGTGGCAGCGGGTACCGATGGTCATGGGCAGGGAATTGCTCTGGACATAGTCCGAGGCCGCGACGTTGCGCATGGCGCCGGGCGTGAAGTCCATCGTCGCCACCAGCCCGCGCGTGAAGGGCAGGGTGGCGTTGTAGGCGGGATGCGGGGGCTCCTTGCTGAACTTGTTGTATTCGTTGCCGCGGACGCCCTCGAAGTTGAAGATGTTCGGCCAGGTGCGCGCGAGGCCGGGGAGAGGACGCGCGCCGTGAAAATCCACGACGAGGTGCCGCGTGGCCGCCTCGCGGGCGATCGCCTCCATGCTGGCGACGGCCACTTGGTCGTCGCGGTCGAAAAAGTCGACCTTGATGCCGGCGACGCCCAGCTCGCTAAAGCGCGCGAAGGCGGAGTCCCACTGTTCCGTCAAGGTGCGCCACGTGCACCAGAGGATGAGCTTCACGCCCTTGGTGCGGGCGTAGTCGGCGACGGCCTTGATATCGAGTTCCGGGTTGGCCAGGGCCATGTCGTAGGCGTCCGACCAGCCTTCATCGACGACGAGATAGGCCAGCTTGTTTTCGGCGGCGAAATCGACGTAGTGGCGGTAGGTCTCGGTGTTGATGCCGGTCTTGAAATTCACCCCGGTAAGATTCCAGTCGTTCCACCACTCCCAGGATGCCTTGCCCGGTTGCAGCCAGGCGGTGTCGGTTATTTGGGAGGGTCGCCCGAGTTTCATGACCAGCGTGCTGTCGAGCAGCTCGCGATCGGACGCGGCAATGACGGTGACGCGCCACGGGAAATCCCGCGTGCCCTTGGTTTTCGCAAGGTAGTCCTCGGTCGCGGTCACCACGTTGTTGAAATGGCACCACCCGCCGGGCTGGCTGGCTTTCGGGTATTTCGGAAACAGCCCGCGGACTTCCTGGCGGTTGGTCTCCCCGCGTTTTTGCAGGTAGAGGCCGGGGTAGTCGCTCAGGTCGGCGTCACAGAGCAGCAGGCGCGGGCCGGCGGGGTGCTCGATCAGGATGGGCGAGTAGGCGTAGTTGCCGGCCTTCCAGTCGGCGAAGGATGTTTTCGCGTAGAGGCCCTCGAAGGAGCTGGCCATGGTGTTGTAGTCCGTGCCCCAGACCTGGCCGCCCGCGCTGAGATTCCACTGCAGTTCCTCGGCGCGCACGATCAGGTCGCCGGGCCGGGCGGTACGGAACCGGTACGCGACGCCGTCGTTGTAGGCGCGGAACACGACGGAGAAATCGCCCGCGAAACTGAGCTCCATTTCATTGTAGAGCTCGGGCAGGACCTTGCTGTTGCCCCACGGCAGGCTGATCTCGCCGCGTTGTTCCCGCGGTTGCGCGCCCTTGAGCACCGGCTTGGCGCCGAGAATGGTCCCGTCCCCAAGCTCGAGGGAGAGCGGGCTCGGCTTGAGCAGGGGGATCGCGCCAAAGTTCACCGCATAGTAGATCTTCGACGACAACTCGACCGTTACCTCGATGCGGCCATCGGGGGACTTGAGGTGGTGGGCGGGTGCCGCCAGCAGCGACACCGGCAGCAACAGGGCCAGCAGGGAGGATGGATATTTCATAAAGGACGGGAGGGAAATGGGGCGGCAGAGAAAATTGATCAGTAACCGGCCGGACTGGAGCGGCCCGTTTGAGCCGGATCCAGGCCCGCGGGCGCGGGCCCGGGCAAGCCGCGGCGGATGGCCTCGGTGAGAATCGCCTCGGTGGCGGTCGCACCAATGCGGGTGACCCCGAGTGCGCGGACCTTCAGCAGGTCGGCGAGGGTGCGGACGCCGCCCGCGGCCTTGAGCTGCACCTTGGGTCCGCTGTGCTGGCGCATGAGCCGGAGGTGAGGCTCGGTGGCGCCGCGGTAGTTGTAGTCACCGTTGGTCTGCTTCACGAATCCATAGCCGGTGGAGGTCTTGACGAAGGCCACCCCGAGGTCGGTGCAGATTTCACAGAGCCGGATGATGTGCGCGTCCTGCAGGTAGTCGTTTTCGAAAATCACCTTGAGCAGCGCGCCGCGGGAAACGCAGGCATTGTTGACCATCTGGATCTGGTCCAAGACCCAGATCCAGTCGCCGCCCAGCACCTTGCCGGCGTTGGCCACCATGTCGATTTCGGTGGCGCCGTCCGCGATGGCGCGGATGGCCTCGGCCGCGATCAGGCCGGGATGGCTGTTGCCATGGGGGAAACCGACGACGGCGCACACCCCGACGCCGGTCCCGGCTAGGGCGGCGGTAGCCATCGGCACCGCGTAGGGTTTCACGCAGGCGGTGGCGCAGGCGCAGCGCCGGGCTACGTCGAGACCGTCACGCAGCTGGGCGTCGGTCATCGTCGGGTGCAGCAGCGAGTGGTCGATCATTTTGGCCAGATCGAGCACACTGGGGGCAGGGGACATGCCACCACCCAAGCGTAAGGCAGCGGACAGTTCAATCCAGCAGCGACGGCCCGCCCGAACTTTGGTGTAGACCCGACCGATGGTCACCAAGGTGCGTCGAATGGCTGCCCGGTCCGGATGGAAATGCGAACTTTCGTGAGGCTAATGTCCGCGTTTTGAATTCTGCGGGTTTAGCAGTTTCGCGATTCGCGAGACTTGCTGAGCATGTGAAGGCTCTCCAAGTCGTCCTTTACCAACGCTTCCTTCTTCGCTCGCGTCCACCGTTTGAGTTGAGCTTCGCGAGTCCGGGCTTCGGTCAAGCTTCCGAAGACCTCAAAACGTAGGAATATGATCGGCGGATCCAGCTCCGTAGTCCGACACGCTTGGCCCGAAAAATGGTCCTCGAGGCGCTGCTCAAGATCCTTAGTCGCACCAATGTAGAGCGCGTCAGAACGCAGGCGGAGAAAATAGACTACGCACGTGCCCTTCGACGCGGGCCGTTGGCCCTTGCTCAGGGCCATTCGCCGCGCTTCGGCGATCAACACGTTCATGTCATTCGTGTCTGCCGGCCGCAGGCCATGAGCAAGCCGCGCTTGGGCGGCGCGTCGAATGGCTGCCCGACATGGATTCGAACCATGACTAGGCGAGTCAAAGTCGCCTGTGCTACCATTACACCATCAGGCAGTGAAGTAGGGAAGGGGCAGCGTGTGTCCCGATGTGGTCCGGTCAAGGGCGGAAATAGTTGGGTAATGATTCAGTTTCGAAACCGCTATTGGGGAGGGAGTGACCTACCTGCCGTTGGTTGGTACGGGGGGCGCCTGGTGACGGAAGGGCTCGCGCAACGGTAAGCCTTGAAAGGCGTCCGAAGGCGAAACCCAGCGGCATCTCCACAAGTAAGCCTGGCGCCGCCGAAAGGTCCGGGCCGCGATTCGCCGGCTTGAATTCCGCGGCCGGGCCGGCATACATCCCCGCAGCATGAGTACCGATCATTCATGGGCCCCGATCCGGGAGTTCTCGGCGGACAAGCGGCGCCGGCGATTCCCATGGGAAGCCGGCGCGGCCCTGATCGTCGTGATCGCGCTCCTGGGGTGGTTTCTCGTGCCACGGTATCTGGAGATGAAGCGGGCGAGACAGGAAAAGATGATTGTGGACCACGTGTTTAAATTTCTCACGGGTGCCGACCAGTTCTTCCTCGAGCATGCGGATCGGCTTTTTGTCCGCCACGACGAGATGGTCGGCCCCGGCCGGCTCCTGCAGCAGGCCTTTGGGCCCGAGGCGGGGGAGGACTACGTGGCCTTGTTCCCCATCCGACGGGATCATGCCGAGCTGGCGGTGAAAACGGTCGATGGCCGGAGAGTGATCTGGTTCATGTATGATGATGCCGACGGCAAGCTTCAGCAGGGCGTCGTCACCGTGCGCGCCAAGGGGGAAATGACCGGTGGCTCCGAGGAGATCACGGCCTACCGGCAACTCCTGGGCCGGGAGAAGCGCGACGGGCCGCAGGTGAAACAATTTCCGGACGGAAGCCGGTTCGAGACCACTTATCGTAGCGGGGTCCCGCACGGACCGTTCAAGGCCTTTTATCCAGACGGCAAACCGTGGGGCGAGGCGAACTACGAAAACGGCCTCATCACCGGCCCGTGCTGGAATTATCCGCGCCAGGGTGCCCGGTTCGATGAGCTCAGCACGGTTGATCCCAGCCGTTCGCTCAAGTCCGTGCCCTGACAGGTGTGGTCTTCCCTACGTAACCGTCATTTGTAGGTCGGGCTTTATGCCCGACATCGGACATCGTCTCGCGGATAAACCCCGACCTCCAGGTGACGAATTCATCAAGTTATTCGCGGGATCATGATGACAGAGTGGTTTGAAAACACGCGCTGTGGCCAGGTCGTTTCACCCGCGTCGGGTACCACCATTGTGGCCGGGATTCCGAAGCCCGGGAGGTGGGACGGTGGAATAATTCTTTCTCGTTCCGACGCTTGATAACGCGGCACTTCGGTCACAGCGTCTTGAAAACGTTAGAGGCCCATGGCCAACCCGACCGCAGGGCCATGCAGCCAGGCAACAGGCTGTGAGATCATGTATACGAACGCTCTTCATCCACCCCGGGCCAATCCCCCGAACCGACCGTTCCCTAGGCGGCGAGCCTGGGGAGGGTGCCTGGCAGGGATCTTAACGGCAATTTTTCTTGGTGGGAGTGGAGCATCCCTCAAGGGAATGTCCGCTGCGCCGGCAGGGCTGTCTGAAACGGGGGCTCCCTCCTTTGTTGTTTTCGGGCCAGAGGCGCTCGGACTGAGCTCGGCCCCCAGGGACATGCATTTGCTGCGCGACGGTCGCATCCTCGTGGTGTCGCAGCAAGAACTCGCCTTCGGTGATGGCGTCCGTTGGGAAACCTTTCGCGCCGCGGATGACCCGCCGGCGGTCGGCTCCGTGGCGGTTGACCCGGAAGGCCGGATCTACACCGGCGTGGAGAACGCCATCGGGCGGATTGAACTGCTCGAAGGGGCGCGCTGGCGATTGTCGCCGGTCGCCGACCTTCCGCCCGAAGTGGCGGCGCAAAAAACCAGGCTGGTCTCGGTCGCCATGCATCCGGACCGCTGGTTCTGGTATGGCGGCTCCGGGGCGATTGTATCGTGGCGGCCCGGCGAGACCCCCAGCTTGGTCGGCAATCTCGGGGGCATCGACCGGATCTTCCCGCTGAAGTCCGATGTGTACGTGAGCAATCAATCATCCGGCGGGCTGTTCCGGCTGAAAACGGGCGGGGGGATGGAACAGGTGCATGCGGCGGAGATGTTAGTGAGCGAAAGCGTGTCGGCCACCATTCCATTCCAGCCGGGCGAACTGCTGGTGGGCACGGCGGCCGCCGGCCTGAAACTCTTCAACGGGGAGGAATTCAAGGATTTTGGCGGGCCCGGTTTGCTCAATGCCGGACACCGGATCACCGATCTATGCGCGGTCGGGGCAGGTCACTTCGCCGCTGCGATCGACACGGTGGGCATTGTTTTCTTCGACCGCACGGGAAAGATCACCCAGGTGCTGGACCGTTCCCTTGATCACCGGCTCGCCCGGGTGCAGCAGCTGCATTACACGCAAGATGGCATCCTCTGGGCCCTGTTGATCGATGGGGTGGCGCGGGTCGAATATCCCTCGCCTATTTCGCACTATGAACCGTTCCTGGCGCGCGGCCTCAATTTCGCGCGGCCGCTGCGCCATGCCGGCCGCCTCTGGCTCCTCGCTGACGGCGTGGCCATCCGCGGCCGCTATGAGCCCGGCGGCCGCCTGGAAGGGTTTGAGGAGGACTCGCCTCCGGGGCGTTATCTGTTCACGCTGGAAGATGTAGATGGACAATTATTCGGGTCGAACGACGAGGGGATCTTTGTCCTGGAGAACGACCGCTGGAAACTGGTCCTGCCCGGCGTCGTCAATGCGCGGGTCGGGGTAGCCCGGTCCGGCCCGCAGGGCATCTCCTATGTGGCGCGGGGCGAATATGGCACGATCAAGTCCACCGCGGAGGGTTTCACGGCCCACCGGATCATGGCTCCCGAGCTGAGCGACAGTTACGGTGCAACCGTGGAGGCCTCGGGCGTCGGCTGGGTGGAGCTGGGGAACGGCCGGATCGGTCGGGTGGATCCTGCTGGCGCCGCGCCGAAGCTGGAGATTTTTACGGCCAAGGACGGTCTGGGCGAAGGCTGGGCGGAAATCTACGAGCTGGATGGGATCGCCCGCTTTCATGTGGCGACCCACCTCTATCGTTTCGATGAAGCGACCCGGAAGATTGTGGAAGATCGCGAAATCCTCGCCCGCCTGCCCCAGCTGGCTCTGGCCGGCGGGCGACCCGTCACCGACAGCTTCGGCCGCTTGTGGTACACCGCCAACGGCGCCACCGAAGTGATCGACCGGACGGCGGCGGGAGGCAATCGGCCCGTCAAAATCGGCCGCGTCGGTTTCGCCCCCACCAGTTACACGGCGGAGGACGACGGGGTGATCTGGATGTTTGAACAACGTCGGTTGGCCCGGATGGATCTGCGCCTGCCGCAGGTGGAGGTGCGGGCACCGCAGGCGCTGATCACCTCCGTGGAATTCCCCGCCAGCAGCCGCCAGACTTTCGGGCCGGCGGGTTCCCTGCCCGCGCTCGACTACAGCGACAATTCCCTGGTCTTCCGCTTTGCCGCTCCGGCCAATCCGTTTGCGACCCCCCTCACCTTCGAGGTACAGCTGGAGGGAGCGGGCACCCCGTGGGTCTCGACCGGTGCGGTGGGCTCGGTGACGTACAACCGCTTGAAGGAAGGAAATTATGTGTTTCGCGTCCGCCCCGTGACGGCCGGCCTCGGGCCCGGCGGAGAGGCCCGGCTGGCGTTCACCGTGCGCCCGCCCTGGTATCGCACCACCCTGGCGTGGGTATTGTACGGCGCGTCGGCCCTTGGACTGCTGGCTCTGATCCTTTGGTTTTCGTCCTATCTCCAGCGGCGGGAGAACGAACGATTGGAGCGGGTGGTGACCGAACGGACCAGCGAGCTCAACGCCACCAACGCCCGGCTGGGCCGCCAGATTGAGGAGACTTTGGAAAAATCAACGGCCTTGTCTTTGAGCGAGGAGCGCTATCGCCTGCTCAACGCCGATCTGGAGCAGCGGGTGCAGACGCGCACCGCCGAGCTGCTCGTCGCCAAAGAGGCCGCCGAGGTGGCGAGCCGCGTCAAGAGCGAGTTCCTCGCCAACATGAGTCATGAGATCCGCACGCCGATGAATGGCGTGATCGGCATGACCGGCCTGCTGCTGGACCTGGACCTTGATCCGCTGCAGCGCGAATACGCGGAGACCATCCGCACCAGCGCCGACACGCTGCTCACCGTGATCAACGACGTGCTCGATTTTTCCAAGATGGAGGCCGGCAAACTGACCTTCGAGATCCTGGACTTTGACCTCACGGAGACGGTTGAGACCACCATCGACATGCTGGCCCAGCGGGCCCTCGCGAAGCAGACCGAACTCGTCATGGACCTGACGCCGGAACTGCCCCGGCTCCTGCGCGGGGATCCCGGCCGCCTGCGGCAAGTGCTCGTGAACCTGGTGGGCAATGCCCTCAAGTTCACCACCGGGGGCGAGGTGCTGGTGCGGGCGGTGCCGCAGTCCGAGACCAGCGAGCATGTGATCCTGCGCTTCGAGGTGCGGGACACCGGGGTGGGCATCCCGCCTGAGGCTCAGACGCGCCTCTTCCAGGCTTTCTCGCAGGCGGACAATTCCACCACGCGCCGCTACGGCGGCACCGGTCTCGGTCTCGCCATCTCCAAGCAGCTGGTGACCATGATGGGAGGTGAGATTGGCGTGAAGAGCGAGGAGGGCAAGGGCTCGACCTTCTGGTTCACGGCGCGGTTTGAACGCCCGACTGACCAGCCGCCGCTCGCAGGGGAACGGGACGGCTGGTCGAACCTCCGCGTGCTCGTCGTCGATGACAATGCGACGAGCCGGCAGATCCTGCGCCACCAGATCTTCGCTTGGAAGCTCCAGAAAGGCAGTGCGGCGGGCGGGCACGAGGCTCTGCGTGCGTTGCGCGAGGCCGCGTCAGAGGGGCGGCCCTACGACATCGCCCTGCTGGATGTCGACATGCCGGAAATGGATGGCCTGACCCTGGCGCGGGCGATCAAGGCCGAACCGGCCATTGCGGGAACGAAGCTGATCGTCCTTACCAAACTCGGCGAGGCCCTTTCGGAAGAGAAAATGCAGGCGGTCGGAATCGATGCGTCTCTCAGCAAACCGGCCAAGCAATCCCGCCTGTTCGATTGCTTGGTGACGGTTATCGGTAAGGCGGGGATGGTCGACCTGCCCAAGGCGCCGCCAGCCGATGGTCCGCCGCCGCCGGCGGCCGGGGGCGAGGCGCCGCCCGTCGCTAGCGTGCGCATCTTGCTGGCGGAGGACAATGCGGTGAACCAGAAAGTTGCGCTGGGCTGGCTGCGGAAGTTCGGTTTTTCCGCCGACGCCGTCGCGAACGGCATCGAGGTCCTTGAGGTGTTGGACCGGGTCTCCTACGATCTGATTTTCATGGATTGCCAGATGCCGGAGATGGACGGTTTCGAAGCGACGCGGCTGATCCGCGAGCGTGAGCGCGCCACCGGTGTAGCCTGCCCGTGGAAAGCGCCGATACGAATCGTTGCCCTTACCGCTAATGCCATGCAAGGCGACCGGGAGAAGTGCCTGGCTTCCGGGATGGACGATTACCTGAGCAAGCCCGTCCGCCTGAAGGAACTCCAGCTGGTCTTGGAGCGGTGGCGCACCACGGGGCCGGCAGTCCGCTGAGTGCGACCGGCCTGGCCGGGCCTTCGAAGCCTTGGGTTGCCGGGCGGGCGCCTGAGCGTCCGGGTCATACGGCCACGCTCCATTTGTGCGGACCGCTTTCTTGGCTAGGGTGGCGGCACCCCTCCCCATCATGAAATACCTGTCTGCTTGTCTGGCTCTTGTTGTCACCACCGTCTGCGCCCCTGCGCAGACCCCTGTCTTGCTTTGGGAAACCCCCGGTTTCATCGGACCCGAGTCCGTCGTGTTCGACGCCGGCCGCAACGAATTCTACGTTTCGAACATGGGCACCCACGACAAAGGCGCGGTGCCAGGCGACGGTTTCATCAGCCGGGTCAGCGCCGAGGGCAAGATCCTCCAGCTGAAATGGGTGACCGGCCTGGAGGATCCCAAGGGCCTGGCCCTGGCCAACGGCCGCCTGTATGTCGGCGACGAACCCGATATGGCGGAGATCGACATCGCGGCCGGCAAGATTGTGGCCCGGTATGCCCCGGCGGATGGCATCGGCAATTTCAATGACTGCACCGCCGATGCGGCCGGCAATGTCTACGTGTGCAACGGCCGGCTCGGCACGGTGTTTCGCCTGAGCGCCGGCAAATTTGCGCCGTGGTACAAACTCGACAAGGCGAAGACCGGCAGCCTCAACGGTCTGAAGGCGGAGAAGGACCGTCTGCTGCTCGGCGGCTGGTCAATCCGCGGGGCCGACGGCAAGGAGCAGCTCGGGCACATCTCGACGGTGGCCTATGCGGACCAGCAGCTGGGCCGCCTCGGTGATCAGCCGGTCTGCCACATCGACGGTCTCGAGCCTGACGGTCGCGGCGGCTACACGGTGACCGACTGGCTGACCGGCGACGTTCTCCATGTTACCGCCGACGGCAAATCGACGCCGCTCATGAAGCTGGTACGCGGGACCGCCGACCACACGTATCTCGTCGAGCAGGGTCTGCTCATCATGCCGTCGATGAACGAGAATTTGCTCCGCGCCTACCGCTGGAAACCGTGAGGAGAAGATAAAGATCCTCGGGGCCAGCCCCGAGGCATTGATCAGATCCGCCTGGCCGCCGTTTTTGGCCGTTTTTGTAGGAGCCTGCTTGCAGGCGATTCGGAACTCCCGCCACCGGACCGACTGCAGAATCGCCTGCAAGCAGGCTCCTACCTCCCGACCAGGCCGAAGCACCTGTCGGCCATAGGCCTGGCGACGGCCGAAGCTTCGGGGTATTGATGGTATTTTCAGGACCGGCCGGTTCGGCGCTTCGTCCAATCATTTATCATGAATCGTAAATCATAAGTTGGCCGGCGCATATCTCCGCGCCGCCAGCGCGATCGGCAGGCCGACGAGGACCAGGTGCGCGGCGGCGGGCCACGACAAGAGGGGCGGGAGCTTGAGGGGCGCATGCAGCGCCGAGAGCGGCACCACCACGCAATTCATGCCGAGGTACACGACGAGGCCGTAGATCAAGCCGGCGGGCACGGCGTATTTTAGCAGGGCGGGAATCCGCCGGCTCAGGCCCCAGAAGATCGCCGCCCAAATGATCCCGATCAGGAAATGCAGGCCCACTCCCAGCACATATGTGGGCACGCCGCCGGCCCGGGCCACATCGCGCCCAATGAGCCCGCCGGCGACATTTTGGAACACGCCCAGCCGCCAGGCATAAAAGATGTGCGCGAAAAAATAATCACCGGCCGCGGCGAGCAGACCGCCCCAGAGGATGGCTCGGAGCGCAGCATGCGGGGAAGGGGAGGTCATGGGTTAAGCCGGCATAACACCTCGGCCCGGCTGGTTCCCCGCAAATCCCAGCCCGGATTGCATAAATCGTCAATGGCCCGTTCCCGGGTTATCGACCGAAGTTCGGCTTCCGGGAGAAAACGGGTTGGCCGGAGCCGCGGAACGCCATTGCCAGGGCGACCGGTCGGCCTACTCTTCAGGCCATGGATGGCCCCAACCCGCCCTCATTCGCCAAGCCCCGGTCAGTATTGATCATCGAAGATGACGACATGTTTCGGGACACGCTGTTGGCCACGCTAGAGGCCATGGGATGCCAGGTTCAATCGTGCGCGACCGCCGAGGAGGGGGTGGCCCTGGCTCTGAAGTTCAAGCCCACGCTGGTGGTCTCCGACGTGCACTTGGGTAGTGGCGACGGGCGCAAGGTGTTGCGGGAGCTGCGCGAAAATGAAGCGACGCGCTACTGCCAGTTCGTCCTGATGACCGGAGACTGGGTCGGTGCCTCAAAGAAATCCAGCATTGAGCTCGAAGCCGACAGCTATCTGGCCAAGCCGTTCTCGATCCCGGAATTCATCGCCTGCGTGGAGGCACGCTTTCTCGAGGCGGGCATATAGACTGGCCGGTTTTGGCCGGAACCTATTTTTTTGCCAGCGCAGCTTGCAGGTGGGGTACGAGCCGTTGCGTAAATTCGACCGACTGGGGGCCCGACAGGTGTGACCATTCGGGGCACTCATAGACCAGCTCGGGATAATCCGAGTAATAGATGTTGGGCACGCCGGTTTCGTTCATCAAGCGGGTCCACGGGCCTTCGCGCGGGAGGCCGGCGTCCTCAAATTTCTTTAGTTCCCCGCTGTGCGGGAAGCGGATGAAGACCACCTTGCCGCCGCGCGCGCGGATCTTGTTCACGGCGACCACGGTCTGGCCGAAGCGGGCCTCGCTGGACGCTGCCATGCCGGCCAGGACCTCCTTCGGCATGAAGTCGGGAAACTTTGGTGGCGAGAAAAGCGGGATCCAACCTTGCTTGACGCGCTCCTGCAGGGCGCCAGGCAGTACGCAGGATTCCGTCATCCGGGTGCGCCGGTCGCGGGCGATCGTCGCAAAAAAGGGCGGCAGCGCCGGAGGCGCCATATAGGCGGCGCGGTTGGGCACCGGGATCTTCGCCACCAACTGACTCAAAACCAGATCATCCTGTTTCATGAAGGCGATCTGTTCCTCGAGCAGCATCCCGAGGTGGTGGCTCGCCTTCTGGGCTACGGTCCGGGTGCGGAGGCGGTTGAGCGCCGTGAGGGAGTTTTTATAAGGCGGGGCCTCCGGCGGGGCCAGCCAGATGGCCGGGATGATGCTGCAGATGATCGTGCCGTGGAAAGTTTCGTCATTCGCGAGATTATCCAGGATCGGGTAGGCACAGCTGCCGACGAGGGCGAGTTGGAGGGGCCGGGAGCCGAGGCCCTGTTGCAGGGCGTCGAGATCCATGTCGAACAACGCGCGCGAATCACCGATGATGACCACCGAGTCAGGCGCAACCTTCTCGCGCTGGTCAGCCCAGAGGTCGGAGGTGTCGTTGAGGCAGGGGGCGTAACCCAGGGCGCGCGCGCGGATCTCCCAAGCGACCGTGCCGAGCGCCGTCAGCAGCAGCGTTGCCAGCAGCATTCCGCGCCACGGCAGGACCGGGATCGGGCGCTGGAAATCAAAATTGGAAGTAGATGAATGCATTGCCGCTGCCTTGGGTAAGGATGATGCCGCCGAGCATGAGGGTCCAGACGGCGGCGATGAGCCAGGCCGGTTTGCGCCCGATGGCCGCCTCGAGGGAAGTGTCGCGCAGGCGCCACTGCACCAGCCAGAGGCCGAAGATCACGAGCCCGACCTGCAGAATTTCCCGGGTGGTAAGAATGGCTTCGCCCACGGGAATTTGTCCCGCCATGGCGCCGAGCAGCAGGCCAGCGCCAGAAAAGTCCGGCGCACGGAAAAACACCCACGAGATGCAGACGAAGAAATAGGTCACCAGGCACAGCAGGAGCTTGGCCGGCAAGGTTTCCTTCCACGCGCCGTCCTTGGTCAGCGTGCGGAACGCATGCTCGACCACGAGGCAGAGGCCGTGGATCAGGCCCCACACCACGAACGTCCACTTCGCGCCATGCCAGAGTCCACCGAGGAACATCACGATGATGAGGTTCACTGCGGCCCGGACGGCGCCGACCCGGTTGCCGCCGAGCGGAAAGTAGAGGTAGTCGCGCAGAAAAGTGGACAGCGAGATGTGCCAGCGTCGCCAGAAATCAGAGAAACCCACCGCGGCGAAGGGAAACAGGAAATTGTCCTTCAGGTGAAACCCGAGGCACAGCGCCGCGCCGATGGCGCAGGTCGAGTAGCCCGAGAAGTCGAAGAAGATCTGTCCGGAAAAGGCGATGACCCCGGTCCACGCGTCGAGGGGCAGCACCGGGCCGGGATGGCCGAAGATGCTGTCGGCCACCGGGGCGAGGAGCGTGTCCGCTAGTACGATCTTCTGAAACATACCCAGCGACATCAGGAACAGGCCCCACTGGAGCCGGTGCTTGAGCGGGTTGGGCGGGGTCGCGCATTGCGGCAGGAAGTCCGCGGCCCGTACAATCGGCCCGGCCACCAACTGCGGGAAGAAGGAAACGGCGAGCAGGAAATCACGCAGTGACCGGGTCGGTGTGGTCGCCCCGCGGTAGACGTCGAGCGTATAAGACAGCGAATGAAAGGTGTAGAACGAGATGCCAATGGGCAGGAACAGGTCGAGGTGCGGCGGATGATAGGCGATGCCGGCGCGGGCGAGCAGCCACTGGGTGTTCTCGAGCAGGAAGTTCCCGTACTTGAAAAAACCCAGCATGCTCAGATTGGCGGTGACGCTGGCCACCAGCCAGCCTTTGCGGGCACCGGCGGGGGCCGCCGCGATGCGTGCGCCGAGCCAGTAGTCGAGCGTGGTCGTGGCGAAGAGCAGCAGGGCGAACGGCGGATTCCAAGCGCCGTAGAAGATGTAGCTGGCGACCAGCAGCAGATTCTTACGCGCATCCCAAGAGCGGAGGGACCAATACCCGCCCATCACCAGGGCGAAAAAAACAACAAAGGTAAGCGAATTGAATAGCACGCGTGGAAGTGACCGTGAGCGTGAGGAAAGCAGCGGGCGACGGCGAGGCAAGGTTTCTCTGCCAGAATCACCTTCCGGTCGCCGCAACCCATCCCACACCCCGCCCTGTCGGGCACCCCTCTTCATAGAGGGGATTTCGGCTGCGTGGGTTTGATTCCCCTCTATGAAGAGGGGTGGCGCGCAGGCCGGGGTGTGTGGTGTAGCGGCGATCTATGACCGCCGACGTTCAGGTCCGGCGCTCATAGAGCGCCGCTACAGTCGGCCAGTTGCCTCACGCCGCCACGCCGCAGCACTTCTTGTATTTCTTCCCACTGCCGCAAGGGCAGGGGTCGTTGCGGCCGACCTTCGGGGTCTCGCGACGCACGGTTTTGCCCGGCTCGTTCACCTGGCCGGTGTAGACCCAGCGGCCGTCCTCCCGGCCAAACCGCGCGGCCTCAACGTGCTCGCGGTCCTGTCCCTCCGAGCGAAACTTGGCGGAAAACTCGACGGCGCCGAACTTGTCGTCCGGGCCACCCTGCTCGGTGCGGAGGATGGTCAGCCCGAGCCACTCGGAGCTTTCGGCCCACTTCTTTGCTTCGTCGGCGGCGAAATCCTTCCGCTGGTCGGCGCTGAGCGAGCGCTCGAGGTGGGCGACGTCGCGTTTCACATAGGCGGTGTAACGCGAGCGCATGAGGGCCTCGGCCGTCGGGGCCGGGCCGCCGGCGATAATCGGGCCGCAGCAGGCTTCATAGGTGGATCCGGAACCACAGGGACAGGTGCTCATGGCGCCGAGGCTCCATGAGAAGGGACCAGTGACAAGTACCAAGTATCAGGAGCCGGGGAGGCTTCAGGGGTTTCGGCCCCGCGGCAGTCGTTTAACGGATTCGGGAGCGTCCAGGTAGTTTTCGCGGCTGACGACCTTGCGGCCCGATTTTTTCTCCAGCTCGCGCCGGGCATTGCCGGCCACGGCGCCGCCTGCTTTGGCGGCGATCTTGTTTTCCGGCAAACCTTGCGCATCCTTGGTGCGAGTGATCTCCGTGGTCGCCGCCTCGCCGAGCATGGAAAAGATCAGTTCGAGGTCGGTCATGTGGTCGCGCAGGTTCTGACGCTTCAGACCCTTGTGCACGGAGTATTCTGCGGGGGTGAGGCCAAAGGCGGCCTTGGAGATCTCGGCGGTGAGAATGGAGTATTCCAGTTTCTCTTTGACGCCTCGTTTCTTCCATTCGTCGGTCAACTCGTCGCGAACGGCGATGCTGCGCATCCGGCGCTCGATCCAGTCGTCGGAGTAGCCCTTGGCCCGGTAGAGGGCGCGGGTGCGCTTGGTGGCGAGTTCGGGGTCTTCGATTTCCTGCACGCGTTCATAGCCCACCTTGGCGAGCCAGCGCTTGAACGGCTCGGCCTTGGGGCTGGGAATGGACTGGATCAGCCGGAAGGTGCCCTCGGTATTCCAGCAGAGGAGCTTTTGCGGTCCGCCGGCGGTGGGAAGCTCCAGCGAAAGGGGGGGGGCAATTTGCCCCCCCCCTTTGAGAGCATCGGTTAAACAGGCATCTCTCCGCCGCATATCCTTCAGATAGCCGGAGGGATTGGCGGAATCAGTGAGGGCGGCAACAACATCTACGATCACGAACCACCATTCGTTTTCGTGGATCGTTTTGCGGATTTCCTTTTTCTGGAAGAGGGCGATGCGGGTGTCCATGGGAGGGGTGAGGTTGGCGGCCCGCTGGACGGAAGCTAGGAGGAGGGAGCTTGGAGCCAAGAGCGAAGTGGGCGGATGCTACTACTCGCCGCCATCTTCGCCGTCGTAGAGCAATTCGCCGCTGAGCTGGTCGAAAATCATCACCGTCGAAGGCCCGGTTCCCATCCGGGGATTTCGGATCTCAGTATAGATCACATAGTAGATTTTGCGATTTAGGAGATGCTGCGTGTTGTAGGCGATGAAGGGGCCGCGAAAGCCGTCGTAGATTTCAAAGCGCAGGGCGTCTTTCCGGCGGTCAAGAAACTCCTCCACCTTCGGGTGCAAGGGTACGACAGATTTGATATCCCTGGCCTGGCCTTGCTGATAGACGCGCGTGAGGACACGAAAATCATCCCGCCCGCCGCTAGGTTCATCAGGGTTCATGCAATTTTCCGGTCGGGTTAGATCAGGTCACGATGGTTGCGGTAAAAGTCGGCGAGGTCTGACTGGGTGATTTTCCAGGTGCCGCTGACGCGCCGGTAGCCCTTGAGTGTGCCGGTTTCCAACCAGGTTTTCACCTTCGCGGGTTTCACCATGAGTTTCTTTGCTGCTTCGGCGAGAGACAGCCCTTTGACGCTACGGCTGAGCACGGGCTTCTTGCTGGATACCGGTTCCAACGGTTCCGGCAGCTGGACCTGCAGGTAGGCAATCCCGGCCGGCTCATCCTGTTTCCACTGGTTGTGCAGAAAGACGATGTGGTCGCGGAATATCGCGCGTTCCCGGGCGAGTTTCATTATCCGCGGGGCATTTTGCGTCACGCCGTGGATGGCGACCTTGCTGCCAATCGCATTCAGTTCCTTCACTTCCGCGTCCAGGGCCGCAATCAATTGCTGGAACGCGGCCTCGGTGGCTGGCAGGGAAACAATCATGGCCGAGGTCTCGTCAGCGCACGTAGGTTCCCTTCGTGTCGCCCACGTGGGCGCGGCCAAGGGCGGCGAGGGTTTCCAGGATTTCGGCGACTTCCTTGTCCTTGGCGCGGGCAAATTGCTTGGCGAGCTTGGCGGCGGTGACCGGTTGCTCGGCGGCGGTGAGCGCGGCTTCCACGGCCTTGGCGCGGTCGGCGATGGATTTGGGCCACGGGATTTTCGATTTTGGCTTCTTGATTTTTGATTGGGCCGGTTTCACCGGCTTGGCGTCATCATCGAGGCCGAGACTGGATTGCTTTTCGCCGGCGAAGAGGGGTTGCTGGTAATCGGGACGGAGCCAGCGGATGTGGCCCCTGGCCTCCTCGGCGGCGCGGGCGGCGTTGAGGGCGACGACTTTCTCGAGGATCTCGGCGTCGGTCAGCGGCCAGGGCCAGCCGTAGGCGTCGGACACGGCGCGGTCCAGGTCGTCGTGGAGCTGCTTGAGCGTGGAGACGAGCGCGGCATCGTGGACGACCTTGTCTTTGGCGGTGAGGGCTTCGCCCGCCCGCACCTTCTCCAGCGCGTTGTAGATGTCGGTGAGCCCGAGCTGGTGCTTCGCCTGCGCGCGCTTGCGGTGGGCGTCGAGTTCCTCGGCCAGCTTCCGGATCTTATCCTTCTGCTTCTCGGTGCAGTCGGGAAACGGGAAGGGATCGAAGCAGCGGGTTTTGTTGTAGCGGGGGCGGTCCTCGAGTGTGCCGCCGGCCGCCAGGGCATAGACGACGTGAATCCTGCTACTCAGAACTCCAAGTTGAAACGCATCGTCGAGCGCGATGGCAATGAGTGGATGCTCAGGCACAATATCGCTGCCGAGGAACGTGAAAACGCGATGCTTTGCGGTCTCTGCGGTCCCAACATAACGAGCCAACGCAGAAATGCTATTTCGCATCTTCGGCATCACCTCGCTGAAAATCCACCAATTCAATCGCCGGCTCGCGCGTCGATTGGCATCGCGCTCAGGTTTCACACGTTGAAGGAGCTGCTCATACGCTTTCGGTGCTATCGCACTCGCTTCTTCGGTCGCCATTCCAAAAAAATCTATGACGCGAGCGTTTCGGCTTGTTTGCAGAATGTCGTTACCATTCAGGATCGGGCGCAGTATAGATTTCGGAGCTGCAACAAGATCGCCGGGGAAAACAAGAAACCCTCTGCCACCGAGCATCACACCGTTGTTTGTAATCAGAGCGTTCGCTTTCAATTCAACAGTGTCCTCCAATTCGGCACCGATGTTCAATCCCGAGCCAATGCGTCCGTGCAGCGCGATGAACTCCACATCAGACGAACCGTCCTTCAGCGGCACCTCGTGCTGTATGAACAAGAGTTCACCCGGAAATGCCGAAGGATCCGGTGGTGCTTCCTCGACAGACCACCGCTGTTCAGTTGGATTTCCGAGCACACCGACCGTCATTGCGATTCGGACCGCCGCGCCATCGACGGTGTCAACCCACGGATGATCAGGGATCGCGAATCGAAGTGAGATTCCCTCCATCAACGCACGCTTTACGACCCGCCGGTTGAAAGTCTGTTTGATGGTGTTAGTCGTGATGAATCCGAATCGACGGGTCCTGCTGGAGAGCGTCTCTTCCGCAGCTTTGTGCCACCAATACATCACAAAGTCTGCGCTCTCTGGCACATCGGGATAAGCGGCCCGGAGTGTCTCGGTATAGCCGTCGCCTAAATCTTCACGCATCTTTCCCTTTCCGAGAAATGGCGGATTGCCGATGATGTAGTCGGCCTGCGGCCAAATGGCCGGGCGCGGGTTGACGAACGTGTCGAGCGGGATGACGGCTTTCTCGTCGGGCACTTCGCGGCCGGTCACGGGATCGGTCTTCATCGTCTGCCGGTTCCAGACGAAGCGCGTCTTGCCGTGCTCATCCTGGGCGAAGCCTTTCCCGTCATATGCTAGGACGGCGTCGCGGCACTCGATGTTCTTGAAGGCGCGGAGGACGGGCTCGGGCCATTCGGTGGCGCCGCGGTTGCGGTGGTGCCACTGGAGGTAGCCGATCCAGAGCACAAGCTCGGCGATGGTGGCGGCGCGGGGATTGAGCTCGATGCCGAGGAACTGGTGCGGGTCCACCGTCTCCCCGCCGAGGTCGAGCCGCATGTTCTCGCCGAAGCCCTCGATGAGCTGGAGCACCTCGCCCTCCAGCCGCTTGAGGTGCTCGAGCGTGACGTAGAGGAAATTGCCGGAGCCGCAGGCGGGATCGAGCACGCGCACGGCGCAGAGCCGGTGGTGGAAGGCGCGGGTCTCCTTGATCGCACCCTTCAGGTCGCCGCGACTGGCGAGGGTGACGGCGGCGGTCTTGACGCCGCTCCACTCCTCGCGGAGGGGCTCAACGACGGTGGGCAGCACCAACCGTTCGACGTAGGCGCGCGGGGTGTAGTGGGCGCCGAGCTTGTGGCGCTCGGCGGGATTGAGCGCGCGCTCCAGCAGCGTGCCGAAGATGGCGGGCTCGACGTGCCGCCACGAGAGCCGGGCCGCGCGGATCAGCAGGCCGAGTTGCGTTCCGTTGAGCGGCAGGGCGGTGGCCTCGGCGAAGAGGCCGCCGTTAAAGTGGAGGATCTTCTGCCGGAGGATGACGGAGAACTTGCCGGTGTTCATCTCGGCGAAGAGCTGCTGGAGCAATGGCACGGCGGCCCCGGGGTCACCCTTCACCGATTCGAGCAGCGCAGAGAAGCTGTCCTTGGGCAGCAGCTCGACATCCTCGGCGAACATGCAGAAGAGGCACCGGGAGAGGAAGGCGGCAACGATACCGGGGTCGTGTTTCTTCTCGAAGGACTTGGCCAGCTCGGCGAGGTGGCCGGCGACCTCGCGCGTGACGGCGGCGGAGACCTTGGCAGGGTCGAGGGAGAGCGGGTCGAGCCAGAGCGTGCGGAGCTTGGCGCGCACTTCCTCGCGGGCGAGGTCCGCCAGCCGGATGCGGTGGGCGCGGGCGTCGGGGAACGGGAGGTAGGCTTTGCCCTTCTGAGTGAAGTCGGCGTAAAGCTCGATGACGTGGCCGACATCAACCACGAGCAGGAACGGCGGCGGATCCTCGTTCGCGGGCAGGCTGCGGGCGTAGCGGTCAGCCTGGCCGTGGGCCTCGATCATGGCGCGGTCCCACGCCTCGGAGCCACGTACCGTGCGGGTGCTCCGGGCTGCCGGTCCGCTCAGGGCGAGGGCCAGTTCAGCTTCCTCGGTTTTCTTCGCGGCATACTGTTTGGCCTCCAGGACAAAGCTGCCGCGTTTGTAGAGATCAATGAAGCCGGTGGTGGACTTGCCGCCGGGATGCTGGAAGGTGACGGCTCTTTCGAAGACGTAGGCGTTTTGCGCGGTATCAGGCCCGGCTGGCTCAGGCCGCGGCACCTCAAGGATGTCGCACAGTTCCGTCAGAAAAAGTCCGTAGTTGGCGCGTTCGGCCGCCTCGGCCTTGGACCAGCGATCGATGAAGAGAGCGACCTTGTCGGGGTGGGACATGAGTGGGCGTGCAGTGGCGGTGAAACTGCCGGCCGGCCCGTCGATTGCCAAGCGGTTTAGCGAGGAGAAAGCTAGGAGCAGGGAGCCGGGAGCGACGAGTCAAAAGAGGCGGCGTAGCCAAGGGATTGCTTCCAAGGAGCAAGTTTCGAGATCGGGGGGCTCGGCCAGACCGCTTGCCAGGTCCGGTCCCGGGCTTGGTGCTTCGCGTCCGACTGGCCGTTCAGGCCAAATTCCGTTTCAGAAATCCTCCAGCCGAAATTTCGGTTTGATGCCCGTGACGTGCTCGATCTGGCCGCTGGTATGCACGCGGTAGATGCCGTGCCGTGCCTGGGAGGAGACCAAGGCCACCAGCTTGGGCAGCACCGCCAGCACCAACGGTACCCGCTCCTCACGGTGGATATGCGAGAGGGCGTACAGGATGAAGGTGTGGGTCGGTGCGGTGCCGAAGAGCGAGCGCTCGGGTTCCTTGCGGGCGATATTCCGGTCACAGGTGAGTATCACCCACCGACGCTGGGACACACGGCGAATCCAGAATGGGTCCTGGGTGGCTTGGTCAAAGTGATCGCCATGCAACTCGACTTGGTAGCCATGCGGTCGCAAAGCCGCGGCTAAAACCCGGCCGCCGGTGTCGCGGTCGATGAAGAAGACCGGAGCCTCAGGCTGCCCGACGGGCGGACCAGCGGATGGCTTCCTGGATTTCCTCGGGCTTGGCTCCATAGTCCGCCGACAAATCCTCGATGGGTTCGCCGGCAAAAAAACGACCGGCGATGATCTCAGTCTTGACCCCCAGGCGCTCCAGGCAGGGTTTGCCGAAAGCGACGGTGGGATCGATCATGATGTATCGTGGTTCGTAGAGTTGGCCCGCTGCAGTGTAGAGAAAGGGATGCAGCCGGGAGGCGAAGCCGTCCTTCCCGTAGTCGATCCGGTGGAGATACTGCTGGAGGACGGTTTCACTGACGTTCTGGCCGCGTTCGGAGAGGGAAATGAGCCGGTCCTCGACCTTAAGGAGAAGGTGCGCGGTGTCGTGAGAGAACCGGGCGGAAGCCAGCAAATCGAGGCTGCCCATGCTGTCCCGCAGGTAGGCGAGGGCGTCGCGGACCCGGTGCATCGGAATATGGTAGCGTTTCCGGATGCCTTGGACGACGTGGGCCTGGATGAGATTTTGAAACGAGAGCGCGTCGGGTGCGGAGGCGACCAACAGGTTGGGCGAGCGCCGCCGGCCGGCTTTCGTCGGATAGGAACGTCCCTTGAACCATGCCCGCAAGGTAGCCGGATGCGCCCCGATGCAACGGGCGGCATCAGTCACACTGTATGCAGGCAAAGTGCGCGGGTCCATGATGGCGGAATTTTATTCAGCTGAGGGATGGAAGCAAGGCCGGAGGAGAGAATCATAGGGTTGGGCTGAGTACAAAGAAACCGAGTCTTATCGAGCCGCCTGGCCAAGTCACATGGCACTTGCCACTTCCCCCTCCTACGGCTCGCGGATGACGAGCGTCCGGTTCAGCGCGTCGGGGTGCAGCTCCTGTGTCTGGCCGGAGGGCCATTGGATGACAATTTTCCGCACGCGGGCATCCTCGCCGAGGCCGAAGGTCAGGGTCGATTCGGACTGGGCCATGAAACCGAGGGCGGGGGCGACGGTCTGGGTCAACACCCGGCGCGGCGTATGCACCTCGACGCGCGCGCCGCCGGCCTCGGGCTGGCTGCGGGTCGCGACGAGCTGCAGCCGCAGCCAGGGCAGGCCGGCGCGCTGGTCGTTGCGGAGCAGCAGGGGGGCGCCGTTGTTCTGCGCCAGGACCACGTCCAGGTCGCCATCTCCGTCGAAATCCGCCACGGCGACGCCGCGCGCGGTCAGCGGCCGGACCCAAGGGTCGTTCGACTCGATGGTGACCGGCCGCCAATCATTGCCCTGCCGCCACAGGATCGCCGCCGGCCGGGCGAATTCACGCCCGGATTCGAATTTATTGAGATGGAGCTCGGCCGCGCCCTGGCCCGAGAACACCTCGGTGCGTCCATCGAGGTTGAAATCCGCCAGGGCAATGCCGAGCTTGCCCGCGAGGGCGAGCGGCTGATCGTCACTCGCGGCAGTGGATCTCGGGCCGAAGGTGGGCAGGAGGATGCGGGGGTCGGCCGCCGAGCCCAGCGGCAGCGCGCTGGCCGACACAAAGCTGGCCGCGGCACCTTCCTGCCGGCTGCCTCGGCTGGCAGACTGCTTCTCAAAAGTGCCGTCGCCACGGGCGAGGAAGAGTGCCGAGGGGTTGTTGTGGTAGGTGATCAGGAGATCCAACCGGCCATCGCCGTTGGCGTTGAGCGGTGTGATCGCCAACGGCCCAGCCACCGGCCGCCCCGTCTCGGGGTCGAGGTCGCGAAGACCGGCCGAGTCGGGCAGTAGGACAAAGCGGCCGTCGCCGAGGTTGCGGTAAACCGACGGGAAAGTGCTGATAAACCCGATGGCGGCGCCGTAGGAACGGCCCACGTCCGCGATGACAAAAGCCTGGGCCAGCCCTACCTCCCGCGGCCAGCGGGCGTAGTGTAGCACGATCAGGTCGAGCCGGCCGTCGCCGTCGAGGTCAACCCACGCCGCGCCCGTGCTCCAGGTATTGTCATCGCCCCCGACGCCGGCTGATTCCGTGACGTCCTCGAAGCGACCATTGCCGAGGTTGCGGAAAAGGTGGTTGAGGCCGACACACGTGACAAAGAGATCGGGCCGGCCGTCGTTGTCGAAGTCGCCGGCGATCGCGGTCATGCCCTGCATCTCGCCGTTCAGTCCGGCGGACGCGGTCACATCGGTAAAGTGGCCCTTGCCGTCGTTGCGGAAGAGCGCGCTGCTGCGCGTGACGCGCTTGTCGAGCGATTCCTCCCAGGGCCAGGGTGCGCCATTGACGAAGAACAGGTCGGGGGCCCCGTCGCCGTTGTAGTCCAGCACGACCACGGCGCCGGCCAGGGTCGTGGGCGTTTCCGCGCCGCCCTGCTGGTGCGTGAAGCGCAGGCCCGCCTCCGCCGTCACGTCGGTAAAGCGCAGCGCCGGGGCGCCGGCCGCGGTGTCGGGTGGGAAAAGCCAGGCGAAGAGAACGCTGAGGAAGATCGCCACCAACACGAGCGGCAGGACCACCGGCAGCAGCGGCGACACCACGGACCGCACCGGCTGGGTGGCCGGCGTCGGTGGGGCAGGGAGGGTGGCGGTCGGGGGCACGAGAAAAAGCCGAATGAGCGTGGACACGAAATGCTCTGCCTCCTACATAGACCGCAACCCCATTCACGCAATGTCCGACCCAGCCACGCCCGGCCGCACCCTGTTCCGTTTTGCGGGCATCGGCGCCTTCTGGACCCTCGTGGGCCTGGCCTTTGCCAGCCAGTTCTAT
The DNA here is from genome assembly GCA_025363455.1 of Oleiharenicola sp. Lineage (GTDB taxonomy): Bacteria > Verrucomicrobiota > Verrucomicrobiia > Opitutales > Opitutaceae > Lacunisphaera. The sequence goes on along the minus strand of JANYDW010000068.1, from coordinate 8,170 downwards.
CTGTCCAGCACGCTGCTTGGCCGCGCCGTGACGTGGGGCCAGGCCATCGGCTACTCCCTCGGCGACTGGTATGTGTGGGCCTTGCTTTCCATCCCGGTCATCTGGCTGGCGCGGCGCTATCCGCCCGAAGGCGCGCACCCCGGGCGCACCGCCGCGATCCACCTCGTCGCGGCGTTGGTGTGTTCGCTCATCTACGTGCTGCTGCGCTCGCTGGTGGGCGTGGTTCACAGCCGCTTGCTCGACGAGCCCGTGACCTTTGCCGAGGTGTTCCGTCCGCTGCTGGTGAAGACCTACCCGTTCAACCTGCTCGTTTACGCCGTCATCATCACGATCAGCCACGCGTTGGAATACTACCGCAAATACCACGAGCGCACCGTCCACGCCCTCGAGCTGGAGAAGCATCTCACCGAGGCGCGGCTGCAGGCACTGCTTCGCCAACTCCAGCCCCACTTTCTTTTCAACACGCTCAACGGCATCGCCTCGCTCATGCACAGCGATGTCCACGCCGCCGACAAAATGCTCGTGCGCCTGAGCGAGCTGCTGCGGCTCACCATGCACCACCCCGGCCAGCCGCGCACCCGGTTGGGCGAGGAGATTGCCTTCATCGAGAAATACCTGGAGATCGAGCGCATCCGTTTTCGCGACCGGCTCACGGTGGAATTCCGGGTCGCCCCCGACACGCTGGAGGTGGAGGTACCGAGCCTGATCCTCCAGCCGCTGGTGGAGAACGCCATCCGTCACGGCATCGAGCCCCAAGCCCGGCCGGGCCATATCGTGGTTGAGGCGCGGTCCGAGGGACCCACGCTCCTGCTCTTCGTCCGCGACAATGGCGCCGGCCAGCCGGCCGGCGGCTTCACCCGCGAGGGCATCGGTCTGGCGAACACTCGCGAACGCCTCCGCGAGCTTTACGGTGACCGGCATCGTTTCGAGCTGATCAATGCTGCGGGAGGTGGCTTGGAAGTGCGCCTGACGATCCCGATATGATGGCCAACGGAGGGGAGACACGAAGTCCACGAATCCGCACGAATGAACGATTGTGACAGAATCTATTGGTGATAATTCGTGCCATTTGTGTCTCATGCTTGGACCTGAAATGAAAATCCGCACCCTCATCGTCGATGACGAACCGCTGGCCCGCGACCGGTTGCGTGGCTTCCTCAAGGCCGAGGCCGCCGTTGAGGTTATCGGCGAGTGCGGGAGCGGCACGGAGGCGGTCGCCATGATCAAGGCCGCGACGCCCGACCTGGTCTTCCTCGACATGTCGATGCCGGGCTGCGACGGCCTGCAGGTCATCGCCCAGCTGCCGGAGGAGAAACGTCCGGCCATCATCTTTGCGACGGCCCACGAGAAATTTGCGCTCGATGCCTTTGACGTGGCCGCGGTTGACTACCTGCTAAAACCTTTCGACCGCGACCGTTTCCAGCAGGCCCTGCGCCGCGCGCAGGATCAACTGCAGCGCAACCGAGGGGTCGAGATCCTGCCCGCGCCCGCCACTTCCGCGCCGAAGCCCGATCGCATCACGGTCAAGGCCGACGGCCGGCTCGTTTTCCTCTCGCCCGCCGAAATCATCCGGGTGGAGGCGGCCGACAATTATGTGATGCTGTACCTTACCACCGGTCGCCTGATGCTGCGTGAGACCATGGCGGCCATCGAGACGCGCCTCGGCACCCAGCAGTTCGCCCGCATCAACCGTTCCGCCATTGTCCAGCTTGACCAGATCAGGGAAATCCAGCCCGCCCAACACGGGGACTACACGGTCGTGCTGCGCGATGGCACCAAGCTGCCCCTCAGCCGCAGCCTGCGCGGGCAGCTGGACAAGTTCGCTTCCGGTGGCGGAGTGTAGGTTTGGCGGGTAGGGCGCGACCGCTGGGCGCGCCGCAAGGACGTTCGCGGACGGCCCGGCGGTCCGTCCCGACCGGCGCTGCCGCGCCCAGCCACCCATTCATAAAAAAACGGCGGCGAAAATCGCCGCCGTCTTGAAGAACGTTCAGGTGCTCTGGCTCAGAGCCGGATGGAGAAACTCGTGTTGAGTGTCCAGTCGGCGAACGCGGCGTCACCGGCCTTGATGGAGCCGAAGGTCGTCGTGCGGTTGCGGTGCAGGGCGATCGGCACGGCGACGGTGGCCGAGAATTTCCCCCGGCTGTAGGAGAAGCCGGGCTCGGCCGCGACCGCAAAGCCGGGACGGCGGCTCCCGCGGCTGCCGCCGAGGAGGTCGTGGGCGATCACACCCTCGTTGCGCAGGCCGAGGCTGACGACCAGGCCCTTCACCTGCTCGACGCGATAGTCCACGCCGCCGCGGACCATGTAGCCGTCCGGAATGGAGAAGCCGGTCTTCTCATTGCGCTCCTCGGGGTTGACGAGGTAGAAGCCGTTGCCGTAGAGCGAAAAATTACGCGCGAGCCGCAGGAAACCTTGCATTTCGACCGTGGCGCCCGTGCCGCCGTCACCGGGTTGGATGGAGGAATCGACGTATCGCAGAGTCGGGCCGGTCGACTTGATGAAATAGTCCTGCACCTCGGCGTTGCCCGTCGGAAGCTTCAGGCCCATGCCGACGGAGAAATTACCGCGGGGGTTGTCACGGTTCGGGTCAAACACCCACCAGGTGGCGCCGACATTCACATCGCCGATGCCGGCGGCTTGGGTGCTGAAACGCTGGCCTGAGGTATTGCCCAAGTGCTCGTACATCGAGGAACGGTTGTGATGGACGTAGGGCAGTGTGAGCCTGAGGTTGAGCCGCTTCGACCAGGCGTAGTTGGCGGTCACATCCATGAAGTTGGAGGTGTTGTAGACCTCGGTGCCTTGGTCAGAGCGGATCGTCTGCTCGTCGTCGCCGGCGAAATGGCGGTGGGACTTGAAATAGCGGTAGGCCGTGGTGAGCTGCCATTCACCCGGCTCGAGGTAACCGGAGCTGTCGGAGAGCATGGCGCCGCCGCCGCCGCGGGCGATGACGCAGCCTTGGCCAAACAGGGAGGCGGGGAGGAGCAGCAGGCCGGTGAGGGCGGCCCACAACGTCAGCCGGGCGAGGGGAGTGCGCGTGGATTGTGCGGAGGACATGGGAGCTATTAGGTTTGCTTGGGGTTTGGCTTGGTGGCTCGCGAAGACCTTTCTCCGCGACGAGAGGACCTTTGCCAGAGGGAGAATGGGTGGGAAAGCCCGATGGGACGAATTGCCTATAGGCGGGGGCGATGTGCATTTCTTGCGGTTTCGGGGAGTTCCGCCATTCGTCCCCGATGATCGGCATTCCGTCCCACCCGGCTTTCCTTGCCGCGTCCGGAAGCGCATGTTCGCGGCAGGTTCATATCAGGTAACTAAGGTGTGTAACGACCCCGGTGAGAGTAGGCGCTCACGGGGTCGTTTCATTTTCGCCCCCGAATAGCAGCGGTTCGCCACTCCAAGGTTTGCACTTCCGCCGGATTGTTTCCTAACTGCTGGCTCACCGCCGCCGGTTTAACCCCGTAGTCCAAGCAACCCCCACCGCATGAAAATGCCCCGTCTCGTAGTGCTGGCGTTTATCGCCGCCTGGTTCACCCGCCTTCCGGCCGTCGCCGCCGACAATGCCGTGCTCTATTGGAACGAGCAGGCGCTCAATGCCACGCGACTCGCCCGCAACCCCCCGCCCATCGCCTCGGCTTTTTATGCGACCTTCCACGCCGCGATCTTCGACACGGTCAACGGCCTCACGCACACGCATCATGGCTGGCTGGTCAATGAGGCCGCCCCGGCCGGAGCCAACCTGGACGCGGCCATCACCAGCGCCGCCTTCACCCTGCTCAACGCCCAGTGGGGCCAGGCGGCAAACCCCCGCAATTTCCAGGTCGCTTATGATCAGACTCTCGCGGCGATCGCGGACGGCCAGTCCAAGACCGATGGCCTCGCCTGGGGCAAACACGTCGCCGGACTGGTCCTCGCCGAGCGCGCCAAGAGCGGTTTCGACAAACCCATTCCCGGCCAGTATACGAGCACGGAGCCGGGCAAATGGCGGGAGACACCTCCGGGCTTCCGTCCGCCGGTGCTGCCGCACTGGGGCAAGGTCACGCCCTTCGTGATGACCTCGCCCTCCCAGTTCCGCGCGCCGCCCCCGCCAGCCCTCGATTCGCAGCAACAGGCTGATGAGCTCATGCAGATCAATAAAATTGGCGTTCGCGACGGGGCCGAACGCACCGAGACGCAGACGCTGACCACCGCCTTTTGGGCGGACGATCTGGGCACGGCCACCCCGCCCGGTCACTGGAACGTGATCGCGCAGGACCTGGCGCGGCGCAACAAGCTCTCCACCCTTGAAACCGCGCGGCTCTTTGCCCTCCTCAACATGGCCACGGCCGATGCCGCCATCGCCTGCTGGGATATCAAATATTTCTACAGCACGTGGCGCCCCGAGACCGGTATCCGCGAACTCACCCCGCAGCTCAATCAGCACATGACGCCCAATCCCAACTTCATTCCCCTGATGATGACCCCGGCGTTTCCCTCCTATGTTTCGGGCCACAGCACCTTTTCGGCCGCCGGCTCCCGGGTGCTGGAGCGTTACTTTGGCACGGACGACATCGAGTTCACCACGACTTCCGAGGGTCTGCCCGGTGCCGTGCGTTCGTTCAAGAAACTCTCCGAGTGCCGCAACGAGATCGGCCTGAGCCGGCTCTACGGTGGCATTCACGTCAAGGCCGACGATGTGCAAGGCCAGGCGACCGGCCGGAAGGTTGGCGACTGGGTCGTTGAACACGCCTTGCAGCCGGCCAAGCCTTGAGTGAACTTTGTAGGGCGGGGCCGCTGACCCCGCCTTACAGTCCACCCCTCCGCCACTTCCCGCATGTTCAAATCCACGCTCACCGCCGCCGCGCTCCTCAGCGCGGCGACTTTCGCTTTTGCTGCGGACTACACGGCCCAGCCGCTGAACCCGCGCACGGCTCCCGCCCCCGGGGCAAAGGCCTTCACCCGGCTCACGTCGGCCGAGACCGGCGTCACCGTGCCCAATGTCTTCGCCGATCCGCGCATGTGGGGCGCGCGGTTCCGCGAACTCACCCTCGGCGCGGTTGAGACCGGCGTGGCCGTGGCGGATTTCTTTCATGACGGCCGGCCGGCGATCTTCGCCGTCTCCAAGAACGGCCCCTGTGCCCTCTACCGGCAGGTCGCGTCGTTCAAGTTCGAGGATGTCGCCGGGAAGGCGGGCGTGGCCATCACGCCGACCGAGACGGCGCCCTCGAGCAACACCGGGGCCACCGCGGTCGACCTCAACCAGGACGGCTGGATGGACATCTACGTCAGCCGCTACGACCTGCCCAATCTGCTTTTCATCAACAACGGTGACGGCACCTTCACCGAGCGCGCGCACGAATATGGCCTGGATATCAAGGACGCCTCTGTCCACGCGACGTTCGCCGACTACGATCGCGACGGGAACCTCGACTGCTACCTCGTCACCAACATCCTCGATTTCTCGAAATCCCCGCAGGGCCGTCGCGACTACCTTTTCCACAACGACGGCAACGGGCATTTCACCGACGTCACCGCCAAAGCCGGCATCTGGGGCCTCACCCAAGGACACACCGCGCTCTGGTTCGACGCCAACCATGACGGCTGGCCCGACCTCTATGTCGCCAACGACTTCGAGACCGCCGACCGCTTCTACCTCAACAAGGGCGACGGCACCTTCGCCGACATCGTCGACGAGCGCCTGCCGCACGTGACGTATTTTTCGATGGGTGCCGACGCCGGCGACCTGAACAACGACGGGCTCGTGGATTTTTTCATCACCGACATGCGCGACCGCAACCACGCCGAGTTCATGACGGGCATGGAGGAGATCGGTCGCGGCCTGTGGGAGATGGAGCGGGTGACCGAGTTGATCCCGCAGTACATGTGGAACGCCGTCTACCTCAACACCGGCACCGACCGCTTCGCCGAGGCCGCGCATCTCACCGGCATGGATGCCACCGGCTGGACCTGGTCGGCCCGGCTCGGCGACCTCGATTGCGATGGGCGCCTCGACGCCTTCATCACCGCCGGCATGATCCGCAACTTCATCGACGCCGACCTCGTCGACAAGCAGAACGTCGCCCCCACGCTCGCCGCCCGCGCCAATGTCTGGAAAAACGCCGCGCCCCGCCGCGAACCCACGCTGGCCTATCGCAACCTCGGCGGTCTGAAGTTCGCCGACGTCTCGGCCGAGTGGGGCCTCGACGAAAAGACCGTGGCTTTTGGCTGCGCCCTGGCTGACCTTGACGGCGACGGCGATCTTGACCTCATCTACTCCAATTACGACGCCCCGCCGACCATCATCCGCAACGACACCGTCACTGGCCACCGCGCAGTCATCAAGCTCGCCGGCCGGGCGCCCAACCGCGATGGCATCGGTGCCGAGCTCCTGATCGAGACCGCCGCCGGAGTGCAGGTGCGCCAGGTTTTCACTGAGCGGGGCATCGCCTCGAGTGAGCCGCCGCTGGTTTACTTCGGCCTGGGCGACGACACCGCGATCAGGAAACTTACGATTCACTGGCCGCGTGGCGAGGTGCAGGTGCTCGAGAATCTCCCGGCCGACCAGTTGCTGACGGTCAGCGAGCCCGCGCTGGCTGAGGGCGCCAAGCTTGCCCCGGCGATCTTCAAGCTCCCGGCCCGTCCCGATGCCCTCTACGCCGAAGCCGCCATCGCGCGCGGTCTCAAGCACAGCAACCAGCTCCGGCCCTTCGATGAGTTCACCCGGCAGCGGCTGCTGCCCCGCCGGCTCAACGGCCAGGGCCCGGCCCTCGCCGTGGCCGATGTCAACGGCGACAAACTCCCCGATGTCTTCGTGACCGGCACCGCCGGCCAGGCGGGCGAACTGTTCCTCGGCCAGGCCGATGGCACCTTCAAGTCCGCCGCCGACCAGCCTTGGGCGGCCGCCATTGAGGCCGACGACGTCGGCGCGACCTTCCTCGACGTCAACGGCGACGGCGCGCCCGACCTGTTCATCTCCGCCGGTGGCGTGCAGAAGGACCGGGGCGACGCCCTGCTCAACGACCGCCTCTACCTTAACGACGGCCACGGCAAGTTCGCGCTGGCGCCGGCCGGCACGCTGCCCGCGGATGGCGAAAGCACCGGCGCGGTCGCGGCGGCGGACTTCGACGGCGACGGCCGGACCGACCTGTTCGTCGGCGGCCGCGTCGTGCCGGGCAAATACCCCGAGATGCCCCGCAGCTTCCTCTATCGCAACGTGGGCGGCAAACTCGTGGACGTGACCGACGAGGTCGCGCCCGGCCTGCGCTCGATCGGCATGGTCACGGCCGCCGTCTGGGCGGATATCGACGGCGACAAGCGCCCCGATCTCATCGTGGCCACGGAGTGGGGTCCGGTCTCGATCTTCCACAACACTGGCAAAAAGCTGGAGAACATCACCGCGCATGCCGGTCTGGCTGGCGTGACCGGCTGGTGGAGCGCGCTCACCATCGCCGACGTGAACGGTGACGGCCGGCCCGACATCGTCGCTGGCAACATCGGCCTCAACACCAAGTATCGCGCGACGGCCGCCGAGCCGACGCTGCTCTATAGCGGCGACCTCGACGGCACCGGTCGCACGCAACTGATCGAGGCTCAGTACGAAAATGGCGCGCTGGTGCCCCTCCGCGGTCGCAGCAAGCTGGCCTACGCCTTCCCGTGGCTGAGCAAGAAATTCCCGACCTACAAGGCCTACGCCGCCGCGTCGCTCGGCGACATCTTCGGCGCCGACAAGCTCGCCGCCGTGACGAAACTCTCCGCCACCGAGCTGGCGAGCGGCGTCTTCCTCCAGCAGAAGGACGGCACGTTCCAGTTCACCCCGCTCCCGCGCGAGGCGCAGATCTCGCCGGTCAACGCCATCGTCGCCGCGGATCTCGACGGTGACGGAAAACTCGACCTCTGGTGCGTCGGCAACAACTTCGGCCCCGAGCCGACGACCGGCCGCTTTGACGGCGGCCTGGGCGTGCTGCTCAAGGGCGACGGCAAGGGCGGCTTCACCGCGGTCTTGCCCGCGCAGTCCGGGATCGTGGTGACCGGCGAAGCCCGCTCCGCCGCGGTTCTCCCCGGCGCCAAGGGCCCGCGGATCGTCGTCGGCTGCAACCAAGGCCCGGTGCTCCTCTTCGAGAAGAAGTAGTCCCTGCGTTTCCTTTGCGTCCTTGGCGGCCTTTGCGCGAGACAATCAGGACTTGGGCCTCGCGCAAAG
>JANYDW010000030.1 GCA_025363455.1 Oleiharenicola sp. | reverse complement strand
GAGCTTCTGGTTGATCTTGTAGCGGCCGACGCGGCCGAGATCGTAGCGCTTCGGGTCGAAGAACAGGCGCTTGAGCAGGGCCTTGGCGTTCGCCGTGGTCGGCGGCTCGCCCGGGCGCAGCTTCTTGTAGATTTCCTTGAGAGCCTCCTCCTCGTTGCGGGTCGGGTCCTTCTTGAGCGCTCGGATGATCGCGCCCTCGTCGGCCGTGGTGTCGATGACGCGCATCGACTTGATGTCGTGCTTTTCGAACGTGCGAACGATCGCCTTGGTGAGCGGCTCAAAGGCGCGGGCGAGCACGACACCCTTCTGGGCGTCGATGACGTCTTCAACCAACACGAGCGTGGAGACGTTCTCGAGGTCGAGGGCCTTGGAGACCTTCAGGTCCTGAATCGTGTAGAACAGGTTGAGGATATCCAGGTCGTTGCTGAAGCCGATGGAGCGGAGCAGCGTCGTGATGAGGAATTTGCGGCGGCGGCGGCGGCGGTCGAGATAGACGTAGAGCAGGTCGTTGTTGTCGAACTGGACCTCGAGCCAGGTGCCGCGATCGGGGATGATGCGGAAGGAGTGCAGCAGCTTGCCGTTCGGGTGCGTGGCGACCTCGAAGCAAATGCCAGGCGAACGGTGGAGCTGGGAGACGACGACGCGCTCGGCGCCATTGATGATGAACGAGCCGCGCTCGGTGACCATCGGGATGTCACCCATGAAGATTTCCTCGTCCTTGATGAAGTCTTCCTCGCGCAGGCGCAGCTTCACGTAGAGCGGGACGGCGTAGGTCGTGCCCTCGCGGAGGCACTCGATCTCGGAGCTCTTGGGCTCGCCGATCGTGTAGGAGACGTACTCGAGTGTCAGGCGCTCGTCGTAGGAATTGATCGGGAAGACCTCCTTGAAGACGGCCTCGAGGCCGTACGGCTTGCGCTGCTTCTCGGGCGTGTCCTTCTGGAGGTACTCGAGATAGGAGCTGATCTGCAGCTCGATGAGGTTCGGCGGCTGGATGACTTCGCGGAGTTTGCCGAAGTTAATGCGTTCGGTGTGAGTGCGGTCGGCCATGGAATTTCCCGTGTAGATGTGAACTGAAAAAAGGTGCGAGACTCAGCTGCTCAGCGGCGAGCAACCGGCAGTGGGGCGCCTGGACGCGGGGTCCTGGGACGCGGAAAGAACAATTGAAAGAAAGCCGAAAGACAGGCCGCGGTTGGACACGGCCTGTCTCGGTGAATCGAGATGACTGAGGGAAGAAATCGCCAAGCGATTACTTGAGCTCCACCTTGGCACCGGCGGCCTCGAGCTTCTTCTTGATTTCCTCGGCTTCGGCCTTGTTGACGCCTTCCTTGACGGGCTTGGGCGCGCCTTCGACGAGGTCCTTGGCTTCCTTGAGGCCCAGGCCGGTGATGGCGCGGACTTCCTTGATGGCGCCGATCTTGTTCGCGCCAGCCTCGAGGAGGACGACGGTGAACTCGGTCTTTTCCTCGGCGGCAGCGGCGGCAGGGGCAGCGGCGGCGGCAGGGCCCGCGGCAGCGGCGGCGGAAACGCCCCACTTGGTCTCGAGCTCTTTGACGAGCGCGGCGAGATCGAGGATCGGCTGGGCGGACAGCCATTCAATGACTTGGTCTTTGGTGATGTTGCTCATGGTATGTTCTCCTGAAGCGGATAGCGGTCCCGGTTGGAACGCGTTTAAGGGACGTGTCCCCTAGCCTCTTCGTTGGATATTGGCTTTCCGGCTTGCGCCGGAAAAATTGTGGTTGGTTAAGGGATAGTTTAGGCGGCGGGAGCAGCAGCGGGCTGCTCCTTCTTGACCTTGGCGTCTAGGACGCGGACGAACGCGGCGCCCTGCATGGTGAGCATGCCAAGGAGCATCGAGCGCAGGACGTCGAACGAAGGCAGATCGGCGAGTTTCGCAAGATCGGCGGCGGACATCAGCTTCTTGTCCATCACGCCCACCTTAACCTCTAGCTTTTGCTTTTCCTCGATGAACTTTTTCAGGGTCTTGGCGACGCCGGCAGGATTCTTACCGCCAACGACGACGGCCGTCTGGCCGCTGAGGGACTTCTCCATGTCGGGCAGGCCCATGGCCTTGGCGGCGACGCGGAAGGAGCTGTTCTTCACGACATGAAACTCAGCCTTCTCGGGGGCAAGGCGCTTGCGCAGCTCGGCCGCGTCCGCGACGGTGAGTTTCGTGAAGTTGGTGAGGATGACGTAGTCTGACTTCTTCAGGTGGCTGCTGACCTCGTCGATCAAATATTGTTTTTCGGCTCTCATGGTAAGGGCTCCTTAGAATTTGTTGAACTCGGTGGTCGCGAGCTTCACGCCCGGGCTCATCGAGGACGAGAGGGTGACGCTCTTGATGTAGTGGCCCTTGAAGGCGGCAGGCTTGGCCTTGCCGACGGCCTCGAGGACGGCGGTGACGTTCTCGGTGATCTGGTCGACCGTGAACGAGCGCTTGCCGACGCCGACGCCGATGTTGGCGGTCTTGTCGACCTTGAACTCCACCCGGCCGGCCTTGACGGCTTTGATGCCGGCGGCGATGTCGTCGGTGACGGTACCGGACTTCGGGTTGGGCATGAGGCCCTTGGGGCCGAGGACGCGCGCGAGCGTGCGGACCTGCTTCATGGCCTCGGTGGTCGCGATGGCGACGTCGAAGTCGAGCCAGCCCGCATTGATCTTGGTCATCAACTCGGCGAGACCAGCGTGGTCAGCGCCTGCAGCAATGGCCTTATCGGCATCATCCGTGAAGACGATTACGCGGACCTTCTTGCCGGACCCGTTGGGTAGCGGCGTGGTGCCGCGCACCATCTGGTCACCCTGGGCGGGATCGACGCCGAGGCGGAAGGACAGCTCGACAGTCTCGTCGAACTTGGCCTTGGGGAACTTGGTGAGGATGTCCACCGCTTCCTTGAGTGGATATTCCTTCGTGAGATCGGCGGCCTTGGCGGCGCTGCGGTAGCGTTTACTTTGTTTTACGGGCATGTTGGACTCCTTGCGGTGCGAACGTCCTTGGAGGGACTCCCGCGGTGAGTTGCGGTTGAGGGAAATTAGTCGACGACTTCGATACCCATGTTACGGGCGGTGCCGGCGATCATGCGGATGGCGGCCTCCTCGCTGTTGGCGTTGAGGTCGGCCTTCTTGATTTTGATGATCTCAAGGATCTGCTTCTTCGTGACCTTGCCGACCTTGTCCATGTTGGGCTTGGCCGAGCCGGTGGCGATGCCGGCGGCCTTCTTGAGCAGCACGGATGCCGGAGGCGACTTGAGGATGAAGGTGAAGGACTTGTCGGAATAGACCGTGATGACGACCGGAATGATCATGCCATTCTGGTCCTTGGTCTTCGCATTAAATTCCTTGCAGAAGCCCATGATGTTGACGCCTTGGGCGCCGAGGGCGGGACCGACCGGGGGCGCCGGATTGGCGGCACCGGCGGGGAGCTGGAGACGGACGTAACCTTGAATTTTCTTGGCCATGGTGAGTGGTTGGTGACTGGGTGGTGGTAAGGGCGGCTGGATCAGCTTTCAGAGGCGCGCTGGACCTGCCAGTATTCAAGTTCGACCGGTGTAAACCGACCGAAAATGGAGACGGAAATCTTGAGCTTGCCACGGGCGGGGTCGACCTCGTCAACACGGCCGGTGAGGTTGGCGAAGGCACCGTCGGTGATCTTGAGTTCCTCGCCGACTTCGAAGGTGACCTTTGGCACTTCCTTGCCCGAGGCAGCCTCAATGCGGGCTTTGATCTCATCGATCTCGTTCTGGCGGAGCGCGGCGGGATGATCACCACCGACAAAACCGATGACACCCGAGGCGTCCTTCACGAAGTAGAAGGGCTTGATTTTGACCTTCTTTTCCTCGTCGTAAAGGCCCATGTTGATGAACACATAGCCCGGGTAGAGCTTGCGGACCTTGGTCGACTTCTTGCCGTTCTTGACCTCAGAGACCACCTCAGTGGGAAGGAGAACCTCATGGATTTCGTCGGCGAGTTCCTCGGCCTTTTTGAACTTCTCGATGTAGTTCTTCACCTTGTTTTCCTGGCCGGAGAGCGTGTGAAGGGCGAACCACTGGGCGGTGGAGGTTTGGGTGGTCATCGGACGAAGGTGTTTAAAGCTTAGCAACCCACTCGGTGACGACGTCGACCACGTTAACGAGGGCAAAGTCGCTGATGCTCGTGAACAGGCCGAGCAGGAGACAGGCAACAATCACAACGATGGTCGAGTCCTTGAGTTCGGACTTGGTCGGCCAGCTGGCTTTCTGCAGTTCGCCAACGAGCTCGCTGGTGAAGAGACGGACGGAGCGGAAGGGATTGGCCATGTGTTGTTCGGGCGAAGGTGGCAGGGGCGGAGGGAATCGAACCCCCAACCAACGGTTTTGGAGACCGCTACTCTACCAATTGAGCTACACCCCTGTGGTTATATTCTATTTCTTTTAGACGACACAGCCGGGACCCCAAAAGGAGCCCCGGCAGCGTCGGTCAGAAGAGGTTAAAGGACGCTTATTCGACAATCTCGGTAACACGACCGGCACCGATGGTGCGGCCGCCTTCGCGGATGGCGAATTTCTGGGTCTTCTCCATCGCGATCGGCACGATCAACTCGATGTCGACGGCGATGTTGTCACCCGGCATGATCATCTCCACGCCCTTCGGCAGGTTGACGACACCGGTCACGTCCGTGGTACGGAAGTAGAACTGGGGACGGTAGCCGTTGAAGAACGGCGTGTGGCGGCCACCCTCGTCCTTCGAGAGGACGTAGATCTCGGCCTTGGCCTTGCGGTGCGGCTTGATGGACTTCGGGGCGGCGATGACCTGCCCGCGCTCGATGCCTTCCTTTTCAATACCGCGAAGAAGGATGCCGACGTTGTCGCCCGCCTGGCCCTGATCGAGCAGCTTGCGGAACATCTCGATGCCGGTGACGACGGTCGTGGTCGTGTCCTTGAGGCCGACGATCTCGACGGTGTCGTTGAGCTTGCAGATGCCGCGCTCGATACGGCCCGTCGCGACAGTGCCGCGGCCCGTGATCGAGAAGACGTCCTCAACCGACATCAGGAAAGGCTTGTCGAGCTCGCGGACGGGCTCGGCGATTTCAGCATCGATCGCTTCCATCAGCGCCTGGATGGCGGCCTTGCCCTCGGGTTTGCCTTCCAGAGCGGCGGTAGCGGAGCCACGGATGAGCTTGGCCTTCTTGCCGTCAAACTGGTACTTGGTCAGGAGGTCGCGGATTTCCTCTTCGACGAGATCGAGGAGATCCTTGTCATCGATGAGGTCTACCTTGTTCAGGAACACCACGATGTTCGGCACGCCGACCTGGCGGGCGAGCAGAATGTGCTCGCGAGTCTGTGGCATCGGACCGTCCGCAGCCGAGACGACGAGGATTGCACCGTCCATCTGGGCGGCGCCGGTGATCATGTTCTTGACGAAGTCAGCGTGGCCGGGGCAATCGACGTGCGCGTAGTGGCGCTTGTCGGACTCGTACTCCACGTGGGCGACCGAGATCGTGACGATCTTGGACGCATCGCGCACGGTGCCACCCTTGGCGATGTCCGCGTAGGACTTGACCTCAGCTAGGCCCTTGCCGGCCTGCACTGCGAGGATCGCGGTGGTCAGCGTGGTCTTGCCGTGGTCGACGTGACCGATCGTGCCGACGTTGACGTGCGGCTTCTTGCGTTCGAATGTTCCTTTAGCCATGTGGAGTAGTGGGTTTGATTAGTATTGAAGTTGTTGATCTTGATTAACGTCTGTGATCAGAGACGCCGCCCTGGAGCCCAGAACCGGATTCGAACCGGCGACCTCGTCCTTACCAAGAACGTGCTCTACCAACTGAGCTATCTGGGCAGACCAAGGCATTGGCAAAAAACAAAGAGAACGGGGAGAAAACGATGCCCAAAAAGGACCGTCAACTAGATTCTCGCAAATTTCCCAAAAATCCTACGCGCCCACCGATACACGATACTGGCCGGGACGCAACCGCTCCCCCAGCCGGTAAGATTTTACGAGATAGGCCCGGAAGAAATTATCCACTTCTTCCCAGCCGGATCCGGGGAGAATCAACACCGGGTCACCGATCAGGCCGGAGCTTCCCACCGTGACCAAAAACTCCACCGGCGCAAAGTCAGAACGAGGAATTACTATTCCACTAAGTTGTTGGGCGGTAATAATATTACCATTTTTCTGATCCCTCACTTCCAGATACCCGGCCCTCACCGAGAGAGTTGAACGCTGGGCATCAACCTGACCTATCCCAGCAAATGGCGCCTCGTTGCCCTGTATCAACACATCTACCAGTTTCTCTGGTGCGGGAGTCGCCTCCGCCCCGTAATTTGCAATGTTTTGCTCCCCTACCGTAAGCTTTGGCTCGAAACTTCCGAAAACCTGTCCCGGCTGCTTGAGCCGTCCCTCCTGCAAGGGACGCTGCCCGTAATTCCATTGCGTGGGAAAAAACAGCGGGGTTGGGTCCATCAATTCCGACTTTTCCCGCAGGACCTCGTCGTCCGACACTCCGCCCGCTTTAGCGAGCCGCACTAGTGGTTGGATGGCTTTGGCCTTGGCCCCTGCCATCGCCGGCAACTCATTTCCAACTAAACTCCACCAGGTCGCAGTCGCGGCTGCGGCCAGAGCCAAACCCAACCACACCCGCCGCGTTCTCTCAGTTTGCCCGGTATGCATGCGCTTTCTATTTCAACCCATTTTCGATCACTGGAAGTTTCTCTCCTGCCATCAGAACATACGCAAATCCCACCGACGTAGCCATCACGGACAAATCGTTTATCGCTTGGGCCGATACATGTTTGTCCGCCAGCAGCAGCAACACCTCGCCCGGATGCTGTCGGGCATAAACCGCCAGCCGTTCGCGCAACTCCGAAAGTTTGATGATGGAGCCTTCGAATAGGATGACATCGTCCTGTCGGTAGCTCACCACGACCGAAGCCGTGCTGCTATATTGCAACCCGGTGCTGGTCGGCAATTGGAAGCCTTCACTCCCCGTCCCCAACAGTAGGCCCGGTGAAAGGATAAAGCGCGAACCCAGCAAGCCGAAGAACAGCGCGATCAAACCGACGTTCACCCACGCGAAAAAATCCAGGTCGCGCGGAGCCGGGCTGAGCCGTGATTGCAGCTCCAGGGGATGCGTGATCATTTTTCACCTCCGCCGTTTTTCCGGTAGTCGCGCAGGAGAAATCGCATCAGCTCATTCCCCGCCCACTCCATGTCCTGCACGAGTGCGCGTACCCGCCCGGCCAGGAAATGCCGCCCGAGATGCGCCGGAATCGCGACGACCAATCCGGCCGCGGCCGTCAGCAACGCCTGCCACATGCCGCCGGCCAGCACGGCGGGCGTCGCGTAATTGCCGCCTTGGTTGAAGAGCCAGAAAGTCTTGATCATGCCCAGCAGCGTCCCGAGCAGGCCGAACAGCGGCGCGATCTGCGCGATCGCCGCCAACGCGCTGATCCGGCGTTCAAGCACCGGCAGCTCGGCCAGCGCAGCCTCTTGCACGGCGAAGCGCATCGCCAGCTCGTCGTCGCCCGCGTGCCGCAGGCCCGCCTTCACGAGCTTGGCGACGGGACCCGGCGTCTCCTCGCTCAACGTCAGTGCCTCCATGAGCCGGTCCTTTTGCAGCAGGTTCTTGATGCCATTGAGAAACTCCGTGGAGCGGATCTGCGCGCGGTGGAGGAACAGCGCCCGCTCGATGAAGATCACCGCCGCGATCAGCCCCAGCAGGACCAGCAGCAACATCACGGAACCGCCCCGCGCAAAAACACTATAGCTGAATGCCGTCATTGGTGTCGCGCATCATGCAGGGCGTGATTCGCGCGTAAATGCCAAAGCTCATGGCGCGGTTCCTCCCACCGGCCGGAAGCGCGCCAGCTTCGCCTGCGCCAGCGCTCCACCGCTTAATTTATTGTCCACTATCAGCTGATAGGCACGTTGGGCCTCGTCCAACCGGCCGGCGTCCTCATGGATTTGCGCGAACTCCAGGAGAGATTTGGAGATCCACCAACGACCTTTGGCGCCGAGCTTCGCGGCCTGCACCGGATCAAGCAGGAAACCCTGCACGACCGACCAGAATTCCGTCTGTGCCTTGGCCGACTGGCCGCGTTTGGCCAGGGCAGTGCCCCATTTAAAACCCGCCTCGACCCGCAGGTCCACCGGGGCCGACGGCAGATCCCGCAGTTTCTCGTAGATCGCCGATGCGCTCTCGGAGTTGACCATACTGTTCGCCCCCTGCCCGGAAAGACTGTCTGCGAGGGCCAGTTCGGCGAGCAATTCGTCGGGATGACCCGGGTAATTGTTGACGAGGAACTCATAGATCCGCCGCGCCGTGGCGAAATCATTCAGTTTTCGAAGCAGATCGCCCTGCTTCATGCGGGCACTGAACACCAATTCATTGTTCGGATAATTCTGCACCAACTGTTCGAGCAGCTTGTGGGCCTCTTGCAGCTGCCGGTCGAGGCCCTGTCGCTCAAGGATAAGCGCCGCTTGGTACAGTGCCAGTGGCGCATAATCGCTCTGCGGGTAACCTCCGGCCGGATCCACGAAGCTGATCAGCACCCGCTGGGCGCCGGCCAGGTCTCCGGTCTGGGTCAGGTGGCTGGCCTGCACGAGGTACGAATACTGCGCCGCCTCGGTGGCGTGAAAATTGGCCCGTAGTTTGTCCAGCACCGCAAAGCCCTCGCTATCGCGACCAAGCGCGAGCAGGGCTTGGGCTTTCAAGAGCTGGGCCAGGCTAAAGGTGTTGGTCCGCAAGGTCGCCTCGAGCGGCTTTTCCAAGTTCAACGGCCCCAGCAGTTCCTCCGACTGCTGTAGCGCCGCCTCGGGCCGGCCGTTGTCAAAGGACAGCTTGGCTCGCAGCCACATCAGGCGGATGCGCAATTCCCCGGGTACCTCCTGCGTACCTGTGGCGAGCAGGTGTTCCACGCGGGTTGAGGCCGCCTGATTCTGCCCAGCCACCTGCATTTCCTTGATTAGGTTCCATTCGGCCTGCCAGCGATTCAGGGAGTCAAAGCCGGCGTTGCCGCTCGCCTCATCCAGCTGTTTCGCCGCCACCTCGAGGCGGCCGGCCCGGATTTCCGCCAGCACCCGCTGGAAAATCAATACGCCGGCCGGCGCCGCCAGCGGCGCTTCATGGAGTGAGGCTTCGTAAGCATCCGCCGCGTTGCGATAGTCCTCCGCCCGGAAAAATGCCTCGGCCTGCAGCACGCCCAACTCGGCGCGGGTCCGACCGGGGACGATGACCGCACGCAATTGCACGATCACCTCGGCCGCTCTCCGATAGCGCTTCAAGTCCCAAGCCACCGCCAACCGGACCCCCAGCGCCGGTGCCTTCTGGGCCGAGGCGGGATATTGCTCGAGCAATACGCGTACATCCTCCTCGGCCATGGCGTAGACCTTGTCCGTCAAGGCAGTCTGCGCTCGCACCAAATACAAATCCTCGATGATTGCATGAGATATCGGCGCGCCGATGAGTTCAGTCACGTCGCGACGCAGCTGCTCTCTTTCGGCCGGGGTCTTCGTCCCGCGCACCAGCAATTGCAGCGCCAGTCGCTGGGTCTCAGGTCGCTGGCCGTCGCGCAAAAGCTGTCGGAACGCCTGCCGGCCCGCCACACTGTTCTCCCCCGCGATCAGGCCGAGCATCAGGCCAAACTGATCGGCCTCGTTGCGCTCGGTGGCAGGCAGCACCGCCAGTTGCCGCTGCAAGATCACCTGAGCCTCGGCAGCGCGGCCCAGCCCGGCGAGGGCCGCGACGTAGGTTCGCACGGCGGTATAGCCAATCCGCTGTCCCTGGTAGCGGTCCATGTTACTGCGCAGATTCGGCAGTTGGGCCTCGCTGAACTGGCCTCTCACCAGCAACGCTTGCTGGAACGCGAGCTCGAAACGTGTCCGCTGCAGTTCGGACACCGCCGCCTGCTTGGCCCGGTCGTAGAGCTGGTTCGCGAGGGAAATATTGGGCTCTGATTCAACCACACTCGCCTGGAGAAAATACCACCAGCCACGATCCGGCTCAGGCAAGTCCTCCACCTTGCCTCCCGTCAGCGCTGCTCGTGCCTGCTCGAAACGCCGGGCCGTGACCGCCAGCAATCCTACCCGCAATTGATAAGCCGTGCCGCGTGGTCCGTCGTAGCTTTGCAGCGCCGTCTGCGCGGCGGCCGGCTCGCCCGCGTCCATCAGGGCCGTCACCAAGGACAGGGTCACCCGTTGCCGCGTGCCGGCCGGCACCGCCTTGTCGGCTAAAACTTCCCGGTAGATGGTGGCCGCCGTGGCCGGGAATCCGATCTGCAGGGCCTGATCGGCGCGGACTTCCATTACGATCCAGCGTCCGGGCACGGTTTGCAAGGCCGCCGCCTCAGCCGCCAGCGGAGCCGGGCTGGCGACCTGCCCCAGCAGCTGGCTGGCCGGCAGGCAGAGGAGGAGCAAGAGGGGGCGCGCCAGCAGCTTCATTGACGGCAGGAATGTGCAGTCCGCGCCCGCGGCTGGCAAGCGCCGCCTGCTCCAAAGATGTCTGCCCGGTGTAACATGAAATTTCTCGCGCCGTTCTGCCGCTTCCGACACAAAGTGGCGCGTTCGGTTCAACCCATTCCCTCCCCATGAGTATAGCCCTCATCCTTCTGCTCGTCGTCGGTGGCGTCGCCCTCTTGTTCGCCTTCTGGGTCGTCGGCGCCTATAACGGCCTCGTCACCCTCCGCAATCGATTCAAGAACGCCTTCGCGCAGATCGACGTCCAGTTGAAGCGCCGCTACGACCTCATCCCCAATCTGGTCGAAACCGCCAAGGGCTATATGAAGCACGAGCGCGAGACCCTCGAGGCCGTCATCGCGGCTCGTAACACCGCCTACGCGGCGTCGAAGGCTGCCGCCGCCAACCCCGCCGATGCCGGCGCCATGAAGGGCCTGCTCTCCGCTGAGTCGGGTCTGGGCGGCGCCCTCTCGCGCCTCATGGTCGTCTCCGAGCAATATCCTGACCTCAAAGCCAACCAAAACATGATGCAGCTCACCGAGGAGCTCACCTCCACGGAGAACAAAATCTCGTTCGCCCGCCAGGCGTACAACGATGCCGTTACGCTCTTCAACACCACCCGCGAGCGCTTCCCGACCAACCTGATTGCCGGCATGTTCAACTTCGCCGAGGCCCAACTCTTTCAAGTCGACGTCGCCGCCGAGCGCAATGCCCCGCAGGTGAAGTTTACGTGAAAGACTGAATGCGTGAAGGACTGAAAGGCTGAACCAGGCGATATCGGTCGCACCCGCGCAGAAGACTTCGGCCCTTCAGTTTTTCAGTCCTTCAGCCATTTCCCACCCCATGGACTTCTTCGAAGCCCAGGATCGCGCTAAGAAACGAACCAACTGGCTCGTGTTCCTCTTTGCGCTCGCCCTCGGGGGGACGGTCCTCGGGGGCTATGCGAGCGCCATGCTCGCGATCAATCACTCGGGCGACTTCTCCCGTGAGCGCAGCCGCCGCCACGAATACCAAGCCCTTCAGATGAAGGACCGCTCTTGGTGGGATCCCCGGGTCTTCCTCGGCGTCTCCCTCGGCACATTCACGGTCGTCGGCCTCGCCTCGCTCTACAAGTGGTCGCAAATGCGCGACGGCGGCTCCGCCATCGCCGAGATGGTCGGCGGCCGCGCGGTTGACCTGAAGACCACTGACCTGCGCGAACGCAAGCTCCTCAACGTCGTCGAGGAGATGTCCATTGCTTCGGGCATCCCCATGCCGGCCGTCTACGTGCTGGAGGACGAGCCCGGCCTCAATGCCTTCGCCGCCGGCCTCACCACCGCCGACGCCGCGGTCGCCGTCACCCGGGGGACGCTCGACAAGCTTACGCGCGACGAGCTGCAAGGCGTCATCGCCCACGAGTTCAGCCATATCCTCAACGGTGATATGCGACTCAACGTCCGCATCACGTCCGTCGTCTTTGGCATTCTCGTCATCGGCCTCATGGGCCGGGGCATCCTCCAGTCGCTCGGCCAGGGCAGCGGCCGCTCAAGCGGCAAGAAGGACAATAGTATCTTCGCTATCCTCGCGATCGGACTCGCCTTGATGATTCTCGGCTACGTCGGCTATTTTTTCGGCCGGATGATCCAAGCCGCCGTGTCACGCCAGCGCGAGTTCCTGGCCGACGCCTCCGCCGTCCAGTTCACCCGCAATCCCGGCGGTATCACGGGCGCACTCAAGAAAATCGGCGGCTACGCCCTCGGTGGCACAATGATCAACAACCATGCCGGCGAGATCGGCCACTTCTTCATCGCCCAGGCCTTCCGGTCCAACTTCGGCGGCCTCTGGGCCACCCACCCGCCGCTCGACGAGCGCATCCGGGCCGTGGATCCGTCGTGGGACGGTAAGCTCTTCGATCCGCCCGAGGTGGTGGACATCGCCCACGAGTCGTCCGCCGTGGCCGGTTTCGGCGGCGGCACCCGTTACAGCGCCGACGAAACCCTCAGCCGGGTACATGCCGCCCAGCCCGACCTGCCGCGTCCGCGGACCTTTGTCTCCCTGCCCTTCAAGCCCGTGGCCGTGGTCGCCGACATTGGCGCACTCACGGAGTCGCACTTCCGGCACGCCCAGTTGCTGCTCGACTCGATTCCCACGCGCTTGCGTGAAGCCACCCGCGACTCCACGACGGCGCAGGTGCTCGTCTACGGCCTTTTGCTCAACGGCGACAAGGCCGCGCGTGACCAGCAACAGGCCCTCGTGGCCCGGCACGCCGGCCAGACCGCGGCGGACGAGCTTGCGGGCCTACGCTCCGCGTTCAGCGTCGTGGATCCCGCCGCCCGCCTCCCCTTGCTCCAGCTGACCCTGCCCGCCTTGCGTCTGTTGGACGCCGCGGCGCTCGACCGTTTCGCCACCACGCTCGACGAACTCGTTCACGCCGACGCCCGCGTTACCCCGTTCGAGTATGCCCTGCAGAAAATGCTGCTCAGCCAGCTCCGACTCGCGCAAACGCCGAACCGGAAAATGCAGTTTGATTCGTTCGACGCCCTGCACACCGAGATCGCCGTGGTACTTTCCGCCCTGGCCTCCCTCAGCAGCAAAGATACCTCGGCTGCCTTCGCAGCAGGGGTGGCGCAGTTGCCCCTGCTGGCCGGCCAGCTCGCTCTGCTCGAACCAACCGCCTGCGGCCTCGAACAAGTGGACGCTGCGCTCGACAAGCTCGCCGTCAGTTCGCTGCCCATCAAGAAGCGCCTGCTCGTCGCCACCGCCCACGTCATCGCCCAGGACGGCACCGTGACGGTCGAGGAAGGCGAAATGTACCGCGCCCTCGCCGCCACCCTCGACCTGCCCATGCCCAACCTCGGCCAGTCGGTTTGATCATTGTGGCCCGATGCGGCCGGACAGAATCGACCTCGTGTCTGCTCGCCGCGCCGTAGTCCCGTGGAACGGGACGAAGGCGGGTGCCGGCCTTGGGGCTGGTGCCCTGAACCGGTCGGGAATCTCCCCGGCAGGAGGATTTCGGGCAATCCCATCCCGCCGCCCCTTCCTGCCGATTCCCACTTTTGCCGCCCGGCCATGGTCAGCGTGGGCCGAAAGGCATCAGGCCATGGCACTTGCAATCACGGCAGATTGCCCGCCACCGCATATTCCGGCCATGTCTCGCGCACATAGCGTTGCGACTCCTCAATCACTGCGCGCACCACTGCGCCCGGCTCGCCCCGCCAGATCGCGATGATCTCGACCGGGTCAAATCCTTCGAGCGGCAGCACCCGCACGAGCGGATGCCGCGAAAGCTCGGGCATGGCCACGTTCACCCCGATGCCCTGCCGGTCCGCCACATACCGTGTCACTAGTTCCAGCGAGGTCGCCTCGACGGAAGGACGCCACGCCACGCCAAGCCGCTTCAGTCCCTTCTGAAAGACATTGTCGGGCGCCGGCACACTGCTGATGAGCGGTTCCGCGATTCGTCGGCTCGCCCACAGCTCGGTCGCCGACCTGAGGCGCGATGATTTGTGCACCTGCAACACGAGCGGGATCCGCACCAGCGGCATGCGCCGCAAGCCCGGGGCGGAGCGCGCGAGCAGCGCCGTCGAGACCGCCAGGTCCAGTTTGTCATCGCGCAACAGCGCCTCCATCTGCGGCTGAAACCCGGTGCACATCGACATCCGCAGTCCCGGGTGTATCCGTTTCACCCGCCGGATGATTCCGGGCAGGTAGTTGCGCAGCACCCATTCCGAGCCACCGATGCGGATCTGGACACCGGTCCGCCGGCCCAGCCGCGCGCCGACCGCATCAACATTCTCGAAAAACGGCTTCGCAAACGCCAGCAGCTCCTCCCCCTCCGCCGTAAGCCGGAACGGCTGCCGCTCGAAGAGTTTCACGCCGAGATCATTCTCGAGCAAACGGATCTGGCTGCTCACCGCCGGCTGCTGGACGCCATACGGCATATGCCGCACCGCCGCGCTGATCCCACCATGCTGCGCCACATGGTAGAAAAGTTCCAGATGGTGGATATTCATCGCTGCGTTGCCCAATAACAGTCCCGGCGCCCACGAGGCAACGTTCTTCACGCCGTGCCGGCCGGCGCGCGCGGCCCCATTGAGACAATCAATGGGCCCATCAAGTTTATCAACTCACGTCCCGGCGCGGGAACTGATATTCTCTGGAGCGCAGACCCCAACCCCACCGCCCCATGATCGCCCTCATCATCATCCTCACCCTGCTGACCGTCCTCGTCGCGACCGAGCCAGATCATTCCACCCCTCCCCTGTGATGAAAAATGCTCTCGTCACCGTTTGCCTCCTGGCTCTTAGCGCGGCGCCACTCAGCCTCGGGCAGTTCGTCGCCGAGGCATTGACCGACGAACGCAACGCCGGGCAAGACTTCATGGCCGGCGAGAGCGACGGGTGGTCCGACACAGACAACCTTGTCCAAGGCGACTACCTTTGTCCACCAAAGGGGAAAATCATAGCCACGACAGTGACCGGCATACCCTTCGTCGGTCTTGGCGAGGTGGCCTACGGCATCACCAATCGTCTTTCGGTCGGCGTTCTGGCCGGTGAACTGGGCAATTTCACCCCGGGCTACGGCTTGCGCTTCCGATACGTCCTGGCCCAGCCCTCCCGGGACTTCCGGGTTTATTTCAAGGTCCCGGTGATCTACTACCCAAAGGCCCGGACCTTCGGCTGCCCCGATTGCGATCCGTGGTTCCTGACTTGGCCCACCGTGAATGCCGAGTGGCATCTCGCCAACGGCACCAGGGTTTGGACCGGAGTGGGTGTGGTGGCGGCGGCCTGCGCGACCACGGTCCTCGGTGGTGACGAGGAGGAAGAGGAAATGGCGGAGGGGCTCCACGAAGGTGTGTGGAATACCATTCAATTGGGAATCAGCCGGCCCCTCACGCGGAGAATCTCCTTCCAGTTCGAAGCCGCCGTCGTCCTCAAGGGCTTGAAACTCGCCGCCTCGCACAACTGGCTTGGCGGTCCGCCTGTGATTCTGACGACGGGATTCTCCTACGCTTTCTAGGCAAGTTTGTCCGCATCCCCGCTGTTTCCACCAACCGAATGCCGCTTTCCACATGCCCGCCGCCTTCATCGTCCTCCCTTTCCCCCTTTGCCTGTCACCGCTGATGTAAACTGGCACGAAGTCCGCGCGCTGGCCGAGGACAATCTTCCCCAATGTTAACAACCTGTCTTTTCATTCCCCGGATCGGGCCCGCCGTCGCGCTCTCGCTCAGTGCCGTCCTCCTGTCCGCGGGTTGCGTCTCCTCCAAATACAAATCCGCGGGCAAGGACCTCCGGTCACCCGTCGCCCTCAACCTGACCGCCGCCCCGGCTCCGCACGACGCCGGCCAGTCGCCGGCCATCGAAGTCCTCGTTCACAGCCTCATCGCCTTTCACGGCCCGGGCTCCTGGAAGCGCGATGCTTACTGGGACGAATACGCTCTCACAATCAGGAACTGCAGCCCCACGACGCTCACCGTGGATTCGGCGGCCCTCACGGATTTCCAAACCCTCGCCACCTCACCCGGCACAGATCCGTGGGAACTCGAAAAGCAAAGCCACGGTTATGAAGCTAGCGTGCTGGCGGCTTTCGGCCCTATTCTCGAAATCGGCAACGGTGCCGACGCGGTCCCGGCCGGGGCGTTGGCCGTGGGCGCCACGGTCGTGAGTGTCAACGACAAGCCGCGCGATGGGATTATCGATCTCGCTCGGCTCGCCGGCCTGCACCTCAAGTCGTCGCCCGCCGCGAAACCGGTCACCGAAAAGCGCCCCTGAGCGCTTCGTCCCACTCGTGAAAGAATTTGGCCAACACAAAAAGATTTCCCGTCCACGATACTTTCTGCAGGGAAACCCCGCTTTGTCAGGCAGACATCCTTCTCCCCCCCCATCCCATGAATAAACCAACCACAAAGTTGATCGCGGCTGTGATATTGATCTCGACCGCTGTTTCGTCGCTAGCTGCCGAGACAAAAGCCCCCGCGCCCTTATTCCCCACCCCCACCGTGGTGACGAGGCAAACGACCCTGAGCCCCGCAGATCTGGTCAAATACCAGCATCTCGCCGTGCAGTCGCAGGGTCTCGCCACACAGCGGGTCGCCGGCGCGTCAGACACCGGCAAGACCGTGCTGATCGTCGTCGGCACTGTCGTCGTCATCGTGGGTGTAGTCGCCCTAGTGGCCAGCCATGGTGGCGATCACTTCGACGGCCCAAAAGTCTTTTGATCGCATGCATTATCACCTCCGATCCTGCTGGCTCCTGCTCTCCGCCCTCCTGCTGGGCGGCTGCACCACGGTGAGCGGCTTCAAGGGCCTCACCCTCGAGGATGACACCCTGTATGTCAGCGGCCTGCCGCCCATCAAGCAGGACAAGAACTACGCCTGTGGCGCGGCCTGCGTGGCTGCGGTGGCGTCGTTCTGGAATGTCCCGCTGGCTGACTTCCGGGCGAAGCATCCGTCACTCCCGGCCGATACAACCGGTCATGACCTGCAGGCGCTGGCGACCGAGCTGGGCCTGCAAGCCTTTGCCTACCGGGGCTCGATGGAAGACTTGCAGGAGAACCTGCATCAGGGCCGGCCCTTGATCGTGATGATTCCCCAGCCCCTGATCCCCGACGGCGGCTTGACGGGAGCCGCGCTCCTCAATGCGTGGGACAAATGGGGCCCCAAGCCGAACCACTGGGTGGTCGTGGTGGGCCTGACCAAGGACAAGAGCGTCATCATCCACGATCCCGCCTCCGGGCCGATGGCGGTAAAACTAGCCGCCTTCCAGGAATGGTGGATAAAGAAGGGCAACCTGACCGTATTGGTCTCAGCCAAATGAACGCAACCGCACCCCTTTACTCAGCGCCACTCTGGCGGCTCATCTCTATCGCCGTGTCGTTTGCCATCACCCTCCTGCTCACCGGTTGCGTCTCGAGCAAATACAAGGAGGCGAAAAAAGACACCCCGCCGCCCCACTTGCTCAACGTGCCCTTCCCACCGACCTCGCTCGAGGCCACGCTTAACACCCTCGTCACCTACAACGGGCCGGGTTCCTGGAAGCGCAATGCGTTCTGGGACGAATACGTTGTCACCTGCCACAATCCGGGTCGCGCGCCGCTCACCGTTTCCGCTGCGACCCTGACGGATTTCGCCGATGTGTCCCGGTCGCCAGGAAGCAAACCCTGGGCCCTGGAAAAGGAGAGCAAGAGCCTGGAGCAAAAATACAAGGAGGCTGGGGTCGCCTTCGTGCGCTACACCGCTCCCGGAGTGCTCATTGTCGGTGCGGGCACCGCCGCTGCCTTCAGCGCCGGGATTTTCTCCGCAGGCGCCACCACCGCGGCCACCGCCACCGTCGTTGTCCTGCCGCTTTACTACATTACCGTCCTGGCCATCAACCAGCATAACAAGGCCGCGATGGAAAATGAATTCAACCGGCGCCGGCTCGCGCTTCCGCTAACGCTCGCGCCGGGCGAAACCCGGACGGGCAGTTTCTATTTCCCCATGACGCCCAGCCCGCGCTCACTCGGTCTGCGCTGGTCCAGCGGTCAACAGGCAGGCGAAGCTGTCCTCCCGCTCGATTTCCTGCACGGGCTCCACGAAAAAAGTCCTACCTCCTCCAAGTAGGGAGTCCGGTGGATCAGGCGCGCGGCTTCAGCCACGCGATCAACAGCGCTAGCACGATGGAGCCGATGATCAGCCCGCGGGCCCAGCGCTTGCGGTGCGTTTCGTCGGGTATGATCCGGTCCTCCCGTTTCGCCAGCCACATGAAGAACAATGCCGGCAATACCATCGCATACAACCAGTGCACCCCGAGTCGGGTGAGCAGCACGTTGACGTAATGCGACAGGGATAGCCCAACCAGAAACGACGCGAACAACAGGGCAAAGGTCACGCTGTTCCCCTTGAGGCCCCGCCACAGCCAGCTGATCGCAAACGGATTTACCATGTCGGCATTCAACGTGGCTGCCGAACGCTTGCAAGCCGGACCCTGCCCGGACAAATTACTTCCCGTGACCCTCGCGGAGAAACAGCAGCAGATGGTCGACGATCTCGGCCTTATCGAAAACCCGCAGGAACGGTTCGCCGCCGTCGTCGACCGGGCCAAGTCGCGTCCGTCCCTGCCCGAGGCAGACCGCACCGAGACCAACCGCGTGAAGGGCTGCGTCTCGCTGGCGTGGATCGCCTGTGAAGTACGCGACGGCCGCTGTCATTTCCGCTGCGACGCCGACTCGCCGCTCGTGCGCGGGCTGCTCGTGCTCTTCTGCGACCTTTACAGCGGCGCCACCCTCGCCGAGGTCGCGACCACCGAACCCGTCTTGTTGGAGCAGCTGGGTCTCACGCAAAACCTCTCCCCTACCCGACTCAACGGCCTGCGGAGCGTCCGGGCAAAGATCCGCGATTTTGCCTCCTCCCAGATGGACTCGTAAATCGATCGCCAAAGCCGCGCCACCCCATCTCCCTCGAAACCTGCCCAGTCTGCCTTCGTCTCTGTAATGGACAAGCTCCCCACTATGCCTCCCGACGAGCACGATCATCACCATCATCACGGGCACCACTCCTGCCAGGGTGTCTCCACGGATCTTGAAGATTATTTCCTCACGCGCCGGCAATTCCTGAACCGAATGGGACTCGGCCTCGGCGCCTTGGGTCTCGCCTCGTTCCTCGATCCGCTTGATCTGCGCGCCGCGGGCAACCAAGTCCCTCTCGCCGCGGGCGGCGGTCCGCTCATGCCGAAGCTGCCGCATTTTCCGGGCAAGGCCAAGGCCGTCATCCACATCTTCGCCCAAGGCGCGCCCTCGCACGTGGACACCTGGGACCCCAAGCCCGCCCTGTTCAAGATGAATGGCAAATCCATCGGCGCCGACGGCGGCGTAGCCTTTGCCTCACCCTTCAAGTTTCAACGTTACGGCCAGTCCGGCCTCGAGGTCAGCGACCTGTTCGCCAAGACCGCCAAGCATGCCGACGACCTCACGGTCATCCGGTCGATGTTCACCGACATCCCGGCCCACGACGTCGCCACCACGTTCATGAACACGGGCTCGATCCGCATCACCAAGCCCAGCCTCGGCTCCTGGGTCGTCTACGGCCTGGGCACGGAAAACCAAAACCTTCCCGGCTTTATCTCCCTGCGCGGCAGCCGCCTGCCGGTGGGCGGCGCGGGTGGCTATGGCTCGGCCTTCCTCCCCGGCATTTATCAGGGCACCAGCGTCAACACCTCGGCGCAGAACGTGCAGCAGATGATCCAGAACATCCGCAACAGCTACGTCTCCAAGACCGAACAGCGCCGCCAGCTCGATTTCGTTCACCAGCTCAACGAACTTCACGCCCAGAACCTCCAGCGTGACTCTGCGCTCGAATCGCGCCTGGAGACGGCCGAGATCGCCTTCCGGATGCAGGCCGAGGCCACCGACGTCTTCGACATCAACAAGGAGTCCGCCGAGGTCCGCGCCGCTTACGGCAACACGGCGACCGGCAAACAACTGCTCATCGCCCGCCGCCTAGTCGAGAAGGGCGTCCGTTTCGTCCAGGTCTGGCACGACGGCTGGGACCACCATCAGGACCTCGAGGACCGCCTGACCGAGAAGGCCGGCGAGATCGACCAGCCGCTCGCCGCACTCATGACCGACCTCAAGCAGCGCGGCCTGCTCGATTCCACCCTCGTCGTCTGGGGCGGCGAGTTCGGCCGCAAGCCCACCAAGGACCGCAACGGCGGCGACAACCCCGGTCGCGACCACAACGCCAAAGCCTTCTCCCTCGTTCTCGCCGGCGGCGGCGTGAAGGGCGGCATGGTCCACGGCGCGACCGACGAGTTTGGCGCCGCCGCCGTCACCGACAAGGTCCACGTCCACGACCTGCACGCCACCATCCTCCACTGCCTCGGCTTCGACCACACCAAGCTCACCTACCGCTACAATGGCCGGGACTTCCGGCTGACCGACGTCGCAGGCAACGTGGTGAGGCCGATCCTCGCATGAGCTTCGAACACGGCGGCATCTCCACTTCCCGTCATCCTGATTCCGCAGCCGCGGGAGAAGGATCCAAGCGGTCGTCCACGTGTGCGGCTCCGCTTGGATCCTTCGCCCTGCTCAGGATGACGGTAGCGGGGGTTTGGGCATTCTCGTTGATCTCAATTACCCGCGCCGCCGACTCCACCCTCTCCATCGCCGACCAGCAGTTTTTCGACACCAAGATCCGCCCGGTCCTCACCGAGCAGTGTTACAAGTGCCACAGCCACACCGCGGACAAGGTCAAGGGTGGGTTCATGCTCGACTCGCGCGACGCCCTCTTTGCCGGTGGGAGCTCCGGCCGTGCCATTGTCCCGGGCAAGCCGGACGACAGCCTGCTCATCCAGGCCATCCGCTACACCGATGCCGATCTGCGCATGCCGCCCGAGGAACACGGCGGCAAGTTGACCGAGCAACAAATTGCGGACTTCACCGAGTGGGTGCGCCGGGGCGCGCCCGACCCGCGGGTGCCGCTGGCCCTCGCCGGCGGCAAATCCTACGGCGGCGTGGGCAAGAGCCACTGGGCCTTTCAACCCGTCCAAAAAACTGCCGTGCCCGCAGTGAAAAACACCGCTTGGGTCCAGTCGCCGGTCGACAACTTCGTCCTCGCCCGCCTCGAGGCCGACGGCCTCGCCCCCAGCCCGTTGGCTGACAAGCGAACGCTCATCCGCCGGGTCACCTTCGATCTCACGGGCCTCCCGCCTACCGAGCCCGAGATTCAGCGTTTCCTGGCTGACGACTCGCCCGGCGCCTTCGCCAAAATCGTGGACCGCCTGCTCGACTCGCCGCACTACGGCGAACGCTGGGCCCGCTACTGGATGGATGTGGCCCGTTATTCCGACACAAAGGGCGACGCACCCAAGCGCGACGACCCCCGCTTCCCGCACGCATGGACCTACCGCGATTACCTCATCGAGGCCTTCAACGCGGACAAACCCTTCAACCAGTTCATCATCGAGCAGCTCGCCGCCGATCGCCTCGTCAATGACGCCATCGCGAAGGCCAAGGCGGCGAAAAAGGAGCCGCCCGCCGACCAGCGTATTCTCGCCGCCCTCGGCTTCCTCACCCTCGGCAACCAGCACGACGGCCGCCGCAACGACATCATCGATGACCGCATCGACGTCACCACCAAGGCGTTTCTCGGTCTCACGGTTTCCTGCGCCCGCTGCCACGACCACAAGTTCGACCCGATCCCCACCAAGGACTACTACTCGCTCTACGGCGTCTTCGCCAACACCGCCGAGCCGCGCTCCGTGATGCTGGAGCCCACGCTTCAGAATAAAATTCTCATCACACCCGAACTCAACGAGTACCTGGCCAAGGGCCACGAGCTGCAAGCCAAGGCCGAGCAATTGCAGAAGGACTTCCAGGAATTTCGCCGCTCCCGCACGCGCGATGCCGACAAACGTCGCGAGCTCATCCGCGCCGAAGCGCTCCTCCAGCGCGAGATTGGCAACCTCGAGATGAACCACCCCGGCGCACCCGCCCGCGCCGTCGCCCTCACCGATGCGCCCAATCCCAAGGATTATCCTGTGCTGCTCCGCGGCGAGGTCCAGAACGCGGGCGACATCGTGCCGCGGCGCTTTTTGGAGATTCTTTCCGCTGATCCCAAGAAACGCCCCGTATGGACCAGGAGCAGCGGCCGGCTCGAACTTGCCCAAGCCATCGCCGACCCGAAAAACCCCATGACCGCCCGGGTCTTGGTGAACCGCATCTGGCAGGAACACTTTGGCACCGGCTTTATCGCGACTCCCGACAATCTCGGCAACATGGGCGGGACACCCACCCACCCCGAGTTGCTCGATTGGCTTGCCGCACGTTTCGTCGCCGACGGCTGGTCGATCAAGCAGCTCCATCGCACGATCCTGCTCAGCAGCACCTACCAGCAAAGCAGTGAGGCCAACCCTACCGCCGCCGCTGCCGACCCGGGTAACAAGCTGCTCTGGCACTACGGCGTGCACCGTTTCGACTTCGAGGAAATCTACGACTCACTCCTCGCCATTTCCGGCCTGCTCGATCCCACCATCGGCGGCAAATCCATCACCCCGGTGAGTGAAGGCTTCGGCAAGCGCCGCGCCCTTTACTTCCTGATCGACCGCCGCAACCCGCCCGAGCTGCTGACCCAGTTTGATTTCCCCAATCCCGACACTCCGACCGGCCAGCGCTTCGACACCACCGTGCCCCAGCAGGCGTTGTTCCTGATGAACAGCCCGCTTGTGGTCGAGACGGCCCGCAAGCTCACCCACCGGGCCGCGTTCGCGGCCCTCGACCGCGACGAGGAACGCGTGGCGTCACTCTACCTTGCTATCTTCCAACGCCCGCCCACCGATCAGGAAATTCAACTCGGGATCCGCTACGTCCGGGCTAATCCGGCCGGCGCCGGCTTGGCGCCACCACCCGAGCCACCCGCGATGAAAACAGCGCGCGAACGAATGCGCGAGCAACGCCAGGCCCAGCGGGCCACGCTCGCCGGCAAGCTCGGGGTCGACCCGCGGCCAATCGGATCGAATATTGAGCATGGCGGCCCACTCGACGCCTGGACCAAGCTCGCCCACGCCCTCTTCCAGACCAACGAGGCGATGTTCATCAACTGACCGCGGCCCCGTAAGTCCGGATTCGTTGTAGGAGCCTGCTTGCAGGCGATAGACTTCAAGAATCGCCTGCAAGCAGGCTCCTACAAAAAGGGCGGTTACCATCCGAGCTCGC
Source organism: Oleiharenicola sp. (assembly GCA_025363455.1). Lineage (GTDB taxonomy): Bacteria > Verrucomicrobiota > Verrucomicrobiia > Opitutales > Opitutaceae > Lacunisphaera. The sequence goes on along the minus strand of JANYDW010000030.1, from coordinate 29,664 downwards.
CCCGTCAATGAGCGCAGGGCGGCCTGAGTTTCCTCAGGTCGCCCCGGCCACACCCACAACCCGTCATCACAGACTGCTTTGTTATGACCCCAAAAGTCTTGGCCCGCGATCTTTACCCTCGTCGAAAATGTCGTCGCGACTGTCCCGCGCCTCCACGGGCTCGCTAGCTTCCAGGAACCGGCGGGCGTGGGTGTAATCCCATAGCCAGCACGAACCGTCGTGGCTGTCGTTCACGAGCATAAACTCGGGTTCACCGCCCTCCTCGCGACTGGCGATGTTGAACCGGTGCTCGGTGATCTGCTCCACCGTGACCCGCAGGCGCCGCAGTAAGGCTGCATCATCGACCAGTACGGTCCACAGCCCGGCCACAACCACGGCATGAGAACCGGTGAAATAATAGCCGAAGAACCTCGGCACCTTGAAACGCCCGGCAATCCCGAGCCGGCCGGCATGTTGCTCGACCGCTTCGATGAATTTCACCCGCCAAGCCATGTCGCGGGGCAAGCGGAGTTCAGGTATATCGATGATTAGATTGTCCATCATGGACGTGGTTCCTTCCGTGGTTTGTTTCCCCTCTAACGGCCACTTTCGGCTCCTACTTAAGCGGGATTGATGTCACCGTGCGCTCACTCCCGTGCCCCCGTTCTACGACGCCCACCAGCACTTCCATTTTGACCAGTTTGTGACGCAACGCGCGGCCCTGGCGGCTGACCTACGCACCGTCGGGCTGCAGCGGGCCGTGGTCAACGCGACCAATGAGGAGGAGTGGCCTGTTGTTGCTGCTCTTGCCCGCGAATATGCGTGGATCCTGCCAAGTCACGGCATCCACCCTTGGGACTGCGGCAACCGCTCCCCGGCCTGGCTGGAATCACTCCGCGCGGTCTTGCGGGACGATCCCGCCGCGGGGGTCGGAGAGATTGGACTCGACCGCTGGATCATCGACGGCATCAAGCCCGGCGATCCGCGCATTGCCGGCCTGCGGGTGGCCCCGCTGGAGGAACAGGGCGAGGTTTTCGCCGCCCAGCTCGCCCTCGCCGCCGAGTTTAGCCGCGCGGCCTCCATCCATTGCGTCCAGGCCTTTGGCGCCCTGCTGGAGTTGCTGCAAAAGACCCCGCGACCCTCCCGCGGCTTCCTGCTGCACGGCTACGGCGGACCCGCCGAGATGATCAAACCGTTCGCGGATCTCGGTGCGTATTTCTCGTTCAATATCGAACTCCTCAGCCCCCGCCAGGCGGCCCGGCTGCAGAACTTCAAGGCCATCCCTGCCGACCGGCTGCTCGTCGAGACCGATGCCCCGACCAAACCACCGCCGGCCGAGCTCAACCGTTTCCCCCTCCCGCCCGCCACTGATGGTTCCGCGGTCAACCATCCGGCCAACATCGCCGTGGCCTACGAGCAACTCGCCCAACTCCGCCAGGTCCCGCTGGAATCACTCGCCGCCCAGGTGGAGCAAAATTTCCTCCGCCTGTTCCTCTAGCGCGCCGTTCCGCCCTCTGCCGCCGGCTGGATGCGCATGACGTACCCGAGTCCCTCGATGGAGCGCGGAGCGGTCAGCCGCGGCAGCAGCCGCAGGCCCATGTCGTCGGGCAGAGGGATCCAAAGTTTGATGATTCCGGCCGGCGTGATCTGACCCGAGTTCTGGCCGAGATCCGCCACGAACAACCATTCATGCTGCCCCAGCGCCTGCTCCACAGCGGTCGCCTCCCACGGTCGGACAAATTCAGGCAGGTACCACCAATGGCGGCCGACCCGCTGCGTCCCATAGAAATAATGCACACCACCGCCGGCGATAAAGACCGCCAGTTTTTTCTCCGGGAGGTTTCCGCCCAGGGCCTCTCCCAACTCTGCGAAGCGCCGCGCCTCATTCGGGCGAAACCAGAGCCGCTGCCCGTTGGGCATGGTTTGGGGCTCGGCCCGCCACGCAATTTCTTCCTGCCAGGCGCGGCTGACGCCGAGGCCATGATCTGCCAACGCAGGCAACACCAGCGCCAAGAAGCTGATCCGCAGTTTCGGCGATGCCAGGTTCCAACCCACCGCCAGACCGGGCCAGACCAGCCACAAGTGGCCCATCATCGCGTAGTCGTTTCGAAATAGAAAAACCCCGCCGATAACCCAATACAGGGGCCCGAAGGCCAGCCCGGTCAACGCCGCCGGAAGCGGAGCAGTCGCCGCCGAGCGTGGCTTCGTTACTGCCCAAAGCCACGCGACCATACCCGTCAAGCCACCGAGCACGGGAAGCCAGGTCGTCATCAGCCCCGGCCAGCCCGGCCATTCTGGCCAGCGTTGCGTGTAGGTGGCCGCGTAATGCGCTGTCATGTGGCTCGGCCAGAGCTGCTCGAACACGCCGGCCCACGGCAGCACCGACCGATAATAAGCCGCCAAGGGCACCGCCAGGATCGCATAGACGAGCAGCACGCGTCCCAGCCATCCGGCCAGCTGCCTAAGCCAATCGCGCCCAGCGAGGCCTTCCCGGCGCAACAGCCCTCCCTCCAGCACGACCAACGCCAAAAGCGCGATCGCATGGGGCCCGAACCGCACCCATTGCAACAGGCCGACCAGCAGGCCCAGTAGGCAGGCTCGTCGATTGCGGGCGGGACATTTCGCCAGCACCCATGCCATCGCAGCCAGCAGGAACATTTCCAAGGCTCCGTGCGGCCCGTTCATCGCGTTGATCCCTGACGGGCTCATCACCGGCAGCAATCCCGCTAGCGCCCAAAGCATTCCCGTCCGTTTACCCACGGCCTCCAGCGTCAAGTCCGCCAACAGCCCCCACGCCGCCGCCATCAGGCCGGCCGAGGCGAGAACCTGCACCAATGGCGAGTTCCCTCCCGCCTGCGCCCACAGCCAATACCAGCCGGCTGCCAACGGGCCATATTGCCAGTTAAGGTCCCGATACAGCACCTCTCCCTGATTCAAGCGCTCGACCGCGTAGAGATAGGAACCTTGGTCATAGAGGATGAACCTCGTGGCATTGAACACATGCGCCGGTTGCCAACCGATCTGCCAAAAAATCCAGACCAGTGCGAAACTCGCCAAACCGAACATCAGCCAGCCGCGGGACAATCCGCGCGCTCTACCTATTTCCTGGGTCGATGTCATGTCAGGAGCCCGAGTCGTGGTCTCCCAGCGCGATTTGCCGTACCACCTCGCCAGCGGCGGCAAAGCCAAATGCGCCGGTGATGAATACCGCCGTGCCAAAGCCTGTTGCGCAATCTAGCCGCAGAACGGAACCCTCCTCCTGTTCGGTTGAACACGTGCCGTCGGCCCACGGGTAGACCGGCTGCTCCTGCGTGGACACGCACGGAATACCATAATGGTTGTTCTCGCCCTTCGCGAAGCCGTAGTCGCGCCGCAGTTTCTTGCGCACTTGCCTCAGCAGCTCGTCCCCGTGGGAATCACCCAGGTCGCTTACCTTGATGCGCGTGGCATCGCGCCGTCCACCCGCGCTGCCCACGGTTACGACCGGTTGTCCACGCTTGGTGCATTCCGCGATGACCAGCGCCTTGTTGGACATCAGGTCGATGCAGTCCACCACCCAGGAGTAGCGCGTGGCCAGCAGCTGCTCTGCCGTCTGCGCCGTGAAATATTCCGCGATGGTCGTGACCGAGCAACCGGGATTGATCAGTTTCACGCGCTCGGCCAAAGCCGCGACCTTGGGTCGTCCGAGGTTGCCATCGAGCGCCGGTAGCTGGCGGTTCACATTGGTCACGCAGACGTCATCCAAATCGACCATCGTGATGGCCCCAATGCCGGAGCGGACCAGGCCCTCGACCACCCACGATCCCACGCCACCCACGCCAATCACGCACACATGCGCCGCCTGGAGCCGCGGCAGGGCGGCTGAGCCGTAAAGCCGGCCCAGTCCGCCGAAACGCTGGAGATAGTCGTCTGGGAGTGTCATTCTGTGTAGGTCGGGGTTTATCCCCGACTCGTCGGGCGTAAAGCCCGACCTACAAAATTCTTTTGATTGCTTCCACGGCGAGTCGCTCCCGCTCCTCCCAACCGCCGGAGATCAGGGAGAATGGCAATTTCCGCCGCTCGAGCGCCCCGCGCCAGACACGCATGCACTTCTCCCGATCCGCCGGGTCGGGAAAACACCGCTGGGGGTCAGGGGCGAAAGGCACGTCGATGTCCAACAGCAGGTAGAGCGCGTAGTGGCGACAGCGCTGTTCCGCCGCGCGCCGCACTTCGTCAGGACAGGTGCCGTAGAGCAATTCACTCCACAGCATCGTGGTCAGCGCCTCGGTATCGCAGATGACCATACCGGACTTGTCACCTATTAGGTGACAAGTGCGGACGGCCTCGTCCTCGCGCCGCCACTGCTCACGCGCCACCGGCAGCATGTCCTCCAGTGTCAGTGCACCCTGCTGGTCCCATCGCTCGCGGGCATATTCCGCCACCAGCGGAGCCGCAAAATGCGCCGCTAATTTTCCTGCAAGTTCGGTCTTGCCCGTGGACTCGGGTCCATAGACGGCGATGCGCAACGGTGGGTTCATGCGGCGGATTTTGTGGTGGCCCGCGCCCACGCATGCCAGCCGATCAGGCCCAGGATAAGATACACCGCATAGAGAAACGCCGTGTAGGCCAGCGCCGCGCTCCAGTAGGAGGCGATGGCCACGAGGTTGACGAGCGTCCAAAGCGGCCAGTTCTCGACGTTCTTCCGCGCCTGCAGCACCTGCGCCGTCACACTGAACATTGCGATGAACGCGTCGCGCCACGGCATGACTGCGCCCATCAGTGGACCGATCCACCTCGCCCAGACCACGGTGGCGGCGATGGTCGCAACGAGGACTAGCCCGCGGTTGCGCCACGCCAGGCGGGTGACCGGCAGTTCGGGCGCGGTGCCCTTGTCTTTCGTCCAGTGCCACCAGCCCCAAGCCAGCGTCGCAAAGAAGAAAACCTGCAGCAGCGCATCGGCGGGGAAGGACGCACGATAGAACAACACGCCCTGCACAGATACCGCCGCCAGGCCCACCGGAAAAGCCCACAAGCTGCGCCCCACCATCAGGGCCACCCCAACCAGGCCCAGCACCAGGTTGACCTGGTCGAGCAGCGAAGCCGCCGCCAATCCCGTCCAGATATTCTGCCAGACCTCGCTCATAGCGGCGGGGCGGAACCCGCCAGCCAGGCCTCCATCGCCTCACGCGTGATGGTGTGCGCCGCCGCGCAGCGCGGACATTGCACGTGAATGACCTCGCCGTCACCGAACAGGTCGGCCAGGTCCGCCCGGGCCGCGGGCGCCAGGGCCGCCAGGATCCGGCTTTGCTTGCAGCCGCAGTGCCATCGGTAAAGCCGCTGTTCGATCCGGGTCAGCGTCTCGGTTGCCGCCAACACCTTGAGGTCAGCCGGCTGCAGCCCGCGCAACCAAGCTTCGTCACAATCGGGCTGGGCCAGGAGCATCGCAAAGTGTTCCTCGCCCAGATTGAAATACCGCGCCGTCCGCTGCTCGCTATCCGCGTAGAAGGCCTCGGCCGCGCGAAACAGGTCGGTGCCGTCGAAGTTCACCACGCTGCGTCGCTTCTCGGCTGCGCGCGAGGGCATCAGCTCGCTGAAAAATACATTCCGGTCCGCCGCGCGCACATTTTCCGTGAACAGCCGGCCCGTGACAATGCAGTCTTCGTTGTCCCCCGACAGGAATAGGTTCACCCGGGGATCCTGGAGTCCGATCGTCCACGCAAGATGCTCGTTGCGCGGACGCGCGGCGGCATGAAGCGTGAAAGCCATGAGCGCCTGCTTGAGCAAGGCGTCGTGTTCGGCGCTGGGCAGCAGATGGTGATCGGCCTGGTGCAGGTAGTAATCCACCAGCAGTGACCCCAGGTCCGCCTGGACGAGCATAACATTGCGGTGGCGGACAAAATCCACCGTCACTACCGTTCCATGGATGTCTGCTTTCTGGTCGTCGGACACCCCTCGCAGTGTATGGAGAAACGCAGGAAGTCGAGCGGACGCTGCAGCCGGGGCCTGTAAAATCCCGTCCGAGATAATATTTTTCAACGATTGCCAATACGGGAAAATCTTTTGAAATTCTCCCTGATGTCCGATCGCATTTCCACCAAACCCCAGATTGAGGAAGAGTTTTCCTTACCGCTCTTCATTCTGGTCGTAACCGTCTCATTCGCCGCGGTGTTCGGTTTGTTTTGGCGGCTGGCCCCCCATTCCGTCTGGGTCACGCAGGTGGGTGGCCCGGTGTGGAAGCTCATCGCCGCCTTCCTCGTCCTCTCCCTCTTCAACTGCTTCATGGAGTATTTTTTCCACCGATATGTGCTGCACAAGCCGGTGCTCCCCATCCTCAGCTATTTCTATCGCCAGCACACGCATCATCACAGCCTCACCCGTATCACGCGTCGCCGTACTCCCGGCGGCATGGAGGTCAACTTCGTCGAGAATTTCTATCCCATTGTCGAGAATGAGCAGAAGGAAGCCTCCTTCTTTCCTTGGTACACCTACCTTATCTTCGCCGCCTGCCTTACCCCGTTTTTTGCTCTGCTGCATTGGCTGATGCCCACGTTACCTTGGTTCCTGGGCGGTTACTGTGCCATGGCCTCTTCCCTGCTGATCTACGAGGTCTTCCACGCGATTGAGCACTGGTCGTTCGAGAGGTGGTCGCCGCTCATCGACCACCCCCGCTTGGGCGGTTTCTGGCGCAAGGTGTACAGTTTCCACCTGCGGCACCATGCCGTCATCGACTGCAACGAGGCGATCTCCGGCTTTTTCATCCTGCCCGTGGCCGACTGGGTCTTTGGCACCTGCGTCATCCCCGGTGTTCTTTACAAGCACGGCCAGAGCGTGGCCGAGGAGAAGGAATTTCTCAGCCCGCGCCCCATCGGACTTATTCGCTGGCTGGACCGGTTGACCGACCAGGTGGTCAAGACCCGCCGCCAGCGCGCCGCCCAAGGCGCCTGAATTGATTGAGGCGGAACGCGGCCTCTGGACGCGTTTTCAGCGAACCCGTCCGGAGGCCGGGTTCCACCTACCCCCTCACTTCGAGATCACGCCGTGGTCTTGCAGCTTCTTCACCTTGGGCTTGATGACAAACGCACAGTAGCCCTGGTTGGGATGCTGGTTGAAATAGTCCTGGTGGTAGTCCTCGGCGCGCCAGAATTTCTTCAGGGGCACGATCTCGGTGACGATCGGATCCTCGTAATCCTTCTGGGCGGCCAGCTTGGCCTGCGCCGCGAGCTTCTGCTGCTCCGCGTCTTGGTAGAAGATGACCGAGCGATACTGGTCCCCCTCGTCCGCTCCCTGGCGGTTGAGCGTCGTCGGGTCATGGGCTTCAAAGAAAATCTGGAGGATCTTCGCGTAACTGATCACCGCCGGGTTAAATTCCACTTGGATGACTTCGGCGTGGCCCGTGCCGTGCCCGCAGATGTCCTCGTAGGTCGGGCTTTCGGTCTTGCCGCCGGAGTAGCCGCTGACGCTCCGGACGACTCCTGGCACCCGCTGGAACACCGCCTCCATGCACCAGAAGCAGCCGCCCCCGAAGGTGGCGAACTCGGTTTTTGACGCAGCACTGGCGGAAGACGATTGGGACATGGTCAGAGTGAGAAACAGGATGGGAAGCAGAGAGCGCACTTTCATGAGCGTAGGAGGAGGGTAGCCGGATTTTATTCCGGCGCAAGGCACAGCGGGATTGCCACAAAAAGCGCAAAAGGCGCAGAACCAGTCTTCCTTGTTTTTGCGTCTTCTGTGCATTTTATGGCCATTCTCTGTTTTGGTGTCTTTTCGTGACTTTTCGTGGCGATGAACTTTGTTGAACCCATGGACGATCCCCGGCTCGACAAGTGGCTCTGGTGCGTGCGCGCGTTCAAGACCCGGCCCCTCGCCACCGACGCCTGCCGCGCCGGCAAGGTCCTGCTGGGCGAACTCGAAGCCAAGCCCGGACGCGACATCCACGTCGGCGAAATTGTCACCGTGCGCATCGGCGCCCTCACCCGCACCCTCAAGGTCGTCGGCCTCCCGCGCTCGCGCGTCGCGGCGAAACAATTGCCGGAGTTTCTCCAGGATCTTACCCCGCCAGCGGAGTATGAACGCGCCAAGCAGGCCGGGATCGAGCACCTGCTCGCCCGCCAGCGCGGCGAAGGCCGCCCCACCAAGAAGGAACGCCGCCAGATGGGCCGGCTCTTCGGTTTCGAGTAGCGACCGGCCCGGCAAGCCGGGCGACTCCAATTGCGGGATTTGATCTCGCTAAACCGCCAGCGGAAGTGGCCGATGCAAGGGGATGCTGGTCCCGTTCACCGCCCGACAGACGACCGATTTGGCCGCGGCGGCCCTGTCTTCCGGCCGGGGCGCGGGTCTGCCCGAATTGCTGGAACTCATCCAGACGCTGGCCAGCCGCATGGAGCACATTTCCCTGGGCGAGATTTCGGACCTCATCGAGCAGGACCCCGTCGTTGCAGCCCGGCTCGTCAGCATGGCCAACGTGATCGCGCTGAACCCGGGCATGACCCAGTTGACGAGCGTGCCGCACGCCATTCACCAGATCGGGTTCCAGCGTGTGCGCAGCCTCGCCATTTCGCTCCTGCTGCTCAAATCCTCCGGCGCCCGCCAGAACCCGCCCGAGCAGCGGCAAGCGGCCTCAAGGGCCCTCTGCGCCGGCCTGATCGCTCAGGCCTGCGCCCGGCAGGTCACCGCGGTGGATCCCGAGATGGTCTTCGCTTGCGCCACGCTGCGGCAGCTGGGCTGGATCGTCCTGCCGGTGGTTTCAATCGAGCACTATCGCGCGGCAGTGGAGGCCGTCGCGGAGGAATCCGAACCGGTCGCCTTTCGCCGCATCTTCGGCCTCACCCCGCTTGAGCTCAGCCGCGAGCTGCTCAAACCCTACAAGCTTCCACTGGAAATACGCCACGCCCTCGGGGACTTCAGCGCCGCCGGTATCGCCGACACCGCGCCTTCCTCGCACAGCGAACGCCTCACGGGCGTGGCCGATTACGGCAGCCGGCTCACGCAGATCGTTCTCAACATGTCGCTCGACGAGGTGGACTATCAGCGCGAGACCGGGGCACTCGCCACTGCCTTCGCCGGCCTCATCCCCGCAGCCGATGACCTGCTCGCTTCCACTCTCGGTGCAGCCGGCGAGCGCCTGGCCCAATTCATGCAGATGCCCGGTGCCGCCTCCGGAACCGAGATCATGCTGCGCCGCATCCGCGCCCGCCTGCCGCGGCCCGAGAAGCCTGTGTCCAGCTCCGGTCCGTCGGGAATCGCCCGGGACGCCGCCCGGGCGCTGGCCGACAAACTGGTGAGAGAGCAGGTCTCCACCGCACCGTTCCCCACCGTCGTGGCGCCCCGGGACCGGACTCCCGTTGGACCCGGGGCGGAAATGTCCGTCCCGGCCAATGTTCCCCTGCCCGACGCGATCACGCTCGTGCCCGAGCCCGTACAGAACGGTGCCCCAGGCGAGCCCTGGCTCGAAGTGCTGAGGCCTGTCCGCGAAGGATTTGGCGCCGAAGACTGTGTCGTGTTTCTCCGGGCGGCTGACACCGGGCCGTTCATCCTCGCTGAGGGGCTCGGCACATTTGCCGCCCATCATCAGGATATCGCGTCCGTGCATCCCGGGGAAAAGACCGTTTTCAGCATCGCGCTCACCCGCCGCGAGACGGTCGTTATTCACGACTCGCGCACGCCATCCCTCGCGCCATATCTGCCGGCCTGGTTCCAAGGCGACATCCATACGCCGGCTGCCTTCCTGCTGGTGCCGCTGGCCGGCAACGACCAGGTCACCGCCCTCGTGCTGGTTGGTTGGTCGAAGGCCCGGCGCATCGAGCTCAACGCCGGCCACGAGGCGATTCTGAACCTTCTGCGCAGCAGTGCTACGCGCCTTTGCCATAACAGCACTCCCGGGACCCTCGCGCGCACGGGGTCGTAACAACTGAAGCCGGCTGACTTCTGGAGGGCCCGTGTCTCTGCGGGCCGCGGCTCGCAGGGACGCGAGCCCTCCAAACTCTCACCGGGTCAACTTGCGGTATTTTATTCGCTGAGGGTCCAATACCCCGAAGCTTCGGCCGTCGCCCGGCCTATGCCCGACAGGTGCTTCGGCTTGGTCGGGATGTAGGAGCCTGCTTGCAGGCGATTCTGCGGTCGGTCCGGTGGCGGGCGTTCCGAATCGCCTGCAAGCAGGCTCCTACAATAAATGGCTAGAAACAGCGGCCTGGCGGGTCTGGTCAATGCCTCGGGGCTTGCCCCGAGGATTTTTACTCTATGGGGCTGTTCCGCGTCCTTTGCCTCGCTTTCGCGACGCCAGCCACCGCTCCGGCGGGGCGACTGATCCCCGGGCTGGCAGCAGCCAGCATCGGGAAATGGCGCGCGAGAACCGGGGACAAACACCGGGCGTCTAGCAGGCCGCAACGGTCTATTCGTTCGAATTAATTAAACTCTCACCGGGTCAACTTGCGGTATTTTATTCTATGGGGTTGTTCCGCGTCCTTCCCCTTCCGCTTCTTAAAATCATCGAGGTAGCTCGTATAGTTGCCCGCGAACCAGTGGACATAGCTGTCGCCTTCGAACGCCATGATATGGGTCGCTGTGCGGTCGAGGAACCAGCGGTCGTGGGAAATGATGACCGCGCAGCCGGCAAAGGACTCCAACGCCTCCTCCAGCGCGCGGATGGAATTCACGTCGAGATCGTTGGTCGGCTCGTCGAGCAGGAGCAGATTGGCGCCGCTCTTGAGCACCCGCGCGAGCAGCACGCGGTTGCGCTCGCCACCGGAGAGTACGCCGACCTTCTTCTGCTGGTCCGCGCCAGTGAAGCCAAACTGCGCGCAATAGGCCCGGCTGTTCACCGAACGGGTGCCGAGCGTCATCAGCTCCTGCCCGTCGCTGATGACCTCCCAGATCGTCTTGCCGCCCTCGAGCGAGTCGCGCGACTGCTCGACATAGGCGGACTTGACGCTCTCGCCCACCTTGAAGTTGCCCGCATCGGGCTTTTCCAGGTTGGTGATGAGCTTGAAGAGCGTGGTCTTGCCCGCCCCGTTCGGCCCGATAACGCCCACGATGCCGCCGGGCGGCAGTGCGAAGTTTAGTTTTTCGAACAGCAACTTGTCGCCGTAGGCCTTGCTGACGTCCGATGCCTGCACGACCAGGGTGCCGAGGCGCGGACCGGGCGGGATGATGATCTCGAATTTCTTCTCCTGCTCGGCCACGTCCGCCTTGAGCATGGCTTCGTAGGCGTTGAGGCGCGCCTGGCCCTTGGACTGGCGGGCCTTGGCGGACGAACGGATCCACTCGAGCTCGCGCGCCATCGCCTTCTGCCGCTTGCTCTCCGTTCGCTCGGCGACCGCCGACATCGCCTGCTTCTGTTCCAGCCACGATGAGTAGTTGCCCTTGAACGGCAGGCCATGCCCGTGGTCGAGTTCCAGGATCCAACCGGCGACATTGTCCAGAAAGTACCGGTCGTGGGTCACGGCAATGACCGTGCCCTCATAGCGTGACAGATGCTGCTCCAGCCAGTTCACTGAATCCGCGTCAAGGTGGTTGGTCGGCTCGTCGAGCAGGAGGATGGATGGCTTCTGCAACAGCAGCCGCGCCAGGGCGACGCGCCGGCGCTCACCACCCGAAAGATGATCCACGACGGCGTCGCCCAGCGGACACCGCAGCGCGTCCATCGCCTGCTCCACCATGGGGGCGACATCCCAGGCGCCGAGGTGGTCGATCTTCTCCTGCAACTTGGCCTGCTGGTCAGAAATGGCGTCTTTCGCCTTGTCATCGGCCGCCTCAGCCAGCTCGTCCCAGCTGGCGTCGTAGGCGGCGGTCAGATCCGTCAAATGCTTCACGCCTTCCTCGACGCAGGCCCGTACCGTGGCCCCCGGGGTGAGTGCCGGTTCCTGCGGCAGAAACCCCACGGTGTAGCCCGGCTCGAAATGCACCCGTCCGTCGATCTCGGTGTCGATCCCCGCGAGGATGCGCATGAGCGAGGATTTGCCGGAACCATTGAGGCCGAGCACGCCGATCTTTGCGCCATAATAAAACGACAGGGAGATGTCGCGGAGGATTTCCTTGCGCTCGATTTTCTTCGAGACGCCGAGCATCGAGAAGATGATCTTGGGAGCTTCGGGCTGGGCCATGGGGAAGTAGGACAACAATTGATCCTGACTTCCGCAACTGGGTAACCGCTATTCTTCGCTAATCCGCGCCAGCCTGCATATTTCACATTCACCCGCGGCGGCAGGACAGACTGTTCCGCTTGCTTTCCGAATCTGTCATTGCGAGGAGCGCAGCGACGAAGCAATCCAGCGAGAGGGATCGCCACGCCCGACTTCGTCGGGCTCGCGATGACAATCCGGGTGTGAAATATTCAGGCTAGAGCATTTTAAAATAAGTCGTAGCCGGATCAGAATCGGATCTTTAGCCGCAAAACAACGCAAGAAGCTCAAAGACAATCCATTCAGATTTTTCCTCTTTGCAATCTATGCGTTCTTTCGCGGCTACACTTCAGGTTAAACCGCGGTAATACACGCAATTTTTGGATTCAGACCCGGACTACTACTTTCACCTATCAGGTGAAACTGTTTTATCTCCTGCGGGTCAGGTCGGGGACCGGCCACGGGCGCCCGGACAGAAGCTCACTTGGGGAACAAAAGAGTGATAAGCCAGCCGATGAACAGAAATGCCGCCACGCCAATCGCCACTTTGATGGCCAGCTTCTGATGCCGGGCCGTGGCCGCGGCGGGCGAATCGCCTTTGGTGGGATGAACCAGAAAGATGCGGATTTTCTCCGGGATATTCTTGAGCTTCTGGGGCGGGAGGTAGGTGCCCTTGAGACTCAATTGGTTCTTCACCTGCGCGTAGATCAGGCTGGTCATCGCGATGCCACCCGGATCAGCCAAGGGCTGGACGCGCGCCGCCACATTGACTGTATCGCTGAAAATATCGTCCTGCACGTCGACCAGTTCACCCAGGTTCAGGCCGATCCGGACCGCATAACGGTTGGCCGGCGCGACCCAGGCATTGTTAGCCTCGATGGCGGCCAGGACGCTCTGGCTGCAGGTGACCGAGGCCAGCGCCGTCGGAAATTCTGCCATGGAGCCATCGCCTAGAAACTTCACCAGTCGGCCACCGAAGCGCGGGATCTCGGCCCGCAGCAGCTTCTCCAACTCACCCACGCAGGCCAGCGCGCGGGCCTCATCCTTGGCCATCATCGCGCTGTAACCGCACATATCGAGGAACATTACCGCCGCCAGGCGGCGGTTCTGTTGGTTCAGGCCGGGAGTTGTGTCCATAATAAGCAACCCCTTCGATAGCCATTCCGGCCCGAGGCACAAGAGAGGAATCAGGCCATGTGCGGCCAACTTTTGGACTGTCATTGCGAGGAGCGGAGCGACGAAGCAATCCAGCCCTCGACAGGCTCGGGACCCTGAGCCAGTCGTAACGGCTGGATCGCCACGGCGCGCTTCGGCCGTCGCCAAGCCTATGGCCAACAGGTCGCGCACCTCGCGATGACAATAGTCCGAAAGGTAAGGGAGTTGGCATTCAGGCCCGAATGCAGCAGAGAACCAACACCACTGGCCTAATTACGACCCTGGGAAAAACTCCGGACCAACCCACTGCTCAATCCAAGATCAGTACGTCGCGCGGCCCGACTTGGCTTCCACCGGAGATATGGCTGCCTGCTGATGTGGAGGCGGTGTAGCCTTTTTCTTGGTATCCGTGATATTTTCTGATGGTTGCGATATTTTGACCAGCTTCTGGAGGAAGTCGGGATCAATACTAAGCCGGGCCCGGAGAACGCTGCCGAAAATCTGGGCCTTGGAACCCTCGAGCTCCTGATTGGTTAGCCCCAGCAGCGCAATCTTCGTCAAGGTCGTATTCAGCGCTTTCAAGTAGTCCAAGACGATCTTTGCATCCTTTCCCGTGCCGTCGGCCACCAACCAATCGTGGTATTCCTTGGCCAATACGTCTGGGGTCTTGTCACCCTGGGGATTCGAATCGGAGTAAACCTTGTAACTATCCTTCAAGGCGCGGGCTACCTCCTCGATCTTGGCCTGGCCGGCACCGATCAGGCCGGTCGCCAGGGCGTTGCTAATGACCTCGCGCACCGCCCGGTCCTCAACGCGCGCGTCAGCGACCAGGTATTCGGATTCCGAGGGCTGAACGCGCTCGGGGATGGATTTAAAGACCGCCTTCTGCTGTTTCTGAGCCAGCTTCTCTTCAGGAAAGAGGGCCCGGGCATAGATGCCGAGAGCCTGCAGTTGCTCGCGCACGGCCGCCGCCAAGTCGGCTTCAGGCGGGGGCAACGCCACGTCCTCATGCGGCACGGAAGGCGTCACTATGCCACTCGTCGTGGTGAGATTTGACGCTCCAACGGCAACTATGGCCTTCAGCGGCGACCCGATTGCGGGCAGAATGCCGAAGCCAAAGAGATTATCCGGGATAAACCCATTCACCATCGTTGAGTTGAACCCTTGTGCTGTGGCCCCCGCAAGATTGTTGTAGGTCAGATTGATCGCCTGTGGTCGATACAGGGTGTTCGACGGGACCAGATCAGCCACATACACGATATTTGTCTTTGCTCCGTCAGGCTGCAGGACCGCGACGATCGTGCTCCCAAGCCCCGATAGGATATTGCCCTTGACCGTGCCGGCATAGTTAAAATCCGCCGGAGAAAATTTCGAGCGAGTCGGCATGGGGGTGGCTGTCGTGTCATAACGGGCATTATAGAACAACACCGAGCCCGCCACCAGATCCGTTCCCAAGTCGCTATCAAGAGTACCGTCCGCTTTCGTATAATTAGCCTTGTCGCGCGCCCGGATAAAAATGGACGTGCTCAGCACCCGCGAGGTGGCCAGCACGAGGTAGTTGGAAGCCGCCGTATTGCTCAGGGTGATGCCGTCACCCGTCTCCGTGCCGTCGGCGATGGCGAACAGCGAGCCCTTGCGGACCCCGAGGCGCTCAAAGGGCTGGACCGTGATCCGGTGGGCGAAGAGTTCGAGATCACCCCCGTTGCCCTTGAAGATGGAGGAGACCAAGGGCGGAGCGGTCTTGACCGCGGTGCCCGTGACGCCACCGGCCCCGCTGCCGAGGATGATCGCCCCCGTGGCAGAATCAATGCGGGTATCATGCGGAGGGGTGGTGGGGCCCAGCAGACCAAACGACAGGTAGTTGTTGCTGGCGGTGCCGATGGAAAGGGCGATATCCCCGGTGGCCCAAATATCATTCCCCACGACCAAGTTGTTACCGGCCGCCGTTAGCTTGGCGAATTGCTTGTCAGACGCGCCGACGCTTCCAGCCATTGTGATGGCGGCCGTGGGAGCGGTCAGGAGGACGGTGCGCCCGGTACCGGTCAGCGTTTGGGCGAAGGTGATGCCTTGGTCGACCGCCGTGGACCCGGTGAGTGCCGAGTTGAAGATCAGGTCGGTGCCCAGGGTAACCGTGTCGTTGTAGTTCTGCGTGCCCGTGGTATCGACCGTGAATGTGGCGGTCGCGCCGGAAGCGCTCTCAAAGGTCACCGGATTGTTGATCGTCAGGCTATCGGACTTGAAGTCTGCCTTGATCGCCGTCGAACCGTCCGTTGTGACCGTCAGGCTGGCATCCCCGAGCACCACGTCGCCGAGGCGGCCGAGATTGCCAACCAGGTTGGCGAATGTCGTGGTCCCGGTTACCACCGCATTGAGCCCGCTGGAAGTGGAGGCGGCGCCAATAATCCCACCCGCACCGGAAAGATGAGACTGGGTGTTCAACGCGGGACCGGTGTTGACGGTATTGTTGAAAGTCAGGTTGCCACCGGCATTGAACGTCGTGGTGGTGCCAAGCTGGACCGGGTTGTTGTAGACCTGATCGAGCTTGGTGGAGACCGAGCCGCCGTAAAAGAGGGTGTTTCCGCGCGATGTGGTCGTGAGGCTGCCCAAGCGCAGGCTGGCATCGCCAATCGCCCCGAAGAACTTGGTGTCACCGGAGACATCAATGGTCACCGCCGGGACGCCATCGGTGGCCCCGCGTAAGGTCAGATCAAACACCCCTGAGGCTGCGCGGAAGGTGGTGTTGGCGGCGCTGACCTTCACCTCATCATGAAAGGTGAATTTATCCGTCAGGGACACCGAACTGCCCCCAATCTCCGTTGAGCCGCCAGCATCGGTGGTCAGGGTGCGCAGGCCATTGATGGCGCCGCTGAAGAGGGTGTTTTTCTGGGAATTAACGATGAGGTCACCATTACCGTTCAAATCACCGTCAAAAGTGACGTTCCCGGCAAGGGAGTTGACGGTATAGAGTCCGCTGATTGTGAATGGGCTGATGAATCGGGTGGTGCCACCGGAATTGACAGTGACCGCGCCGCCGCCGCTCGACGTGCCGGAAAGCTGGACGTTGGCACCAGCCGTGACCGTGATCGTACCACCGGAAGTAGCCAGCGTGCCAGGCAAACTGGCCGTCACGCTGCCGTTGGGAGCCTTCACCACGAGATTTCCTGAGGAGGTGCTGACGGGTGCATTGAGGACCACGTCGCTGCCGGTCGAAACCAGGCTGAGGCCCGAGCCGACGTTGACGGCAATGTTTATCGACAGCAGGGCGGCGGTTTGCAGCGTGAGTGAAGCCGAGGCTGTCACGCCCACCACAGTGAGCTGACTGACATTGTACAGGGTGACCGCCGCGCCGGCCAGTTGAACTTGGGAGAATTGGTTGCCCGGAGCATCGAGGACGATGTTGGCTCCATTGGCATTAAACGTGGCCAAACCAGGGACAGTCGACGGCGCAGTGTCGGTGTCGGAAATACCGTTGGGCCCGGTGCTGTTCACCGCAAGCGATGCCGCGGTAATTCCATTAAGATTCACATCCACCGCATCCAGGTTGAGGGCACCGGTGGCGGTCCCACTCACATTCATGGAGGAATCCTCGGTGAGGCTCACGGTGCCGCCGATGAAATTGACCGAGCCAAAGTTGGTCGTGTCGGTCGGATTGGAACCCAGGGTGATGTTATTCGCCCCGGCATTGAAGTCAGCCAAGCCCGTCACATTGAGGGTGGTGGCCGGACTGTTGGTGATCGCGCCCGCCGAGGTGAGAGTCAGGTTACCAGTGATGTTGTTGATGCCCGTAAAGTTCGTGCCGCTGTCCTCCATGATCGTCACGTTTCCGCCGTTCACGGTGAGTGAGCCGACGTTGATGGTGTCAGCTCCCACGGTCCCGAGGACGATATTGCCGGCGAGCGACTGCAAACTGGCCAAACCGGTAATCGCGAGCGCCGCACCGGACACATCGGTGATCAGTCCGCCGGTCACGACCGTCAGGGCCCCGGCGTTGGTCGAGGGCAGGAGCATACCTGATCCGGACGTATTGTTGATGGTCAGGCTGCCCAGCGGGATGGTGGCGCCAATGGGTCCGGTGATGGTCGTGGGCGCGATGCCCGTGTTAATCGTCAGGTTGTTCGCAAAGGCTGTTTGGCCATCGATCGTTCCGGCAAAATTAACCAGGCTATTCGTCGTGGCCAGGGTCGAGTTGGACGTGATCCGGACAATGTCGTTGTACATTTGTGCGCCGCTGGTCGTAACATTGCCGTTGAGCGCCGTGGTTCCACCGGCGTTCGTGGTCAGGGCTGTCAGGGCATTGGTCCCCCCCACCGCCCCTGTAAAGGTCGTCGTGCCGCTGTCGTTTACCGTCAGCGAGAAGAGCCCGTTCACCGTGCTGGCAAAGGTGTTGCCCACGCCGGTGATGGTCGCGTTGGCCCCCAAGGCCACCGCATCATTGTAGGTCTGCGCACCGGAGGTCGTCACCCCTCCGCCGTTGATTGCCGTCGTGCCGCCGGCGTTGGTCGTCAGGGTCGTCAAGGCGCTCGTCCCGCCCACCAACCCACCAAAGGTCGTCGTGGCGCTGTCGTTCACGGTCAGGGCGAAGAGTCCGTTGACCGTGCCAGCAAAAGTATTGCCCACGCCCGTGAGCGTAGCGTTGGCCCCCAAGGTCACCGCGTCATTATAGGTCTGAGCGCCCGAGGTCGTCACCGACCCGCCGCTGATCACCGTGGTGCCGCCCGCGTTGGTCGTCAAAGCGGTCAGGGCGCTTGTCCCGCCCACCACCCCGCCAAAGGTCATCGTACCACTGTCGTTTACCGTCAGGCTGAACAATCCGTTCACCGTGCCGGCAAAAATACTGCCCACTCCTGTGAGCGTCGTGTTGGTGCCCAAAGTCACCGCATCATTGTAGGTCTGCGCCCCCGTGGTCGCCACCGTGCCGCCATTGATCGCGGTCGTGCCGCCGGCGTTGGTCGTCAGGCTCGCCAGCGGCGTCACGCCTCCCACTGCGCTCGTGAGGATGGTCGCGCCCGTGGTGTTCAGCGTCAGCGCGGTGCCCCCATTCACCGTGCCGGTGAAGGTGATGGCACTGGCGCCTGCATTGATGGTGGTTGCACCCGCCAGCGCGGTCGTTCCAGCATCAGTAAAGCCGGTATTGGTGTAGATGCCGGTGAGCGTCGTGTTCTCGTTGAAGGTGGTCGCTCCGGTGGTTCTCACGCCAACCGACGACGACGTGCCCGGCGCATCAGTGGTCAGGCTCGTGAGCGCGGTCGTGCCGCCCACGATACCGCCGAAGTTCGTCGCACCGGCGGTATTAACGACCAGTGTCTGGGCTCCGTTCACCGTGCCGGCTAGCGTCACGTTGCCTGCGCCCGTGCTCGTGAGGGTCGTGCCGGCACCGAGGGTCACCGCATCGTTGTAGGTTTGGGCTCCACTAGTGGTCACCGAACCGCCGTTGATCGCCGTCGTGCCACCCGCGTTCGTTGTCAGGCTCGTGAGCGCCGGACCGGTCCCGACCGCGCCGGTAAATGTCGTCAGGCCGGTCGAATTCACCGTCAGCGCCTGGGCGCCGTTGACGGTGCTCGCAAACGTGATCGCACCGCTGCCGGCATTGATCGCAACCGGTCCCGTCAAGGTAACAGCCGAGTTGTAGTTCACCGGGGAATTGGCCGTCGATACGTTACCGGCAGTCGAGATCCCCGTGGAACCCGTGACGTTGACTGCTCCCGTTGACGTGATGGTTCCCGCGGCCGCGATCGAGAGGCTGCCGCCAATCGAATTGAGGGTCGTGGTGCCCGTCGACGTGATCGGAGAATTCACGGTGATGGTGCCGCCCGCCAGCACATCGTAGCCGCCGCTGCCTGCGCCGTTGGTAACCGCTGGGATGGTCGCCAGTATGACCGCGTCCGTCTCGTTGATGAACACGCCACCTGTGCCGGTCGAGGTGGCCGCAAGCGTCGTCGCACTGGTATTGACCCGCGCACCCGTGCCCGTGCCTACGCCGGTGACGCTGTTGAGCACGACATTCGCGCCGCTGACTACTCCGGCGCTTTGCGTGATGCTCGCCGAACCGCTTTGCAGTGTCGTGTTGCCAGTCGTATTTCCGACGCTCGCACCGAGCGCCAGATTGCCGCCCGTCGTGGTAATCGAAACGTCGCCCGTGCTGTCGGCGATCGCGCTGGTGACATTCAGGCCGCCGGTGGTGTCGTTGAGCGTGAAGCCGCCTGCGCTGGTGAAGGCGCCAAGGTTCGCGACGGTGTTCGCCTGATTGAGCGTCGTGGTCGTGACCGAGGAGCCCGTCAGCGTGCCCGTCGTGTTCAGGACCCCCGCGCTCTGGCTGATCGCCCGGCCCGAGGTCAGCGTGACGTTGCCCGCATTCCCGTTCACGTTGCCCGCCAGCGTAATGTCGTTCGCCCCGGTCGTGACCAGGGTCACGCCGTTGCCGGTCACGCTCCCCGTGGTCACCGCCAGATTGCCACCCGTGGTCGTGATCGAGGCCAGCCCCGTGCTGTCAGCGACCGCACCGGTGACATTCAGGCCGCCGGTGGTGTCGTTGAGCGTGAAGCCGCCTGCGCTGGTGAAGGCGCCAAGGTTCGCGACGGTGTTCGCCTGATTGAGCGTCGTGGTCGTGACCGAGGAGCCCGTCAGCGTGCCCGTCGTGTTGAGCGTCCCGGTCTCTGTGATTGCGCCGCCGGAGGTCAGCGTGATGTTGCCCGAACCGGTGCTCACGACACCGTTGATGCCCAAGTTGCCCGTGGTGGTCGTGACGGCAATCGTGCCCGTCGTCCCAGTGGTGATGCCGGTAACCGACAATCCCGTGTTGTTCGTGAACGCAATATTCCCGTTGTTCGTATCGGTGGCGTTGAGGACTCCCACCAGGTTGGCGCCGTTGAGCGTCGTGCCGCCCACCGAACTCGTGGTCAGCGTCCCGGCGGTGATCGCCTGGCTCTGCGTGATCGTGCCGCCCGCGGTGAGCGTTGCGGCATCAGCCGCCGTCGCCGTCGCTCCGACCGTGAGGCCAGTGCTGGTCGTGATGGCTGTGCCGTCATTCGAAGTGATGGAGCCGATGCTGATGCCGGTTGCGTCGCGGTAATTGAGCGTGCTGCCGGTGGCGAGGTTGCCCGCGAGCGTCGTCACATCATTGGTCGTGCTGGTCAGGGTGAAGATGCCAGTGCCGAGCACCCGCAAGCCCGCTCCCAAGATCGAGCCAGAGCCACTCTGAGCGACGGTGCCGCCGCCAACTTCATTAAGAGTGACGGTGCCGGTTCCGGTCGTTTGGACCATCGTGTTCAGGAGACTCATCCCCCCTACGGCGCGCAGCAAAATATCGCCGCTCATGGTGCCGGAACCGATGTGGTGGGTGAAAACGCCATTGGAAGCCAGGGACGCAATGCCGGCGCCCCCGAAACCAGCGGTGCCGTTCACGACGACGCTGCCTGCGCCCGTCGCCTCGATTGTTCCGCCCAAACCTGAGGCGATCTCCGTGTCGAGCCGAACACCGTTATTGATGCCGGCCGTACCCGAGCCGTTGCCGGTCACGGTGAGCGCTCCGGTCGCGGTCGTGACGCGGGCGCCCCAAATGGTGACACCATCATCCTGGTCTGTTCCGCCCGGACCGCCCGTTCCGGTGACTGTCAGGTTGCCGGCAGCGGTCTGGAGGTAGCTGTTCGAGTAAAAGACACCGACGCCCATGTTTTGGATCCCTAACGTCCCGTGACTGGTACCGGTCACGGTCATGGTGCCAGAGCCACCGGTCTGGGCAAACGCTGTATGGCCCTGGTAGCCGCTGAGGATGACGCCGTATCCGGACGCCGGGCTGCTGTCGCCGGTGAGCGTGATGTTGCCGCTGGTCGACTGCACTCTGCCGTCGATCCGGAGTTCGACACCCGAGCCCGCCGCGGTGCCGCCCGTGCCTGTGAGTGAGATATTGCCCGTGGTGCTGGAAACCGTCGCACTGCTTGAAGGGACGACGGCGGGGAGGTTTAGATAATACCCATCAATCGCGACGCCATCACTCGAAGCGGAGCCACCGCCGCCCGTTCCGATGATTGTAATGTTACCGGCACCGCTGCTGACCGAGGCGGGCGTCCCGACGTTGTCGTTCACTATATACACACCACCCCTGCCCGCCACCGACGCGAGGCCGTGGCCAAGGATCGAAATATTGCCGCCCGTGGAAGTCAGGCTTGCGCCGTAGATCAACACGCCAAACGGATTGGCCGCCGTGCCATAGGCCGCGATGCTCGCCGGCGTCGCACCGCCGCGCAGCGTAATGCTGCCGCCGTTGCTGCTGATGCCCGTGCCCGACGCGAGTCTGATCGCGCCCGCGCCCGAAGCGTCACGATCGGAGTTCAGCACGACGTTCAAAGCGTTGGTCGTCGAAACGTTCGCGCCCGCGTTGAAGAGAACGTCGTTGTCGGCCCGCAGGGTCAGCGTCTTGCCGGCTACCCCGGTGCCGGTAAGGGTGTTCGACACCGTGAGATCTTGAGCGCCCAGGCCGGTGGCGTAGATCGTCACGTCGCCGTCGGCTGAAACCGGGCCGGTTACGTTGACGCTGCCGGTGTTGGTCACCGAGACGTTGCCGCCGCCGGTCTCACTGATGCCGGTGATGGCAAGGTTTGCATTGTTGGCCAGGGCGATGTCCCCGCTGGTCGTGTTCGTGGCATTGAAGTTGCCGACGACGTTGGTCGCTCCAGTCAGGTCGGTGCTGGTTGCGCTCGTGGTGGTGAGCGAGGAAGCGGTGATAGCCTGGGTCTGGGAAATCGCCGCGCCCGCGGCCAGGGTTACGTCGCCGGCTGCGCCCACGTTGAGACCATTGGTCCCGAGAACGGAGCCGATGGAAACGGCGGTCGCATCGTTATAGCTGACCGAACTGCCGTTGGTGAGACTGCCGGCCAGCGACGTCACGTCGTTGTTGTTGCCGGCGAGAGTGAAGGTGCCGCCGCCGAGCAGGCGCAGGCCGGTTGCAGCGAGGCTCGCACCGCCCTTGATCGAACTGCCCGAGTTCTGCACCACGCCGCCGACCGAGTTGAACGTGACATTGCCGTTCGTGCGGATGGTGGTGGTGCCGGTGTTCATGTCGACACCCGTGGTGAGCGGCGTGCCGAGTGCCCGGATCAAGATGTTGCCGGTATCGCTTGCGCCGCCGATCGCATTGGTGCCGAGATTAATTTTAATTGAGTCGCCGTTGCCGATGGTCTGCCCCGTAAGGGAGATATTCGCCGATCCGCCTGACTGGATCGTGCCGCCGTTGATGCGCATGCCTTGGTTATCGCCGCCCGCGCTGGCGGCGGTGGCGTTTACCGTGATGTCGCCGGTCACGGATTGCACCGTCCCATTCAACAAATGAAAGCCGTAGTCGCTGCCGGCGGTCCCGTTAAGGTTCGCGTTGCCGGTTATGCCGATGGTGCCACCGCCCGCTGCCACCTGGGTCGACTGGATCACGCCACTCGAATCAACCTGCACGGCGACGCCGGAACCGCCGGCACCGGCTCCGGTACCGGTCAGGGTGATGCCACCCGTCCCCGAGGTCGAAATCGCCCCGGAATTGCTTACATAGACACCAATGTTTGAGGTACCCGACCCGTTGCCAGCCGTGCCAGTGACGCCCAAGGCACCGTTTACTGTGCTGAGCGCGCTGCCGGCGCCGGTGATCTGCACCCCGTAATTGTTGTTGGTGCCGTTGCTGCCTGTGCCGGTGATCGTAACCGTGGCGGTGCCCGTGGCGTTGACCTGACCACCGCTGTTAAGATCCACGCCCAAGTTATTGGTGCCCGTAGCCGTGCCGCCCGCATTGCCCGTGACCTGAATGCTGCCGGCATTGGACGCTATGGTACCCTGGATGAGGACGCTGTCGTTGTTGTTGATCCCATTGCCTCGCGTGCCGGTAAGGGTGATCGTGCCACCGCCGGTCGTATTCACCGTCGGACTGCCGGCGCCGATCGCCACGCCGCTATTGGAGTTGCCGGTGCCCGCCCCGCCCGCGCCCGTTATCGAGATATTGCCGCCCACACCGGTGCTGGCGATCGAGGTGCCCGCTCCGTCAATCAACACGCCGTAGTTGGCCGAGGTACCATTGCCTCCGGTGCCCGAGATATTGATGGTGCCGGTGCTGCTCTGGACGACACTGCCGTTGCGGATACCAATGCCGAGACGAACGTTGCCCGCGGTATTCAAGCCCTTGCCGCTGATTGCGATCGCGCCTACGCCGGAAAGGAGTTGCGCGTTGTCGAGCAGCACGCCCTCGACGTTGAGTGCCGTGCCGGTTGCGCCGCCGCCGCCTAGTGTAATGTCGCCGCCCGCGCTGTTGATTACAGTGCCCGAGTTCAGCTTGATGGCACCGGCGCCCGAGCCGTCGGCATCCGAATTAAGAATCACGTTCAGGGCGTTTGTCGTCGAGATGTCTGCAGATGAGTTGAAGACGATGGTGTTGTCGGCCAGCAGGTTCAACGTCTTGCCTGCCGTGCCGGTGCCGGTGATTGTGCTGGAAATGGTGAGATCCTGCGCGCCCGCGCCGGTCGCATATAGGGTGGTGTTGCCATCCGCCGAAACCGGCCCGGTCACGTTGATGCTGCCGGTGTTAGTGACGGAAACCGCGCCACCGCCTGTTTGGCTGATACCCGTGATGGTGAGGGGCGCCGCCGTGTTGGTCAGGGCGATGTTGCCGCTGGTCGTGTTGGTCGCGTTGAAGCTTGTCACCGCATTGCCGCTGCCGGTCAGGGTGGTGCCGCCATTCGATGTGGTCGTCAGCAGACCCGCCACCGCGCCACCGCTAACCCCTTCCGTGATTGCGCCCGCCGCCCCCGTGCCGCCGTCCGCCGTCAGCGTCAGGGCCTTCGTGCCATCGCCCGAGGTCAGCACGTTGTTGATGGCGATGCCGCCGGTCTGGTTGATCAACTTTGTGCCGCCCGTGGCGTTGGTGGTCGCCACCGCCGCGCTGACCGTGATGGCCCCCGTCTGGCTGGCATTGCCGATCGTCAGCAGGCCGCTCGTGCTAATCGTCAGCAGTTCAGCCGCATCCAGCTCGAGAGTGGTGGCCGTGCCGTCTCCCCCATTGCCCAAATTGATCGCGTTGGTCAGTGTGTTGCTTCCAAGGGTGACCCCGCCCGCACCGGTGCTGATCGTGCCACCGGTCAGCGCCATCTTGTCCGCCGTAAGCGTGATCGCGCCACTCGTGCTTGTAATCGCGTTCGTCGTGTTGCTGAGCAAGGTGTCCAAAGTCGTGACGCTGAGCCCCACCGTCCCGGAGCCACCCGCCGTCACATCGCCGCCAATCGTCATCGCCCCGCTCGAACTCAGACTGATGTTGCCGTTGGCTGCCGTGCTGATCGTGCCCCCGAGCGTGTCCAGCGTGCCGGTGTTCAAGACCGTGACATTACCCGTATTCTGGCTGATGCCGGTAATCGTGAGATTCGCATTGTTGGTCAGGCTCACGTTGCCCAAACCGGTGTTCGCCCCGTTAAAACTCGTCACGGCATTGCCACTATGAGTCAGGCTGGTGCCACCATTCGACTGTGTGGTCAGCAGGCCTGCCACCACACCAGCGCCGGCGATTCCCGCTGCATCTGAGATCGTACCGCCAACGGCCGCACCCCCGTCCGCCGTCAGCGTGAGGGCCTTCGTGCCATCGCCCGAGGTCAGCAAGTTATTGACGATGATACCGCCGGTCCGGTTGATCAGCGTCAGCCCGCCCGTGGCGCTGGCAGTCGCCACTGCCGCGCTGACCGTGATGGCCCCCGTGTTGCTGGCGTTGCCGATCGTCAGCAGGCCCGTGGTGGTAATCGTGTTCAGCTCAGTGTTTGACAGCTCAAGGGTCGACGCCACGGCGTCCGTCCCGCTGCCTAAGTCGATCGTGTCGCTGAGCGTGCTGTTGCCGATGGTGACCGCACCCGTTCCACCCGTAATCGTGCCGGTCAGATCCATCTTGTCGCCGGTCAGGTTGATCCCGTTGGCGGTGCTGTTGTTGCTGATGGTGCCGGCGTTGGTCAGTGTGCCGGTCCCGGCATTCACTATCACCGAGCCGCCACCGGCGATTATCGTGCCCGTGCCGCTGTTGGTTACACCGGCGCCGGTCACGCTTGTGCCCGTGCCGCCAGCCAGGCCGATGGTCCGGCCGGCGCTGTTGGTCACCAGCCCCGTGGCATTCACCGTCACCGTGTTGTTGTCGGAAGTGATGTTACCCGCGCCCGTGGTGAGGGCCCCGGTGTTCTGCAGGTTCACCAACCCACCGGAAGCCACCACACCGGCCTTGGTGAGAGCACCCGTGTTCGCCACCCAAATGGCACCTGCCGAGCTCGCGACATTCAAGCTGGACGTGGCCGTCTGAATCGCCGCGCCACTCGCCCCGACCGCGGTGGCACCCAGGTTCACGGTACCAGCCGTGAGCATGCCGGAGCCCGGCTCGGTGATGGTGGTCGTCGCGTTCAGCGTGATGGTTCCCACACCGGTTGCCGTACCCACCGACAGATTGCCGCTGACCACCAAGCCGGCGGTCGAATCGACCTGCAGCGTGCCCGTCGCGTGCTCAGACAGACCGCTCAAAGAGATCGCTCCGGTGTTCAAGTAAAGATCCCCGCTTGACACGTTGGTCGCCGAGAGGCTGCCGCCCACCACGCCGATATGCAGAGGCGCGGGCCCTGCCAGGTCGCCAATGCCACCATTGGCTGTCAGCGCCAGGCTACCCGAGGTTGCCACCAACAGGCCGCTGCCGTTGTCGGTGATCGCGCCGGGCGCACCCGTGCCGCCGTCCGCCGTCAGCGTCAGGTTGCCGGTGCCCAGCGTCAGTACGTCGTTGATGGCGATGCCGCTCGTCTGATTGATCAACGTCAGCCCGCCCGTAGTCGTCGGCGTCAGCGCCGAGCTGACCGTGATGGCCCCAGTCTGGCTGGCCGCTCCCACGGTCAGCACTCCTGTGGTGCTGATCGTGTTCAGCTCGCTGTCCGACAACTCGAGGGTCGCCCCCGCGAAATCCGTCGGACTCCCCAAATCGATCGCGTTGCTGGCGGTCAGCTCCTTCAAGGTGACCCCGCCGGCGCCGGTGCTGATCGTGACACCGGTCAGCGCCATCTTGTCCGCTGTCAGCGTGATCGCGCCACTTGTACTGCTGATGGTATTCGCCGTGTGGTTGAGCAAGGTGTCCGCCGTCGTGACGTTAAGTCCGACCGTGCCCGAGCCACCCGCCGTGACATTGTTCGCAATCGTCATCGCCCCGCTCGAACTCAGGCTGATGTTGCCGTTCGCTGCGGTGCTGATCGAACCGCTCGTATCCAGCGTGCCGGTGTTCGAGACCGTGACATTACCCGTATTCTGGCTGATGCCCGAGATGGTGAGATTCGCATTGTTGGTCAGGCTCACGTTGCCCAAGCCGGTATTGGTCGCGTTGAAGGTGGTTACCGCGTTGCCGCTGCCGGTCAGGCTGGTGCCGCCGTTCGACGTGGTGGTCAGCAGACCCGCGACCACGCCCGTGGCAGCCCCCGCATCTGCAATCGTGCTGCCCTTGACCGTCAGGCTGGTGAGCGGCGTTGCGCCGCCGACCAGCCCGCCCAAAGTGACTGCTCCCGAGGTGGCAGTCGCCGTGCCCGCCGGCGTCGCATCCAGCACCAGGTCATTCGCGTTGTCGATCGTGCTCGTCCCGCTGAAGGTGATCGCATCGGTTGTCGCCAAGCCGGCCGTCTTGATCGTCAAGTCGGCGCCCAGCAGTACCGGCCCGGTAAACGTGATTGCCCCGCTGGTCGTTGAGGTCAGGTCGCCGCCCAAGGTGGTGCCGGTGGGCGTGGTTGCGGTGTAGCTCTGGTTGCCGGTCGTCGTCACCGCCAGCGCGCTGATCGCCGCCGCGTTCGCCGTCAGGCTCAGGAGCGGGTTGCCGCCACCACCCACGATGCCCGCGAAAGTCGTGGTAGCTGAATCGTTCACTGTCAGACCGTGGGCTGTCGTCGGCGACTGCACCGTCGAACTGAAGGTCACACCCGCCCCGGTCAGTGCGGTGTCCGCCAGCAAGGTCACCGGCTTGGCGTAGGTTTGTGTGCCACTGGAGGAAATCAGCTGATTCACGAGACTACCTCCGCTCAGGGAAATGGTGCCGGTGGTCTGGGGGGTCAGCGAGATGTTTCCACCGGTCGAGGTCAGCGCAGGGGTAGCCGAACCCGTACCGAAAATGGAGATGCCGGTTGTCCCCGCAGGAAGATTGGTTTGCGGGCTGACAACAATGTTTCGGTTCGTCGAAATGAATCCACCTGGCGCGACATAGAAGATGTTGCCCGAGCCAAATCCGATCGGACCGCCAATTCCGGTGGCGTTCACGATGTTGGAACCGGTAATGGCAAGGTCGCTAGTCAGGGTTGAGGCCGTGAGGCTGCCGGCGCCCGTGATCAGGACACCACCGGTACCGTTGTTATCCGAATCCGCGGTCAAAGTCAGGCCAGAGGTATTGTTGCTCGATGTAATGGCTCCATTAATTATGATATCGCGTTTCGCACTGATGGCCGTCGTTCCATTATCGATGGCAAGCAGTCCGTTGATGACAGTGTCGAAGAATTGACCGTTAACGCTGACCGTTGTCGGGGTCTTGGCTGTGATGCTTTTGCCCCCTGCAATAAGAACGCCGTCATAGATCACGGTCCCATCGTTCGCATTCCCCGATGCAATATTTTCGTTAACGTAAATGCCGCCCGTGTTGTTTAAAATCGTGATGTTGCCCACGTTGGAGGTCACGCCGGTAACCGTCCCAAACGCGCCACCGGGTCCAATAATGCTGTCGACCGCGAAACTGGTCGCCACATCGCTTCGAAGATTGATGGTTCCGCCGGCAGCCGCATTATTGGCGGCAAAGACACTAACCGCGTTTATCTCGTCCAGGACGATGTTGAGCGTGCCGCTGTTTTCGACGGCAAGAGAGCCGGCCGTGAGGATCGCACCGGGATCCTGGGTCACCCCGCCGACCGCAACCAGCCGCAGGGTGTTGGCGGCCAAGTCCAAGGCACCGGACAGGTTAATGGCCGCCGTGCTCTTTACATTCACATCCCCGCTGTTGGTACCAGACAAGTTTACGGCACCGGCATTGGAAATATAGGAGGCCCCGGCCAACTTGTTAAAAGTGAGCAGGGGGGCCGCGGTGGCTAGCAAACTGCCGCTCGCTCCGACAGCGCCAACTCCTTGGAAGTTGATCGAAGTGGTGGCAGTCAGGGTGCCAGGGGCCTGCGTCAAATTACCGCCAATATTGAGGTTGATTGTGGCGGCTGTCACCGCCGCCGGCAATGAAGTCGCCACCGTGTCGGTGATGGATAGGGTGCCGAGCGCGAGCCCCGCACCGATGGTGCCGCCAAAGGTCGGCGCCGCGCTCCCGGTCAGCAGAGTCAAGTCCCTAGCTGTAGTTTGACTGTTGATCGTACTGGAGAAGCTGACGGCACCGTCGTTGGTGACGTTGTCGGTGTCGATCGTGAGATTGGCCCCGAGGAGCACCGGGCCGGTAAGGGTTACATCATTGTTCGCCGCATCGGAAGTCGTGATATCGCCGCTCAAGGTGATCCCCGCCGATCCGGTGAGGGCGATGGTGTTGATTTCGTTGCCACTGCCAATCGCACCCACGCTCACCGTGTTGGTCGAGCCCCCGGTCGAGGTGAGGGTAACGTCCTCGTCCGACGTACCGTGTATACCACCCAATATCGAGATGGCCCCGCCGGCACTGACCACAGAGAGGTTCGAGCCGTTGGCCAGCTTGATCGCCCCGGTGTTGAAGGTGACGGCATCGTCCGTGGTGGTGAAACTCGTCGTCGCTCCACCGTTAACCAAGAAGTTCTGTCCCGCCGCCGCGGTATAGGTCTGGGTCCCAGCCGTCTTATAGGTCGTGCCCGTGAAGGTCAGCTGGTTGCCGGCCGTGAGGCTGGTAGCCCCGACAACTCCGGAGGCGCCGCCGCCGATATTCGCCAGGGTGATGTTGTTGCCCGTAACCGATAGGCTGGTCAGGTCAAAGGTATTGCCAATGGCTCCGGTCACCATGACATCCCCAGTACCGGCAGTAATGGTCAATGCCTTGTTAGTGGCACTATTACTATCGACTGTTCCCGTGATGGTCAGGCTGTTGTCCGCCCCCGTGGCCTTGTCCAAGTTGAAAGTAACATCGTTGACCAACTTCACTGCCCCGGTGAGATGCGACGTGGTTGCGAGAGAATCATTGTCGTCCAAATGCACGATTGCACCGCTGATAACAATCGACGCCGCGGTGATATCGAGGCCTGCCAATGGCTGCGTGCCGCCAATGTCTCCATTCAAGTTCACGGTGGCCGCCCCCGCTGTGACGGTTAGGGTGCGGTTGTTGGCCACGGCATTGTCCGCATCAATCGTGCTGGTGAAAGTAATGTTACCGTCATTGGTGGTGTTATCTGTGTTGATTGTCACCGACGCTCCAAGCGTCACCGGGCCGGTGAACGTCACCGTATTGTTCGCTGCGTCGGAGGTGGTGATG
>JANYDW010000057.1 GCA_025363455.1 Oleiharenicola sp. | reverse complement strand
GCCAGACGGGGTGTATTGAATCCTTACGCCTCTGAGTCGCGCAAGCTCATCGAAGGCTGTCGCGATGGGCGTATGCTTCCAGAGGAACGGGGTGCTGTCAGGTTCGCTGCGCGAAGGCGCCGGCGTCACGGCCGAGCCGGCCTTAACCTCAGAAAGGGATCGCGCGTTGGGGACGGGTGAAAGTTTGGCCGGGAGCACAGCAGCCGGTTTCGTTGGCAGCGGTGCCGTGGTGTCGGCAATATCATCGAAAACTGGAGCTGGGCTCGCCGGAGCCGGTTTCACGTGTTCGGCGATGACCGGCTTGGGTTCAGGGGCCTCAACCTTCGGCTCGACCGCGACCGGAGCGATCGTCGCCGGCTTTTGTTCAATCGGCTTGTTGGCCTGCGCCGGGGCTGCCGCGGGTGCGTCAGAGATGGCGCCGGGGGTGTAGGCCGAGGAGATGTCTTCATCGTTCTCGGGCTTTGGCTTGTCAGCCGCCCGAATGGAAGGAATCGCCGCCGCGAGCGCGAAGAGAGAGAGCAGGGTGAGTTTGCGCATATTAAGCGAACTCTAGCACGTCGCAGGGTCCCGCGCCGCCGACTCAGGAGTCCAAGCCCCAGCCGCCCTGGGGAATGTAGTCGCCTTCGAAAATGCGGATATCCTCGTGGGCGGTCAGGCCCTTGGTCACCAGATCAAGCCCGCGGAAAGCCAGGGTCTCACCACCCTCTTTCTTCCAGACAGCAATAAACTCGTCCGCATTCATGTCCGCCCGCATCGCATTCTTGAGCTCAGGGCTCATGTAAAGGAATTCGAAGACCGGCAGGCGTCCGACGAAGCCCAGCCCGCCGCATTGCGGACACCCGCATTTTTCGTAAATTCGCGTCGGAATCTTTTGTTTGTGGAACTCGTAGTGACCCTGGATGGCGTTGTTCGGGGTGGTCGCGATCTTGCAGCGCGGACAAAGCATGCGCACAAGTCGTTGGGCAATGATCAGCGAGAGGGTGGATTTGATCAGGAAGGAAGAAATCTTCAGGTCCATCAGGCGTTGGATGGCGCCCGGGGCGTCATTCGTGTGCAGGGTCGAGAGAATCAAGTGACCCGTCAGCGAAGCCTGAATGCAGGTGGAGGCTGTGTCCTCGTCGCGAATTTCGCCCACCATGATCACGTCGGGGTCAGCGCGCAGATGAGAGCGGAGCACGTCGGCAAAGAGCGGTTTCTTGGTCTCCTTGTCCTTGGGGGCCTGCACCTGGGTAATGCCGTCAATCATGTATTCGACCGGGTCCTCGATCGTTCGGACGTTATTCTCGGAGGTGTCGAGGCTCGTCAGCATGCGGTAAAGCGTGGTGGACTTGCCGGAGCCCGTTGGTCCGGTCACGAGGACGACGCCCTCTTCGCGTCCCAGCACGGCCTGGGCGATTTCGAGATCGCGACCGGTGAAGGGCAGGGTGCCAAGGTGTTTCTTGATGTTCTCCGGGTCGAGCAGCCGCATCACCATCGCGCTACCCCAGGGGGTGGGCTGGCTTTCAACACGCAAATCAATGTTCTTGCCGCCACCAACCTCGACTCGGCACCGTCCCGACTCAGGCACTGCCATGTTGTCGCTGGAGATGTTGGCGTAAGCCTTGAAGGCTCCGGTAACCTGGTCGGCGATAACCCGGGGAATTGGCGCCATATCCTCGGCCACCCCGTGGATGCGGAATCGAACCCGCAACCGGTTCTCCATTGGATCCAAGATAATGTCAGATGCCCCGAGGCGATGGGCTTCCCCAGTGATCAGTCGCACCGACCGCTGGATATCATTCTCGTCGATATCCCACCCGCGCATGGGAGCCACCGTCTCGGCGCCGTGGAAAAGCTTGAGCTCGCCGCTCTCCGATCGGGCGCGCGTTTCGAGATAGGCCAAGATGCGGTCAATGTCCATTTCGGTGCACCCGACGGTATGCACTTCGATTTGAAGGCTCTTGCGATAGTCCCGCAGCGAACGCTCGGACCACGGTTCCGCACAGGCCAGCACGATCAGAATCTCATGCCGAAAGAGCGGCACGGTCTTTGTGCGCAGGAAAAATTTCCGATTGGCCATGTAGGACTCGTAGTCCACTCCATCTTCGGAAAGGATGATATGTGGAATCCCGAGGGCTACGCCGACAGCGTCCAGCAGGTCTTCGGGCAGCCAGTCCATCGGATCGGCTGAGAGTCCAGGGGCCGCGGCCTTGAGGGCTTGAACCCTCAGGGATTCCGGCATGCGGTTGACGATTTGGGAATGCGGCATGGGCTTTACAACCGAGGTCGAACACCCCGGGTGGCGGCGATCTTAGCATGCAGATCACGGATGGAGGGCTGGAGTGGTTCCAGCAGCCCGTTTATTTCCGTGTCAATAGGGGTCGGGGCAGGAATCTCGATGGCCTGTTCCGCCAAGGGGGTCCGGCGGGGTTGCAGCAACACGCTCTCCGCATCATTGATGTCGACTACTTGATTGTCGGCCTTGTCTTTCTCACCAGGCTTGCCGGCGTAGGTGATCGCGTCAGTTTCCGGATTAAAGGGATTCTTGCGCTCCATCAGTTCGGCGCGCTGGGACTGGAGGTGGTGTTTAAGCAAGAGGTAGCCGCGGTCCGGGCTGGCGATGAAGGCGTTTGACTTGCTACTGCTGAGGTCGACACTGAGGTGAGCCGGCAGTTCGCCGCGCTTTTCCGCCACGGCGGCCGCCAATCTGCCCGCCCCTTCCACAAGATAGGTTTCACGCGCGCTGTCGACGGTCCGGCGACTGCGGACAGCTTCCCCGACCGATTGCACAGCGGCGGCATAGGTTACCTGGTCTCCACGCCCTCGTTTGCTCCTGGCCCGGTTGGCTTCTTGGAGGGCAAAGTCATTCACGTAGGAAAGGGGCTGGCTTCTATGGGTATCCTCTGGGGTTTCTGTTTCGATCACGCGGCCGCCCCGCTGAAAAACATTCAGCGGGTTCGCGACTCGATTGACCGATTTGGTCCATTCGGCATGCGCCGCGGCGACCCGCAGCTTGGCGGCGGTGATCACCTCGTCCCGCGCATCATGTTTCCGCAAGTTGGCCTCCAGCATGGCCCGCATCGTTTCGAGAGTTTTAAGCCGGATCTCAGGGTTGGCCAGTTTTTTGGCAAATCCACGATTCGTCTCAAGAGCTCGCGCCTTGATTTCCGCCAGCTTCGTCGGGTCGTTG
>JANYDW010000029.1 GCA_025363455.1 Oleiharenicola sp. | reverse complement strand
CACCGAGAAAACGCCGCCAAAGCGTGCGGACCGCGCCGAAACCGACGCGAAAACCAGGCGCGCAGCTCGCGCTCGCGGCCCCAAAACTCCCGGCGGAGCACTAGAAGCTCAAATCGGGCGGTTTTTCAGCAGCCTGCTAATAAGGATTTCTCCGAAATAAATACCCGCATCAAAAGACCTGGTGTACGTTTCCCCAGTCAACTTGTAGTTGATCGTGTCAATTTGTCTTTGGTGCAGAATGACCGGCACAGGTTCACATACTTCTGTTGCTACCTTTGAGACAAACCAAGCCCCGAGCTGCTTGAGCGACTCGGGTGTAAAGTCTGCCTCCCACCCCAATCCAACATCATCCTTGCGAACTTCGGATTCAAGCAACGCAATCCGTTCAGGCACCACCGAGCGAAACCATTCAAGATATCGCTTTGCGTGCTTAGCAGTCATTTCGGCAGCTACCGGGATTTCAGCGGGGAAAATGATTGATGGATACATCAGTAAGCTTTTCAGAGGGGGTTCCCTCGGGTCGTCGTCTTTTCAGGATGAACGGCCTCATGCAGCCCGGCAGACTTGAGGGTCTGTTCAGCCTGCGGCTTAAACTTTCTGCGGATTAGCTTTAGCCGGTCCTGCTGATTCACGCTCTCCATTTTCACCGAGCAAGTCCCTGACACAAGCCTTGACCCAATCAGGCCACGATCCTTGACATTCCGGGGCGGGACAAGAAGTGCCTAGCAACCGGCAAGATGCGCCCAGCCCTGTGGCCCTTCTGCCGGTACTATATAGGCATGAACAAGCCCCATATCCTCCTGCCCCTAGCGGTGGCCGGCTTGGTTCTGGCCGCCGCCCTCAGCACCGCTGCTCTTGTCAATGCTACGGAAGTTCCGCGCAAATCAGTTACGCAGGCCGCCCTGCCACCGGCCGAAGTGAATGCCTTGTTTGGGGTCGCGCCCTTGTCCGTGCACATGCGTTGCAAGTTGATCCAGTCCGATCCGGCGCTCCTGCAAGCCGAGGTAGGGGCGTTGTTTGATGTCGCACCCCTGACCGGCAACATGCAGAGCAGACTGGTCCGAGCCGATGCCAGCCTCCAGGAGGCCGAAGTGACGGCATTATTCGACGTCGCGCGGAGGCACGTCCCGAATTCCACCAAGCCAGCAAAGATCAACTGACCACCCGCCAGGTTGCGGGTAACGCCCGATCTGACCCACAGAGGATCGCTCGCCGTGCGGGTGGGGTCACGCCAACTGCATCGCCGGCAATTTCCGCCCGGCAACCGCCAAGAATTGCGTCACGCCCCCAGGCCGGCGGGTCCATCTTACTGCCATGAAAACGATCCTAGTCCCCCTCGACCTGTCCTCGGCGGCGGTGCAGGTGTGCGACGCGGCCTGCGAGCTGGCCAAACTCATCGGCGCCCGCCCCATCCTGCTGCACGTCGTGCAGCCGCCTTCGGTCATGATGAGTGATGTCTACGCCTTCGACGCCAGCCAGCTGGGCGAACTGAGCGCGGCGGCGGAAAAGAACGCCGTGCACAAGCTCCGCGCGCTGGCCCGCCATTGCGCCAAGCAGGAGGTGCGGGTGACCACGGTGCAACGGCCCGGGGTGGCGGTCACGGCGATCCTGGCCAAGGCGCGCTCAACGCGGGCGCGTTACATCGTGATGGGTACGCATGGCCACGGGGCCATGTATGACCTGCTCGTCGGCAGTACGACCCACGGGGTGCTGATGAAGGCCCCCTGTCCCGTGCTCATCGTGCCACCGGCGGCCCCACGTCCCCGGTCCGCGAGGTAGAAATTTTCCTGCTGAGCATTCGCAGCCGCGCTGGTGACTGCGCGCGGCTGCAAGATGGTATTTGCCCCGGACGCGCCGGGGCGCTTGACTGGCTCCGTGGTAACCCCTGCTGACAACGCCAAGCAAAGCCGGGAACTAGTCCGGCAGCTCCACGAGTCGGAGATTTACAAGGATTACGAGAAGGCGTTCCGCGAGACCACGGGCCTGCCCATCAACCTCCGCCCGATCGAGGCCTTCAATCTGCCGCACCACGGCGACCCGCAGGAAAGCCCTTTCTGCGCGCTCATGGCCGGCACCAACCAGAGCTGCGCCGCCTGCCTCCAGCTGCAGCGAAAGGTTGAGGAGGAGGCGCGCATGGAGCCGAAGACCCTCCGCTGCTTCGCCGGGCTGTGCGACTCGGCCGTGCCGGTGCGGGTGGGGGAGAACCTCGTCGCCTTCCTCCAGACCGGTCAGATTTTGCTGCACCAGCCGAACAAGCGGGAGTTCAAGAAGCTCACCCGCGCGCTCATCAACTGGGGCGTGGACACCGACCTGAAGCGTCTCGAAGAAGCATATTTCCAGACCCGCGTGCTGGAGAAAAAACAATACGAGGCTGTCCTGCGGCTCCTCACCATCTTCTCCAAGCACCTCTCCTCGCTCAGCAACGAGCTCATGGTCTCGGCCCAGCAGGCCGAGTCACCCATGATCAGCCGGGCCAAGGTCTTCATCATGGAGCACCAGCACGAGGAGATGTCGCTCCGGCAGGTCGCCGGCTCGGTCAACACCAGTGCCTTTTATTTCTGCAAGATGTTCAAGAAGGCGACGGGCCTGACCTTCACCGACTACCTCGCCCGCGTGCGGGTGGAAAAGGTGAAGAACCTGTTGCTCAACCCGCACAAGCGCATCAGTGAGGCCGCCTACGAGGCGGGCTTCCAGTCGCTGTCGCAGTTCAACCGGGTTTTCCGCAAGGTAGCGGGCGAGGCGCCCACCTTGTGGCGGGACAAGTTGCCCGGCCATTCAGCGGCGGGTTGAGGCCGGCGGTTTCGGTGTCATCTTCTCCGCCAGCTCGCAGCAGCCGGAGACGCCCTTGTGCTGGCAGACCGCGCACAACGTTTCGATCTCCTGCTGGGCGAGGGAGCGAAACAGCAGCAACACGTCCTCGATTTCTTCCCTCAACATGGCCGCCGCGGTGGCGCGCAGGGCCAGTTCGCCGGTGGTGTAATATTTCAGCAGCGGATTGAGGCCGCAGGCGCAATAGGCATGCACCGGCGCGACGAGCGGGGGGCAGCTGTGCAGCCAGCGCTTCGTCGATTTACCGCTGAGCCCCGAAAAAAGCTGGGCCAGCGTGGCATCCATGAGGTAGACCAAGGTATCCGGCCGCCCAAGCGGCGTGAGGGCCGGTTCGCCGCGTAGCAACACGCCCCATTCCACTTTGATGGCAGGGCATAGCGCCACAAGGCTCTGTAGGGTGGCGGGGGTCACACCCGCACTGTGCCACAAGGCGGCTCCGGCTGCGCCGCAGGGCTTGGCAAGTCCCGCGCATATCTTGGGCAAGTCCCGCTCAACGAAAACCAACTGGCGCGGGGCCCGGCCGGCCGGAACTGCTGGAGTGGGGCATGAGAGTGGGCCCCTTGGGCCCCGAATCCACCGAGACGGAAATCCAGCACGCCGCGCACCTGCTGGGGGAACAACATGGCCGGCCGGTCGGCCGTGACCTCTCGAGTTCCGGCTGACCGCCGTGGCATTGTTGCGGCGCACCGTGCCCGGGCGCGGCGGACCCTCGAAATGGGCAAGGCCCGCAAAGCTAACAGCAAGGAATGCGCAGCCCCCCGGCCGGAAATGTCGATAATCAGCCCGGACATATCCACGCCATGTCTGTCATCCCGCTTACTATATTCTTCAGCCTGCTCCTGGCCGGCACCTTTGTCCTGCTCTTCGCCCGTGAGCAGCTCCGCCGCCGCTTTAGCAGCGCCGAACGCGACTCGCTCCTGCCTCTGGCGGAAGAGACCCCGCGCGCGGTCAGCGCAGACCAGGTGGCACGCGTGCAAGGGCCGCGTTCCACCCGTGATGAGCACCATGACCACGACCATGATCACGCCGACGGCGATGATCGGTGCGGCTGCCGCCGCGGCGTCCGCCTTCCTTGCGCCGGCTGCCTGAAACGCCGCGATGTCCAGGACCCCGCCTATTTCTGAGTTTCCTCCACGCCCTCCCATGACGACCGGACAAAAAACCACCATAGAATTCAACGACAGGATCGTGCGGCAGTTCATGCTCGCATCCATCATCTGGGGCGCCGTCGGCATGCTCGTCGGTGTGCTCGTCGCGACCCAGCTCAACTTCTGGCAGGCCAACTTCGGTCAGGCCTGGCTAAGTTTCGGGCGGCTCCGCCCGCTCCACACCAACGCGGTCATCTTCGCCTTCGTCGGCAACATGATGTTCGCCGGCATCTACTACTCGACGCAGCGGCTCGTGAAGGCGCGCCTCGCCAGTGATTTCCTCTCCTCGCTCCACTTCTGGGGCTGGCAGCTCATCATTGTCGCCGCGGCCATCACGCTTCCGCTCGGCCTCACCCGCGGCAAGGAATACGCCGAGCTCATCTGGCCGATCAACATCGCCGTCGCGGTCATCTGGGTGGTGTTCGCGG
>JANYDW010000081.1 GCA_025363455.1 Oleiharenicola sp. | reverse complement strand
TGGGTGGGGGGCTGCGGCTCCCCACCCCAACGCCGGGGTGTGTTGGAACATAACGCAGTAGTGCTACCCGTTTCGACAAGCTCAAGGCCTCGAGCCAGTCGAGGAGCTGGATTGCTTCGTGCCGCGCAAAGGCGGTGCCTTGCAATGACATTTTGAAGACACGCCCAGTTCACTCCAGCACGCGTCGGCGCAGATCCGCGGCGTCGAGCGTCTCAAAGAGCTTCATGATATTCGGGAAGGTCCTCTCGTGATAGCCGTAGCCGCCGTGCCGCAGCTCGTCGAGGGCGGCGGCGGGCGTCCAGTTCTGGAAGACGATGCGGTAGGCGGCGACCACCGAGCCGGTGCGGTCACTGCCGTGCCAGCAATGCACTATGACGGGCTTGGGGGCGGCGCGGAACTGGCGGAGCGTGGCAATCAGATCGGTTGCCGTGATCTCGCCGGCGTCCATGCGCTGGAGCAGAAGCTTGAATCCGGCCTGCTCAAAAGCCTTCGAGTCGGTGTGATAGTGGCGGAGATTGAGGAGAGAGTGGATGTCGAGGGAGTTGAGGGCGGGGATATCCTTCTTGCCCGGTTGCTCACAGCGGAAGAGCTCGTCACTCACGCGGTAGCAGTTCCCCAGCGTGGTGGTGGTAAGCGGCGCGGCCCATGACGCCGGCCGCACAGGCGGGGCGTCGGCGGCGAAAGACGAACCGAACGCACCAAACAGTAGCAAGGCGGGCAAAACGCGCATGCCGGGATGATTCACGGAAGGATGGCCCGGAACAAGCCTGAGTTCTCGGGAGAAATCCAAGCCCGAGGTTGGCCACGAAAAGGCACGAAAAGCGCCTGTCCAGCAGGATGAGTTTCTCGCGCGCCTATAGGCGCCTTGAGGGTTTCGTTAACCGTCGGATATTTTTGTGCCTCTTTGTGGCTAAAACTCCGTGGCTCTGTGGTTCACCTCTTCCTTGCGGGAATTGCAGCCATGACTAGGGTTCCGGTCATGCTTACCCCCACGTTGCGCCGGGTTGCGGCCGTTCTGGTTTTGTGCCTCCTTGTTGTCGCCGGCTTCGCCGCGACTGATGCGAAACCGATGCAGGGCCGTTACCTCTACGTGGCCGTGCCGGGCATCCGCAACTACCTGGAATACGGCGGCCACGGCGTGCTCGTCTATGACATCGATGCCGGCCACAAGCTGGTGCGACGCATCCCCGCCTCAGGCGGCCTCGACGAGAAGGGCGAACACAGCAACGTGAAGGGCATCTGTGCCAGCGCCGCGACCGGCCGGCTCTACGTCAGCACCATCAAGACTCTCCAGTGCTTCGACCTGCTGACCGACGCGATCCTCTGGGAGAAAACCTACGAGGCCGGGTGCGACCGCATGTCAATCACGCCCGACGGGAAGACGCTCTACGTGCCGTCGTTCGAGAAGGACCATTGGCTGGTCGTGGACGCACTCGATGGCAGCGTGATCAAGAAACTCATCCTGAATTCCAAGGCGCACAACACGATCATCAGTGCCGACGGGAAGGAGGCGTATATGGCCGGACTGGGCTCGCCCTTGTTGGCCGTGGCCGACATCGCAACCCACACCGTCAAGCGCTCGGTCGGGCCCTTCAGCGCTGCGGTCCGGCCCTTCACCGTCAACGGCCGGCTTTCGAAAATCTACGCCAACGTGAACGACCTGCTGGGATTTGAGATCGGCGACCTGCAGACCGGCAAGGTGCTGCAGCGGGTCGAGGTGAAGGGCTTTGAGAAAGGTCCGGTGAAGCGGCACGGCTGTCCGAGTCATGGCATCGCCTTGTCGCCCGACGAAAAGGAGCTGTGGCTGGCCGATGGACACAATGGCCAGATTCACATCTTCGACCTGACGGAGGGAATGGTCCGGCAAAAACAATCCTTCGCGGTGCGCGACCAGCCCG
Organism: Oleiharenicola sp.; assembly: GCA_025363455.1. Lineage (GTDB taxonomy): Bacteria > Verrucomicrobiota > Verrucomicrobiia > Opitutales > Opitutaceae > Lacunisphaera. The sequence continues at coordinate 63,998 of JANYDW010000081.1, read as the reverse complement.
GCTGGATCACGTTCAGCATCGACGGGAAGACCGTCTATCCTTCCACGGGTGAGGTGTTCGATGCCGCCACCAAGCAGATCATCGCCACGCTGCAGGACGAGAACGGCAAACCCGTGCACAGCGAGAAGCTGATGGAAATAGATTTCAAGAACGGAAAGCCGGTCCGGGCCGGCAACCAGTTTGCGGTCGGTGCCGTGCAGTGAGTTGAAGTGGAGAGCGGTTCGAACGTGGAAGAGGCTTTACGCCCCGACTTTTCGCGATGGGAAAGCAACGTCGGGGCGCGTAAAGCCCCTCCCCACATCCAAGTCAAATGGCCCGCAGGGACGCGGGCCCTCCAAAGATTATTCCGCGCCGACGGAGCGGACGCCGAGGAACTCGATCACCGGGCGGTTTTCGATCCGAGACTGGTCGAGTGACACGGTGAAACTCGCCTCCCAATCGTCCTGCTCCTCGGTATCAGCCAGCACCTGGGCAATTGGCAGGACGGCTCCTTGCTCCATGTTTCCTTCTCCCTGCTCTCCAAAGTGCGTGTGCTTCACGTTGCGGCCCTCGGGATCGAGGCGGAACCGCCCACGGGCCTCGAAGTAGGCGGCGAATTCCTTCTCGTAGCGGCGTGATTCAGCTTGAAGTAGGGCGGGACCGCTGGGCCCGCCGCTTTCTTCGGAACGGACGGCCCGGCGGTCCGTCCCTACCTGTTCACCCACGGCGAAACGATCGGCTGCGCCCTCCCAGTCGCGCGCGGCGACGTCCTGCAGGAAACCGAGAATGGCAGTGCGCACGAGGCGTTTGAAGGCGACCGCGTCCCGCGTGATGTCGAAGCTGGCAGGGCGGGCAGGTTTGCCTTCCAGCTCTGCCGCCACGAAGTCGGGATTCTTCAGCTTCTCCCACTCGTCGAGCAGGCTGGAGTCGATGCCCCGGATGAGTTCGCGGAAATAGTCCTCCATTTCGACGACCTCGGGCGACTTGGCCGAATCAGGCACGGTTTGGGCCAGCACCTTCCACGCCTGCATGAGGTGGCGTAGCAGCAGGCCCTCGCTGCGCTCCAGGCCATATTCGCGGACATAGTCGGCAAAAGACATGTAGCGCTCGAACATCTCGCGCGCGATGGACTTGGGGCGGACATTCTCCTGCTCGACCCACGGATGGGCGGCCGCGAAGGCGTTGAACGTCTCGTAGAGAAAGTCCCGCAGCGGCTTGGGATGCTCGACCTCCTCGAGCTTGGCCATGCGTTCCTCATAGGGGATGCCCGCGGCCTTCCATTCTTCGATCTTCAAGCCCTTCTGCTTGTCCACCTGCCGGCGCAGGATCTGGTCGGGGTCCTCGACGATGGCCTCGCACAGCGTGAGTACGTCGAACGGATAGTCGGGTGATTCGCGGTTCAGCAACGGCAGCGTGTCGATGAGGTAGAGCGACAGCGCTTGGTGGAGCGAAAAGTCGTCCTGTAGCTCGATATTCACGCGCAGCTTGCGAGTTGATTGTGTAGGGCTGCCGCTTGTCGGCAGGCCATCGCGGGACGGTCCGTCGGCGAGCGACGACCCTACAGGCAGAATCTCCACGATCTTCCGGTCGAGCAGGGCGCGGAACAACTGCCAGCCGCGTTTCCGTAGCGCACGTTTCTTGGTCGGCGTCTCATGGCAGTCGTTGATCAGCTGCCGCATCGCACGGCAGCCGTCGCTCTCGCGGCTGAGGACAAGCAAGAGCATGCCGTGAGACACATCGAAGCGCGAAGACAGTTCCTCGGGTGAGGCGGTCTTGAGTCGCTCGAAGGTCTTGGCGTCCCAACTGATCGAGCCCTCGGGCGCGCGGGCCTTGACGAGCTTCTTCTTTTTTGCCGGATCGGCGGCGGTCTTCTCCTCGGCGCGCTTGTTCTCGATGACGTGTTCCGGGGCCTGGACGATCACGTAACCATGGTCGTCGTAGCCGGCGCGGCCGGCCCGACCGGAAACCTGGCGGAAGTCGCGGACGCTGAGGATGGCGGCCTTCTGTCCGTCGTATTTCCAGAGCTGGGTAAAGAGGACGGTGCGGATCGGGACGTTGATGCCGACGCCGAGCGTGTCGGTGCCGCAGATGAGCTTGAGCAGGCCCTTCTGCGCGAGCTGTTCGACGAGAATGCGGTACTTCGGCAGCAGGCCCGCGTGGTGAACGCCGATGCCGTGGCGGAGCCAACGCTTCATATCCTTGCCGTAAGGACTGTTGAATTTCACGCGCTCCAGCTCCGTTGCGAGGATCGCCTTTTCCTCCTTGGTGCAAACCGGCAGGCTCATCAGGGACTGAGCGGCCTCGGAGGCGGCCCGCTGGGTGAAATGCACGAGATAGACCGGCGCGCGCCGGTCGGCCAGCAGCTGGGTGATGCGCTCGGCGAGGGGCGTCTCGGAATACTCAAAGGCCAGCGGCACGGGCCGGCGATCGCTGCGCACCGTGAGACTGGGAACACCCGTCAGGCGGGTCAGCTCACGCTCGAAAAAGTCGGTCGAACCCAGCGTGGCGGACATCAGGAGGAAACGCGATTGCGGGAGCGTGAGCAACGGCACCTGCCAGGCATAGCCGCGCTCGGCGTCGGAGTAATAATGGAACTCGTCCATGATGACGGCGGCGACCTCCGCGTGTTCGCCGCGGGTGAGCGCGATGTTGGCGAGGATCTCGGCCGTGCAACACAGCACCGGTGCGCGGGGGTTCACTGACGCATCCCCCGTCATCATGCCGACGTGCTCCGGGCCGAAGTCGCGGCAGAGGCTGAGAAATTTTTCGTTTACCAGTGCCTTGATTGGACAGGTGTAGACGGAGCGACGGCCGGCGCAGAGGGCCTTGAAGTGCAGGGCGGCGGCGACCAGCGATTTACCTGAGCCGGTCGGGGTGTTGAGGATGACGTTCTTGCCGGCGAACAGCTCGAGGATAGCCTCCTCCTGCTCGGGATACAGCGTGATGCCGCGCGCAGTCATGGCCGCAAGGAAGGCGTCCAGCACCGCGTCGGGATCGGGCGATCCGGGCAGCGGAGCGAGGGGAGCGGGGGACATCGCGACCACGAGGAGGCTTTGCGCCTGACGAGACAAGCCAGATGAGGGTGGAAGGTAGAAGGATGAATGAAGAAGGAAGAAGTGACCGGACTGCCCGCCGACCTTGGAGTGCTTGCCTGTTTGGCCAAGATTGGCTGGATAGTTCAGCGTTCTTACTTCTGCCTTAAAGCACTTTCCAATGCGCCTGCTTCTTACTTCCTCCTTCTTCATTCTTACTTCGCTTGCCTTCGCGCTCTCACCTGACGAGCAGAAGATCATCGCGCGCGTGGACGCGCACCGTGAGGACTTCGCCCGCGACCTGCAGGAAGCGGTCATGGTCGACAGTGCGACGGAGAACCTCGCCGGCGTACGCAAGATGGCCGAGGTCTTCAACCGCCAGCTGACGGCCTTGGGCTTTGAGAGTCGCTTTGTGGAATTGCCCGCCTCGACTGGACGCTCCGGCCACCTCGTCGCGGAGCACCGCGGGACCAAGGGCAAGCGGGTTCTCCTGCTCGGACACCTCGACACGGTCTACCCCGGCGGCAATTACCGGCGCGAGGGCGACATCGCCCACGGCTCCGGGGTCGGCGACATGAAGGGCGGCGATGTAGTCATGATTCATGCCTTGCGGGCGCTGCACGAGGCGGGCGTGCTCGCGGACGCCCAGATCAACGTGGTGATGAGCGGTGATGAGGAGGCCCCCGGCTCTCCGCTCGAAGTGGCCCGACGGGATCTCATCGCCGCCGCCGGGCGCAGCGACCTGGCCCTGGCGTTTGAATCGGCCATCGGACACACCGGCACTGTTGCCCGCCGGGGCAGCATTTCCTGGTTGCTGGAGACGCAGGGCACGACGGCCCACTCCTCGGGCATATTTTCCGCCGCCGTCGGCGCGGGCTCCGTCTATGAAATGGCCCGCATCCTCTCGGGCTTCTACACTGAGCTGAGAAAACTCGATGGCGTCACCCTTAATTCGGCGATGGTGGCGGGTGGGGCGGACGGCGAGCTGACGCGCACCGGCGGGAAGGTGGCTGGCAAGACCAACATCATCCCGCAGCGGACCCTGGTTCGCGGCGACCTGCGTTTTGTCAGCGCCGCGCAGCTCGGTGAGGCGCAGGCTGCCATGCAGGCTATCGTGACCATGGGCAACCTCCCGCGCACCTCCGCCGTGCTGAAGTTCGACCAAGGTTATGCCGCCATGCCTCCCTCGCCCGAGAATTACGCTCTGCTGGCCCAGCTTGACCAGGTCAGTCGCGATCTCGGCTTCGGGGAGATGACGGCATTCGATCCCCGGGCCCGCGGGGCGGGGGACATCTCCTTCGTCTCGCCGCCGTTGCCCGCGCTGGACGGACTTGGCCTGGGCGGGAATGGCGAGCACACGCTGAACGAGTCCACCGACCTGAGCACCGCGCCCGAGCTGGTCAAGCGCACGGCGGTGCTGCTCTACCGCTTGACGCGCTGAGCTCTCCTCATGATTCGAGCATTTTGTAGCAGCCTGCTTGCTGGCGATTTTGGATGTCCGGCAATGGAGCCTATGCCGAATCGCCTGCAAGCAGGCTCCTACAACCGATCCGAGGCCGATCAAACACCGCGACAACGGACTCGTAGCCCATGAAACCCAACATCACTCTCGCAAAGACCCAAACGCCGAATGGCGCTCGCATGACCTTGGTCGAGCATGACGGCGATTACTGCATCCGCGTGAACGGCCAGCAGCTGATGCACTCCTCGGTCGCCACCTCGGAGATCGAGTTGGGCAAGCTAGGCTGCGAACGGCACCCGAACCGGGGCGCCGCCACTCGGGTGCTGATTGGAGGCTTGGGGCTGGGCTTCACCCTGCGGAGCGTACTGGAATGCACGGGCCCCAAGGCAACGGTGCATGTCTCCGAGCTGTTTCCCGAGATCGTGGCGTGGAACCGCACCCACCTCGCCGGACTCAACGGCCGGCTGTTGGCCGACAAGCGCGTGACCGTGTTCGTCGATGACATTCGCGCGATTATTCGCGGCGCCGTTCGCGCGCCCTATGATGCGATCGTGCTCGATATCGATAACGGCACGACGGCGATGGTGAAGGACGACAACAACCAGCTGTATAGCGAGCGGGGGATGCAGCAGATTGCCCTGGCCCTGAAACCCGCTGGTCGGGCGGCAATCTGGTCGGCTTGTCCCGACGCCGTCATCGAGAAGCGGCTGACGAAGGCCGGCTTTCAGGTACGCGCCGTTCCAGCCAAACTCTACGCACAAGCAAAACGAGCCACCTACATGATCTACGTGGCGGACAAGCCGGCCGCACCGGCCGGCGGAAAGGACAAGGCTCCCGTCCGGCGCTAGCAATACTCCGTTAGGTTGTCGTTTTCCCGAGCGACACACCCCACCCTGCGGGCACCCCTCTTGATAGAGGGGAATCGAACAACGCTGGTTTTAATCCCCTCTGGAGAGGGGTGGCGCGCATGCGCCGGGGTGTGTTGGAACCTAACGGAGTAGTGCTAGTCGCCTGTCAGGCGCCGGTATTGACTTCGGCTCCGGTCTTGGGGGCTTGCCAGGCGGAGGGCGGCGTTGTGACGTCCATGGAGCTAAGCGCCTTGGGGGCGCCGGGGGCCTGTTTGGCGGCTGGGGCCGGCGCCGCAAAGGGCGTACCAGCGGACCGGGACATCAACTCGCGCAAATCGGCCGGCACGTTCTTCGGCAGATTGCCCACAATCCAGCGGTACATCGCCCGGACCTCGGTTTCCACGGCGGGCGCAACGGATTTCTCGCCCCCTTTGCGGTGGTGCACTTCCAGGCCGGGCCGGGCTTTCCAGCCCGTTACCTTGTAGTCGCCGAAGCTGAGTTCGAAGTGATCGACCACGAGCGCATTGGCCGGGCGCCATTCGGTGAGGTGAGTCTTTTGGGTGGAATGCCAGCTCCGGCTGACAAACCCGGCTTGTTTGCGCCCGGGCCCCATTGGCTCGAACGACGAGCCCAGCTTCACGGCCTCCACAATCTGGAGGTAGGCCTTCTGGGGTTTGAAATCGTCGAACTCCAGCTGCACGCCACAGAGCGCATGGCTGCTGTAGAGCCGGAAGTGCGCGACGGTGCACGGGATCACGATCTCGTGCTTGTCCAGGGTGAGGTGCAGGACGGACGATTCGCCGCGCACGGTCGTCGCCGCCGGCGACAAAATGATACTCAGGCCGCCGGCCGAGATGTCGCAAACACCACCACCCCAATTGACCCCGCTGCCGCGCGCCGGCGCCTTACCGGGGTTGACTTTTCCCGAACCGGACAGATTGAGCGAGGCCTTGAGCGCAAAACCTGTGCCGACGCGATGGCGCGGATGCCGGCGCTTGTTGCGCAGGCGGGTCAGGAAACCATTTTTGAAATCCAGGAGGCGGGTGAAAATCGGCACGGTCGATAGGTAGCCGGTCCCCGGGTGGCGAGCAAGCTCCGGCCAAAAAAATCGGCGGACATTGACAGTGATTTACCAACGCCGCCGACGGCTCATCACAGCTTGGAGTGAAAGCGGGTGTCAAACGGGTCCTCGTAGGTCTGCGTCTGGGGCGTAAAGCGGCGCAAGGCGGGCAGGCGGATCACTGGGCGGATCAGCACATCAAGGCTGGCGGGGCGCGCCAGGGATTCCTGGCTCGGGGCAGGCTGGGTCCAACCCAAAGCCGGCCCGCCGCCAAAAATGATTTCCCCACATCCGTCATAGATCCATACCTGAAAGCCGCGACCATAGGTCCGGATGAGCGGCTTGCCCACGGCCTCGGCTGCCTCGGTGGGTGTGATCCCGGTCTTCATCTTCGCCCAATCAGCCGCTCCCTGGCTAAAGGCGGGAGCCATCAGGCCAAGCAAAAGGAGCAGGCAGCGGGTGACGCGCAACATATCCCTATATCGACCGCTTGGTCCCGGATTCCACCGGAATCTTCCAGCGCACATTGTTAGCCTTAACCGGGATTTGCGGACAGATGAATTCCGGATAGCTCACCGGGATGGATCTACCCCGCCGTTCCTGGTTGTTTGCGTTGTTGCTTGCCCTCTGCACCGCGTCAGCCCCGGCGAAGGAGGAGTGGGTGTCCCTTTTTGACGGCAAGAGCCTGAATGGTTGGAAGGCCGCGGAGCATCCGGATTCGTTTTCTGTCGTGGATGGCCTGATCCAGGGTAACGGACCGCGGGCGCACCTTTTCTACCTCGGGGAAGACGGGAAGGCGGAGTTCGAGAACTTCGAGCTGGAGCTGGAGGCGAAACCGATGCCGGGCTGCAATTCGGGGGTTTATTTTCACGCGACCTGGCAGGACGCCAACTGGCCGCGCAAGTCCGGCTTCGAGGTGCAGGTGAACAACACGCAACCAGCCTTTGATCGCACCAATTACACGGAAAACAAAAAGACCGGCAGCCTTTACGGCGTCCGCAACCTCTACAAGGCGATGGTGAAGGATGGTGAGTGGTTCACGATGAACATCCTCGTCCGGAAGCCGCGGGTCGAAGTGCGCCTCAACGGCAAGCTGATGATGGAATATACCGAGCCCGCAAACCAGCCGGTGGTCAATCCCGGCACGACGATGGATTTTCTCACCAAAGGCACGTTCGCGTTGCAATGCCACGACGAAAAAAGCCAGATTTGGTTCCGGAATATCCGGGTGCGCCGTCTGCCCCCGGGCGAGGATGCGACGGTCGTGAAGCCCGTGCTCAACGCGCAGGACCTCGAGCGCGCAGTGCTGGCCAAGGACAACTTTCCGTTGGTCAATCTCCGCACCCACATCGTAGGTGGGCCGACGTTCAAAGATCTGCGCTCGATCCACGGCCACACCGGATTGTTCGCGGGCCGGGTTTTTCGGCTGGGAGATCGCTACGAGGCGGCCGATGAAGCGATGGCGCTCAAGATTCTGGAAAAGCTGGGGAATGAACCGGTTTTCGCCGGCCTTGAAATCTCTTGGCCGCGGGTCCCAGGCCTGCCAAGTCCCGCAACCCTGGCAAAATTTGACTATCTTGTCGGCCGTTATGCCGAACTCGGGTGGGACTATGACCTTTTAGGCGAATCGGGCCATAAGGCAGAGCAGGTTCGCGCATTTGAGCAGTCCCGCATGGACGACTTGGTGAAACGCCGGGCGCAGGCTCTGGCTGAGGCGCCGGTCGATGTGCTGGCGGAACCGCTGCAGATGGCACCTGAGGCCGCGGCCCGGGCGGGCGAACTATGGACCGAGGAGCGGATGCGCGTCATCATCGATGCCGCGGTGAAGAATGGCGTCGCGCTAGAAATCAGCCCGCATGAGCGACAGCCATCGGAAAAATTCATTGCCCTAGCGAAGGCGGCCGGAGCGAAGTTCACCGTGGGTGACAACGGCGGCGGTGACTACACCGACTGGTCCAATATCCTCGAAATCCAGAAGAAGCTCGGGCTCGGCTGGAAGAACATGTACGTGCCCGGTCACGACCCGACCCGCGCCCAGCGGGCACTGGCCAAACCCTGAGTGTCGGCTGACCAAGGTGGAACGCGGCCTCCGGACGCGTTTGTCTTCGCGCATTCTGAGAACCCGTCCGGAGGCCGGGTTCCACCTCGCTGAATCGTTCCGGCTCGGACCTTGGCGGATCAGAGCACCGCGAAGGTGGGAACAGCCTGGGAACGATTCCGAATGCTCAACGGTCCCATCGCGTTGACGGCGATATCGGGGCCCAGGACGGCCTGGGTCGCGTCGCTGATGAGGATTTGGTTGCCCCGGGCAATATCCTGCAGCCGGGCGGCGAGGTTCACGGTGTCGCCGAGAGCCGTGTAATCCATGAAATGGGCGGTGCCGACATTGCCGACGATCGCCGGGCCGGTATGGATGCCATAATTGATGGACAGCCGGAACCGGGGCTCGAACTCCGCATGCAACCCCGGGAGGGCGGCCCGGATGGCGAGCGCGGCCTCCACGGCGCTGCGGGCGTGGTTCTCGCGTAATACCGGGGTGTTGAACAGCACCATGACGCCATCGCCCATGAACTTGTTGACGATGCCGCCGTGCTGCTCGACCAACCGGGAGACCAGCTCATGGTAACGGTTGAGCACGCGCAGCAACTCGTGTGGCGGAGTGACCTCCGAGAGGGTGGTGAACCCCTCGAGGTCGGTGAACATCACGGTGATCTCCTGCAGGTCACCACCCAGCTTCACCCGGTCGGGATTGCGGAGTAGAATATCCACGACCTGCGGGGCGAGGAAACGCTCGAAGGTCTCGCGGATCATTGCCTGCTGGCCGAGCAGTTTCTTGGTTTCCTGCCGGGCTTGGAGGCGCTTTTCGATGCGGGCCGAGAGCTCACGGATGGCGAAGGGCTTGGTCAGGTAATCGTCGGCGCCGATGTTGAGGCCCCGGACCCGGTCTTCGGACTCGTTGTAAGAAGTGAGAAAGATGATCGGGATGGACTGCGTAAGCGGGTCGCCCTTGAGGATCTTGCAAACCTGGAAACCGTCCATGCCCGGCATGTTCACGTCCAGCAGGATCAGGTCGGGCGGCGGGGACGAACGCGCCATTTTCAGGCCGGCTTCCCCATTCGGCGCCTCCACCGCCTCGTGACCCATCAGGGCAATCACGTCGGAGATCATCTGGCGGCCCAGGGACAGGTCATCGACGATTAGAATTCTCACGGGTGGTAAAGAACGCAGAAAAGGGAAATCGGAGCGGCGTGTCGAGCGCAGGCTGTGGGAACCCGGATGAAGATGTTTTGGTGCTTGGCTCAACCGTGCCCCGCTGGCTGGGTTAGCCTGATGAATCTGTCGGATAAACAACTGCTACTGGCCGGCTGGGTCGGGCTCACGAGCCTGGCCGCCTTCCTGCTGTTTGGATATGACAAATGGCAGGCCGGTCGACAGGGCGGCCGTATCGCCGAGTCCACGCTGTGGTTTGTGAGTGCCGTGGGCGGCTGGCTTGGGGGGCTGGCGGCCATGCTGATATTCCGGCACAAGATCGCGAAGACCATGTTTCTGTTGGAATTTGGCGCAGCGCTTTTCGTCTGGGTAACGCTCGTCGGTGCAGCGTGGAAACTGGGGGTCCGGTGATGCGGGTAATGTGTTACCGTTGTTTTGTGACTGCCTCCGCCCCGAGGGCACCCGCGGCAGTCACCCTCCGGCCGCAGAGCCGGCCTCCGGGCCACACCTGCGGTGTGGCCATCTCCGCGCTGCCGCGCTCCGTGGGCCCCTCGTCATGAGAGTCATGTGTTACAGGTGTTTTTGGCCTCAACCGTTGTGCTGGTGTGCGTCGCTGCGGCCGATGGAGACGAGGACAAGGTTTGTGTTCCTGATGAGCCCGAAGGAATTCAAGGAAGAGAAGGCAGGCACGGGCCGGCTCACCCACCTCTGCCTGCCCAATAGCGAACTGCACATGGGCCAAGGCTTCGAGCAGGCCGAGGCCGTCCAGGCGCTTCTGGCCGACCCGGCGAATTACTGCGTCCTGCTTTACCCAGGCCGGGATGCCCTGAATCTTTCCGATAGATTGAAAGGGGACCCCCAACTCGCAGCCCTCAGCTCGCAACTCCAGTCGCGGCGACTCGTCGTTTTCCTGCTTGATGCGACGTGGGGCGGCGCCCGCAAGCTGCTGCGCCTGAGCCCGAGCCTGCAACGGCTGCCGCGCATCATGTTCACCCCGACGACGCCGAGCCGGTATATCATCAAGCAACAGCCGCAGGAGGGCTGTCTTTCGACGCTGGAGGCCGTGCACGAACTGCTTCTCGTGCTGGAAAGATCGGGGCTCGACCGCTATCCGGAGGCCGGGCAGCTGATCGCGCTGTTTCATCGCATGCAGGATTTCCAGATGAAGTGTGCGGCCGATCCGACGCGGACAGGTTACCGACGCAAGGCTTACAGCGATCCCGCCGCTCGCAAGAGGTCGCGAGAGGTGCGGAATTACCTGAAGAAGCCGGTGAAAACCGACCCACACACGCCGGCGCTACCGCGCCACCCCTCTTCATAGAGGGGACCCAATCCATGGTTCGCGAAATTCCACTCACTGAAGCCGGAAGCATTCAGTTAAGGCGTGTAATCATTCGCGGGTGTCCGGACTAAATGGTGGAACCCGGCCTCCGGACGGGTTCGCAAAATCCACAGAAGGGAAAACGCGTCCAGAGGCCGCGTTCCACCCAATTCAATTGCATGAGTCCGGCTTCATAGAGGGGACCCAATCCATCGTTCGCGAATATCCCCTCTACGAAGAGGGGTGCCCGAAGGGCGGGGGGTGTAGGTTCCTCACGCCAGCTTCGACTGCACGACTTTGCTCACGGCGCCGAAGTCGATGAGCCCGGCCTCCGGGCGCTGCTTGAGTGCGCCGATGACCTTGCCCATGTCCTTCTTGGTGGTGGCGCCGGTGGCGGCGATGACCTCGGTGACCAATGCCTCAAGTTTCGCCGCGCCGAGGCCGGCGGGTAGATATTTTGCGAGAATGGCGATCTCCGCGGTGTTGGCGGCGACGAGATCAGCCCGGCCACCTTTCTCGAACTCGGCCTTGGCGTCGGTCAGGTTTTTCACGGCCTTGCGAAAGGTGGCGAGGACCAGGGCCTCGTCGATGGGTTTGCTGGCGTCCATGGCGGCGCGCTGGATGGCGGCATCCATCGTGCGGAGGGCCGTGGCGGTCGCGGTGTCGCGAGCCTTCATGGCGGTGATGATGTCGGCGCGGAGGTTCTCGTAGGTGGAGGGCATAGGTCGGAGGATTGAGTGAACACAAAGCAGCAAAGGCAACAGTCAGTCGCCCGGCACTCGGCTGCTTCACTTCTTCGTGTTTGCCTTAATTGACCGCCACGATGCGGGCGTCGGAGCGCTTGCCACCGACGTCGAACTGCACGATGTCGCCCTGCCGGCGGCCGAGGAGCTGGCGGCCGAGCGGAGATTGCGGGGTGATGACTAGAACTGACCCACTGGTAAGCTTGATCTCCGTGCCGCCGGCGCGCGGGCCCATAAAATAGCGGCCCGCGCCGTCGAGCGCGACCAGCGCCCCAAGGCCAATCGGTTCATGGGCGGCAAAATCCCGGGGAACGATGCCTTGGAAATGGGCCAGGGCCTGGGCGGTTTCCTCCGCCGCCTTGGACTGGCCGTGGGCGAGATAGGAGGCCTCGAGGCCGCGGGTGTCGTATTTATCCTCCGCCTTGTTCTCCTCATCGGTGGCCTCAGCATGGGTGGCGAGGGCGGCGGTGGTGAGCAGCTCCAGTTCGGTTTGCAGGCGGGCCACGATCTGGTCGAGAAGCTCGCGTTTGTTGATCATCGCGCAGAGGCTGGGGCCTGGCGGGATGCACGCAATGAGGAACCACTCCGCCTGTCAGGGTTTCCGCGGTTGGTCCCGGCTGAACGTCATCCGGCCGACAAGCGCCTGCAGGCGGACGGAGAGCAGTTCGTTCTCCTGCTCGACCGTCTGTTTGTAAGTGCTGCGTTGCGTGACCCGCTCGGCCAGCTCGGTGGTCACCACGTAGACATGGCGGTGACGGACGAAGAGCAGGGTACCGCGCTTGGCGGTGACAGGCTCGTGGGCGGCGTTGCCCGGGACCAGCTCAGGCGGGGTAAAGTTGGAGCCGCCCGGCAGGAGGGAATAAGCGATAAGTGAGCCCTCGAGCAGTTCCGGCAGGTAGCGCGCGCTCTCAATCTGCGTGCCCGGGAACCGGCTGGTGAAGTTGGCCATGACGATGTCGGTGAAAAAATAGAGCAGGTAGTCACGCCGACCGCGCGTCTCGAGTTCCCAGCGTTGGGTGGCGTCGAGGTCGAAGCAGGCGATGCTGACGTGCGTGCTGAAATTATCGTGGAAGGTCACGACGGAATCGCTGTCCTCAATGCTGCCGCCGAGCTCAGGCAGCACCGGGGCGCGGATGCGGAACTCACCGTTTGTCGAAACGTATTGCTCACCCTCCATCCGCCCGACGAGCGGGGCCGCGGCGGCGGAAAGGGCGGTCAACGCGAGGCAGCAGGAAAGTTGAATCACGCGGCGAAACATCGGAGTAAGTTGGCGGGCCCGGGCCCAATTGGCAAGGGAGGCACGTTCAGACCGCCAGATCCCGCCAGAGTGCCACGGGAACCTGCTCGGCCCGTGATTGCGGACCAAACCCGGCGGCCGACAACCGGGCAAACCAGGACGTGGCGGACGCGGCTGGCAGCTTGTCCCGCAGGATGGAGCCGAGCTGCTTGCGCCGCTGCTGAAAACAGGCGCGGATGAGGGCCTTGGCGGCTGGCGGGAAGACGAAGGGTTCGGGCCGCCGCACGAGGTTGAGGAGCACGGATTCTATGTCGGGGCGGGGATGGAAGCAGGAGGCGGGGACCTTGTGGCCCGGTTCTACGGCGTAGGCTGATTGGACGAAAATGGAAATCGCGCCGAAGATCTTGGAACCTTCCTTCGCAACATAGCGCTGGGCGGCCTCCTGCTGAAGCATCAGCACCATCCGCTCCGGCAGCGGTCCGCTCAGCACCGCGTCCATCCAGTGAGTGGAGATCGCATAGGGCAGGTTGGCGACGATTTTGAACTGTAGCGGCGGCCTATGACCGCCGGCGTCGTCGGAGCGACCGTCATGGATCGCCGCTAGAGGCAGGCCTGCCAGCGGATAATCCATAGCATCGCCTTCCAGCAAATGCAGACGCGGCTGGATCGGGACCAAGGTCTCCAGGAGGTGGGCATGGAGCTGGCGGTCTTTTTCGACCGCCCAAACCTCGGCCCCGGCCGCCAGCAAAGCGCCGGTGAGCGTGCCCAGCCCCGGGCCCACTTCGACCACAAGGTCGCCTGCCGTGATGCCGGCCAGCTCCAGCGATTTGCGAACGATGTTGCCGTCGACGAGGAAATTCTGCCCGAGGAAGTGCTTCGGTTGGTGACCGAGCCTGGCCAGCAAGTCACGGGTGGCGGAGGGGGAAAGAGGCATCAGTTTTCCCGCTCGCTCTCCTCAAGGTGGAATTTGTGCAGCGCGCGATGGATGACCGGGGCGAAGATGATTCCCGTGGTTCCGATCAGCGCGATGCCGCAGTAGATCGCATAGCAGCCGGCGAACAGTTTCCCAGCGGCGGTGGGGATGGGGGAAAGCGGGCCCATGCCTGACAGAATCATGGCGGCGTCGAGAAAGGCGTCGATCCAAGCGAGTCCGCAAATATAATGATAGCCGGCGACACCGAGGCTCAGGGAGAAAAGTATCAGCCCTGTGCCGAGAGCGACGCTCCAACCCAGCCGGCGGATGAATTCACGCTGGGGAAGGAGCTGCTGGTGGCGTTGTTCAAACATGGTTCTGAAAATCCGCGATCAGGGCGGCGGGGTTCGCAGACTTCATGAGTGCTTCGCCCACCAGTAGCGCGTGAGCCCCGGCCTTCCGCACCCGGGCCGCGTCGGCGCCGGTCGAAAAGCCGCTTTCGCTGACGGCGATGACGCTCTTCGGAAAAAGGGGGACCAGCCGCTCGGAGAGCCCGATGTCGGTCTTGAAGATGGCAAGGTCGCGGTTGTTCACGCCGATGATCTGGGCCTGATGCTGCACGGCGCGCCGGAGTTCCTCCTCGTTGTGGATCTCGAAGAGCGCGTCGAGTCCGGCGGCGGTGGCGGCGGTGTGCAGCGCGGTGATCTCGTCGTCGTTGAGGGCGCGCACAATGATCAAAATGGCGCTGGCGCCGGCCTCGCGGGCTTGCAGCACCTGGATCGGGTGAACCATGAAGTCCTTGCGCAGACAAGGTACGGCGGGAGGTTGCCGGCTGAAGTCCGCGGTGACTTCCACCAGGTCGGCGAGGTGGCCACCGAAGAACTCGGTGTCGGTAAGAATGGACAGGGCGGCGGCCCCGGCGGCCCGGTAGCGGCGGGCCTGCTCGATGGCGGAGGCGTTTTCCTTGATCGCGCCGGTGGACGGCGAGCGGCGTTTGATCTCGGCGATGACCGCCAGTTTGCCGTCAGTCCGGCGCAGGGCCGAGCGAAAGGACGGCGGGCGCGGCAGGCGGCGGTTGATTTCCTGCAGTTCGTCCGCGAACACCGGGCGGAGCAACGGGGCGATCTCGCGGCGCTTGTGGGTCATGATCTCGATCAGCTTGTCCATGCAGGAAAACCACAGAATACACAGAACACCCTGAAGCCAGACCAAACTGCCCGGAATTTCCGTGTGTTCCGTGTGTTCCATGGTAATTCCCTCTATCCATGACGCCGATAGAAGAACTTCGCCGGACCATGGCCCGCTTGCGCGCACCCGACGGCTGCCCGTGGGATCGCGAGCAAACCCACCAGACACTCACCCGCTGCCTGATCGACGAGTGCAGCGAGTTACTCGACACGATCGACCGCAACGACCTCCCGCACATGCGGGAGGAACTGGGCGACGTCTTGATTCAGGTGGTCTTCCATGCCCAGCTCGCGGCCGAGCGCGGCGACTTTGACTTCGACGACGTGGCCCGCGAGATCAACGCCAAGCTTATCCGCCGGCATCCGCACGTGTTCGGTGACGGCCGCGCCGACAACTCGGCCGAGGTCATCGAGGTTTGGGAGAAGGTGAAGGCCGGCGAGAAGGCGGCCGCGGGCAAAAGCGAATCCACCGTCTTCAAGCAGTTGCCGCCGCGCCTGCCCGCCCTCATGTTTGCCGAGGAGGTCGTGAAGCGCATCGCCAAGAACTCACTGCCGTCCGACGGCGTGATTGACACCGCGCGGGTCACGGCACTCGGGCAGCAGCTCGATGAGGCGACGCTGGGGCGGATGCTGTTCGAACTCACCGCCGCCGCGCGAGCGAAAGTACTCGATCCAGAGACGGCCCTGCGCAAGGAATGTGATCGGGTTATGCGGCTTGTGGAAACAAAGGTGGACGCCGGCCTCCGGACGGCGTCGAAGGACAAATAAGCGCGTCCAGAGGCCGCGCTCCACCGGTGAAGCCAGACGAAGCTGAGTCCAACCTGCTGCCGTCAGTCGTCACAGCATGGCTACAGCCGTTTCTCGATTACCTCGCCAAGGAACGTCGCTATTCGGCCTACACGGTCCGCAACTACCGGCAAGCCTTCACGGATTTCCATGGGTGGTTGAAACAATCTGGTCGCAGCGACGCGGATTTCGGCCAGCTCACGGCGCGCGAGGTACGGGACTTTGTCATCGAGGCGCAACGGCGCTACGGCCGCCGCACACTACACAACCACGTGTCAGGGCTCCGCACCTTCTACCGCTACTGGATGCGCGAGGGAAAGCTCGCCCGGAATCCCTTCACGGGAGTGCCATTGCCCAAGCTCGAAAAACCCCTGCCAAAATTCCTCACCGAAGCGCAGATGCTCAAGCTGCTGGGCGGACCCGGGAAACTGCTGGCCAACGAAACGGCCGATGCCTTCACCGCGCTGCGTGACCGTCTCGTGCTTGAGTTGCTCTATGGCGGCGGCCTGCGGGTGAGCGAACTGGTGGCGCTGAATTATGGTGCGATCGACTTTGGTACCGGTAGCGCCCGCGTCTTGGGCAAGGGACGCAAGGAGCGAATCTGTCCGCTGGGCGACGCCGCGATGGCGGCCCTGCGGCAGTTTCGGGAGAAGCACGCCAAGTCCAGCGACCGCCACGACCCGGTGCTCGTCACCCCACGGTACCGGCGGCTTACCGTGGGTGCGGTGCAGCAGCTGGTGAAACGTTATCTCGCCTTGGCCGACCTGCCCATGGACATCACGCCACACAAGCTCCGTCATTCCTATGCCACGCACCTGCTCAATGCCGGGGCCGATCTGCGTTCCGTGCAGGAACTGCTGGGGCATGCCAGCCTGACGACGACCCAGATCTATACCCACACAAGCGTGGCACGGCTCAAGGAAATCCACGCCAAGGCGCATCCGCGCGCTTGAGTCGGGTCTGCGATCAAGGCGCGTTATTGCTCGCGAGTACCCGGACTAAATGGTGGAACCCGACCTCTGGACGGGTTCGCGAGATCCACAGAGGAGAAAACGCGTCCGGAGGCCGCGTTCCACCCAGTTCAATCGCATGATCCTGCCTGAGCCTAACCCTTCGACACCGTTGACTCGGCCGCGTGGGCGGCGGCAATCGCCCGGAGCCGGCGGGTCAGCCACCAACCTACGGCCACCAGCGTCACTGCCGCCAGTACAGCAGCGGGGAGGGCACCGGGGTAAGCCCGCGGAAAGCCATCTGCCAGGATGCCGGTCGCCACGCTGACGCTGAGGACCAGGGGGAGAACAGTGAGATCATGACGCAGCACGAGGACGTAAACTGTCACCATCAAAGCGGAGTTGGTCGCGGCAGTCCCCAGCCACAGGCCGATGCTAGTGGCTCCACCGGTGAGCTGCACCGCAAACAACACCACGAATAGCAGGAGAACCGCGGCTGGCCGTTGACGGCGCCATCCGTCGGTCGCCCGGTCGAGCGCCGCGAAAATAAACAGGTGACTGACACAGAGAGAGAAAAAGGGAATGAGGGCACCGATGGGCGCGGCCAGCCATGGTACGTACGTCACCGCGGGCGATAAGTTCTGCCAGGTTGGACTGCTGCCCGCGGGTAAAAGAGAGGCCAGGGCGACTCCGCCGCCCAGCGCCAGGCCGGTACCGGCGCCTAGCAACGCGGCCCGATGGTCCGTGGACGGAGAGGGGCGCAGCCAGCGTGCCACCAGCCCCGCCAACAGGGCGATCCCCCCGGCCACGAACAATCCTCCGACCAGGGGGCCGAGCAGGGACATGATTTGCTGCAACTGCAGGGGTTGCGCCGTCGAAAAGCCCGCGGCGGTCGCAGGCCAGCGGTTCAGGGAAACTGCCGCCATGGAGCAAAAGATCAGGCCGAACAGGCCAAGGGCAAAGCGGCCGGCCAGTTTTTTGCGACCCCAGGCGACTAGCGCCAGGCCGATACCGGTCAGAAAAATTCCGGCCATGCAGACCCCCTTGATCACGGCACCGGTCTTGAAGCTCGTCTGCAGGGCCCGGTCGCTGCGTTCCCAATCCTCCGGCACAAAGACAAAGCGGTAAGCCGATACCACCTCGTCACCCGCCAGGGTCACATTGAAGCGGGCCTGGCCGGCGCCGAGCGTCGTGATCGCCGGGTCCCGGTAAACAAACGTCCAGTCGAGTCGTTTGGGTCGTTTGGCGGAGGTGGCGGAAACCTCTACCAATTTCGCCGGATCGATCTGCCATTTCCGCGTGAGTTCCGCTTGCGCCACCTTCCGCGCGGCCGCCTCGTCGAGGGTGGTCCCGGTCCGGGCTTCGGGCAACTGATGACCCACGCCTCTCACCGTGCCGTCGGCATTCAAGTTCACTCGCCATTCCTCTGCGCGCTCGGCAACATCTCCCTCGAAGGAGACAAACCGCACCTGCCAGAGGTTGGCCGGTACAAAGCTGCCGACCAAAGCCTGGAACCCGGCTTGGCCGGCCGTCTGCCAGACGAACCGGTCCGAATCACCGGGTCGGGCCACGACGCTGGCATCAGCCCGGAACCCGGCCGGGAGTTTCACGTTTTTTCGCGCCAGTTCAGCCTGGGCAAGTTCGATGGCGTCGGTTCGGTTAATCTGCAGTGGCGGGGCAAGTCCGGCGAAATGGACGTTGGCCAGCCATGCCACGAGTCCGGCGGCTCCGGCGACGAGCACGCCCTTGAACAGGCGGTCGGAAATTACCGCCGGAGCGATAAACGGCGTGGTGGTCTCACTGGAACCGAGGGCTGGAGCCGGCGGCTGCCAGCCGTCGTTGCGCAATTCCGCTGGAAGCTCGCTCCAGCGACCGGCACGCCAGCGGTGCCAGAGCACCACCCAAAGTGGGATCAGGCCGATCAAAATGACCATGGTCCGATCGAGCCAGATTCCATTCGCCGTGGCCGCGAAGAGCGGCAGCGCCATCAGCACCGCATCATAGGTGAAGTGCATGACGATCGAGGGCAGCAGGCCGAAACGCAGGTAAAGGGCGCCAAAGACAAGGGCCGGCGCAAATATTTCGACGAGGCGGGAATAGGCCGGTTGCCCCGGGTAGTTGGCATGACAGGCGGCAAACACGACGGCTTGCAGGATAAATGCCCCCGCCAGCCACCACTTGCGTCCGCCCAGCCAGTTGCCCAGCAGGGCCGCGCCGGCCAGCGGAATCGCGCGAAAGAGGGTCTCCTCCCAGATGCCGGCTTGAGCGGCATTGGCCAGCGGCGTGAGCCACGGCCAGATATGCGCGAGCGAGTCGGGGTCCACCAGCGCCTCCGAGGGCGACCACCAGCCCAGTTTGCCCAGGGCGAAATAGTAGAAGACCACGACATAGAGCAGCATCACCGTGGCCAGCAGATAGCCCAGCAGGGTGCGTCCGAGGATGGCGGGAGTAGGGGCGGCACCGGCCGACCAAAGGCGCCACAATTGCGGGTGATGCGAAAAAGCCCGGCGGGACAGACCCTCGGCGGCGAGAAAGGACAGGAACAGCACCAGCCCGAGTACAAGGTTACCCGTCAAAATCATCACCAGGCGTTCGCTGATGAATCCGCCGGCGGAGAGCGCGGTGTCGTATTTGAGCCATTCCAACGGCCAGGCGTTGAAGGCGGCGGCCAGCTGCACCCCGGTCACCGCGGCTGCGAGGACCAGCGGCTGGCGCCAGAGCACGGCGCGCTGTCGCAAAAGGAAAAGAAAACCACCGAGGCATCCGCCCACGATGTAGAACAATACCATGGTCACGCTGCCGCCCGCCGCGATGGCGTTGTTCGCCGATCGCATCTCCTCATAGCGGCGGTTGAAGGCTTCGGGCACCTTGATGAAATGATTGACGGCGGTGAACCGGTCGCCACTCACGACCAGCCGCAGTCGGATGTGGCCTTCACCCAGCTTCCGGTCCGGCCGCTCGTAGGTGAAGGTGTGGTCGATGCGCCCTCCGGGGCGCTTCACCTGGGAGGTTTCGACCGCCTGATATCTTTCCAACGGGATGCGCCACGGAGCCCCGCGGGCGGAGTTCTCGGCGATGACCCGGGCCTGGTCGGGCGGGAGAGCGACCCCCGGGGCGTTCTGCTTCAGCGTCTCGGCAAACTCATAGGGTTCGCCGCCGGGCCGGAATTGCACTGTCGTCTGGGTGGTTTCGGACTCCTTGAAGAGCCGGACGCGCCAGGTGTAGGCCGAGTAAAGTTCATCTTTGAGCAGCGAGGCAAAGGCTGCTTTGCCGCCGCCCTCCAGCTCGATGAACGACTGGGCGGGATCTCCCCCGAAGGACGCGACATCCCGCACGCCATCGGCCGGACTCCATTTATGCGCGACGGCCAGGTCGCGGGCGGCCTGGATGGCGTGGGCCCGGTCCATTCCAATGTCCAGGGATATGACCGGAAAGATCACGGGGAACAGCCGGAAGGAGAGGACGGCGCAGCCGAGCGAGGCGAGGGCAAGCAAGCCCCAGAGCCAAGGCTGGCGAAAACGCGGGGCAGACGCGGGGGAATTCATGCAGCCAGCGGGGTGGGGGTTGAGGCACTAAGTTCGCCCGCTCGAATCGAGTCAACGGCGATTGCCGCATGACGCTTGCCCGGCTAACCCCGGACGTCGCTCACTTCACCGGCAGACGGATGGACGACGCGTTGTCTGCCTGGTCGTAGAGAATGATTTCGACCGAGGTGGCACCGGCGGTCTTGGCGTCGGGAAACTCCATCACGAAAGTCTCTTCGCGGCTGTCGAGCAGGCCATCGACGGGATGCAACATGATGTCGTGGGTGCCGTTGTTCAGGATGACTTCGATACCTTCCAACAGGGAGAGGGCATCGCGCCCAGACACCGTGACAAGCAGGCTGCCGTTGCTGCGCTTGACGTCCGTGGCCGTGATGACCGGCGGGGTGTGGTCGACCAGCAGACTTTCGGTTTCAAAGGTGCAGGTGAGGCGCTGGGCGGCGGGGCGTGGCGCCATTTCGGAAACGACCAGACGGGTCTGGTACAGTCCTTCGGCCATTCCGCCGGTTTCGAACTGCACGTAGCTGTCGGTGCTGCGCATCGTGAGATCGGTCCAGGTCTCGCTGCTCTCGGGCCGGATCGAAAAGGTATAGCCGAGCACGTCGCCGTCGGGATCGTTGACCGACCAATAGATTATCTGGGTCCCGGGCTGGGGAATGACCTGGCTGTTCAGGAACGAACCTTTGCGCTTTTCAGGATTGTCCTCCTTGGCGTCCCGGCCGCCGGGGAAGAGCAACTGGCCGACGGTGGTCACGACATTGACGGGCGGCTCGCTGGCCGGCACGAGGCCCTGGCCGCGGGGGAAAATACGGAAGTCCGCCAAGTTCGGGCGGCGATTCTGTGGCAAATAATATTGGGCGGCCTTGTCGATCTGGAAGTCGACGGCGTTGCCCGGCAGATGCAGACGGTAGCGGATGTAACGGCCGCGCAGCCCGACACCCGAAAAAGCCCCGTCTCTCTGCTTGAGTTCGCTCCAGGGAGACCAACCTTCCAGTTCGTCCCCGCCATAGTTTGTGCTGGCTTCAAGCTTGATCGCCCCAAGATCGATGCCGCGCACGCGGGGAAAACGGATCACACCCAGTTCGGAGGACTGGCCGAGGTCGAGACGCTTGGTCTCGAGTTCGCGGACGGGAGCGTCGGCAAAACTCATCAGGGCGAGTCCGGGAGCGTTGTTGCGCAACATCAGGTAGCGTCCGCCGCCAAGCGGGGCCAGGTCACTCAGTTGGGCCGAAGAGCTGCCCGCAAAGGTGAGGGAACGGCGCGCCACCGGATCGTAACCGAAGGCGTCGCCCTGTTCGCCGGCGGTAAGCAGCAGCCATTCGCCATGCCGCGCCAGCCGGTAGAGGGAGATACCGGACTTGACGACGACGTTCTCGGGGAATCCGTCGGCGGGAAAACGCACCACGGTGCTGCGTCCGCTAAAACTCGGTTTGGGTTCCCGTTCCTTGAAAATATCCTTGGGGCCGTCCTTGGCGTCATCCTTGGTCTCGCCCGACTTGGCGAGACGGAGGACGTCGCCCGCGCTGAAGACGATGCCGGCATAGAAACTGCCGTCGGGCATGGGCAACAGGTCCACGACCTCCCCGTCCCGATTTTCCTGCAGGAAGAGCGGTGCGCCGCCCGCGGCGGGAAAGCTGTAGACATTGCCCTTTGGCGCGGAGCCGGCGATGATACGGCCGTCGGTCAGGCGGGCCAGGCGGCGGACATTCCGGTCACGGATCTCGCCGAAAAGGGTGACCCCATGGTCAGCGAGCAGGGCTTCGCTGTCGGCCTTCCCCTCAACGACGCCGGCGCTGGCGAACTTCTTCAGGTTGAGGTGGTAGATTTTCCCGGGATTGCCGGTGGCTGCCAGCACCGTGCCGTCAGGCAGGGCGAGGAAATCGAAAACGGAATCGGCTGGCAGTGGTACGCGAGTGACAATTTTGCCGTCCTTCACCAGGTAAAGTGCCGCGGTGGGCGAGGTGCCGATGAGCAGCCCGCCGTCGTCGAGCGGCAGCACCGCGATGGCCTGGGTTTCAGCCACGTCGGCGACCTCGCGAACGGTATAAGTATTGTCTTTCGGGTTGAGGATCACTTCCTGCACTTTCCCGTCTGGCCCGGTGCCGACGACGAAGCGGTTGGGCCCGGCGGGCTTTAGCGTCCAGAGAATGTCCCCGATCTTCGGGCCGGTGAGATCCGAGAAAACCGGACCGGGGAGCAGGCGACCGTCGGAGCGCGCCGCGAGACCCTTGAGATTGCGGCTGGCGACGTCCCGCCCGAAGTCGAGATCAAGCTGCTTGGTCAGTGGATCGGCGCGGAGATGGGCCGCGCCAAGCGCGAAAAACAAAAAAAGAGAAAGGGAAAGACGGAGATGCATACGTTAAAGAGCTGTCCGGATATCGGTGTGGCAGGAGCGCCTTTGTGCCGCGAAGGATCGTGGTGACTCGCGGCGTAAAGCCGCTCCTACAGGGAGAGAGACACTCAATCGGTGACGTTGAGCGGCTTGCGGAGCAAAATATTGAAGAGCATGCCGGGAAGGATGCGTTTTTCCCAGAGCGGGGTCAGGGCGTCCCGTCGTTGGAAACGCGCTTCATCCGCGCTCCGGGCGATGCGCTCAAGCGATCCGGGCATGTCAGGCGTGGTGGCCCGCTGGTCGGTAAGCAGGCGGGATCGCTCCACCACGGCGACGTAGAGCCCGTCCGACTCGCGAAATTCGCGGAGGGCGGAGATATATTCCCCGAAGCTGCGGAGCTGGGCGATCTGGATGGAGTGCGGCCGGCCCGTGAGTTCATCGAGGATCGGCCCCGTGGTGACGATGACTTCCAGCTCCTTGCCGGCCCAGGCGCGGGGCACCTCCAGGCCGAGCGACTCGCTGGTCGCGGACTGCTGAAAGCCGCGCCAACCGAGGGTGAGGGCGACATGCTCACCCGGCGCGGCTTCGACCCGGGAGACTTGTAATTGTTCGACGACGCCTTGCGGTATTTCCGGTGTGCTCTCAACGCTGAACCGGATGTGCTCAGGGAAAATGCGCTCGTAGGGGTTGAAAAGCCAGAGTGAGAGATTGGAAACGAATTCGGCCAGGCCTTGGTTGAAGCCCTGCGGCCCGGGGTAGAGTTGGCTGAGTTCAATGGGGGCTGAGCCCGGAAACTCCACCGTGGTCACGACTCTGAAACCGTGCGTGAAGCCGGACTCATTGGAGCCCATGACGGCCTGCGCCAGCCCGGTGGCGGCGATAATGGGCAGGACCTGCTCGTGGCGGACGACGGAGAAATGAAGCGATTTGCGGTTGAGGCGGCCGGGGAAGTTGATCTCGACCGGCACCATCGCGGGCTGACGGCCGAGTTCGCCGTAGATGCCGGAGAGACGATCCTGACTGAACGAACCGATGATGCCGCCGGTATTGGTCACCTTGATGGAATTGAGCTGACTGGGAAGAATCGCCACGACCTCGGCCGAGGCCATCGGCAGCTCGGTGGCGCCCAAGGACATCATCGGATGGCCAAAGGCGAGGATGTGATTGCCATCCACGCGGGAGACCGTGCCAGTGCCGGCGATGGTGATGTCGCCGACGGCGAGGGCGACCGCCACGACTCCGCCGGCTTGAAGGGACTTGGGCGGTTCTACCTTGGCGCCGGGTTCGCCTGCATCGGCGCTGCCGCCGAGGGAATTGAAGGTGAGGCCGAGCGACTGGAATTGCGGTGCAAGCAACTCGGCGACTTGCGGAGAGAGGCCGCCCGCGGAAAAGGCCGGGGAAAGGGCCTGGAATTCGCCGCCGGGCGCAGACGAACGAGGGGCGGCTCCGTTGCCCTTGATCGGGATGGGCAGGGGACTGAGGCCTTCCTTGCCCGTGGGCAGCGTGCTGAGTTCCAGCATGTCATTGATGGGAGTAAAACCGGCGTAGCGCACAGTCTCGAAACGTTGGATCTGGTAGGAGAGCACCCCGGCTAGTTTGCCATCAAGGTAGAGCGGGCTCCCGCTCATGCCGGCCACGGCGCCCATGCCTTGCACGCGCGGATCGGTGAGTTCGCACAGGATCATGCTCTTGCCCGGACCGAGGGCATTGCGAAGAATGCCGGTCACCTGGACACCGAAAGGCTCGGGATCGTGGCCCTTGAAGACGGTCCAAACCTCGCCTTTCATGCCCGGCTGCAGTTCGTCGAGGGAGATGACGGGGGCGTTCTGCGGCTGGGCAAAAAGAACCGCGGAAAACACCAGGGAGCCAAGCAGCGAAGCCAAGGCCCGTCCGGGCGAAACTTGGCTGGCGGGCTGGTTGGTGTTCATATTTAAGAGATAACGGAAACGCAGAATGGATCCTTAGAGGGACTTAATGGCTGAAGTGAGGACTTCGCAAGCGCGGTCAATGGCCGGGCCTTCATGGGCGGTGCTCAGGAACCATGCTTCGTAGGCGCTGGGAGGCAGATAGACGCCGTTCGCGAGGCAGGCATGAAAGAACCGACCGAAGAGCGCGGAGTCGGAAGTCATGGCACTGGACATGTCGCGGACCGGCGTCGGCGTGAAGAAGAGGCTGAACATGGAGCCGACTTGCGGGGTTTGCAGGGCGATGCCCTTAACCTTGGCGGCAGCTTGGGCGGCCGCGCAGAGCTGGCGCCCGAGCGCGTCGAGGCGCGCATAAGGTTTCACCTCATCGAGCAAGCGGAGCTGGGCAATGCCTGCAGCCATGGCCAAGGGGTTTCCACTTAGAGTGCCCGCCTGGTAAACGGGACCAAGCGGAGCCAGGAGGTTCATGATGTCCGTCCGGCCGCCGAAGGCCCCGACCGGCAGGCCGCCGCCGATGATTTTGCCGAGGCAGGTAAGGTCGGGGGTGATTTTCTCCAACTCCTGCACCCCGCCGCGCGCGAGACGGAAGCCAGTCATGACCTCGTCGAAGATAAGCAAGGCACCATTGGCCGCCGTGGCCTGGCGGACGTGTTGCAGGTAGCCGGCATCGGGCTTGATGAACCCGACGTTGCCGATGTAAGGCTCGAGGATGACGCAGGCAATCTGCCCCGGGTTGGCGCCGAAGGCGGCATCAAGCGCGGCGGTGTCGTTGAAAGGCAGGACGACGGTCTCCCGCGCAAACGACGCGGGAATACCGGCGCTATCGGGATGGCCGTGAGTGAGGGCGCCGGAGCCGGCCTTGATGAGCAGCGAGTCACTGTGCCCGTGGTAGCAGCCGGCGAACTTGATGATCTTGTCGCGCTTCGTGAAACCGCGCGCCAGTCGGATGGCCGACATTGTCGCCTCGGTGCCGCTGCTGCACATCCTGACCTTCTGGATCGACGGGAAGAAAGAGACGATGAGCTCGGCCATCTCGACCTCGTAGGGATTGGGCGTGCCGAAGGACGTGCCATTCTCCAGCGCGGCGGCGATGGCGGCCTTGATGCGTGGGTGATTGTGGCCGTGGATGGCCGGACCCCAGGTGCAGACGAAGTCGATCAGCTCGCGTCCGTCCGCCGTGGTGAGCGTCGCGCCGCGGGCGGATTTCGTGAAGAACGGCGCGCCACCAACAGAGCGAAACGCCCGGACGGGAGAGTTGACGCCGCCGGGAATGAGCTGCTGTGCGCGGGCGAAGAGGGATTCAGAGGAAGGCATCTTTTTAACCACTAATACACACTAATGGGTCACTAATTCAGAGGACGAACCGCTTCCATTCGAGTTTCGGGAAGGATCCGAAATTTACGAGATAGCCAACACGCTTTCGGGTGGCGCGAAGGTAGTTGATAAGCTGAGCCTCATGCTCGGGCAGCAGCGCTTTAACGGCCTTCAGCTCTACCACGATCTCACCAATAACAATCAGGTCGGCCTCGTATTGTTTCTTTAAAAGCTGACCCTTGTAGCAAAGCGAAAGCTTGGGCTTTGAAGTGTAAGGTATACCTCGCTGGTTGAGTTCAAGTTCCAAGCTCTCGTGATACACTTCCTCAAGGAACCCATGCCCCATCTCGCTGTGGACTTCGAAAGCAGCGGCCATGAAGTCATAGCCCTGCTGTTGGTATAATTCTGCAGTTGCGCTCATCTGGTCTCCATTAGTGGCCCATTAGTGTGGATTAGTGGTGCCAAAAAATCAGCTGACATATTTCTGTACGATCGGGATGCGGCGGCCGACGCCGAAGGCGAGGGGAGTGATCTTCAGGCCGGGGGCGGCTTGCTTGCGCTTGTATTCGTTGAGGTCGACCTTGCGGACGATGTCGTTGACCACGGCCGGCGCGAAGCCCTGTGCGACGAGGTCGGCGCGGGACAGGCCTTCCTCGACGTAGCCCTTGAGGATGGCGTCGAGCACGTCGTAGGGCGGCAGGCTGTCCTGGTCGGTCTGGTTGGGGCGCAGCTCGGCGCTGGGCGGCTTGTCGATGGAGTTGACCGGAATGATCTCCTTATCGCGGTTGATCCAGCGGGAGAGGGCGTAGACCTGCATCTTGAACACGTCGCTGATGACGGCGAGACCGCCACACATGTCGCCGTACAGCGTGCAATAACCGACAGCCAGCTCGCTCTTGTTGCCGGTGGTCAGGAGCAGGGCGCCGAACTTGTTGGAGATGGCCATGAGCAGCAGGCCGCGGGCGCGAGCCTGGATGTTCTCCTCGGCGATGTCACGGGGGCGTCCCGCAAAGAGCGGCGCGAGCGTCTTCTCCCCGGCCGCGACGACGTCGGCGATGGATAGCGTGTGGAACTCGATGCCGAGGCTCTTCGCGACGGCTGCGGCGTCGTCCCTGGAATGCTGGCTGGAAATGATCGAGGGCAGGCTGACGCCAATGACATTCTTCGGCCCGAGCGCCTCGGCCGCGATAACAGCGGTGAGGGCCGAGTCGATACCGCCCGAGAGACCGAGCAGGGCTTTCTTGAAGCCGGTCTTGTTGGCGTAGTCGCGCACGCCGAGCAAGAGGGCGTCGTAGATGTCGGCGAGGTCGTCTTGTTCAAAAGTGGGGTGAAGAAACTGAGAGCTGAGAGCTGACAGCTGAGACCCGGACAATGCAGTATCAACCACCCGCATATCAGTGCGAAAGGCAGCGAGCCCGCCCAACACTCGGCCCCGCGCGTCAGCCACTAGGGAGCGGCCGTCGAAGAGCAGCTCGTCGTTGCCGCCGATGGCATTGACGTAGGCGACCGGACAGCCGAGCTGCCGGGCAGTATCGGAAATGAGGGTGTGGCGGACGTCGCCCTTGCCGTGGTTCCAAGGGCTGGCCGAGAGATTGACCATGACGTCGCAATGTTGTGCGGCAAGCTGTCGGACGGGTTCGACTCCGTTATAGAGCCGGCGGGTCGAGATCATGGCGTGGGTCCAGATATCTTCGCAGATGGTGATGCCGATGCGCTTTCCGCCAAACTCGACCACGGTGGGCGCGGCCGCGGGCTCAAAGTAGCGGTCCTCGTCAAAGACGTCGTAGGTCGGCAGGAGGCACTTGCGGGCTGAAGTGAGAATCTTGCCCTGATGGCAGAAGGCGGCGGAGTTGAAGGCCGGGCGGCCCTGCCCTGAGGTATTGGACTCCGTGTAGCCGATGACGGCCGGCACGGTCCCGATCTTGGCGGCCAGGGTTTGCGTGGCCTGCTCGACATCGCCCACGAAACGTTTCTTGAAGAGCAGATCGCGCGGGGGGTAGCCGCTGACGACCAGCTCGGGAAAGACGACCAGCTCGGCGCCCTGTGCGACCAAGGTCCGGTAAGCCTCCTCGATGAGGCGGCAGTTGCCGGTGAGATCGCCGACGATGGTGTTGATCTGGGCCAGTCCGATGCGCATGGGAAAGGCCCAAGCTGAGGGTAAAGCGCTGGACTGCAACCTCAAGCCGTAGGCTGCGCGTCAGGATTTTGTCATTGCGAGGAGCACAGCGACGAAGCAATCCAGCTGGATCGCCACGGCCCGCAACGGGCCTCGCGATGACGAATCATGATTTTAACACCTCCCCACCTCGTCCTGGCCTCGGCCTCGCCCCGCCGGCGCGAACTGCTCGCGCAGTTGGGCCATGTCTTCACGGTCATTCCGGCCGACGTGGTTGAACACGAGGCTGCCGATGCCGACCCGCGCGAGATGGTACGTCACAATGCCGCGCTCAAGGCCGACTGGGTGGCCGCCCGGCATGCCGACGCCACTGTGATCGGGGCGGACACGACGGTGTTTGTCGGCCAGACGGTGCTCAACAAGCCCCGCGACGCCGCTGACGCCCGGGCCATGCTGCGGATGCTGAGCGGGACCACGCACACGGTGTTCACCGGGCTGGCAGTGCGCCGGTTGAAGGACGGACTGAAGCTCGATCAGGGCGTGGCCAGCGAGGTGACCTTCAAGGCTTTCGATGATGCGACCATCGAACTCTACCTGAGCCGGGTCCACACCCTCGACAAGGCCGGTGGCTACGCCATCCAGGAACACAGCGAACTCATTGTGGCAAGTTTCACGGGATCCCTGACAAATATTGTGGGTCTTCCGGTGGAAGAAATGAAACAACTTTTGACTCAGGCTGGTCTAGGGCGTTGATATTAAGCCAGTGATGAACCAATTAACAGCCCCCCGCGGGAGCCAGCTTGCCGCGGAAAAAGACCCGACCGACCGGTCTATATTAATCGGGATCATCTGCACCCTGCTGTTCCATGTTCTGCTCATGCTGCTGTCACCGCAGTTCAGCTTCAATTCATTCTCGGGTGTTCACACCGGCATTAACGTCAACCGGACCAAGCAAGGGAAGACCTTCGACTTCGAGCTGGCGCCGATGACGCCGCAAGAGAAGGAGCGCAAGCCGTTCCAGTTCGTTGAGACCAACCCTGACGCCCCGGCCAACGAGCCGGACAAGACCAATAATTTCAGCAATCGTAACCAGCAGTCGGCCCAGATGGAGAAACCCAAGGAGCTCGACCCCGAGCACCGGCCGAGCATCACCAACGCGCAGGACAAGATCAAAAACGAGAGCGCCGTCGTGACCGGCGACTTGTCCCAACCCCAGCAGGGCGCGGCCGCGCAACCGGAAAGCACGAAGACCGATGAACAGGAACAGAAAGAAATGAAGCTACGCCTGGAGCAGGCGACCTTGAGCGGTTTTGACAAGAATGAGGGCAAGTCCGAGGACGGCGTGGCCTCCAATGTCTCGCAGTCCAAGAGCCCGTCCACCGGGGCGGACAAGAATATCGAGGGAGCCCGGACGGCCACGGAGGCCGATGGCAGCCTCGTGGCCATGAACCCCGCGCAAAAGGTGCAGCCCAAGGCTCGCCCACGGCTCACCGCGCCCCGGACCACGATTCTTTCCAATCGCGCCACGGGGGTCAGCAACGTCGGGCCGATCGGCATGGACGCCCGGTGGAGCGAATATGGCGAATACATGCAGGAACTCATCGAGATCATTCAGACCCAGTGGTATCACATCCTCGAGGAGAGCCGCGTTTCTCCGCCGCGCGGCACTCATGTGGTCATCAAGTTCAAGATCAATTCCAAGGGGGAGACGGACATCGTCAAGGTCGAGGATTTCGACGCCGGCAAGCAAGGGGTCTTCTCCTGCCAGTCCGCGATCCAGGCCCGCCAGCCCTATCGCAAGTGGACCGAGCAGATGATTGCCGTGCTCGGCGAGGAGCAGACCTTGGACTTTGCCTTCTACTACCAGTGAGCGCGAACGCCCTGCCGGGAGATTTCTGGGAAACCCTGCCGCTGCGGGCCGAGGTGAGACTGCTCACCCAAGACCCCAATGGTCTGGTGGCCTTCGACAAGCCGGCCGGCGTGCTGTCGCATCCCAATGATTCGCCGGACGAACCCCGCTCGCTGCTGACCTGCCGTTACGACAAGGCGGCACAGTGCTTTCACTGGAAGAATGCGGAGGGTGCGGAGAGAAAACTCTGGTTGCTCAACCGGCTCGATTCGGCGACCTCGGGCGTGATCCTGACCGCCGCCAACGCACAACTGGCCACGGTGATCCGCGAGCATTTTGCCAAGAAACAGGTGCGTAAGGCCTATAACGCTCTCGTCTTCGGTCATCCGCACACGAAGAAGGAAACCTGGCGCGATCTCCTCGCGATTAACAAAAAGAGCGGGCTCATCCGTGCCGCCACCACCGTGGGCAATATCCCGTCCGAGACCCAGTTCGAGGTAATCAAACACACGCAGAAGAATTTCTCCACGTCTCTCATCCGACTGGAGCCGCGGACCGGTCGCAGCCACCAGCTGCGCGTCCAGTGCGCCAAACGCCACCTGCCGATTATTGGCGACCAGACCTATGGCGACTTCGCCCTGAACCGTGAGTTCGCCAAGGCAATGAAGAGCAAGCGGCTGTTCCTGCACTCGCTGGAGACCGCTTTCACCTACGAATTCGGAGGAAAGTCCTTTGCGTTCAAGGCCAGTGCGCCGCTGCCGGAGGAGTTTTTGGCGGGGTATTGAGGGGGCTTGATGGTGGAGGGCCCAGCTCCAGCTGATTGAAAAAAATGCTGGAGGGTCGGGCTCTGTAGCTGGGCTTGCGGGAGGGCCCGCGTCCCTGCGGGCCGTCTTCAATCCTGCCAGCGGAGAAGATTAAGCTCTCCCTGATAGGCCCAATTGTCGGCCTGAGGCGTCAACCCGCCGCGAACCGGGTTGTTGCGGACATAGTCCCACTTGGAAGCGTAGCCTTC
This sequence comes from Oleiharenicola sp., assembly GCA_025363455.1. Lineage (GTDB taxonomy): Bacteria > Verrucomicrobiota > Verrucomicrobiia > Opitutales > Opitutaceae > Lacunisphaera. The sequence goes on along the minus strand of JANYDW010000081.1, from coordinate 33,180 downwards.
ATGGCGACGCAGCTGCGTGTCCCAGAAATTTTTCTGCCAGAAGCTGCCACCATGCTCAAATGCAACCAGGCGTTTCCAATAGGAAATCCAGCCTGAGAGAGTCGTGGGCGGATAAGAGTTCGGTGAGCAGAACAAGTGTAGATGGTCGGGCATGATCACGTAGCGACCGACCAGCCAGGCGTCGGCGACCTGCCAAGCCTGCAGAAGCCTTTCATGCATGATTGTGTTTGCAAGTAGCGGTCGCCGGTCCCGGGTGCAGACCGTTAGGAAAATAACGACCGACCGGTTAGCGACATCCCTGGGTGGCAGATGTGCCGGTCGGCGACGCTCGGGCAGCCCGGTCGGTTGTTCGGAATCCATAAGACGGCCCGCAGGGACGCGGGCCCTCCCTACGGTAATACCCATTTGACGGAGCACTCGCGTTTCTGCGAGCCGTTTCTCACAACAAATCCATCTGCGCCCCGTCGTCTGCGGCGACGCTGATCTTTTTCTTCGGCCGGGCCTGAGGCGCGGCCAGCGTGATCGTCGTGTCGTCGGATTCGAGTTTTTCGAGGATGGCCTTGGCTCGTTCGATCACCGCCAGCGGCAGGCCCGCGAGCCGGGCCACCTGAATGCCGTAACTGCGGTCGGCCGCACCGGGCACAACCCGGCGGACGAACACGATGTCGTCGTTCCACTCCTTCACGGCGACCGAGTAGTTCTTCAGGCGCGGCAGGTGTTTCTCGAGCTGCGTCAATTCCTGGTAATGCGTGGCGAACAACGTGCGGGGGCCGCGGTCAGTGGCGCGGTGCAGGTGCTCGACCACGGCCCACGCGATGCTCAGGCCGTCGTAGGTCGAGGTGCCGCGGCCGATCTCGTCCAGGATGATAAGCGAGCGGTCGGTCGTGTTGTTGAGGATGTTGGCCGTCTCGTTCATCTCGACCATGAACGTCGAATTCCCGCGCGCGAGGTCGTCGCTGGCGCCGACGCGGGAGAAGATGCGGTCGACGAGGCCGACGCGGCAGCCCTTGGCCGGCACCCAGCAGCCGACTTGCGCGAGGAGCGTGATGAGCGCCACCTGGCGGATGTAGGTGGACTTGCCCGCCATGTTGGGGCCGGTGAGAAGCTGAATCTGAGCAGCGGTGGCAGAGAGCACGGTGTCGTTGGGGACGAAAGAATAGCTGCCGGCCAGGCCGAGACGTTCGCGCTTCATCATCTGCTCGACGACGGGGTGACGTCCGTCGGCGATAGTGAGCGCATCGCCTTCGTCCAGCTCGGGGCGGCAGTAATCCCATTCGCGGGCCAGGACCGCCCAGCCGGCCAGCACATCGAGCTCGGCCAACGCGTCCGCGGTGGTGGAGAGTGCGATGGATTCGTCGAGCACCGCGGAGACCAGGGCGGTGAACAGCTCGAGCTCGCGGGCGAGGGATTTTTCCTCGGCGGAGAAAATTTCCTTTTCCTTCAGCTTCAGCTCTTCGGTAACGTAGCGCTCGCCGCCAGCGGTGGTTTGCTTGCGGATGTAGTCGGTCGGCACGCTGGCGAGGTTGGCCTTGGTGACCTCGATGTAGTAGCCGAAGATGGAGGTGTAGCGGACCTTGAGGCTCCTGATGCCGGAGCGCTCCTGTTCCTTACGCTCGAGCTCGGCCAGCCAGGATTTGTTATCCGTCGTGAGCCCACGCAGGCGGTCGAGCTCGGCATCGTAGCCAACGCGGACATAGTTTCCCTCTTGCAGGTCATTGGGCAGCTCATCGGCGAGACCACGGGCCAACAACTCGCGCAGGGTGGGCAGGTCGGTGAGGCGCGAGCGAATCTGCGAAACGGCACCGCCGTGGGTGCCGACGAGGTGCGAGTCGAGCAGTTCGAGACAGGCGGTGATGACGGGAATCTGCGCAAGGGTGTCGCGTACGCCGCCGAGTTCGCGGGGATTGCGCAGGCGGTTCTGAAGACGGCTCAGGATGCGCGGAATGTCGCGCACCCGGTTGAGCAGTTCGCGCAGCTGGGCGAGATCGCCCGGCTGGGCGACGAATTCACCGACCGCAGCCTGGCGTCGCTGGATTTCGCCCAGGTCGAGTCCCGGAGCGGCGAGCCAGCGTTCGAGCATGCGCGCGCCGGCGGCGGTCACCGTACGGTCGATGGCGCCGAGCAGCGAGGCCTCGCGGGTGCCGCGAGTGGAGGCGAAGATTTCCAGGTTGCGCAACGTGGCCGGGTCGAGGAGCAGGGTGCGCGTGCTGCGGTATTCTTGCAGCGAGCGGAGGTTCTCCGGTTTCGCGCAGAGATTTTCCGTGGCATAGTGGACCACGGCCCCAGCGGCCCCGAGGGCAGGGTGGCTGTGGACCAGGCCGAAGCCCTGCAGGTTAAGTACGCCGAGGGCATCCATCACGGTGCGGGCACCGCCGGTAACCTCGAAGTGGTAGCCGGGCAGCTCGGAGCAGAGGCGCGGCGCGCAGAATTGGTGCAGAGCGTGGACCGCGTGCTGGTCGTGTGGGACGGCCTGCCATTTCTCCAGCTGGCCCTCGATCAGGATCAGTTCTGCCGGATCGAGAGCGGTGAGCACGGGCAGGAGATTTTCCGGGCGCGGGTCCGTTGCGAGGCGGAACTCGCCGGTCGAGAGATCGAGCCAGGCGGCGTGCAGGCCGGCGTCGTCCAAGGTCAAGGCGCAGAGGTAATGGTTCTTGGCGGCGTCAAGCTGGCTGGCGGCGAGGGTGGTGCCCGGCGAGAGAATGCGGGTGAGTTGGCGCTTGACGAGCTTGCCGGCCTTGGCGGGCTCGGCCTGGTCGCAGAGCGCGACTTTTTTCCCGGCGGCGAGCAACTTGCCGACGTAGTTGTCGGCCGCATGATGCGGAATGCCGCACATGGGCGTGTCCTGTCGACGGGTCAGCGTGATGCCGAGCAGCCGCGAGCCGATCTCGGCGTCTTCGAAGAACATCTCGTAGAAATCACCGAGCCGGAAGAGCAGGAGGGTGTTCGCCGGGAGGCCCCGCTTGACCTCGAAGTATTGGACCATCATCGGCGTGAGTTTCTCTGCCATGGGAAAGGGGATGGGATTCAGAAGCGTGAATCCGTCCAAATCAACACCTTGATTCGGCATTCATGGTGTAGGCCTTGGCGGCCACTGACCGAGGCTATGCCCGGCTGCGAAATACCGCGCTGCAAGTACGAGGGTATTGATGGCATGTCCTTGGCCCATTGGACTGCAGAAATTCATGCCCCGGTTGACAAAATAGTGAGCGATCCCGCCTCGGGGAAATGCGCTCCGAAAGAATGGGTCGAACAGCGTTGATCGCTCGCGTGCTGCCAACCCGCGGGATCTTTCTTTGAATAGTGATCCTTGGGGCAAGCCCCGAGGCCTTAGACCAGACCCGCCTGGCCTCTGTTTCTGGCCATTTTTTGTAGGAGCCTGCTTGCAGGCGATTCGGAACGCCCGCCACCGGACCGACCGCAGAATCGCCTGCAAGCAGGCTCCTACATCCCGACCAAGCCGAAGCACCTGTCACACCGAATAAACCATCAACCCCAACGGCGGAGGCTGCCTAAAGTCCGGTAAGCTCGGCCCTCAGCAACTCGGCGGTCTTTTCATGCTGGGCGATCAGGCCGGTCAGGATTTCTGACTCGCCGAGGGCAGACAGGCGCTCAAGGCAAAGTTGTTCGATCATTTCCTCGTTCAGGACCAGCAATTCGACCAGCAAGTCTGCCGAATGGCTCTCCGTATCGACCCTTGGGTCGGAGTGGGGACTCGGCATCAGGGCAGGGGGATACATTCCCCCGAAAGTTAGATGGGCGGGAATTTTTAGGATATGGGGCGTTACCCACCCCCCGGCATGACCCTGCAGTGCGCCGGAGGGAAACCGGGATTGCGGACAACGCAGCAGGACCGCGCTACATCCGATGGTTGGAGCGGACCGGATTATTTCCCAAATAACTTGGCGGCGAAGAAAATCACGATGGCGCCGAAGAGGCCGCCGCCGAAAAGAAGGTAGAGCATGGAATAGCCAGCGGCGGCAACGGGGAGGGCGAGGAAGGCGAGGGAGATCATGGTGGTGGTTTATTTGCTGAATTTATGAGCGAGGAAAATCTAACCATTGGCGGGAGGATAGCCCAGACGTCCCCTAGATGCTAGTGGGCCAATCACCGATCCAATCATCGGGAAATGTTTTGTAGGCGAAGACCCCATGGCTCGATTACGCGTGTTTTGGCGTCGGCGCCCTGCACATCCTGGATCTCCTGCTCGGGGGATTCGTGTTGGGCGCGGTGGCATCGCTGGTTTGGTGGCTTTCAGCCGGCTGAACGTGGGGCGGCGAGGATGGGAAAACACCCCATGTTCGGACCCGGCGCTTCCGGGCAAAGTACGCTGGAATTATCGCCGCGTTGGGCCACCGGTCCAAGGCGGGGGCAGGCATGGTCGAATCACAGCCACCACACGGACGGGACCAGGGCCAGGATCACGGTTGAAGTATACGAACATGCAGACCCCTTTGTTGCGCTGGCAGACTTGGTCACTCCGACCCGCCCGATCCCGGGCGGGCGAACCGCCGTTTCGCGCCGAATTGTTCACCGTCGAGCAGCTTGCCCAGCACGCCCGCGCCCTCGCCGCCGCCCATCGGATCACCCCCCGGCACAGCACCAACCGGCTGCTCGTCCGGCTGGATGAGAATGAGGCGGGGCTCCGCGCCTTCAACCGCGCCACGCTCGCCGTGGATCCCGGTCGCCGCGTCACCCCCGCGGCCGAGTGGTTGCTCGACAATTTTTATCTCATTGAGGAGCAGATCCAGCTGGCGCGACGGCATCTGCCCCGTGGCTACAGCCGCGAGCTGCCCTGTCTCGAACACGGGCCTTCCGCCGGCCTCCCGCGCGTCTACGACCTGGGGCTCGAGCTGATTTCGCATGTGGATGCCCAGATTGACGCGGGGCCACTCAGCCAGTTCATCGCCGCATACCAAAACGCGAGCGCCTTGAAGTTGGGTGAGTTGTGGGCCATTCCCATCATGTTGCGCCTGGGTTTGATTGAAAACCTGCGACGCATCACCAGCCGGCTCACCTTCGCCCGGGAGGATCGCGACCTGGCTGACTTGTGCGTGGACCGCCTTCAGGCCGTGGCGGAGCGGAATCCCGCCCGGCTCATCGTCGTGGTGGCCGACATGGCGAAAGCCGACCTGCCGCTGACCAGTTCATTCGTGGCTGAATTCTGCCAGCGGCTGTCACGCCAGAGTCCCGTGCTGCATCTCGCCCGCAGCTGGCTCGAACAACGGTTGGGCGAGCAGGGACTGACCATCGAGCAATTGGTCCACCAGGAGAGTCAGAACCAGGCGGCCGACCAGGTTTCCGTCAGCCACAGCATAACCAGCCTGCGCCTGCTGAGCGCCATGGACTGGAAAGAGTTCGTGGAAGGACTGAGCAAGGTCGAGGCGACGCTGCGCGGCGATCCGGCCGGCGTCTATCCCACGATGGATTTCGCGACCCGCGACCGTTATCGGCACGTGGTCGAGTTCCTGGCAAGGCATAGCCAGCGGGGGGAAGCAGAGGTCGCGGGGCGTGCCATCCAACTGGCCTCGGCCCGCGCCGGGGAAAGGGGGCGCGACGACCGGACGGCCCACGTGGGATTCTATCTGATCGACAAGGGCCTGGCCGAGCTCGGGCATTCCTTGCAGGTGCGCTGGCCCTGGCGAACGGTCGTGGAACGAGGTATCCACCGGTTTCCCTTGGCGTTCTATGCGGGGGGCGTGGGTTTCCTCACCCTGCTCGCCACGATCGGATTTGTCCACCAAGACCGGATTCTCGTCCTGCCAGACGCGAAGTTCGTGGCCTTCACGCTGATTTTCCTTGTCTGCGCCAGCCAGCTGGCGGTCGCGCTGATGAACTGGCTGTCGACCCTCCTGGTGAAGCCCCGCCTGCTGCCGCGCTTGGACTACTCGACCGGGATCGCACCCGTCGACCGCACGATGGTGGTCGTCCCCACCATGCTGGCAAGTCCGGCCGGGGTGGACCGCCTCATCGAGACGATGGAGATTCACCACCTGGGGAACCGCGATCCGCACTTGCACTTCGCCCTGCTGACGGATTTTCGCGACGCCCCGGCGGAGAGCCAGCCCGGGGACGAACCGCTGTTGCAGCGGGTGCGCGCCGGGGTCGCGATGCTGAACCGGAAATATCCGGCCGGCCCTGAGACCCGCTTCTTTCTGTTTCATCGCCCCCGCCGCTGGAACGCGGGGGAGGGTCGCTGGATGGGTTACGAGCGTAAGCGCGGAAAGATCTCGGAATTCAATGCCTTGCTGCGAGGCGGGGCTCGTGACCGCTTTTCCGTAATCGTGGGCGAGACCGCCCTCCTGCCGGCCATCAAGTATGTCATCACGCTCGATACGGACACGCAGCTGCCGCGCGACGCCGCCCGTCAACTCGTGAGCACGATGGCCCATCCGCTGAATCGTGCCGTGTTCGACGACAGGCGCGGCATTGTCTCCGAAGGCTACGGCATCCTGCAGCCGCGCGTCGGCGTGAGCCTGCCGGGGGCCCGACGCTCCTGGTTCGTCCGGCTTTTTGCCGGTGATGTCGGGATCGATCCTTACACCCGGGAGGTATCCGACGTTTATCAGGATGTTTTTCACGAAGGCTCTTTCATCGGGAAGGGCATCTACGAGGTCGACGCGTTCGAGCGGGCTTTGCACGGGCGCTTCCCGGAGAACACGGTGCTCAGCCACGATTTGCTCGAGGCCTGCCACGCCCGCTCCGCGCTCGTGAACGACGTGGAGTTGTACGAGGAGCATCCCTCCAAGTACAACGTGGACATGGGCCGCCGCCACCGGTGGATTCGGGGCGACTGGCAGATCACCCAATGGTTGCTGCCGCGAGTGCCAGGCTCGGACGCCCGGCGCGTCGCCAACCCGCTGAGTGTGCTTTCGCAGTGGAAGATCTTTGACAATCTGCGGCGCAGTCTCGTGCCCGTGGCCCTGTTGCTCCTGCTGTTTAGCCACTGGTGGTTCCTGCCGGGGGCCGCCAGCGAGGGCGTGTTGCTGGTCCTGTCGCTCATCATGCTTCCCGGTCTGCTGGTGGCGCTCGTGCAGCTATTTCGTCCTCCGGCCGATGTGCCCTGGGCCATGCACCTGTCGAGCATGGCCGGCGCGGAAATCCGGCAGCTCGGCCAGGTCCTGCTCACCCTGGTGTTTCTCCCCTATGACGCCTTTGTCAGTCTGGACGCCATCGGCCGGACCCTCCTGCGTTTGTGGGTGACGCACCAGCGGCTGCTCGAATGGCAAACGTCGAATGAGGCCGAACGGACCGCCCGCTCCGACCTCGGCGGCTTCTATGCGACGATGTGGATTGCCCCGCTCGTCGCGCTGACCGGCGCCGGACTGTGGTTCACGCGGTCGACGGAATCCTGGGGGGCGATCCTCCCCATCCTGGGCCTCTGGCTCGCGGCGCCGGGGATTGCCTGGTGGATCAGCCGGCCGATCGCGACCGTGCCGCCGGCGTTGAGTCCCGGCCAATTGAGCTTTCTGCGCCATACCGCCCGCCGGACCTGGAACTATTTTGAAACCTTCGTCACGGCGCAGGAAAACTGGCTGCCTCCGGACAACTTCCAGGAGGTGCCCGTCCCGGTAATCGCGACGCGGACCTCGCCGACGAACATGGGTCTGGCCCTTCTCGCCAACCTGGCCGCGCGGGACTTTGGGTATCTTTCGATGGGTGGGCTGGTCCGGCGCACGCAGGAGACCCTCGCGACGATGCAACGCCTCGAGCGTTATCGCGGACACTTCTTAAACTGGTATGAGACCCGCACGCTGCAGCCCCTCCTGCCGCTCTATGTGTCGGCCGTGGACAGCGGCAACCTGGCGGGACATCTGCTGACCCTCGGCGCCGGGCTGAGGGAATTGGCCGGCGAGAAGATCCTGACTGCGCAGGTTTTTGCCGGTTTGCGCGATACGGTTGGGATACTCCGGGAACTCAGCCGCAATCAGGCGGCGTTGGTCATGATCGACACCGAGCTCGCGCAGGCCCCGGCGGACCTGCGTGCGGCCCAGGCCCTGCTCGCCCGCGTGGCGAATCAGGCAGGCCAGATCGCGGCTGCATTGGCGGACAAAACGCCGGAAACCCGGGCCTGGGCCCAAACGTTGGAGCGGAACTGCGCGGATCATCTCGAGGATTTGATTTTCCTCGCGCCTTGGCTGACCTTGCCGGCGGCGGACGTGACCGGTGCGCCGGGGCAGAAATGCGCCCCGCTTGAACAGGTGCCGACCTTGCGGGAGCTCGCCGCGCTGGACGAGTCATCCGGTCCACCGCGGGAAAAAGCGTCGTCCCACCCGGAGCTCGCGCGCTGCCTGCGGGAGGCCGGTGAACATGCCCGGCAGCGCGTGCTCGCCTTGGAAACCCTCGCCCGGCAGTGCGACGAACTGGCGGCGATGGATTTCGCCTTTCTCTTCAACGAGTCGAGGAATCTTTTCTGCACCGGCTTCAATGTCACCGAACAGCGCTGCGACGCCGGGTTCTACGACCTGCTCGCCTCGGAAGCCCGTCTATGCAGCTATGTGGGCATCGCGCTGGGCCAGGTGCCGCAGGACCATTGGTTCGCGCTGGGCCGCCTGCTGGTCGCGGCACAAGGGGAGTCGCTCCTCGTCTCGTGGAGCGGCTCGATGTTCGAGTATCTCATGCCGTTGCTGGTCATGCCAAATTTTGAGAACACCCTGCTCGATCGCACCTACCAGATGGCGGTGCAGCAGCAGATCGAGTACGGACGGATGTGCGGCGTCCCCTGGGGTATTTCCGAATCGGGCTACAACCGGACCGATATCCAGATGAACTACCAATACCGGGCGTTCGGCGTGCCCGGCCTGGGTCTGAAACGGGGCCTGGCGGACGACCTGGTGGTGGCGCCCTACGCCAGCGCCATGGCCCTGATGGTGGCGCCGGTGGCGGCCTGTGAAAACCTGCAGCGAATGGCGGACGAAGGTTTTTCGGGCGCCTACGGATTCTATGTGGCGGTGGATTATACCTCTTCCCGCCTGCCGCCCGACGAAAAGTACGCCACGATCCGCTCCTTCATGGTCCATCACCAGGGCATGAGCCTGCTGGCTTTGGTCAACCTGCTGCGGGACGGACCCATGCCTCGGCGTTTCCTGGGTTGTCCGCAGCTCAAGGCGGCGGATTTGCTGTTGCAGGAACGCGTGCCTCAGACCGCCGCCACCGCGTTCACGGGTGATCTGGCCCTGGACAATACCCGGCCGCCGGCGGGCGAGAGCGATGGCGGGATGCGGGTCTTCACGCAGCCCAGCCTGTCGGTCCCGGAGGTCCACCTTCTGTCGAACAGCCGCTACCATGTCGCCATCAGCAGCGCGGGGGGCGGCTACAGCCGCTGGCGCGACCTGGCGGTCACGCGCTGGCGCGAGGACGCTACGCGCGATTGCTGGGGCACATTTGTCTACCTGCGCGACCCGGCCACCGGAGAATTTTGGTCCACCGCCTTTCAGCCGGTGACGCGCGCACTGAAAGGCTACGAGGCCATCTTCACGCAAGGACGCGCGGAATTCCGGCATCAACAGGGCGGCCTCGAAGCCCACACCGAGATCAGCGTGTCGCCGGAGGACGACGTGGAATTGCGGCGCATCACGCTCACGAACCGATCCGGCGTGGCGCGCGACATTGAAGTGACGAGTTATGCGGAAGTGGTGCTCGCGCCTCCGGCCGCCGACGCAGCGCACCCCGCCTTCAGCAATCTCTTCGTGCAAACTGAATTCGTGCGCAAGTCCTCCGCGCTGCTTTGCACTCGCCGGGCTCGGTCAGCGGAGGAACGGCCGCCCTGGTTGCTGCACCTGATGGTTGGGCCGGGAGGCGAGGAGGAGGCACTGTCCTGTGAAACCGATCGCAGCCGGTTTGTCGGCCGGGGAGGTACCCTGGCCAATCCGGCAGCCATGCAGACACCGGCGCCGCTCTCGGATACCGTGGGCGCGGTGCTCGACCCCATCATTTCCCTGCGGCGCACGGTCTCCGTGCCGCCCAACGAATCCGTCACCATTGACTTGGTGCTGGGCATGGCGGAAAGCCGGGCGTCCGCCCTCGTGCTCGTGGAGAAATACCAAAGCTTGCGCATGACCGGCCGCATTCTCGACCTGGCCTGGACCCACAGTCAGGTGACCTTGCGTCATCTCAATGCCTCGAACCGGGAGGCTCAGCTCTACGGCCGGCTGGCGGGAGCGTTGATCTATGCCGATCCTGCCCGACGCGCCAGCCCTGCCGTTCTCCGCAGCAACCGGCGCGGGCAAAGCGGCCTTTGGGCTTATGGCATTTCGGGCGACGCGCCGCTCGTGCTGCTCCGCATCAGCGATCCGGCCAAGATCGAGATCGTGCGTCAGTTGATTCAAGCCCACTCGTACTGGCGCATGAAGGGCCTCACGGTCGAGCTGGTCATCCTGAACGAAGAGGTCTCTGTCTACCGCCAAGCTTTGCATGAACAGATCACCGCGTTGATCGCCTCCGGGATCGAGGCCCAGTTGCTGGACAAGGCGGGCGGGATCTTCGTGCGGCGTCTCGAGCAGGTTTCGCACGATGACCGCGTACTGCTGAATGCCGTGGCGCGGATTGTCCTCGATGATGAAAAGGGCACCCTGACGGAGCAGATGGAAAGGCGCAGCGAGCTGGAATTTCAGGTCCCTTTGCTGATGCCCATCAAATCCGCGGGGCCCCCGGCATCCAGGCCAGCATCGCTGCCGGCCCGGGAGCTGATCTTTCCCAACGGGCTCGGCGGCTTCACCTCGGACGGGCACGAATATGTCATCACCCTGTCGCCCGGCCAGACGACCCCGGCTCCGTGGGTCAATGTCCTGGCCAATCCGTTCTTCGGCACCGTCGTCTCGGAGAGCGGCAGCGCCTACACTTGGTTGGAAAACTCCCATGAGTTCCGGCTGACGCCCTGGAGCAACGATCCGGTCGAGGATACCCCCGGTGAGGCCTTCTACATCCGGGATGAGCAAACGGGCCAGTTTTGGTCGCCGACGCCTTTGCCGACGCGCGGGGCGACGCCTTATGTGATTCGCCATGGCTTCGGCTACACCGTGTTCGAGCATACCGAGCACGGCATCGCCTCGGAGTTCTGGGTCTATGTGGCGATGGACGCCCCGGTGAAGTTCAATGTCCTGAAGTTACGCAACCTCTCGGGCCGGCCACGCCGGCTGTCGGTCACCGGCTACTGGGAATGGGTGTTGGGCGACCTGCGGCCCAAAAGCCTGCTGCACGTGCAAACAGAGGTGGACCTCCGGACCGGGACGCTGCTGGCGCGCAATCCTTATAACACTGATTTCCCCGACCGGGTTGCGTTCATCGATGTCAACGACGGGACCCGCACTCTCACCGGGGATCGCAAGGAATTCCTGGGCCGGAACGGCAGCCTGGCGCAGCCCGCCGCGCTAAAACGCGTGCGACTCTCCGGCAAGGTGGGGGCGGGGCTTGATCCCTGCGGAGCGGTGCAGGTCGCGTTGGAGCTGCCGGAAGGAGCGGAACGCGAGACGGTTTTCCGCCTCGGGGCCGGGCGAACCACGGCCGAAGCGCAGGCGCTGATCCAGCGGTTTCGCCGGGGCGACGCCAGCCGTGTCGCGCTCGAGGAGGTCTGGGCCTATTGGAACCGCACGTTGGGCGCGGTGAACGTGGACACGCCCGATCCCGCGGTGAACGCGATGGCGAATGGCTGGTTGCTTTACCAAACGCTGGGCTGCCGCCTCTGGGGCCGGACCGGCTTTTATCAATCCGGCGGGGCCTACGGGTTTCGCGACCAGCTGCAGGATGTGATGGCGTTGGTGCATGCCGAGCCGGCTCTCGCGCGCGAGCATCTGCTCCGCGCCGCGGCGCACCAGTTTCGTGAAGGCGACGTGCAACACTGGTGGCATCCGCCAGCGGGCCGCGGGGTGCGGACGAGCTTTTCCGACGACTACCTGTGGCTGCCCTACGCGACCTGCCGCTATGTGGCGTGTGTCGCGGACACCGGGGTGCTCGATGAAAAAGTTCCGTTCCTGGAAGCCCGGCTGCTCAAGCCGGAGGAGGAGGCCTATTATGATCTGCCGGTTCGCTCCGAGGAAGCGGCCACGCTCTACCAACATTGCGTGCGGGCCATCGAGCACGGCCTCAGGGTCGGTGAACACGGCCTGCCCCTGATGGGCTGCGGCGATTGGAATGACGGCATGAACCGGGTGGGAAGCGAGGGCCGCGGGGAAAGCGTCTGGCTGGCCTTCTTTCTTAGCGACGTGCTCAACCGGTTTGCCGGCCTGGCCCGGGTGCGCGGTGACGCCGCTTTTGCCGACCGCTGCCTCGACCAGGCGCGGCAGCTGCAGCAGGCCATCGCGCAGCACGCCTGGGATGGTGAGTGGTACCGCCGCGCTTACTTCGACAATGGTGAACCCCTCGGCTCCTCCACCAATGCGGAGTGCCAGATCGATTCCCTGCCCCAAAGCTGGGCCGTAATCAGTGGGGTCGGCGACCCGGCGCGGGCCCGGCAGGCGATGCAGGCCGTGGCCCAGCGTCTCGTTCGGCGCGAGGCCGGCCTGGTCCAGCTGTTTGACCCGCCGTTTGATCACTCGCCCCAGAACCCGGGCTACATCAAGGGCTACATCCCCGGCGTGCGCGAGAATGGCGGCCAATACACGCATGCTGCGATCTGGACCGCCATGGCCTTCGCGCAGTTGGGCGACAGCGAACGTGCATGGGACCTCTTCAATCTCCTCAATCCCGTCCACCACGGGGCCACGCCGGCGCAGATCGCCGTCTACAAGGTCGAGCCCTACGTCGTCGCGGCGGACGTTTATGCTGTCACCCCCCACACCGGTCGGGGTGGGTGGACGTGGTATACGGGCTCGGCGGGTTGGATGTATCGACTCCTGATCGAGACGCTGCTCGGGGTAAATATCGAAGGCGACCAGTTGCGGCTGGCGCCCTGCCTGCCCCGATCATGGACGGCCTACAAAATCCACTACCGTTACAGAAGGACGGTGTACCACATCTCGATCACGCGCCGGCCGGCCGGTGCGGTTGCCGGTCCGGTTCTCACCCTCGATGGACAGGAGCTGCCTGGTTCGACCCTGCCGCTCCGGGATGACCAGCTTGAGCATGCCGTTACGCTGCAGGTCGGGTGAAAGTTGGCCGAAGGGAACCGCGACCCGAAATAATTCGATCGATTGGGTGGAACGCGGCCTCTGGACGCGTTTTCTCTTCCGTGGATCCTGCGAACCCGTCCGGAGGCCGGGTTCCACCATTCAGTCCGGACACCCGCGAATGATAACAAGCCTTAACTGAATGCTTCCGGCTTCATAACGGGTACTGCGGCTGCGGAATTTATTCCCCTCTATCAAGAGGGGTGGCGCGCAGCGCCGGGGTGTGTCGATCGAGGCAGAGCGTACCACCGCAGGAGTACCAGGCGAAGGCTACGACCCGGCCGGGCTCCCGCAAAGCGGGGAAGGCGCCAAGGAAAAGTTTGCTTGGCGTGGGTGTCGCGAACCGAGAGACATAAGTGTGCAACTTCATCATGTCGACCTGGGCGGGGCGGGGCTTCCGCCGATGATCGTTTTGCATGGCCTGCTCGGTTCGTCGCGAAACTGGCTGAGCACCGGCCGCGACCTCGCGAAACATTTCCACGTTCTCGCTCTCGACGCGCGCAATCACGGCAAGTCGCCGCACGCGCCGGAGATGACTTACCCGGCAATGATGGCGGACCTCATCGTTTGGATGGAAGCGCAGGGACTGGCCCAGGCGACGGTGGTCGGCCACAGCATGGGTGGGAAGACGGCGATGCTCCTGGCCTGTCGGCACCCGGAGCGGGTGGAACGGCTCGTCGTGGTCGACATCGCACCGAAGGATTACTTCTGGGTGGCCCACCGCGCGGAGTTTTCCGCCATGGCCGAGCTTGATCTGACCAGCCTGACCTCGCGCCACGAGGCCGAGCATCGCTTCGGGACGCGAGTGCCGAACCTGGGTGTGCGAAAATTCATCGCGACCAATCTGGAACAGGACGACAACGAGGGTTGGCGGTGGAAGATCAACCTGCCGGTACTGACCGACTCCCTGGCGATCATGGAGAAGAACAGCCTGCAGGCGACGGATCGCTTTGCGGGACCGACGCTGTTCGTCCTCGGTGGCCGGTCGCGCTATGCCCAAAGTGGCGACCATGCGCTGATCATAAAACATTTCCCGGCCGCCAAAATCGAGGTGATCGCCGACTCCGGCCATAATCCGCACATGGACCAGCGGACGGAGTTCGTGCGGTTGGTGACCCGACACACCCCGCCCTGACGGGCACCCCTCTTCATAGAGGGGAGTCCTCGTTGGCGTGTGCTCGGTTCCCCTCTAGCAAGAGGGGTGGCGCGAAGCGACGGGGTGTGTTGCCTTGCAGGTCTTAGCCCGTCTCACGTTTCGCTCACGGTCGGCACATTGGTATCGGTATGGGCCATGACCGCCGCGCGGCTGCGCACGGCGGCGGGCAGCCAACGGCGCTTCACCCAACGATAGTACATGATGAGGCCCCGCAGCCATTCGTCGCAGGCCATCGCGATCCAGACGCCCACCAGGCCCCAGCCGAGGTGCAGGCCGAGAAACCAGGAGTTGGGCACCCAGAGCAGCCACATGCAGACTGCGCCGACCTTCACGGGAAAGCGCGCGTCGCCCGTGGCGCGAAGCGAGTTGATCACCACGATGTTGAAGACGCGGCCGAGTTCGAGGACGACCGAGATGCGCAGGAGCAGGGCGCCGCCCTCGATGATTACAGGATTGTGAGTGAAGAGGCCCATCAAGTGCGGCGCGACCGCCGCGATGACCGCCATGCCGGCGGCACAGAGCACCAGGCAGAGCTTCAAGCTGCTGAGCAACTGCCGGTAGGCTGCCTCGAAATCTCCCGCCCCAATCAAGCGTCCGACCACGATCTCCGTGCCCAGCCCCAGCGAGAGGCTGAATTGGATGACCAGCGCCTGGATGGTCTGGGAATACGACATGATGGAGAGACTCTGCGTGCCCAAGCTGGCGATGAGACTGGTGACCAGGAGCAACGCGGTCATATAGGACAGGTGTTCACCCGCAGCCGGCAGGCCGATGCGCAGGATGGGCTTGATCCATTTCCAGCTGAGATCGAACGGTGTTCGCCAATGCAGGCGCAGCCCC
The DNA here is from genome assembly GCA_025363455.1 of Oleiharenicola sp. GTDB lineage: Bacteria > Verrucomicrobiota > Verrucomicrobiia > Opitutales > Opitutaceae > Lacunisphaera. The sequence goes on along the minus strand of JANYDW010000081.1, from coordinate 18,084 downwards.
AGCCGGTGGTGTAACAGGATGAGCAGGGCCGTCGTGGCCAGGATCCGGCTGACGACGCTGGAGCAGGCCACGCCTTCCACGCCGAACTTGGGCAGGCCGAAGAAACCGAAAAGCACGAGCGAATTGCCGGTGATGTTGACGATGTTCTGCCCGACCGTGACGAACATCACGTCGCGGGTGTTTCCGTGCGCGCGCAGGATGGCGCCGATGGCGATGTTGATCGCCTCGAGAAAAATCGTTCCGCCCATCAATGACATGAACGGCAGGGCGTAGACCATCAGCTCCTCGGGCAATTTCATGAGGCGCAGCAACCCGGCATTCCCCAGAAAAACGGCCATGCTGACGATCAAGCCGCTCCAAATGTTTACGCCCAGGGCGGTGGTGCTGATCCTTTCGGCGCCCTTGCGGTTGCCCGCCCCGAGGTGATGGGTGATGACCACGCTCGTGCCGATGCCGATGAAATTGAAGCACACCAGCAGGGTAAAGATCACCCGGTTTGAGATGCCGAGGGCCGCCACGGCTCCGTCGGAGACATGGCTGACCATGAAGGTGTCCACCGTGCCGATGAGGATGCGCAGGCTCTGCTCAACGAAGATCGGCCAGGCAATCGTGAGGAGGGTGGGGGTCTTGGTAATTGGTTGTTGGCTCATCCCGCAACCCGAGCAACGCAGCCAACCCGGTGGAGAGTAAAGCTGAATTCTGCACCACCATGTTCAAACAGGTGAGCAGGAGCATGCTACGGAAAGTGCCAAGGAAACGCGGCGTAAGGGCAGGGGCTTTTGTAGGTCGGGGTTTATCCCCGACATTCGGCGGTCGGTCGTCGGGCATAAAGCCCGACCTACAGCAAACAGGCCTATTACCGCCTGGCCCAGATCCGGAGCGAGGCGAGGAGAAAGTTCTCGAAGGCCACCGACTCGTTAATGTTCACGCGCAGGAGGCCGGTGTCATGCTCGAGCTGAGCGATGGCGGCGACGAGGCCCCGGCGCGCGGAAATGTCACCGGCCGCGAGAGCCTGCTGGGCGAAGGCGCGGGTGGCGTGCTCGAGCTCGGCAAAGAGCTTGGAGCGGACGCCATTGGCGATGCCGGTCTCGATGGCCGCCTGTTCCTCGTCGTCGATGTCGTCGGGCAGTTTTTCTTTCTGCTGCTTCCAAATCTGGTCGGTGGCGGCGGCGAGGACGGCGTTGAACCGGGTGACGAGTCCGTAGACGGCCATGACCTGGTCGGCCACGGCTTTCTTGTCCGTGACTCCGGCCGTCAACAGGCCCAGCCACGCGGCATAGTCGGCGCGCGTGGCATCCCAAAGCGCGCGGGTTTCCGGTGCGGCGTCGGCCAGCGCCTCGTGGCCGGTGTCGGTGAAGCGGAAGTGCAGACAACGGCTGCGAATCGTGGGTAGCAGAGCGTACGGTCTCGTGGTGAGGAGCAAAATAGTTGTGCTGGCCGTGGGTTCTTCGAGCGTCTTGAGGAAGACGTTGGCCGCCTGGACATTCATCCGGTCCGCCTCATAGACGACCACGACCTTGCGCCGCGAAATCTGCGGAGAAACCTGGATGCGTCCGATGAGCTCGCGGGTGACATCGACGCCAATCTGGCGGGACTTGCCGGCCGGTCGCAGGGCAATGAAGTCAGGATGCTGCTTGGGCGGGAAGTATTGTTGCGTGAATTTCTCCTTCGATCCGTCGGGGCGTAAAGCCCCTCCCACATCGTTGAGCAGCCGGTCGGCAATGGCATGGGCGACGGAGGCGAGGGTGCTGAGGTTTTCGCCGTGCAGCAGGAGGCTGTGGGCGAGACGCTGGCGGTCGATGGCGCGCTGGATGACCGCCACCGTCGGAGTGCCCTCAAGGGCGGGCGGCCATGGTGTTACCTCAGGCATGATCATTCCAAATCCGTCATTGCGAGAAGCGAAGCGACGAAGCAATCCAGTTGAAGGGCGACTGGATCGCCGCGCCCGCCTGCGCCGGGCTCGCGATGACCGGTAGTTTTCATGCGAGGCGCTTCTGAACGAGGGCCCAGATCTTCTTGTCCAGGGCATCAGGGGACAGGGTGCCGTCGAGCACGACGACGCGATCGGGCCACTGCTGGGCGAGCAGGAGGTAGCCTTCGCGGACCTTTTTGTAGAAGGTGATGTTCTCGCGCTCCATGCGGTCGGGCAGGTCGGAGGCACGCTGACGGACGCGCTGCAGGCTGACCTCGGTCGGTACGTCGATGACCACGGTGAGATCGGGCATGACGCTGCCGACGGCGAAACGGTTGATCTCGTTCACCGGGCCCGGCGCAAGGTTGCGGCCGATGCCCTGGTAGACGGTGGAGGAGTCAAGAAAGCGGTCGCTCAAGACGAAGGCACCGCGGGTGAGGGCAGGGGTGATGACCTCGCGCACAACCTGGGCCCGGGCGGCAGTGAACAGGAGCAGCTCGGTTTCAGGGCACATTTCGTCGCCGCGGGAATTGTGGACGATAATGTTCCGGATCTGCTCGCCGATCTCGGTGCCACCCGGCTCGCGGGTGGCCACGACCTCCCGGCCGGCTTGTTGCAGGTGGGCGGCCAGGCGGGCGATCTGGGTGGACTTGCCACTGCCCTCGGAGCCCTCGAAGGAGATCAATTTGCCGGTGGGTTTGGACGGGAGGGGCATGAAATCGATTGGAAGCAAAAGCGAACCCATCGCTCCCGGCGCGCGCAACCAGATTTCGCGGCGCGAGTCTGCATTCTGTCATTGCGAGGAGCCGTGCGACAAAGCAGTCCCGCGGACTGGATCGCCCCGCCCGGCGGCGCGGACTCGCGAGGACAATCAAGACAACGGGCTGCTCGGAATTTCCATTGATTGCCCCGCGCAAACGCGGCAACACTCCCCGCACATGCCCAGCCTCTTTCTCCCGCCGTTCTTAGCGTCCCTCAACATCTGGCAGGTTTTTCTCATCACCGACCCGGTGGGTCAGGCGGTGATCGCCCTGCTCGCGGTCTTCAGCATCTTCGGCTGGTCGGTGATGCTGGGCAAACGCTCCGAGCTGAAAAAGCTGCGCGAGCTCAATCTGCGGTTCGAGCGCATGCTTAGCCAGGAACGCCACATCCTCGAGCTCCCCGAGAACATGCGCAACCGTCGCGACATTCCCTACGCCGACCTGCTGGCCGACGCGCTGGAGGCCTACTGGCGCGCCGCGGCCATCGGCAAGGAGAAGGGCGACGACACGCCGCGCGCACGGCTCGAGCACGCGGAGAATGCCATCCAGCGTGCGCTGGCCCGGCAGTCGCTGCGCTACGAAGCCAGCATGATCATCCTCGCCTCGTTGGTCTCAGGCGCGCCGTTCATGGGCCTCTTCGGAACGGTGTGGGGCATCATGGAGGCCTTCGGCGCCATCGCAGAGCAGGGCTCGGCGACCCTCAACACGCTGGCACCGGGCGTCTCGGCGGCCCTGCTCACCACCATCGCCGGCCTCGTGGTCGCGATCCCCTCCGTGTTCGGCTACAATTTTCTCCTCGGCAATGTGAAGACCATGATCACGGAACTCGAGAACTACGCCTCGACGATCGCGGACCGGATCGAACTGGAGGCCAAATAAGGAGCGACCATGGCCAGAATCTTCCGCCGTCCCCGCCAGCTCCATCCCGTCGCGGAGCTTAACATCACCAACATGGTGGACCTGGGCTTCACGCTGCTGATCATCTTCATGATCACGACACCGCTGATCCAGCAGGAGCAGACCATCCCGGTCAACCTGCCCGGCGAAAGCAAAAAAACTCAGGCGCCCCAGGAGAAGGACTTCCAGAGCATCTCCATCGACGAAAACGGGAGCCTCTATTTCGGGAGCCAGCGCGTCAGCTATACCGAACTGGCCAAGCAACTGGCTGCATTGTCCGCCAAGCCCAAGCAGCCGGTCATTCGCATCCGGGCGGACATGAACCTGCAATGGCAGCAGGTCGTGCGCGTGATGGACGAGATCAAGAAGCACAACCTGACAAAGATCACTTTCGATACGGCCGGCCGGTGAGACGATGCGCGCGAATTCGCCCAGTTCGCTCTTTGCCTCCCTGGGGCTCCACGCCTTTGTCGCCGCGATCATCATCTGCTCGACCCTGTACCTGGCGCGGCAGGACCGGGATCAACCGGTGATCTTCGAGTTGGTGGCCGGACCTGCCACGGCGCCAGACGAACTGGTCGCTCCCGCTCTGGGCAACACCACGGCGCCACTCGCGGTGCCGAAGACCGAACCAACGGTCGCCAAACCCGAGCCGGTCGTGCAGACGCAGCCCGAAGAAAAGGCGGTCGAGCCTCCCGTCGAAAAAGCCAAGCCCAAGGTGCCGGAAAAACCCAAGGCCGACACGTCCATTCTTAAGGAAATGAAGCAAGCGCAGCGGATGTCGTACAAGGACTACCTAAAGAAGCACCCGACGCCCAAGCCGGTCGCGTCGGTGCAGCCCCAACGGACAGCGAGCGGTCCGCGCGTGGACGCCACAGGCATTGCGCAGGGCGTGAAAGGCGGATCGACGGCCAACACCCGCGGGGGAGGGGGTGGCAACGCCCTTACCCGTGAGCAGCAGAACCAACTCGACACCTACATTTCCCTTCTCATCCAGGAGCTAAAAAAAGCGCACGAGCCGCCGCCGGGCGTGAGTGACCGGTTGGAGGCCAAGGTGACGTTTGATATCACGGCCAGCGGGGCGATCCTGAACCCCCGGATCACGAAATCCTCGGGCGACAAAGCCTTTGATGTCTCGGTGCTTGAGGCATTTCTCCGCATGCGCTCCATCGGTCCCACGCCCGATCACCGATCGGCCACTTGGTCGGTGACATTCAAGATGCGGGACGACAGTTAAAAAGTCCTTGCATTCGACGCTTAAAAGCGACTTTTAGGCCCTTCATTCGGTTTGGTTAAGGGCTCTTAGCTCAGTTGGTAGAGCGCCTCAATGGCATTGAGGAGGTCAACGGTTCGAACCCGTTAGGGTCCACCAGCCTTCGCCGAGCGAAGCGAGTCCGAAGGCTGCCTTCCATCATGTCAGCCGTAGGCCCTGCGAAGGCTGAAGGCTTGGCGACGGACGGCGTTTAACATCCGAAGCGTGGCCCGAGTGGCTACGGCTGGCAGGCCAGCCCCCGACGCTTTTGCGAAGTAAAAGCTATGGCGAGGTGTCTCGTCGAAGCCCGCACGGCGAAGGGGGACAGCAAAGTGGGTCATGGGGCATCGTCTTCGAACTGCTCACGGAGCACGGGATTTAAACAAGTTAATTGACCAGCCCGGCACGACCGGTAAGTAGAGCCTTCCTGTTGCAGCCGTTCATCCAATTGCCCACCTAATCATGGCCGAGCCATCCTCCGTTCCCCGCATTCTGGTCATCGATGATGACAATGAGGTGAGGTATTCGCTCAACCGTGTGCTCACCTCGCAGCATTACGAAGTGCAGGAGGCGCCCAACGGCGAGGAAGGTGTGGCGGCGGTCAAGAAGCAGCCCCCGGACGTTGTCCTGCTCGACAACCGCATGACCGGCATGTCCGGCTTGGAAACGCTCCAACACATCCGCGCGGCCAACCCCAAGCAGCTGATCATTTTCATGACCGCGTTCGGCACGGCCCAGACCGCCATCGAGGCGATGAAGTTCGGGGCCTATGATTACGTGGTAAAGCCTTTCGACCCGCCGAAGCTTCTGGCGCTGGTCGCAAGTGCCCTGCGCACCCAAGCCGACAGCAAGTCCGCCGCCGGCTACAAGCCCGTCATCAACACCGACGAGCACAAGGAAGGCATTGTCGGTGCCTCGGCCGCCATGCAGCAGGTTTTCAAGATCATCGGCCAGTTTGCCGCGAGTGACGCCTCGGTCATGATCACCGGTGAGAGCGGAACTGGCAAGGAGCTGGTCGCCCGCAGCCTCCACCGGCACAGCCACCGGGCCGCCAAGCCGTATGTGGCAGTCAACTGCGCCGCCATCCCCGAGAATCTGATCGAAAGTGAGCTCTTTGGCCACGAACGGGGGTCGTTCACCGGCGCCACGGCGCAGCGGCTGGGCAAGTTCGAACAATGCGATGGCGGCACGATTTTTCTGGATGAAATTGGTGACATGACCCCCACCACCCAGACCAAGATCCTGCGCGTCCTGCAAGAGGGCGACATTCAGCGGGTCGGCGGTGTCGACACCATCAAGGTCAGCGTCCGGGTGGTCGCCGCCACCAACAAGGACCTGGAACAACTGGTGCGCGAAAAGAAATTCCGCGAGGATCTCTATTACAGACTCAACGTCGTACGCGTGAAGCTCCCGCCGTTACGTGAGCGTCCCGAGGATGTGCCGCAGATTGTGGATTTTTTTGTGCAGAACCTGGCCAAGGCCAAGAAAGTGAAGGCCCGCAAGGTCGCGCCCGAGGCGCTGACCTTGCTGACGGCCTATCCGTGGCCGGGCAATGTCCGCGAACTGGAGAATGTGGTCTATCGCAGTGCGGTAGCAGCCACCGGTGATACGATTCTGCCGAAGGACCTGCCCGATGAAGTCCGCGAGCCCAAGGCCGCGGGCGGAACCGACTCACTGGAACCCCTGTTCGACCGGATCGCCAAAGCCCTGCGGGCGCAGCATCCGGGCGCGGAAATGACCATCCTGAACGCCGCCATGACCTCGCGTTTGCCCGAAGGTGCCAGCAAGGCCGCCGCGAAAAAGCGCGCGAAGAAGTAGGGCCCTCGAAGACTTCCGACTGGTAGGGCGGGACCGCTGGGCCCGCCGCGATATACGGGCGACAAACGCCCAAAGCAGACGGCGCGCCCGGCGGTCGCGCCCTACCTACTTCCGATCCCCGTAACCCTTCGGCTTCGACTGGTGCCACCGCCACGCCGCGGCCACAATGGGCTCGATCGAGGTGAACTTGGGCGTCCAGTTAAGGTCACGCCGGGCCTTGGTCGCGTCGGCGTAGAGCGCTGGCGGATCGCCGGCGCGACGGGGAGCAAAGCTGGCCGGAACCTTCAAGCCGGAGACCGTCTCGACCGCTTTTATCACCTCGAGGACGGAAGTGGGCGTGCCGGTGCCCAGGTTGTAGAAATTTTGCGATCCGGGCGTGGTAAGCTTGGCAAACGCCGCGATGTGGGCGCGACTCAGGTCATCCACATGCACGTAGTCCCGCAGGCAAGTGCCATCGGGGGTGGGGTAGTCGTTGCCGAAGATCTGCAGAGCGGGGCGCGAACCTTGCGCGGCTCCAATGGCGAGCGGGATGAGGTGCGACTCGGGCTCGTGATCCTCGCCGATGACAGCGTCCTCGGAGGCGCCGGCGGCATTGAAGTAGCGCAGGGAGGCGAAGCTAAGCCCGGTGGCGGGAGCCAGGGCCTTCAGCATATTTTCCACATCCAGCTTGGTCTGGCCATAGGGATTGATCGGCTTCTGGGGCGAATCCTCGGTGAGCGGCATCTTTTCCGGGATGCCGAAGGTCGCGCAGGTGGAAGAGAAAACAAATTTGTTAACCCCATGCTTCAGCATGGCTTCGAGCACGTGCAGGGTGGCGGCGACGTTATTCTGGTAATATTTCAGGGGATTGGTGACCGACTCGCCCACGTAAGCAAAGGCGGCGAAATGCATCACGACATCGGGTTTCTCCGCCGCCATGATGGCATCGATCGCGTCAGGGTGCCCCAGGTCGTTGCAATGGAACCGTACGGTCGCCGGGACGGCAGCGCGGTGGCCATAGACCAGGTTGTCAACCACCACGGGTTCATGGCCGGCCGCGATGAGTTGGCGGACGCAATGGCTGCCAATGTAACCCGCTCCGCCAGCAACGAGAACTTTCATGGGGAGAGAGTTATTGATTTCCGGGCGATGATGGCTAGGCAAATCTGTTCCGCAGCAAAAACATGAAGCAAACCCGCATTGTAATTACCGGTATTGGTCTGACGGCGCCCAACGGCAACAGCCTGATGGAATTCCGACGCAACCTGTTATCGGGAGTGTCGGGCATCACCATGACTGAAGTCCGCTACATGGGCCAATGGCCCGCCGGCCTCTGCAAGTTCGATCCGCTCAAGCACCAGAAGAAAAAGGACGTCCGGATCGGCACGCGGGCGGGCAGCATCAGCATTTACTGCGCCCGGGAGGCGCTGGCGGATTCCGGTATCGCCCTCGAAAGCCGCGACAAGAGCCGCATCGGGGTTTATCTCGGCATTACCGAGCACGGCAACGTTGAGACGGAGAACGAGGTCTACAATATTTCGAAATTCAACTACGATACGAAGTTCTGGACGCACCACCACAACCCCCGGACCGTGGCCAACAGTCCGGCGGGCGAGGTGTCGCTCAACCTCGGCAGCACCGGGCCCGCCTATACGATTGGCGCCGCTTGCGCTGCGGGCAATATGGGCCTGATCCACGCCGCGCAGATGCTCCGACTCGGGGAGGTCGACCTGGCCATCGCCGGCGGCGTTAGCGAAAGCCCGCAAACCTTCGGCATCTTCGCCGGGTTCAAGAGTCAGAACGCGCTAGCCAGCCACGTCGACCCGACCAAAGCCAGCCGACCGTTCGACAAGGCCCGCAACGGGATCGTCATCTCCGAAGGCGGTTGCATCTATACGATCGAGCGGCTGGAGGATGCCCAGGCCCGCGGCGCAAAGATCTATGGCGAGATCGCCGGCTACTGTGTCAACTCGGACGCCACGGACTACGTGTTGCCCAATCCCGAGCGTCAGGCCCAGTGCGTCGAAAAAGCCCTCGTCAACGCCGGCATGACCGTGGATGACATCGATATCGTTAACACCCACGCCACCTCGACCCCGCAAGGCGACATCCAGGAATGCGAGGCCATTCGCGCGGTTTTCAGCAAGCGAAAGGAGGCTGCCGCCATCAACAACACCAAGAGTTTCATTGGCCACGCGATGGGTGCGGCTGGAGCGCTCGAGTTGGCCGGTAACATCCCCAGCTTTGACGACCTCATCGTCCACCCCACGATAAATGTGGATGAACTTGATCCCCAGTGCGATATCCCCGGCCTTGTCATCAACCATCCCCGCGCCGTTAGCCGGGTGGACGCCATCCTGAATAATTCGTTTGGAATGCTGGGAATTAACTCTACTCTCATCATCAAGCGATTCCGCTCCTGACCCACATTTTACCACCATGACGAAAGACGAATGCCGCAAGCTGGTTATCGACATCATTTCCGACATCGCGCCCGATGAGGATCTCACGACCGTGAAGCCTGAGGTGCGCCTGCGCGACCAGCTGCAGCTCGATTCGATGGATTTCCTCGATATCGTCATGGAATTGCGCAAGCGCCACGGTATCGAGGTGCCCGAGGCCGACTACACCCAACTCGCCTCCCTGGATAGTTGCGCCGACTACCTGACCCCGAAATTCCAGACCAAGGCCTGAGGTCGGTTTGCATATTATGCTTTAGGCGGGATCGCCTCGTCGGCCGTAGGCTCGGCGAAGGCTGATGATCCCGCCTTTTTTATGGCGGGATTCGGCGATCCCGCCCTACAACAGAACCGTTGATGAAAGACTCCCACTATGACGCCGCGATTATCGGGGCCGGCATGTCCGGACTCGCTGCCGGCATCCGACTCGCGCACTTCGGCAAGAAGGTCTGCATCTTTGAACGCCACAACGCCCCAGGCGGCCTGAACAGCTTCTACAGCCTCGCCGGGCGCAAATACGACGTCGGCCTGCACGCGATGACCAACTATGTGCCGCCGGGCGTCAAGGGCACGCCCCTGGGCAAGCTGCTGCGCCAGTTGCGGATCGACCGTGAGGAATTCGCCCTGTGCCCGCAAAAGCGCTCGCGGGTCGCCTTCCGCGACTGCGACCTGAAGTTCACTAACGACTTCGCCGTGCTCGATGCCGAGGTCACGACGCGATTTCCCGCCCAGGCCGATGGCTGGCGCATGCTCGTCCAACTGGTCCGCACCTACGACGATGTCTCACTCGACGCCAAGCCGGCTTCGGCCCGCGAGGTCGTGGCCAGGCATCTCACCGATCCGCTACTGACCGACATGCTGTTCTGTCCCGTGATGTATTACGGCAGCGCGCAGGAGCGGGACATGGAGTTTGGTCAGTTCGTCATCATGTTCAAGGCGCTCTATCTGGAAGGATTCGCGCGGCCACTTGACGGCGTGCGCGTGATCATCCGTGTACTGCTGGAGAAATTCCGTCAGGCCGGCGGCGAGCGACGCATGAAGTGCGGCGTGGCCGGCATCATCGAGGAACAGGGCAGGGCAGCGGTGCTTAAGCTGGACGACGGCACCGAAATCACTGCCGATCACGTGATTTCTTCAGTCGGCTACCCTGAGACGTTGCGACTCTGCTCGCCCGGGCATGAAGCCGAGGCAGAGGCCAACACGGGCGCGCTCTCCTTCGTCGAAACCATCTCCGTTTACCGTCAACCGCCCGCTACGTGGGGCTGGAGGGAGGACACGATCATCTTCTTCAACGACTCGGAACTGTTCGACTATTCCCGGGCGCAGGAACTCGTGGACCCGAGGAGTGGGGTTATCTGTTTCCCGAATAATTTCGAATACGCGGGGGGCCAGTTGCCCGAGGGACTGTTCCGGGTCACCTGCCTGGCCAACTACGCCAAGTGGGCGGCCTTGCCCGAGCCCGGCTACCAGGCCGAAAAGGCCCGTTGGCTGGGAGAAATGCAGCGCAGCGCCCGGCGGTTCCTGCCGCCGGTGACCGATGCGGTGCTGGCGGAGAATCTCGTTACGACAGACATGTTCACGCCGCGGACGATCCGGAAATTTACCGGCCACCTGAATGGCGCGATCTACGGTGCCCCGCGAAAAGTGCGCGATGGCCGCACGCACCTCAGCAACCTCTACCTCTGCGGCACCGACCAAGGATTCCTCGGCATCATCGGTGCCATGCTGAGCGGCATCTCAATGGCCAATTATCACATCTTGCAAAAGAGCGGGACGTGACAATTTATCTTCTACCCCCATGAAAACATCCCGTTATCCCGTTATCGCCCTTGTTTCCGCCCTGCTGACCCTGCCGTTGTTGGCGGGCGTCGATTACCATGAGCACGTCGGCCTGCAGCTCTGGAGCATGCGTGCCCAGGTCAAGACCGACCTGCCCGGCGCGCTCGATTGGGTCAAGGCACAGGGAATCACGGAGGTGGAGACCGCCGGCACGGGCAACCTGTCGGCGGCGGACTTCTCAAAGCTCCTCCAGGCGCGTGGGCTCAAGGCCATCAGCGCCCATATCGGTTACGAGGTGCTGGAGAAGGATCTGCCCGGCGCGATTCAGACCGCCAAGGCGCTCGGCGCAAAATTTGTCGTCACCGCCTGGATTCCGCACCCCAAGGAAGGCTTGAGCGCCGAGCAGGCCCACGTCGTGGCCGCCAATTTCAACAAGTGGGGCGCGGCATTCCGCGCCGAAGGTATTTCCTACGGCTGGCACACTCATGGCTTCGAGTTTGTCCCGTTCCCGAGCGAGGGCGGCAAGACCGCATTTGATATCATCGTCGCGGAAACCAAGCAGGAGAATCTGACCCTCGAGATGGATGTTTTCTGGGTGGTTCATGCCGGGCAGGATCCGGTCAAGCTGCTCAAACAGCATCCGACCCGTTGGTCCTTCCTGCACGTGAAGGATATGCGGAAGGGCGCCGTCACGGGCCTGTCCACCGGAAGCGCCGCCCCCATCGACAATGTCGCGGTCGGCGTCGGGCAGATCGACTGGCCGGCCGTGCTGAAGACCGCGCAGGACATCGGCGTGAAGTATTATTTCCTCGAGGACGAAACCCCGACACCGCTCGTCTGCATTCCGGACAGCCTGAAGTACCTGCGCGGACTCAAACTCTGAGTTGCGCTTTGCCCGGGGGCTCACTCACATGTGGGCCTTTCATGGCTTACGATTGGCTCAAAGACATCGATGATCACTACGACGTGGTGGTCATCGGCAGCGGACTCGGCGGCTTGACCGGTGCCAATGTGCTCGCGAAGTGCGGGCACAAGGTCCTGCTGCTGGAGCACCACTACCAGCTGGGCGGACTGGCCACGTGGTTCACGCGCAAGGGTGGCCACATCTTCGACATTTCGCTGCACGGCTTCCCGATTGGCATGATCAAGTCGGTGCGCAAATACTGGAGCCAGGACATCGCCGATTCGATTGTGCAGCTGAAGGGCGTGCGGTTCATCAATCCGCAATTCTCAATCGACACCACCTTCGACCGGGAGGACTTCACGCGCCTGCTGGTCGAAAAATTCAACGTGGCAGCGGAAGCGGTCGAGCGGTTTTTCACCGACCTGCGGGCGATGAATTTCTACGACAACAACCCGGAGACCACCGGACAGATGTTTGAGCGGTATTTCCCGGGGCGGGACGACGTGCAGCGCCTGCTGATGGAACCCATCGCCTATGCGAACGGCTCCACGCTGGACGATCCGGCGATCACGTTCGGTATCGTATTCTCCAACTTCATGAGCAAGGGCGTGTACACCTTCCGGGGCGGCACGGACGTGCTGGTGAAGAAAATGGCCGGAGAAATGAAGAAGAACGGCGTCGAACTGCGAAAGCATGTGCTGGTCGAGCGCGTTCTGACCGCGGAGCGCGACGGACGGAAGCAGGTCGTGGGCGTCGTGGCCAACGGGAAGACCATCCGCTGCGATGCCGTCCTGTCCAATTCCAACATCAAGAACACGGTGCTGCGGCTCGGCGGCGAGGAGAACTTCACGCCGGAGTTTGTCGCCCAGACCAAGGCCGTGCGGGTCAACAGCAGCTCTTGCCAGGTTTATCTCGGCATCCGGAAAGGGGAGACCCTGCCGCACATCGGCGACCTGGTGTTTACGTCCGATGAACCGACATTCTCGAGTGACAAGCTGGTCGACCTGCACACCACGAGCCGGACGTTCTCGATGTATTATCCCGACACCCGGCCAGGCACGGACCGGTACACCGTGGTGGTGTCGATCAATGCCCGCTACGACGAGTGGCAGGCGCTCAGCGACGAGCAGTATGCCATCGAGAAGCAGCGTCTGATCGACGAATCCATTGCTTCGCTGGAAAAACACATTCCCGGGGTACGGGCCAAGATCGACTGGATGGAGGCCGCTACCCCGCGGACGATCGAGCACTATACCAAGCACTGGAACGGAACGTCGTTCGGCACGAAGTTCGAGGGCCTGAAGGTCTCGATGGATCTGCCCAACCAGCTGCCCGGACTCTACCACGCCGGTTCCGTCGGCATCATCATGTCCGGCTGGCTCGGCACCATCAATTATGGCGTGATTGTCGCCAACCAAGTCGACAAGTTCATCACCGCCCGCAAGCGTGCCACTACCGAACCGGCGGAAACCACCCGCTAATCACGCCAATGTACGCAAATAGCCGAACCCCACAAAGCAGGGCGAACCCACCATTCGGCAAATTCGCGTCAATTCGCGGGCAAACTGCCTTTTGCATCTGCTCATGACCGAAGTCGAAAAACTTATCCCTCACCGTCCGCCCTTTCTCTTCGTGGACGAAATCGTCTCCCACGAAGGCGAGACCCTCACGGCCCGCCGCACCTGGCGCGCCGAGGAGGATTTCTACAAAGGGCACTATCCGGGGGCGCCGATCACGCCCGGCGTACTGCTGTGCGAATCGGTCTTCCAGACGGGGGCGCTGCTGATGGCCAGAATCATGACCGCGGCGGGCGGAGGGCAGGGCGGGGTACCGCTACTAGCCAAGATCGGCGACGTGCGCTTCCGCAACCCCGTCTATCCCGGGGAGACCACGCTCATCGAGGTGAAGCGCAAGGAGACGCTGAGCGGGTTCCATATGATGAGCGGCTCGATCAAAAGCGGCGACAAGCGTGTGTTGACCGTGGAGTTCGCCGTCGCCTGGAAAACACCGGAAGGACAGGTCACAACCCCATGAGTGATTTCCTCAACTTCTCCGGCAAAACCTTCCTCGTGCAGGGCGTAGCGAACAAGAAGAGCGTCGCGTGGTTCATCGCGCGAACGCTGGAGGAGCAGGGCGCACGCGTCGTCTATGCCGTCCGGTCCGAGGCGCGGAAGAAAACCCTCGAGAGCCAGCTGGCCGGCAAGTCGGTTTATATCTGTGACGTTGAGGAGGAGGGCGCGTGCGAGCGACTGGCGGCCGAGGTGGGGCAGGCCGGTTTCGCGCCGCTGCATGGCCTCGTGCATTCGGTGGCATTTGCGAACTACAGCGAAGGCTTCAAGACCTTCGCCGAGACCAAGCGAAAGGATTTCCTGCAGGCGACGTCAATCTCGGCGTTTTCCCTCGTGGAACTGGCGCAAGCCTTCAAGCCGCACCTCGCGAAGAATGCCTCGGTGGTCACGATTGGCATCTCGTCGTTGCTGGTGACACCGGACAACTACGGCTATATGGGACCAATCAAAGCTGCGCTTGAGTCGTGCGCGCGTTTCCTGGCCAAATCCTTCAGCGCCGGCAGCGAGGTGAGGTTCAACGTGCTCGGCTCGGGCCCGCTCAAGACCAGTGCCTCGGCCGGCATCCCGGGCTACCTCGAAAGCTACCTTTACGCCGAGAAGCTGACCTTCCGGAAACGCAACCTCGATACGCAGGAAGTGGCCAATGTCGCGGCGTTTCTGCTTAGCGAGCGCAGCAGCGGCCTGAACGGCACCTCGCTGGTGGTGGACGCCGGCCTGGGCAGCAATTATTTCGACAAGGAAATCATCCGGCTGGCCATGCGACCAGAAGTGCCCAAACCGTGACTGTTTCTCCCGTGGGAGCGAGCTTGCTCGCGATACGAACCAGTCGCGAGCAAGCTCGCTCCCACAAGTTCCCCGGCCAATCCAAACTCACCAGATGAAATTCTCCCGCGCCTGCATCGAGTCGATCGCCACAGCGTTGCCGGACGAGAAATGGACCTCGGCAGCGATCGAGGAGCGACTGAAGCCGCTGTATGACCGGCTCAAGCTGCCCGCAGGCCGCCTGGAACTGATGACGGGTATTCGCGAGCGTCGCATGTGGCCGGCGGGAACCAAACCGTCGGATGCCAGTGCCGCGGCGGGGAAGAACGTGCTGGCGCGCTCCGTCTTCAAACCGGGCCAGATAGAGGTTCTGATTCATTCGGCGGTGTGTCGCGACATGCTTGAACCCGCGACGGCGTCATTCGCGCATCACAAGATTGGACTGGGGCCCAACTGCCAGATTTTCGACCTCTCCAACGCCTGCCTGGGCTTCCTGAACGGGCTGGTGACCTTGGCCGCGATGATCGACTCGGGACAGATCAAGTGCGGGATGGTTGTCTCGGGCGAGAACGGGCGACCGCTGGTGGAGCAGACCATCCAGCACCTGTTGCAGGCGCCGCTGGACCGGAATGGCATCAAGCCGTTCTTTGCCAATCTCACCATTGGCTCGGCCGCGGTGGCCGCGGTGGTGTGCCATGAGGATCTGCTGCCGGCCGGGGCACCGAAGCATCGGCTCCTTGGTGGCAGCGTCCACGCGGAGACCAGGCACAGTGAACTCTGCCAGGGTGACAGTGCAGGCGACTCTTTGGTCATGGAGACCGATTCCGAGCTTTTGCTCATCGCCGGCATGGACGTGGCGAAGGCAACTTGGGCGAAGTTTACGGCGGAGAGTGGCTGGAACACGTCCACGCCGGACCGCGTGATCACGCACCAGGTGGGCACCGCGCACCGCCGCAAGCTCTACGAGACGCTGGCCCTGGATCCGGCCAAGGATTTCGCCACAGTGGACTGGCTCGGCAACACGGGCTCGGCGGCCTTGCCAGCCACGCTGGCCGTCGCGGGCGAGCAGGGTGAGTTGCGCACCGGCCAGAAGGTGGCGCTGCTGGGCATCGGCAGCGGGTTGAACAGCCTCATGCTGGCCATCGAATGGTGACATCGATGACCAAAGAAATTTCCCCATTCCGTCATCCTGAGCGTAGCGAAGGATCCAAGTGGTCGGACAAATCGTCGTTACGGCTTGGATCCTTCGCTGTACTCAGGATGAAGGGAGGGAGAGTAGTGTCATGAATTCGGTGAACTTACCTCCTTGGCTGCGTGAGCTGTATCCATTCGAACCGAAACGTTTCGCCACCGGGGCAGGTGAGATGAGCTACCTGGATGAGGGCGTGGGCGACGAGGCCGTGCTCATGGTCCACGGGAACCCCACGTGGTCGTTTTTCTACCGCAACGTCGTGCTGGCGTTGCGCGGCCGCAT
Source organism: Oleiharenicola sp. (assembly GCA_025363455.1). Lineage (GTDB taxonomy): Bacteria > Verrucomicrobiota > Verrucomicrobiia > Opitutales > Opitutaceae > Lacunisphaera. The sequence goes on along the minus strand of JANYDW010000081.1, from coordinate 2,018 downwards.
CCGGTGTATCGTCCCGGACCATCTGGGCTGCGGGTTGTCCGACAAACCGCAGGACTTTGACTATACACTCGGCAACCACGTCGAGAACCTGGGCCGCCTGATCGATTCATTGAACCTGCGGAAGATTCATCTGATCGTGCACGACTGGGGCGGTCCGATCGGGCTGGGGACGATGCTGCCGCGCCACGAGAAGCTCGGGAAGGTTGTCATCCTCAATACCGCGGCCTTTGCCGACACGGTGATTCCGTGGCGGATTCGGTTCTGCCGAGTCCCGGTGATCGGGGAACTGGCCGTGCGCGGCTTTAACGGGTTTGCCTGGCCGGCCACCTGGATGGCGGTGACCAAACCGCTGCCGGACGCGGTTAAGCGTGGATTCCTGTTTCCCTATGATTCCTGGGCTAACCGTATCGCCACGCACCGGTTCGTGCGGGACATCCCCAAAGGGCTAGGGGCACCCAATGACATCGCGCTGGCCAAGATCGAAACCGCATTGCCTCTGCTGCGCGAACGACCTGTCCGGATTATTTGGGGTGGGCAGGATTTTTGTTTCAACCGGCATTATTTCGAGCGCTGGAAGGGACTGCTGCCGAATGCCGACGCCGACTATCTGGCTGCGGCAGGTCACTATCTTTTGGAAGACGCCCAGACCGACGCAGTGGGAGCCATTGAACGTCACATCATTGCGTAAGTAGTGTATAATCAGAATATAGTATATTAGACATAATGTATATTGTGCGAGGATGTCATAACTGCGCCTGTGATGACTTCACACCATAACGGCCTGTCTTTGAGCTAGACTGGATAGCTTTTTGGAACGGTTTCAGTGCCTCCAAAGCCTCGGGGATACAGGCACCGCGGACCCTAGCAAAAGCAGACGTAGCCAGGGCAGCCGCCGCGCACGCTGTCGAGCCGTTACGCCCGAGGTTGAACCGCTCTGCGATCGCCAGTAGAGACAGATATTCCGCGCGGTTTACGCGCACTTTAAGCTGATGAATCCGGCCTAGTTTTGAGTGGTCCATATCGGGTAGTATTCGGTAGCGTATAGTAGCCGCTTTACAAGCTCAGTCTTATGTCCGTGCTTTAGCCATGGCCCAGAAGTCACAGATCAACGCGAAGCTGCCCTCTCATGTCGTAAATAAACTAGTAGAGCACGGCACGTACCTCCAGGTGAGCAAGAGTGAGTACCTCGCCTTAATAGCCCGTATGTGGTTTGCTGATGGCTGTCCTCCCGTCACAGCCGAGGAAGCTCACCTTCGTGAAGTGATAGACCAAACCGGCGATCACACGCTACGAGCACGTAAGAAGACCAAGCACGCATAACCGAAAATACCGCTGTTGAGAGGATGGCGAGCGCAAGGGCATGGATAAGCCGCCCGGCCCCGTAGATCTTCTCGCCTGGGCCAGCTCCTGGCCCAAACAACCGGGATTACCACGCCAGGCACTTCCGTGTCCTGGCTCACTGGGGCTCACTTCGCCCCAGCCCCCGGTCCCAAAACCGGGATTTTAGCCACCACTCTGCGTCATTTTTTACGCTCGAAAAATTCATCCAGCGTTGCCGGGCGAACCAGCTCGAGGGGCCGAAGCGCTGACGACGTGACAACCCATCCAGAAGCGTGACGTATCGCGTTCTCGTAACGCCAACCCTTGCCAGGCTCATACCGTTCCCGCCAGATGCACGCTCGAGGCTCATGCCAGAGCCTAGACATAAAAGCGGAAGGCAACGACGCAAACGGCCCGTCTACATCACCCTGACCTTGCTCCAGGTAGACGAATATTTTCATGCGCTGTGAATTTCACGCCGTTTGGCATGCTGCGCACGGGCAGCTCGTACTCTCTCATTACGCAGCTCATCCGTGTAAATGCCATGCTTAGATACTCGGCGAACAAAAGCCGGGAATGCATCCTCCAGTTGCACAACCAAGTCCCGCACATAAATCCGGGTACAGCCGAGGCGCTTAGATGCCGCACACATCGACTCACCGCCAATGAGGTCAGGCCGGAAGACATACAGCACCGCC
>JANYDW010000075.1 GCA_025363455.1 Oleiharenicola sp. | reverse complement strand
TCGCGAATTTCGCCGATCATCGCCACGTCTGGGTCGGCTCGGAGCAGGCGTTTGATGCCTTCATGGAAGGAGAGGTGGCCGTCCTCAATTTTCTTCGGGTCGGAAGTGACCATCACCTGGGAAATGCCATCGATCTCGTATTCAATCGGGTCCTCCAGGGTGTAGATGAAGCGTGCGGGGTCGTTCAACTCGGTGAGGGCGCTGTAAAGGGTGGTGGATTTGCCGTGACCGGTGGGCCCGGAGACCAGGATCAGGCCGTAGGGGTGCATGATCGCCGACTTGAGTGTGTTGAGTTCGGCGATGCCGAGACCAAGCTGGCCAAGGGAGCGGACGCCCATGGTTTTGTCCAGCAGGCGCAGGGTCCATTTTGGGTCGTGTCCGCGGATAATCAGCAAGGAGGCGCGCACGTCGACGATACGCTGGTTTACTTCAAAACCAAACCGCCCTTCGCCGTGGGCCGTGCCATCCGGGGGGATCTCGGCGTGGTCCTTGAGTAATTGGTTGATCGCCCGCATGCGGGCCTTGGGCAGGGAGAGAAGCTCGGTGCCGGCGCTGTCGACCGCAATCCGCACCAACATGTGTTCGCCCTTGATCTCGATGTGAATGTCGCTGGCTCGCCGCCGGACGCTCTCATTGAGGATCCACTGTAGGAGCAGGGGGTTGTCCTCGCAGTTCCCGGGGTTGATCAGCTCGACCTTCTGCTGGTTGATCGTGATCTTGGGGGCGGTGTGCTTCACTGTGACCCCGGTGACTTCACGCTGGACTGCCTTCAGTTCAGAGGGTTCCTGGTAAAGGGAGACGATGGTGTGCTTCGAGCAAACGACCTTAAGCAACTTGGCGTGGCCGGCGCCGGCGAATTGGTCGTCGATGGTGCGATCGCGATGGTCGACCACGAGCACCCCCAACAACTTGCCGCTTTGCCAGAATGGGAACACCTGCATTTTCTCCATCATTGTCGGCTGGAGATTCTGCAGCTTGATTGCCTGAAATTTGAAGAGATCGCGGCGGCTGATCGGCACTCCATGTGTAATATGGGCGAGCGCCAGGGTCATGTCGGCCGAAAGCGAGGTGGGATTGAATGTCCCCTGCAGGGCGGAGGTCGCCATGCCGAAGTCATTCCGGCTGACCAAGTCCATCCCGACCAGCCATTCAAGGGCGTTGCGAGGGTCGGAAACCTTGGCCCCGTCTCGTTTTTCGGTCCACTCGGCATAGGGGACGTAGACCGCCGGCGTCGCCTCCTGGTAAAGGGTCTCGATGAATTCGGCCTGATCCCGCAATTCCGCCAGCGTCAAGAGATAGGTTTCCGGCGGCACAATCACCGGTTGAACTACTTCGGTAGGGACGGGGATGTTTTTCAGGGCGTCCGGCCAAAAATGAATAATCACCAAGGTTGGCCCGATCACCGCGGCCGGCAACCAGCCCGGGGTGGCTTCGTCGGCAAGGCTGGGCAGGGCCAAGCCCTTCAGCTTGCACAGACGGGCGTATTGCGCGCTCGCCGCCACCGAGGCCCGGGAAAGACGCGGAGTGGCTGCATAGGAAGAGAATCGCAGCAGCGCATCAAGGAGGCGCGACTCAACCTCGGGGGGTAGGACTACCTCCTTGGCTGACTTGCCGGAATTAGCCTTCCAGAAGGCCAGCAGTGCAGCTTCATGTGGTGCCTGTTCCATGAAATGATCAGGCGCCGGCGAAGCTCAGGGAGTCTTTCAATTCCTTGCGCTTGTCGCTGACGCGCTGAAGGAGGTTGCTGATGGTGGATTTCAAATACTTTGAATCAGGCACGTTATTGGCCGCGTCTTTCTGGCGAACCGCGACATCCATGAGGCGGAGTTCATTGCCAAGCAGGTCGAGCCGGGAAAGGTCAGTCTCGGAAGCCCGCCCTTCGCGCGAGCGGGTGACGATCACGTCAATTTCGTCGTTCAGGCCAACGAGGGCCCGCCGCACATCAGCCACGGTCTCATTCGGCTGCCCGCGGAAGACATAGCGCGGACCCTGGTCAGCGTTGCGGACGGCATGGTCAGGTGAGTCGGCGAGGCCGCCCGCATACCCCTTGAGAATGGTCGGGGTGATGAACATCATCAGGGTGCGATTGTTGCGCGCCGGGGACTTGCTGGCGAACGCCATGCCGAAAAACGGGATGCTGCTCACTCCGGGCACCTTCGAGACCGAGGTGGTGTCCACCGTCTCTTCGAGCCCGCCAACCGCAAGGGTGTAGCCGCTCTTGACGATGACCTGATAATTGAAGATGCGCTTGCTGGTGACGGGATAGTCATTGCCGC
>JANYDW010000066.1 GCA_025363455.1 Oleiharenicola sp. | reverse complement strand
GTGTCGGGGATCATCGTCTCAACGTTGATCAGGCTGACGAAACAGGGCTGGTTCGGAAGTTGGCCACGCATGTTGCCTGCTTCGACGCAGCTCCACCGCCAATGTTCAAACTGTGACAGACTTTTTCAGCAGCCTGCTAATCGGGAATACCTTCGGATTGTTGCTGGCGGGCTTGCTTCTCGAACCGGCAATGGGGTCCATCCGGCTCACCATCTGCTATTTTTTCTGCGGAATAGCGGGAAGCAGCGCGAGTGTAATCTGGCACAAAGCCACCGTCAGCGTTGGTGCATCAGGAGCCATATTCGGGCTGTGGGGGATTCTTCTTGGCCTGTCCTTCTTCAAGAATGGGAAAATTCGCGTTGGAGGAACGGGCATAATTGCCACAGCGCTCATTTTTCTAGGCAGCAACCTCTTCGTCGGCCTTACTTCAGGAGGAATCGACAACGCCACCCATCTGGGTGGCCTCGGCTGCGGGATATTGATCGGGATTGGCGGTGGCGCTTTCCCGGAGCTTTTGCCAAAAAAAAAGGACCAAGCAACTTTCCCGAGGTGACGATCCGAATCGATCGTTGAACCCCGCATTTGACGCTCGGCCTCGCGAGACTATATCCACCAGACCCCATGGCACCCCCGAAAGCGCCCGCCAAGCCCAAGACTGTCCCGGAGTACATCGCTGCCGCGTCCAAGGAAGCCCGGCCCCGGTTGCGGGAACTGCGTAAGTGCATCCGTGCCGCCGCACCCGGCGCGAAGGAGGAACTGAAATGGAACATGCCGGCCTATTCCTATCACCGGATCCTCGTCATGTTCGCGGGCTTCAAAAATCACGTCAGCCTCTTCCCCACGACCTCCGCCATTCGGGCCTTCAAAAAGGAACTGGGCCAGCGCCTCACCTCCACCGGGACGGTTCAGTTTCCACTGGATAAGCCCATCCCGCTCGCCTTGGTCCGCAAGCTCACCTCCTTCCGCGTCAAGGAGAGTCTTGAGAAGGACGGCAAGTGGCGCACTTGAAGGAATCGTGAGACACGAATTTCACTGATTTCCACCAATGATCCGAACCGCGGGTAGAAACCGGATTCCTTCGTGGCGATTCGTGCAATTCGTGTAAACTTCCCGTTTCCTCCTTCTTAATTCTGCCTTCCCCAATGTCCTCTCCCCTCGGCTTCGCCATCGTCGGCACTGGCATGATCGCCGGATATCACGCCCAAGCCATCGCGCAAACGCCCGGTGCGAAACTCGTCGGCGTGGTCAGCCGCTCGCCTGAAAAGGGGCCGGCCTTCGCTGCCCTGCACGGCATCCCGGTCTACACCACCACCATCGAGGAAATGGCTGCCCGCCCCGATATCCACGTCATCGACGTCACCACGCCGAGCGGCGCGCACCTCGAGCCTGCCCTCATCGCCATTCGTGCCGGCAAGCATGTCGTTATCGAGAAACCGGTCGAGACGACGCCGGCTCGCGTGGACCAGATCATCGCCGCCGCCGACAAGGCCGGAGTGAAGATCGCCGCCATTTTCCAGGGCCGCTTCGGTTCGGGCGCCCAAGCCGTCAAGGCCGCCGTCCAAGCCGGCCGCCTCGGCCGGCTGGTCCTCGCCAGTGCCTATGTGAAGTGGCATCGCAGCGTCCTCTACTACGAGACCCCGTGGAAAGGAACCTGGGATCTCGATGGCGGTGGCGCGCTGATGAACCAGGCCATCCATGGCGTCGACCTGCTTCAGTGGTTCGCCGGACTGCCGGTGGAGGTCTCGGGCCAGATCGCCCGCCGCGTCCACACTGGGATCCAAGCCGACGACACCACCGTCGCCACGCTGAAATTTCCCGATGGTGCGCTCGGCACCATCGAGGCCAGCACCGCGCTCTGGCCCGGCTGGTCGCGCCGCATCGAGCTCTGCGGCGAGCACGGCTCCATTTGCCTCGAGGACGACCATATTGCCCGCTGGGATTTCGCCCAGGCCGAGCCGGGTGACGAAGCCATCCGCCATGCCAAGCGCGACAACGCCCTCGGCTCCGGAGCCGGCGTGCCGGGCGGCATCTCGATCGCCGGCCATCTCCGTCAGATCGGCGATCTCGTCGCCGCCATCCGCGACAACCGAGCCCCTGCCATCGACGGCCGTGAGGGCCGCAAGGCTGTCGCCCTCGTCCATGCCATCTACGAATCGGCGAAAACGGGCAAGGTGGTGCGGTTGTGAGCGCGATGATGCGTTGCTGTAGGGCGGGGTCACTGAGCCCGCCTGATCGCTTGGGGAGGGCCGACCTCCCGGTCGGCCGCGGCCCAGCGGGAGCAGCGCCCTCCAAAGGCGGGATCAGCGATCCCGCCCTACATCCCTGACCATGTCCACCTCCTCCCAACCCTGGTGGCGCATCCTTACCCGCGAGCACTGGTTCGTTTTCGCCATCACGTCGTTAGCCTGGTTGTTCGACTGCCTCGATCAACAGATCTTCAACCTCGCGCGCGACGGCGCGATGGAAGCCCTCATCCCAGACCGGAAGCTGGCGACGGAATACGGTCCCTACACCACCTCGGTGTTCCTCGTCGGCTGGGCTGCCGGCGGGTTGATCTTCGGCGCGCTGGGCGACAAATACGGCCGCGCCAAGATGCTCACGTGGACGATCCTGCTTTATTCGGTGAGCACGGGGCTCAGTTCCTTTTCCACCAGCATGTTCGATTTCTGCGCCTACCGGTTCATCACCGGCCTCGGCATCGGTGGAGTCTTTGGCCTGGCCGTCGCGCTCGTCGCCGACTCGGTGCCAGATCGCGCGCGCGCCCCGGCGCTCGGCCTGCTGCAATCGCTCTCCACCTGGGGCAACCTCACTGCCGGGCTCACCGGCATGGCACTGGGGGCGCTCGCCGCCCGGCACCTGCTGCCCTTTGGCCTGAGCCACTGGCAGGCGATGTTTCTGGTCGGCGCCCTGCCGGCCTTCCTCTGCGTGTTTGTGCTGCGCCGGCTCAAGGAGCCGCAAAAGTGGGTCGACGCCAAGGCCGCGGGCGACAAGGCCGGCGTCAGGTTCGGCTCCTACGCCGCGCTGCTTGGCCATCCGAAGTGGCGCAAGCATGCCTGGCTCGGTCTCATCGCCTGTAGCGCGGGCATCATCGGCCTCTGGGGCATCGGCAACTTCCACCCCAAGATCGTCGGCGACATCGTCGAGCAGGCCTTCGCCGGCCAGGGGTTGGACGCCGCCGCCATCGCGGACCAGAAGGCCTTCTGGCGCTCCGCCGGCCTGTTGCTGCAGAATATCGGCGGCTTCCTCGGCATGCTCTCACTCGCCAAGCTCGCGCAGGTGAAGGGTCGGCGCATCGCCTTTGCGCTCGCACTATTCCTCTCGTTCATCTCCACGCTGCTCGTCTTCCGCTACATGCGTGAGCTCCGCGATCTGTATTGGATGCTGCCGTTGATGGGCTTTGGGCAGCTCTCAGTCTTCGGTGTCTACGCCGTTTATCTGCCGGAGCTCTTCCCGACCAGCCTGCGCAGCACCGGCACCAGCTTCTGCTACAACGTCGGCCGCATCGTGGCGGCAACCGCCCCTTTCACGATGAGCCAGATCACGAAGCGGCTCGGCGGTGACATTGAAGGCTTCCGCACTGCCGGCATGTGCGTCAGCCTGGTATTGCTGGTCGGCATCGCCGTGCTGCCCTTCCTGCCTGAGACCAAGGATCAACCGTTGCCTGAGGAGTGATTATCATGACCCAAAATTACGCCATCACCCACTTGAACGACCTCCCGCCGGTACCCTGCCCCTGCGGTGTCACCCGCCGGGCGTTCGTGACGCCCGACAATCCCGTCGCGACTATTCACCTCGTCGAGATCAAGACCGACGCGCAGACGCACTACCACAAGAAGCTCACCGAGATTTACCTCGTGCTCGAGGGCGAGGGCCACATGGAACTCGACGGAGTGCTCCATCCCGTGAAGCCCATGACCACCATTCTCATCAAGCCCGGTTGCCGCCACCGGGCGGTGGGCCGGCTCAAAATCGTCAACATCCCCATCCCGGCCTTCGACCCGCACGACGAGTGGTTTGACTGAACCTAGCCCGCGTTTTCTCACCCTGATCCTTTCCATAATGTTCCGCCAGCTGCTACTCTACTTCCTCCTGGTTTCATCCGTCCAGGTCTTCGCCCAGAATGGCGACGCGGCCAATGAGATCCAAGCGCCCCCACCGGCCAATCTCGTCATTCCGCCTGCGCCGATGCTTTCCGCCGAGGAAGCTTTGAAAACCATCCGCGTCGCCCCCGGCTATCGCATCGAAATTGCCGCCGCCGATCCCCTCGTCGGCAACCCGGTCGCCATGAGCTTCGGACCGGACGGACGCTTGTGGGTCGTCGAGATGCGCGGGTTCATGCGCAACCCCGACGGCAAGGGTGAGGATGAGAAGGTTGGTTGCATTGCCGTGTTGGAGGACACCGACCACGACGGACGTTTCGACAAACGCACGGTCTTCCTGGACGGCCTGGTGCTGCCGCGCGCACTCGCGCTGGTCGGCGACGGCGTCCTCGTGGCCGAGCCCCCACACCTCTGGTTCTGCCGCGATACCAACGGCGACGGCGTGGCCGACGAGAAGACCGAGATCGCCTCCGACTATGGCTCGGCCAACAACCCCGAGCACACCGCCAACGGCCTCTATCGGGCGATGGACAACTGGATCTACAGCGCCAACCATACGGTCCGCTTCCGCTACCGTGGCGACGGCAAGTTTGACCGCGAGGCAACCGTGACTCGCGGCCAGTGGGGCATCTCGCAGGACGACGCCGGCCGGCTGTTCTATGATGACAACAGTGATCCCCTGCGGTACGACCTCGTGCCTTCCGCCTACTTCGCCCGCAATCCCGGCCTGACCGACCCTACGGGCGTGAATGTCCAGGTGGTTCCCGCCAACCTCCGCGTCTGGCCGCTCCGCGTCACTCCCGGCGTCAATCGTGGCTACAAGAGCCTCGACGCCAGCGGCCGCATCACGGCCGTCACCGCCGCCTGCGCGCCGCTCATCTATCGCGGCAACCTGCTGCCCGATCTGCGCACGGACGCCTTCGTCTGCGAACCCTCGGGTAATCTCATAAAGCGCATTCGCCTCTCGATGGAAAAATCCCGCCTCACCGGCCACAACGCCTACGAGGGCTCCGAGTTCATCGCATCTACCGACGAGCGCTTCCGTCCGGTCAATCTCGCCGAAGGCCCCGACGGCGCGCTCTACGTCGTGGACATGTATCGCGGCATCATCCAGCATCGGATCTACCTCACCACCTACCTGCGCAATCAGATCGAATCGCGCGGGCTTGCCGAAGGCCTGGGCATGGGCCGCATTTATCGCGTGGTGCCGGACCAGCTCGATCCCGCCCGCCCGGCGCCGTTCAATCTGTCGAAGGAAAGTTCGGCCGAACTGGTCGCCCGTCTCTCCTCGTCCAACGGCTGGTTCCGCGACACCGCGCAGCGCCTCCTCGTTGAGCGGCGCGATCCCTCCTCGATTCCCCTGCTGCGCGCACTTGCGGTCGATACAAACGCAGACTTTCTGGCCCGCCGACACGCCCTCTGGACCCTCGAAGGCATCGATGGACTCGATCGCCCGACCCTCCTAAACTCCATGGGAGATGTCTATTCAGCCACCGCGATTCGCCTGAGTGAAGAACTCCTTGCCGCCAATGATAACGAAATTTTCGCCCGTGTGGTGACGATCATGCCCAACCAAGATGTCCCGAATAGCATTGTGCTGCAACAATGCCTTTCCCTCGGTGAATCCAGGGATGTGCGCGCACTCCCCTTCTTGCTCACACTCGCCCGGCAGCATGGCGCGCGCCAGGCTATCGCCGACGCCATCGTCAGTAGCCTTGCCGGCCGCGAGGTCGAATACATCCAGAGAGCCCTCGGTCAGCCCGAACCCGCTTCTTCTGCGGCCACGGTCAGCCTCGCCGCCACCTGTGTCTGGCGCTCGGGGGATGCCGCCCGCACCACCGCGCTCGACCAACTCTTCGGCGCGGACAACGCCCCGACCTGGGCCACCGCCGCTCTGGTCGACAGTCTGAAACAAATCATCCCCGCCCAAACCGATGGCACCTTGCTCTTCGCCCGGCTGGCTGCCGCACCCACCGCTCTGACCAAACTCGCCTCCACGGTACCGGTCGCCGCCCGGGCCACAGAACTGCTCGCTCACCTCCACTGGCCGGGCCACGAGGGCGCGGCCGCTGCCAAGGTCGTCCCGCTCACGCCGGAGCAGCAGGTGCTGTTCGAGAAAGGCCGCGTAGTCTTCACGACCATCTGCGCGGGCTGCCACCAGCCGACCGGCCTCGGTCTGAAGGGCCTGGCCCCGGGCCTCGTCAATTCAAAGTGGGTGGCCGCCGACGAACGCGCCCTCGCCCGCATCGTCCTGCAAGGCCGGGCCAGCGAAAACCTCATCATGCCGCCCCTCGCCGCCCTCGATGACGAATCGCTCGCTGGCGCCTTGACCTTTGTGCGGCGTTCTTGGGGCCACGGCTTTGACCCGGTCGATCCCGCCGTCATCGCCCGCGCCCGCAAGGAAACTGCCGGACGTGCTGAACCGTGGACCGAAAAGAGCCTCGCAAAATTCCTCGAAGGGGTTCGCGCTGGAGAAGGCTCGCATTAACCCCTACCCTCCCATGTCACACTTGCCCCGCCGCCAGTTTATCCAGACCATCGCCGTCGCCGGTGCCGCCACCGTGGTCGCCTCCGCCTCCGCCCAAACCCCTCCGCCCATGACCCAAAAATCCGACGGCCAAAGTTACGCCCCCAAGGGCAAACCCAATCCCGTGGTGAAAGCCGGCGAGTTCATCTTCGCCGCCGCCTATCTCGACCACGGCCACATCAACGGCCAGTGCAACGGCCTCACCGAGGCCGGCGGCACGTTGAAGTGGGTCTACGACGCCGACCCGAAGAAGGTCGAGACCTTCCTCAAAGCGTTTCCCGGCACCAAAGTCGCCAAGTCCTTCGAAGAAATCCTCGCCGACCCCGAGGTCAAACTCGTGGCCAGCGCCGCCATCCCCAACCGCCGCGGCCCCATCGGCTGTCAGGCTATGCAGGCCGGTAAAGACTATTTCACCGACAAGCCGCCCTTCACGACCATGGCCCAGCTCGACGAAGCGAAGAAAGTCGCCGCCGCCACGGGCAAAAAATACATGGTCTACTACAGCGAGCGGCTCCACGTGGAGTCGGCTATGTTCGCCACCGACCTCGTCCAGCAGGGCGCCATCGGCCGCGTCCTCCAGGTGCTCGGCCTCGGGCCGCACCGCGAGGGCACAGGCCGGCCGGCCTGGTTCTACGAGAAGGAGCAGTTCGGCGGCATCCTCTGCGACATCGGCTCGCACCAGTTCGAGCAGTTCCTCACCTACGCCGGCGCGACCGACGCCACGATCATGCACGCCGCCACGGCCAACCACACGCACAAGGACCATCCCAACTTTGAGGATTTCGGCGAGGCCTCGCTCCTCGGCAACAATGGTTCGACGAATTATATCCGCGTCGACTGGTTCACGCCCAAGGGCCTGAGCACCTGGGGCGATGGCCGCATGATCATCCTGGGCGAGAAAGGCTACATCGAGCTCCGCAAGTACGTCGACATCGGCCGCGACAAGACCGGCAATCACGTCTACCTCGTCGACGAGAAAGGCGAGCAGCACATCGAGGTCGATGGCAAGGTCGGCTACCGCTTCTTCGGTGAACTCATCCTCGACTGTATCCACCGCACCGAGAAAGCCATGACGCAGGCCCACGCCTTCAAGGCCGCCGAGCTCTGCCTCAAGGCCCAGGCCGCGGCGAAGAAGATCGCGTAACCCGCGCCGTCATCGCAGGTAGCTGCCCGTCAGGCCCGCCACCGTCGCGCGGTCGGCGACGCTCTGCAGGTCCAGGTAGCGCGTCATCTCGTAGGTGGCGTACACCGGCAGCGACTCGTCGTAGTGCAGGTATTGGACACTGGATACGGAAACGGACTTGGCGTTGAAACAGCCGCTCAGCCGGTTCGCGGCGGTGGCACCCGTGGCGGTGAAGGCGGCATTGGGCGCATGAAACATGGCGACGAGCTGGCAATTGTCGGCGACCGTGCAGGCCGTGGCGGTGCTGGTGTAGATCCGCAGGGCGCCGGCATAGCCGGAGGCATTGAGGCTGGCGCCCGTTCCCAGCGTAAAGGCGCCCGTCAGGTAGACGTACAGCGTGCTGGTGGTCGGCAGGGTGATGGGCGTGGCCGTCGTGATGGCCATGGTGCTCGTGCCGATGATGCTGACGCTGGTGTTGGCCGTGACGCTGAAACTGCGGACTGAGGCGGTGGTGAAATAGTAATACCGGCCGTCCGCCGCCGGTAGGTCGCCGGCGCGGGGCAGGGTCGCGGGGATGGTCGCCGCGAGGTTGTAACTTTGGCTCAGGTCCGCCGCCACCGGATATGTCGGGAAGGGAAAGGTGGCTGAATAAGGCTTGGTGAGGGTGCCAGTGTAATCGCTGGTCGGGGGCGACGTAACGGTGGATCCGAGGTAGAGATTGCCCTTGATCTGCCCGCTGGCGATGCTGGTCGAGCCCGCCAACACCGCCACGGACGCGAGGGAACGGGCGCCGGCGGCCGGATAAACCGACCAGGGACCAGTGGGGCTGGCGGTTGGATTCGAAATATAGCTGTCGGCGTAGGTGCTGTTGTTCATGGTCAGCGCCCCGTTCTGCACCACCACCCCGTGCCCGCCGGTGCCGGGATGCCGGCGGAGCATGAGCTGCACCGTCCGGATAACCGGCGCGCCGCCGTCAAACGGCGTCACCACCGCCTGGGCCATGATAAACGGCGAAGCATCGCTGCCATCGTAGCCGTTGACGTAGACCTTGACGACCGCGACGGCGTTCTGGTCGCGGTTGAAGGTGGGCAAGGTCTTCATCGCATTTACACCCGAGAAGGTCCAGCCCGACCAGGCTGTTGCCACAGCCGTGCCCGTGCCCATCAAATTGAAGCAATAGAGCGCATCTTCAACGCCCGCTTCCGCGAGGTTGGCGGCATCATTGGAAAAGAAAGTCCGGTGGGCGACCTTGAGCGCGGTGCGGCTGAGCGTGAGGTAGCTGCCCAGCACGATGGCGAGCCCGGTGGCCAGCAGCATCGCCGCCAGCAGCATGCTGCCCCGCTCGCCCTGGTGGCGGCGCGCTGCGGGCCGGACTGACAAAAAAGTACGCATCAGGGTTTGTTTCTCAGGACAAAAATAGCCGATACCGCCGTGTCGGTGCCGGCCGTATTCGCCGCCGAGCGCACGACATTCAGGCTGACCTGCACCTTCTTGGTCGCGAGATCGGTGGTGGCGGCATTGCCGTCACGGTCATAGCGGGCGAAGGTGAGCCCGGCGGAACCGTCGGCGAGCAGCGGGATTCCGCGCACCAGGTAAATGCGCCCGACCGTCGCCGCGCTGCTCGCCCCGGGCACGAGGAAAAAGCTCTGGGTCGCGTTCGTCCATGCATAGGTCACTTGGGAGGTGGTCCCGCTCTGGGTCGGAAGCGTGAGCGTGATGTCGCTGGCGCCGTTCCAGGTGATCGTGATCGCGCTCTTCACATCTCCCTCGAACTGTTCGATGCCCCGGCGCACCTGGGAGCTCATCTCGGCGTATTGCGTGACGCGTGCCCCGCTGCGCATGAGCTCGAGATTGGTCGTCAGCACGGCTGCCAGGACCATGGCACCCAGCGTCGCCGCCACCATCAGCTCCACGAGGGTGAAGCCACGCAAGCAAGCGATGTTGGGGCGCTTCACAATCGTGTCATTGCGAGAAGGCCCACTCCGTGAGCCGACGAAGTCATCCAGCTGGATCGCCACGGCCCGCTTCTGCGGGCCTCGCGATGACAATACATTTTGGAGGCACGCCCTACGGATTGTAGAAATACGCATAGAGCCCCCCTTGGGTGTAATAGCTGGTGTAGTTGCGCGAGAGGCTGCGGCCGTTGTAACCCCGCCAGGTTACGGTCAGCGTGATTTGCACCACCTGCCCGGAATGCGCGGTGAGCGTGGCCACCGAGCGCGACAGCGTGAACCGGCCGCTGATCGCCGGGTTGCGCGCGAAGCTGGGGTCGATCACGGGAGCATAGGTCGCATTGCTGGCCTGGGCCCATGGGAAGAGCCGCTCCTTCTCCATTTCGCACTGCAGGATGTTGGCGGCGATTTCCATGTTGCGCGCGGTGTCGAACTGCAGGAACGCATGCTGCATCGCCGTGATCGAGGTCGTAAGGGCGAGAGCAAGCACGAGCACCGCCATGGCCACCTCCACGAGGGTGAAGGCCCGGCTGGATGCACCGGAAATACCCCGTTGGGCCGACCCACCCCGACGCTGCGCGCCACCCCTCTCCAGCGGGGGCTCAAACCCACGCCACCGTAAATCCCCTCTGGGAGAGGGGTGCCCGTCAGGGCGGGGTGGGTCGGAACGGTGAAGTTTCATGTCAGAGATGGCGTTGCCCAGTGGCACCTGAAATAGCTCACGGCACGCGCAGGTACGCCTCGTCGCAGTAGATCAGGTTGCCGTCCGCTGTGACCTCGATCACGCCGCCCGGCTGGTCGGTTGCGAGGCAGGGCTTCGGGCCGACCCGCCCCAGCTGGTAGGCGGCGTATACCACCCGCGGGGCCTCCACGGCATCCAACTCGAACAATTTCAATTCGCCCGGGCCGGTTACCACAATGCCGTGCTGACCGGGTTCGTTCCCCGTCAGATAGACGCCCCTGAGTTTTGTCTCCAATCCAGCACGCTCGGCGCGGTCGACCCGGACAAATCCCTCCGGGCGACCGTCACCGCCGAAGGGTGCGGTCAGATAGATAATCGCGGCGAGCAGGACGACCACCATGGCCGTCAGGGCGACCAAACGCGGTTTGCCGGGAGCAGGCAACGCCCGTTCCGACGACACCGGGGTGGCTTGCGCCGATTCGGCCCCGGCCCGGGCCGTGAGGATGGTCTGGGTGCGATGGGTCGCCGCGGTGCCGTCCAGCTCCGCCATGGCCTGATCCACGGTGAAAATCTGGGCAGGAAGATCGCGGCGATGCGCATCGTAGAAGATGAGCTTCCCCTGCTCGGTGCGGATCAGATAACTCTCGCTGCGGACCTGCACCCGGATCTCCGCATCCGCGGTCGTGTTCTCGACGGGATCCACCTCGCAGAAATTCCGGAGCAAAACCACGAGTTCCTCGGTCCCCACCCCACGGCGCTCAACCTGGGCCAGGGAAACGAAGGACCGGGCGTCCGGTGCGAGATTGATGAGAATGACATTATACATCGGAGGTCAGGGGTTGTCCCCGACGAAATAGACCGGCCAGCCGTTGAAGCCGGTTCGCAGGCGGCCGGTCGCCAGATCGCCATCGTCCATCCGCCGGTCGATCTCGAGCAGGTCGGCCCGGGTGAGGCTGAGGGGAAAAGCCGGGGCGTAGGCCGTCAGCACCACGGCCCCGCGGCTGTTCCATCCATAGCTCCCGCCGAAGGGCGAACCTTCGTCCCAGTTGGTCTCATCGAGGGCAGCTTCCAGCTCCCGCGGCAGCTTGTTTTCGCCGTTGGTGGACGCGGGCCACGCGTGGGATCGCTGGCGATAGGTCTGAAAGGCGGTGGCAAATCCCTGCAGATCAGCGATGAAGCGTTCGGAGTTCCGTTGCTGCCGAATCCGGCCGAGCCCAGCGAAGAGCAACCACCCGACCAGCACCATGATGAGCAGGACCAGGAGTAGTTCCACTTGGGTGAAACCGAATGCACGGCGCCCGCCCCGCCCCCACATGGTTTGGTAGCAGTGCCGCGGGGGACTCATGGCGCGATGGCGGAGGACTCAGCCTCCCGCCGGATGAAAGCCCACATCGGGCAGGGTGCTACGTTCCACCTCCTCCAGGGTGGTCCAACCGATAAGCGCCTTCTTCAAGCCGTCATGCCGCAGCGAGCGGTGGCCGACATGTTTGGCCTCCTCCATGAGCAACGCCACACTCTGCTTCTCGGTGATGAGCTGGCGCATATATTCCGAGACTTCCACAAATTCGTAGATGCCCACGCGTCCCGTGTAGCCCGAGCCGAAGCACTTGGCGCAACCGCGACCGCGGTAAAGCGTGACCGGCACGCCTTCATATCCTGTGAAATACTCGGCCAGCTCCTTGTCCGTCGCCTGGTACGATTCCTTGCACGACGAACAGATGCGGCGCACCAGCCGTTGCGAAAGCACGCCCATCGTCGTCGGCGCCACCAGATAGGGATCAACCCCAATCTCCACCAAGCGGGTGACGGCCTGCAGGGCGTTGTTCGTGTGCAAGGTTGTCAGCACCAGATGCCCGGTCAGCGCCGCCTCGGTGGCAATGAGGGCGGTCTCCAGGTCGCGGATTTCTCCGATGAGAATGACATCGGGATCCTGCCGCATGATGCTGCGGAGCACCTTGGCGAAGGTCAGGCCAATGCTCGCGTTCACCTGGTGCTGGGTGATGTCGGGCAAACGGTATTCCACCGGATCCTCGATCGTGGTGATGTTGAGGTCAGGGCGGTTGACCTCGTTGATGCAGCCGTAGAGCGTAGTGGTCTTGCCGCTGCCGGTCGGGCCGCAAACGATGAGGATACCATTGGGCCGCGATGCGACGCGCTTGATCGCGCTGAGCGTCGAGCGCGGAAAGCCCAGATTGTCGAGTCTCAGCATGGACTGGTCGAGCGGCGAGCCGAGGACGCGCAGCACGGCCTTTTCGCCGTAGAGACTGGGCAGGGTCGAGACCCGGAAGGCGGTGTTGAGGGTGCCGAAGTTGAGCTCGAAGGCTCCGTCCTGCGGCATCCGGCTTTGCGAGAGATCGAGCTGGCAGAGCACCTTGATGCGCACGACCAGGGTCACATGCACCGTCCGGGGCAGTTCCATGACGGTCTGCATGTCTCCGTCGATGCGCATGCGAACGCGGCTGATCTCCGCCCGCGTCTCGAAGTGGATATCAGAGGCCCGGCGCCGGTAAGCGGTGAGGATAATGCTGTTGAGCAACTCAATCACCGCCTTGGACTCGACCAGGTCGGCGACGTC
This sequence comes from Oleiharenicola sp., assembly GCA_025363455.1. Classification (GTDB taxonomy): domain Bacteria; phylum Verrucomicrobiota; class Verrucomicrobiia; order Opitutales; family Opitutaceae; genus Lacunisphaera. Next base: position 64,090 of record JANYDW010000066.1, on the reverse strand, counting down.
GGCGGCGGTCTTGATCTCGCGAGCCCCGATCATACCGGGTAGCTGGTCGCAGACGCTCTGCAGATTGATGGCAATGTTGCCCTCGGACCCGAGGTACATGTCGATCACGGTCGCGATCTCGTCGGGGTGGGCGAAGACCGGGCTGACCGTCTTGCCTAGAATCTTGCCCAGCGACTCGACCTGCTTGGTATTGAGCGGGTCGCCCATGGCCACCGTCACGCCATCCCCCATCGAGTTGAGCGCGACCGCCCCGACGCGCCGCGCGATGTCCACCGGCAGCTGTTCGAAGCCGTCGGTCGGGACGGCCACGGCCGTCGGGTTGACGTAAGCCACGCCGAGGGAATCGGCCCACAACTGGCACAGGCGGCTCTTCGGCAACACTCCCCGTTCCATCAAATCAGAAAGCAGCCGCATCGGCTCCGTCTTGAGCAAGTTCGCCCGGGAGTCGATCAGTTGGAGCTGGGCCGGGGCTTGCCGGCGCACGGACTCGAGAAATTGCTCCACGTGGCTCATGGGACGGGCTTGGGCGGGGTGCGCTTCGCGGCGAACCGCGCAGCGATGTCTTTCTGGTCCAGATGACGGGGGCTGCCAGAAGAGGCCTCCTCGTAATCCAGCCGCGCCTCTTCCAGCAGGGATTTCAGGTCGTAGCGGACCAAAAAATCCGCCAGCGAAGGAACTTTGGCCTTAGGTTGTTCGGGCGTGCTCATTGTGGTGCCTTTTCTTCCGGGAAAAATTGTTCGAGCATCGCCGCCAGTTCGTTTCTTAGCAGGCCCGCCCGGACATCCTTCCGGATAAAAAACGAGGCGCCGGCGGTCACACAGCTTTCAACCACCGCCTCCTCCGAGGCCGAGGTTAGCATGACGACGGGCGTGTCCGGCTTGAGCGTGCGAATCTTGCCGAGGGCCGTCACGCCGTCCATGCGCGGCATGTGGATGTCGAGAATGATCAGGTCCGGATTGCCCGCCTCGCAGGTGGCGATGGCCTCCTCCCCGTTGCGCGCCTCCAACAGGGTGCAGTTGATGGACACCCGCAACGCCTGCCCGACGAAAACCCGCATATAGGTCTCATCATCGACGAGCAGGATTTTGACGGGATTAATTCGATTTATCACGGGAGCGAGGGGCAAACACACCGCGTGTGCTCTGCAGCATTCATAATATAACCCACCATCTTGAATTCTCGCAAGGGCTAATGCCTGAGCAAACCCTTGTTCCCACCGTGGGTATTAACCTTATATCAATTCCAGCGCTGGCTCGAATGCCTGCGGACTTCTGGTCTTCCCCTTCCGTTACCTCGCGCAAAAAGCTGCGACGCCAAAGTTCATGAGTTATCTAATAAAGATCCTCGGGGCACGCCCCGAGGCATTAGATCAGACAGCCAGGCCGATGTTTTCGGGCCGTTTTTTGTAGGAGCCTGCTTGCAGGCGATTCGGAACGCCCGCCATCGGACCGACCGCAGAATCGCCTGCAAGCAGGCTCCTACTCCCGACCAAGCCGACGCAAGCTGCGGGGTATTAGACCCACCGCTAATAAACCTCGGGTTGCTTCGTCTCATAGGCGATGGACAACATGCTGATCCCCACCCTGCTTTGCCCCAAATCCTGGGAAGGCATGTCTGGCAATGAGACGAGCCGCTTCTGTTCTTACTGCAAGAAGAACGTCCACAACCTGGAGGCCATGACGGTCAGCGAACGGTTGAAGCTGCTCTCCTCCCCTGCTGCTTCATTCTGCGCCCGCTACAAGATCGCCATCCGGCGTCCCGTGAAGGGCAAGGAGGAGTCTTATCGCCGCCGCATCCTGAAGTGCGGCGCGGGTGTGGCGGCTCTGACCGGCTCCGTGCTGCTGGTGTTCTGGGAAATGCACGATGAGCGTGCAAAACGCACATTCTATCGCGCTGCCGCTGGTTTGCCTGGAGTGGGCTGCCTAATCCCCGCCGATCTTTATGAAGAATGTCAGTTTATGATAATGGGTGAGCTGGCGATTGCTCCTCATACTCTACCGAAGTTGCCCAACCCGGCAAATGATGAAACCCTGCCCCCCCACGTTGATCTCAACCTCGATCCTGTGGACATCAACCGACTGATCGAGGCCGCGCAAACGCGACGTTTGCCGCAACCACCGGTTGTTTCCCTAAAAACAAAATAAAGGCCGGCGGAACCGCCGGCCTTCAAATCCTTCGTTATCTTCGCGAGAAACCTGTGGCGACTCAGATGTGGATCGCCTGGCCGAGGCTCGCCAATGCGGCCTCGCCGAGGGCCTCGGACAGCGTCGGGTGGGCGTGGATCGAATGGTGGATCTCTTCGATCGTGATTTCCTGGTCAATCGCCATGACGTACTCGGCGATGAGCTCCGTGGCCTCGTTGCCGATGATGTGCACGCCGAGGATTTCGCCGGTCTTCGTGTCGGCGATGACCTTGACGAAGCCCTCGGTGTCGCCGGCCGCAACGGCCTTGCCGACCGCGGTGAAAGGAAACTTACCGACCTTGTAGTCGAGCTTCTTCTCCTTGGCCTGCTTCTCCGTGAGGCCCGTGCTGGCCACCTGCGGCTGGCAGTACGTGCAACCCGGAAAATTGCCGACCTGTTTCGGCTTGGCGTGGCCGAACATGCCCTCGACGGCCTGCACCGCGCGGAACGAGGCGACGTGCGCGAGCCACGGCGGGCCCTGGATGTCCCCGGCGGCGTAGACTCCCGGCGTGCTGGTCTGGTAATTGGCATCGACCTTCACGAAACCGCGATCGAGCTCGAGCTTCACCTTGGGTGAGACCAGCCCGTCTAGGGCGGCCGTGATGCCGATGGCGACGAGGATTGTCTCGACCTCGAGTTCGGTCTTGGCGCCGTCCTTCACGAGGTCGAGCTTCACGCTTTTTTCGCCGGAGCGGATGTTCTCGCACTTGGTGCCGGTATGGACCGCCATGCCCTGCTTGGTGAAACTGCGCTCCAGGAGCTTCGCGACCTCCTCGTCTTCGACGGGAAGAATCTGCGGCAGCATCTCTATGAGCGTAACCTTCACGCCGAAGGCGTTGAAGAAATACGCAAACTCCACGCCGATGGCGCCGGCGCCGATGATGGCAATGGACTTTGGCGGGGACTTGGCGGCCAGCGCCTCGCGGGACGTCAGCACGCGGGTGCCGTCGGCCGGCAGGTTCGGCAGCTGCTTCGGCTTCTGGCCGGTGCAGAGGAGGATGTTCTTCGTCTTGAAAAACTTTCCCCGGTGTTCGCCCGCCGTGACCTCAACCATGCCGGGCATCACGACCGAACCCTTGCCGACGAAGTAATCCACTTTGTTTTTCTTGAAGAGGAACTCGACGCCCTTGGCCATCTGGGCCGCCACGCCGCGCGAACGTTCGACGACCTTGGCGAAGTCAAATGACACGCCGGTGACACTCAGGCCGTAAGCCTCGGCTTTCTGCAACGTACGGTAGAGCTCGGCGCTCTTGAGCAAGGCCTTGGTCGGGATGCAACCCCAGTTGAGGCACGTCCCACCGGCACGCTCCAGTTCGATGACTGCAACTTTCTTGCCGAGCTGCCCGGCGCGGATTGCAGCCACGTAACCGGCAGGACCACCGCCGATGATCACCAAGTCGTAAATTGCGTCTGACATAATTGGATTTGTGAACGGGGAAAGTCGCCCCGGGGGCGGGTCGCGTCAAATTGAAACTAAGGTGGAGCCCGGCCTCTGGACGGGCTTCTCCCACAAACGCGTCCGGAGGCCGCGTTCCACCTCAAATATCAATCACGTCCTCGCGCTTGGCTTGGGCGCGCGGCGGGCCCGGCGGTTTGCGCGGCGGCATCATGAGCCGGCTCAGGACCAGGTTGGTCACGCTGACGATCAACGCACCCAGCAACGCCGATCCGAAACCGGCGACGTGGAAGCCGTCCACCAGCCGGCCGACGACGTAGAACAACAGGGCGTTGATCACCCAGATACCCAACCCGAGCGAGAGGACAATGAAGGGCAGAGTGAAAAGCAGGAGCAGGGGCTTGAGGACAACGTTGAAGAAGCTCAGGAGCAGCACCACGACGGCCAGCGTCAACCCGTCGTCGCACTTGATGCCCGGCACGAGCTTCTCCGCGAGGACGACGCCCAGCGCCAAAATAAGCCACCGCACCAGCAGATTGACGAACGCGTTGTTCATTGAATGATGGCGTGACTTTTGCCGCACCCCCCTGCGGAGCAATGAAAATTCTCATCGTCCAAGACTACCTCCGCAGCGGCGGCACCGAGCGCCAGTCGGTCTTCATGGCCACGGCGTTCGCCAAGGCCGGGCACGAGGTCACTCTCCTCACCTTCCGGCCGCGCGGTGTGTTGGAACTCGACGGCGAACAACAGCCCTTCGCCTTCCGGTCGCTGCAACCCTTCGACACGCGCCTCGACTGGTTCGCCCCGCGGTTGTTGCGCTCCGCCGAGGAGGCCGCCCCCGACCTCGTGCTTTGCATGGGCCGCATGGCCAACTGCTATGCGGGCTTCATCCAGTCGCGCCTGCCCCGGGCAGCCGTCATCTGCACCATGCGCACGGGCAAGGTTCTGCCCATGCTCTTCGTGCGCTCGCTGCGGCTCTGCCGCCACATCATCGCCAACAGCCATGTGGCCAAGCGGGTCATCACGGACGCCCACGACATCCCCGGCCACAAGGTCACGGTCATCCACAATCCCGTGCTCCGCTTCACCGACGACACCGCCACGCGCAACCTGGCGTTGCGCCGGTACCACGGCGCCAATCCCAGCACGGTCGTCCTGCTCAACGTCGCCATGTTCCGGCCTTGGAAAAACCAGCGAGAGCTGATCGAGATCTGCGCCCGGCTGCCTGGCTACGTCGACTGGCAGCTCTGGTTCGCCGGCGAGGGACCGACACGGAAGAAATGCGAGCGCCTCGCCCATGACCTCGGCTTGGGCGGACGGGTAAAGTTCCTCGGCTACCAACCCGAACCTACCCCGCTCTACCTCGCCGCCGACCTCGCCGTCCTGACCTCCCAGAGCGAGTCGTTGTCCAATTACCTCATCGAGGCCCAGCTCCACGGTCTACCCGCCGTCGCCTACGACATCGTGGGCGTCGGAGAATGTTTCGCGCCTGATCGATCCGGCTACCTGATCAAGAATCTCGAGCAGGCCGCCTTTGTTGTGGCGCTGGATCGTCTCATCCGCGAACCGGCCCTACGCAAACGCTTCGCCGAACACGCCCGCCGGCACGCCCAGTCGCATTTTGTGCCCGAGCGGCAGGTCCAGGCCCATTTGAATCTCTTCCGGGATCTGACCAAGGGGTGAGTTTGGTGGAGGGTCCGCGTCTCTGCGGGCCGGGATCGACGCTGGAGGGTCGGGCTCGTGGGACTACCCGACCCGGTAGGGCGCGACCGCTGGGCGCGCCGAAAGGTATTCGCGGACGGCCCGGCGGTCCGTCCCTACCGCGCTATCGCGCCTACGCGAAAGTCACTCCTGACAGCGTCATGTCAGCAATCTGCGGCTGCCGTCCCTGCCGGTTTGCATTCCGCTGATTCGTCACCATTCAGTGCCTGCCGTGCCGACTCCGCCCAGCTCAGCCCCCGAATCCATCCGCCTGCGCGGCGTCCGGCAGAATAATCTCAAGGGCTTCGACCTCGATCTGCCGCTGGGTCGATATATCGTCGTCACCGGCCTGAGCGGTGCGGGCAAGTCCTCGCTTGTCTTCGGTACCCTCCACGCCGAGGGCCAGCGCCGCTACGTCGAGACCTTCAGCGCCTACACCCGGCAGTTCCTCGACCTCCTCGACAAGCCGAAGGTCGACTCGGTGGAAAACATCCGCCCGTCCATCGCCATCGAGCAAACCAACACCGTCAAAACCTCCCGTTCCACCATCGGCACCATGACCGAGCTGACCGATTTTTTCAAAGTCTGGTTCAGCCATGTCGCCGCGTGCTACGACCCTGCAACCGGCGAGAAGGTCGAGGACGACACCCCAGCGACCATCTGGGCCAAGACCCTTGCCGCTCGTCCCGCCGCGACCCTTCTGCTCTGCTTCCGCATCGCCAAGCCCGACAATCTCAAGTGGGCCGAGGTTCTCACCAGCATCAAGAGCCAGGGCTATACCCGCGTTTTGGTGCCTGCGGCACAACGTTCAACGCCCAACGCTGAACGCTCAACGTTCAAGGAGCCATCTCTCGAACTCGCCAAAATTGAGGATCTGCTCGAAGTTCTCTCTTCGGGTTCGAGACTTGAGCGTTCAAAGTTGGGCGTTGAGAGTTCGACGTTCATTTTCGTCATCCAGGACCGCCTCCTGATTTCCACCGACAACAAGCCCCGCTTCCTCGAGGCCTGCGAAGCCGCCCTGCACTTCGGCAAAGGCGAGGTGTTTTTGTTTGCGCCGCAGAATGTAGGTCGGGCTTTACGCCCGACTGAATCCCCCGATGTCGGGGATAAACCCCGACCTGCTTTTTCCGGGCTCTTTTCTCCCGCCGGCCACTTCTCCCGCGGCCTGCACTCGCCGAAGACCGGCCGTACTTTCCGCCCAGCCACACCAGGGATGTTCTCCTTCAACTCCCCGCTCGGAGCCTGCCCGAAGTGCCGGGGCTTCGGCCGGGTCATCGATATTGACTACCGCCTGGCGATTCCCGACCACTCGCTCTCCATCGAGGACGGCGCCATCCGGGCCTGGGAAGGCGAGGTTTACGGCGAGTCGAAGAAAGACCTCCTGCAGTTCGCCAGGAAACTCGGTCTCCCGACCAAGGTCCCTTTCGCCCAGCTCACCGCCGAGCAGAAGGCTTTCATCATCGACGGGTCCCCGGGCTACGATGGCGAGACCAAGGCCTGGCCGAAATACTGGTACGGCCTGAAAGGGTTCTTCCGCTATCTCGAGAAAACGACCTACAAGATGCACGTGCGGGTTTTCCTGTCGCGGTATCGGTCCTACAACCAGTGCCCCGAGTGCGGTGGCGCCCGTCTCCAGCCCGAGGCATTGTGCTGGAAATGGCAGAATCATACGCTGCCCCAACTCTACCAACTTCCCGTCGGCAAATTGCTGGATTTGGTCCGTTCCTGTGGGAGCGACCTTGGTCGCGATAAATCCGACTCATCGCTCCACCAGCGCGACCTCGCCCACGACTCCATCGTCACTCGCCTCCGGTACCTCGTGCAGGTCGGGCTTGGCTACCTGACGCTCGACCGCACCTCACGCACCCTCTCGGGCGGCGAGGTCCAGCGCGTCAACCTCACTTCCTGTCTCGGGACCTCGCTCGTGGATACGCTCTTCGTCCTCGACGAACCATCGGTCGGACTGCACCCCCGGGACATCGACCGCCTGCTTGGCATCATCCGCACGCTCACCGACACGGGCAACACGGTCGTCGTGGTGGAGCACGATGAGGCCATGATCCGCGCGGCTGATCACGTGATCGAAGTCGGCCCTGAGCCCGGCGCGCGCGGCGGCGAGATCGTCTTCCAAGGCACCGTCGGTGGCATGCTGCGTTCCCCGCGAAGCATCACCGGCGCCTATTTCTCCGGCCGGCAGAGCATCGACTTGCCGGCTCAGCGTCGCCCCGTCGTTTCTTCAAATCGTAAATCATCAATCGTAAATCATGAATCGAGACAGACGAGCTGGCTTCGATTCACTTCGGTGTCCAAACACAACATCAAGGATCTCAGCTTTCAACTGCCTCTGCAGCGCCTCGTCTGCCTCTCGGGTGTCTCCGGCTCCGGCAAGTCCACCCTGCTCGACAACGTCATCCACCAGGGCCTGCTCTCCCAGCGCAGCCAGATGACCGAGGACCCGGCCGAAATCGCCTCCATCACAGTGACCGACCATGTAGGGGCGCGCCTTGTGCGCGCCCAGGGACGCGGTCAAGCCGCGCCCCTACAAGAACCGGAGGCAAACCAACCGACCTCTGCCGCCTTCTCCGAGATCGTCCTCGTGGACCAATCGCCGCTCAGTCGCACGCCCCGGTCCAACGCCGCGCTCTATTGCGAGGCCTGGGACTTCATCCGCGAGCTCTACGCCGCGACACCCGCGGCCCAGGAGGCCGGCTTCAGCGCCTCCAGCTTCTCTTTCAACAGCGGCGAGGGCCGCTGCGACCACTGCCAGGGCCTCGGCAGCGAGCGCGTCGAGATGCAATTCCTCTCCGATGTCTTCGTGCCCTGCCCGATCTGCGAGGGTCGGCGCTTCAAGCCCGAGGTGCTCGCCATCCAGTGGAATGGCAAGTCCGTGGACGACCTCCTCCACACGACTATCTCCGAGGCCCTCGAATTCTTTTCCGCGCAGGTGCCTATTCTCAATCGCTTCGCCTCGCTGGACGCCGTCGGCCTGGGTTACCTGCCCCTCGGCCAGCCTCTCAACACCCTCTCCGGCGGCGAGTCCCAGCGTCTCAAGCTGGTCCGTTATCTTTCCGACTATGCGGCCAATTCTGGAGGGCCCGCGTCTCTGCGGGCCGTGGAGAGCCCAGCTCCTGCGGGGCCGGCTCAGGTTTCACCGGGAGGAGCTTTGCTCCTCCTCGATGAGCCCACCACCGGCCTCCACCGCCATGACGTGAAACGCCTGCTGGAGGTACTCCAGCGAATCGTGGACCGTGGGCACAGCGTGGTCGTGATCGAGCACAACCTCGACGTGCTGAAGTCGGCCGACTGGATCATAGAGGTCGGCCCCGAGGCCGGGGCCGACGGCGGCAAGATCGTCGCTGAGGGAACCCCCGAGGACATCGCCGCCACAAACACTGCCACCGCGCCCTTCCTCCGCGAAGCCCTTGGAGGACCCGCGTCCCTGCGGGCCGAACTGATCGCCGCCGAAGATCCCGCCCCCTACAATCCTCAGGTCTCAGGTTTCAAGTCTCAGGTTTCCGATTCGCTCCTAGTCCTCGGCGCGCGGGAGAACAACCTGAAGAACATCAGCGTCTCGATTCCGCACCGGCAGCTTTCGGTCGTCACGGGCGTCTCCGGCTCGGGCAAGTCAACCCTGGCCTTCGACATCATCTTTGCCGAGGGCCAGCGCCGGTTCATGGAATCAATGTCCCCCTATGCCCGGCAATTCGTCGAGCAGCTGCCTCGCCCCGACATTGACCGATTGACCGGCATTCCGCCCACCGTCGCCATCGAGCAGCGCATCACCCGCGGTTCACGCAAGTCCACCGTCGCCACCATCACCGAGGTAGCGCAATACCTCCGACTCCTCTATGCTCGCGCCGGCATCCAGCATCATCCCGAGTCCGGCCGGCCGGTCACACCCCTCTCCCCAAGCCAGTTGAAACAACTCTTGGAAAAGACTCTCGCCTCGCCCAAGGCAAAAAAAGCCAAGCACCTCTACTTGTGCGCCCCCCTGATCCGCGGCCGCAAGGGCCACCACGAGCCGATCGCCAAGTGGATCGAGAAACAGGGCTATGAGCTGATGCGCGCTGACGGCCGCCTGCTCCGCACCGACACCTTCCAGAAACTCGACCGCTACAAGGAGCATGACATTGAGGTCGTCGTCGCGGACTTAAAGGTAGGGCGCGTTGTCCCTAACGCGCCGCGCTCGGGTGCGTCCGCCTCCAGTCCAACACCGTCCTCTGTCATCCGTCATCCGTCATCTGCCTTGGACAAGGCCCTCCAGCTGGGCAAAGGTTCGTGTTTCATCGTGCTTCCGTCTGGTGAAACGCTCTCCTGGTTCTCCACCACCCGTACCGACATCGCCAGCGGCGAGTCTTTCCCTGAGCTGGATCCGAAGCAGTTCTCGTTCAACTCACCGCGCGGCTGGTGCCCGACCTGCCGCGGCCACGGCCGGATCTACGACTGGATGCTCAAGCCGGACGAGGATGAGGAGATGTCCGACGAGGTGGCCGACGCGCTGCGATCCTTTGATCCCGACGACCCTGCTTCGCAGGGCAAAACCTGCCCCACCTGCCACGGTGAACGCCTGAACCGCATCGCGCGGGCGGTCCGACTGCCTTTGAAGCAAACCAAGGGCAATGTAGGGGCGCGCCTCGTGCGCGCCCAAGGGCGCGCTCAAGCCGCGCCCCTACAGGATTCTTCCATCTCCCTGCCAGAATTGCTCCGCCTCGTCCCCGAGCAGCTCATCGCCACCCTGCGCAACCTGCAGCTCGACGCCCGCTCCAAACTGATCACGCAGGATATTGTGCCCCAGATCGAGGAGCGCCTGAAATTCCTCGCCCACGTCGGCCTCGACTACCTCTCCCTCGAGCGCCCCACCGAGACCCTTTCCGGTGGCGAGGCCCAGCGCATCCGCCTCGCGGCCCAGCTTGGCTCGAACCTCAGCGGTGTCCTCTATGTCCTCGATGAACCCTCCATCGGCCTCCACGCCCGCGACAATGACCGCCTGATCGACACGCTTCAATCGCTCAAGGCCAAGGGCAACACGCTCCTCGTCGTCGAGCACGATGACGGGCTAATGGCCCGCGCTGACCGGATCATCGACCTAGGCCCCGGCGCAGGTGTCCACGGCGGCGAAGTTCTCGCCAACGGCACCCCCGCCGAGATCAAGGCGAATGCGTCGTCGCTGACGGGCCTGTTTTTAGCGAAGGGGATCAAGCACCCGCTACGTGGGAGCTATCGACCGATCGACCCTGTAGGGGCGCGCCTTGTGCGCGCCCGCATTGGGCGTGGTCAAGCCACGCCCCTACAAGAGACAAGCTTCCTGCAGCTGACGGAAATAAACTACCGTAACCTCCGCGGCCAAACCCTCCGCCTGCCGCCGGGCCGGCTCATCATGGCCTGCGGCCCGAGCGGCGCGGGCAAGTCCACGCTCTTCCGGGACATCCTCCATCCCGCCGTCACTTGCGCGATCAAGCACAAGAAAGCCAAGCTCACCGGCAAGGAATTCGTAAGGCTATCCGGCTTCACCTCCGATGTAGGGGCCGAGCTTGCTCGGTCCTCTTCGCCTCGATCCGCTTCCCGTCTCCCGACTCCAGCCTCCCTCCCCTTTGAAACCTTGAGCGGCGCTCAAGGCTTCAAATCCGTCATCGAGGTCGACCAAGCCCCCATCGGCAAGACGCCCCGCTCCACGCCGGCGACCTACCTCGGTATCTTCGACTTGATCCGCCAGTTCTTCACCACCCTGCCCGAGTCCAAGATGCGCGGGTACACGGCCGGACGCTTCTCCTTCAACACCGCGGGTGGGCGCTGCGAGACCTGCTCGGGCGCCGGCCGCATCAAGCTCGAGATGGCGTTCATGGCCGATTCCTACCTGCCCTGTGATGCCTGCGGCGGCTCGCGCTACAGTCCCGAACTGGCCGACATCACGTGGCGGGGGAAAAACATCGGGCAGGTGCTGCAGCTGACCTTCGACGAGGCCGCTGGGTTCTTCGACTTCCACTCACAGCTCTCGCAGGTGTGCAAACTCATGGTCGATTGCGGCCTCGGCTACCTCACGCTCGGGCAAAGCAGTCCGACTCTTTCCGGCGGCGAGGCCCAGCGGCTCAAGCTCGTCACCGAGCTGACCAAGGGCCTGCAGAGCTACAAGGAACGCTCGCGCAATATCACCATCCGCAATCTCTACCTGCTCGAGGAGCCGACCATCGGCCTGCATCTCAGCGATTGCGAGAAGCTGATCAAGGTCCTGCACAACCTCGTGGACCAAGGTCACACCGTAGTCGTCATCGAGCACCACCTCGATCTCCTCGCCGAAGCCGACTACATTCTCGAACTTGGCCCCGGTGGCGGACCCCACGGCGGAGAGATCATCTACCAAGGCCCGCTACAAGGGCTGTTAAAGATCAAGCAGAGCCCAACTGCCCCGTATCTCCGCGAGAAGCTAAAAAGGTAGGGCGGTGACTCCGCTCACCGCCGCGGCGCGGAGCGGAATCCGCCCCCCACCCGACGACCTGCTCCGTTTACACCTTCGGCACGTCCTTGTGCGACTGATTGTAGATCGTCTCGATCCAGCGGTGAGGGTTGATGAACCCGCTGCCCCAACTCTTGAACTTCTCGGGCAGGCCTTCCGCCTTGAGCTGCTCGAGCGTCTTCCCTTCTGCCATGCCCTTGCGGATCCCGGCGGCTGATTCCTCCACGACGGCGAGAGCCGCCTTCAGGTCGTCGAGCGTCGCCAGCCGGCCGTGGCCCGGGATGAGCTTCACGTCGGCCGGGGCACTGGCGATGATGGTCTTCCAGTTGGCAATCAGGCCATCGAGGTCCCCGCCGTTGCTGAAATCAATGTACGGAAACCGGTCCGTCATCATTTGGTCCCCCATGTGGATCACGTTGGCCTTGGTGAACCGGATCACGCTGTCCCCGTTGGTGTGGGCCGGGCCGTAAAAGGTCGCCGTGATCTCCTCGCCATTATAAAACAACGAGGCGCCGTTCGTGAACGTGATCACCGGAAGGGCCGCGGCGGGTGCTTTCGGATCCTTGGCAATGTTCACCCGCACGTTGCTATGGGCGATGATCGTCGCGTCGCGGGTCGCAAACGCGGCATTGCCCCCCGTATGGTCTCCGTGGTGGTGGGTGTTGACGACGTACTTAAGCTTGCCGGGGTTGAGCTGCGCCAGCGCGGCGGTGATCTTGTCGGCCAGCGGGGCAAACTGGTCGTCCACGATCAGGATGCCGTCCGGACCGACGCAGACCCCGATGTTGCCGCCCGCACCCTCGAGCATGTAGACATTGCCGGAGACTTGGGTCGCCTTGATCTCAACCTTGGAATAATCCTGCTGGGCGACGGCAGACATGGCCAGCAGGACGAGGAACAGGGGCAGGGTTTTGCGGGGTAACATGCGCGCAGACTAGCCACGGCCGGCCAATTCGCAATGCGTATGACTGGCGACCCGGCAAGCCAGGTGTGACTGAAACTGTAGGGCGGGATCGCTGATCCCGCCACGAGCGTGATATGGCGGGGTGCAAGCAGGCGGGAACAGCGATCCCGCCCTACAGCTGCGCCAGCGGCAGGCTCGGGGCGATCTCGAGGGCGAGCCCGGACTCATTGACCCCGCCCGACTCACGCTCAGCCCAGGCGGCGAAGGCGATCATCCCGGCGTTGTCGCCGGTGTGCTTGGTTTGTGCGCGAAGGAACGGCACATCGATCTGCTTCGCAACCTGCGCGAGTTTCGTCTGGAGCGTCTGGTTGTTCGCCACGCCACCGGACAGGCCAAAACTGCGATAGGGAACTGTCTCGCTGTAGGGCGGGGTCTCCGAACCCCGCCTTGCATCAGTGGCGCCGTCGGAAGAAGGCGGGATTCGGAGATCCCGCCCTCCAAAACCGCGCTCCAGCGCGAGCTGTGACTTCCGCACCAAGGCTTCGAAGACCGCCGCCTGGTAACTGGCACAAAGGTCGGTCCTGCGATGTTCGATCTCCTCCGGCGCCATCTTTTCCAACTGATAGCGCAGGCTCGTCTTCAAGCCGGAAAAACTGAACTCGAGCGTGGAGCGCTGAGCGACGGCTTTGGGGAAGGCAAAGGCCGTCGGGTTGCCCGTCGCCGCCAGCTTCTCCACCTGCGGCCCGCCGGGATAGCTGAGCCCGAGCAGCTTGGCTCCCTTGTCCAGGGCTTCACCGGCGGCATCGTCCATCGTGGAGGCGAGCAAGGTGATGCGGCGCGACTCGTCGAGGGAGAACAAGGCGGTGTTGCCTCCCGAGACCAACAGGCCGAGATGGGGAAGAAGTTTTGCGAACTCCGCGTCGAAGGCCGAGGGATTCGTCGCGTGCAGAGCGATGAAGGGCGAGAAGGCGTGGGCCCGCAGATGATTAATGCCCACGACCGGCACGCGCCAGGCGAGCCCGAGGCTCTTGGCCGTGGCCAAACCCATCGCGAGACACGCCGCAAGGCCCGGACCGTTGGTCACGGCGATCTTCGTCACCTGCTCCGGCCGCACCGTGGCCAGGGCCCGCTGTAACAGCGGGCCAAAATGGGCGAGGTGCTCCCGGCTGGCGAGGTCAGGCACGACTCCGCCGTAGGCCTCGTGCAGGGCGATCTGGCTATGCACCCATTCGCCCGTGAGACCGACCGCCGGGTCGAGGACGGCGACCGCGGTTTCGTCGCAGGAGCTTTCGAGGGCGAGGATCATGGGGTGGCCGGAAAATGCGAGCGGGACGTCACGAGGTGGAACGCGGCCTCTGGACGCGTTTTGGAGCGCGTGACTGAACCCGTCCGGAGGCCGGGTTCCACCTCCAGGCAAGCCTTGTCATTTCCGGCCTCCAGCCGCGACCCGGCGACGAGCGCCGCCCCTCCAAAAGACAATATGCCGGTCGCTCTCATTTTCCCTTCGCCGCCAGCACCCCGGTCAGGACTTCCTCGGCGGCGGCGAGCTGGACGTCGGTGATGGGCTTCAGGTCATCCCCGGGCTCGGGACCGAACTCGACCCGGGACTGTTGCGAGCGGAGTCGGGCTTCGTCGTCGGGACTGACCTCGATTTCCACCTGCGGCAAGATGCCCTTCTCATGAATGGTGACGCCACTGGGCGTGTAATAGCGTGCGGTGGTGAGCTTCAGGCCTTCGCCATTCTGCAGTTCGATCACGCTCTGGACGGAACCTTTGCCGAAGGACTTTTCGCCCACGATGATGGCGCGCTTGGTGTCACGCATTGCGCCTGATACGATCTCGGCCGCGCTGGCGGTGCCCCCGTTGACGAGGATCGCCACTGGGTAGGTGCGCGGGCGATGGCCGCCCCGGGCATAGTGGTTTTCCCGGGACTCCGGCGTGCGGCCCTGAGTGTAGACGATCAACTCGTCCTTGTTGAAAAACTGGTCGCAAACCTCAATGGCCGCGTCGAGCAAGCCGCCCGGATTGTTGCGCAGGTCGATGACGAGGGCGCGCAAATCCTCCTTCTCCAGCCCTTCCAAAGCCGTCTCGAATTCTTCCCCGGTGCGCTCGCTGAACTGCGTGATCTGCAGATAACCGATGTGACCGGGATGCATGGCCGTGTAGCGGACGCTCTCGAGGCGGATCTTTTCTCGATGAAGCGGATAATCAATGGTCTTGCCCGAGCTCGGGCGGAACACCGTGAGCGTGACCAGCGAACCCGGTTCACCACGCACGAGCTTGATCGTGGCGTCGAGAGTCGGCGTGGCCAACGGCTGGCCGTCGATCTTGGTGAGCCGGTCGTTGCGGCGCACGCCGGCGCGCTCCGCCGGTGTGCCGGGAATGGGCGCCACGATGACGACCTGGTTGTCCCGCTGCTCGACCTGGATGCCGACCCCGGTGAAAGCGTTGGTCATCTCCTCCTCGGTTTCCCGGTATTCCTCGGCCAGCATGAAAGCGGAATGCGGGTCGAGCTGCGACACCATGCCGTCGAGGGCGGAGCGCGTGAGGGTGGCGTAGTCAGCCGGAGCGTCACCGACATAGTTCTCCTTCACCAGTTGGAGGACCTCCTTGAAGTAGCGGGCCTGCTTGTCGCGCTCGCGATCGGGCCACCAGCTTGGGGCCGCCGCATGCCGGGCCGAGAACTGGGCAAGTCCGAAGCCCGCCGCGATGGCAAAGAGGATGAGCGCAAGGCGCTTGAGCGTGGAGGACAAGGGAGACGGGAGGTGATCAGGCAGCAAGGCAACACACCCCGCCCTGTCGGGCACCCCTCTTTATAGACGGGACTTCGGCTGCGAAAGTTTGGGTCCCCTCTATCAAGAGGGGTGGCGCGCAGCGCCGGGGTGTGTAGTTCGACATGCGGAAGGACGTTTGGAACAGCTAGCGGGAAGTACGCGCTCCGACGAAGCAAAAAATCTTTTTGGGCATGGCTTTCACTGGCCGCAAATGTTTGGCTTGGCAAATGGCTTCCTCGTCAGACTTTTATGAAATCTTCGCCGCAGAGCCCAATGCGGCGGCCGGAGTGCCCTTCGCCCGCTTCATGGAGCTGGCGATGTATCACCCGACGGCGGGCTACTACACCCGGGATTTCAAGCGCGTCGGGCGCGATGCGAAGGCGGACTTTTTCACGGCCACGTCGTTCAACCCCGTCTTCGGCGAGCTCGTCGTGGCCGCGGCGGTCAAGCTGCTCGGGTCGGCCAAACCCGCCGATTATACGTTTGTCGAGGTTGCGGCCGAACCCGGCGCCGGAATCCTGCGCGACATCGCCCACCCTTTTGCCGCCTACCAGCCCATCTCCTACGGCCAGCCTTTCGTGTTCCCCGTCCAGAGTGTGGTGTTTTCCAACGAGCTATTCGACGCCCAGCCGTTTCACCGGGTCGTCTGGCAGGATGGACGCTGGCAGGAACTGGGCGTGGCCCTGCACGGCCGGCATCTGCGCCACGTCGTGCTGCCGGAGCTGTCCCCCGAACTCGCGGCGCACGCCAACCGCCTGCCGAAGACGGCCGAGGAGAACTACCACATCGACATGCCCCTGCGGACCGTGCCGATCCTGGAGCGGATCGTTGGGCAAAAGTGGAGTGGGTTGTTCCTCGCCTTTGACTACGGCAAATATTGGCAGGAACTGGCCGAAAACATCCCCTCCGGCACCGCGCGAACCTACCACCGCCAGAAGATGAGCAATGACCTGCTGGCCCGCCCGGGCAAACAGGACCTGACCTGCCACATTTGCTGGGACTGGTTGGAGGATGGCTTGGGTCGGGCCGGTTTTGGCGAGTCACGCGTGGACTCGCAGGAGAGTTTTTTCATGAATTACTCGGCGGATACCCTCGCGGCCATCACCAAGGCTGAAGCGAGCAGTTTCAGCCTGCGCAAACGGATGCTCATCCAGCTTCTGCACCCGGCCAACATGGGGCAGAAGTTTCAGGCCCTCCATGCTTTACGAAAATAACGACTCCGGCCGGGTGAAATCCAATTTTCCCTTGCTAAGGCAAAGAGCCGTCCTTTACTCCTCAACCTTTAACTCAAGAAACACCATGGCACGAATTTGCGCAATCACCGGTAAACGCCCCACCAAAGGCAAAATCATCCACCGCAAGGGTCAGTCCAAGAAGAGTGGCGGCATTGGTACCCACGTCACCAAGCATACCACCCGCTTGTTCCGTCCGAACCTGCAGTGGATCAACGTCAAGCTGCCCAACGGCGGCTCCAAGCGCATGTGGGTTTCAGTCAAGGCCATCAAGGCCGGCCTGGTCCAGAAAGCCTGAGTTCGAACCGGCGATGGAGGGCAATCGCCCCTACCCGACCCGTCCCGCGCCTGCGTGACGGGTTTTTTCATGCCTTGAGGTGGAACGCGGCCTCTGGACGCGTTGGTTGGATCATGGTTGCAAGAAACCCGTCCAGAGGCCGGGTTCCACCTACGCCACCAAATCCTGATACTCCTGATGCCGCTCGATGAACTTGGCGACGTAGCTACAGGTTGGGACAACTTTCCGCCCACTCGCCCGCGCCTCAGCCAGCGCCGCCCGTACCAAGAGCTCGGCGATGCCGCGGCCCCGCAATTCCGGCGGCACCAGCGTGTGCGTGAAAATCATCCGGTCCGCCACGACCTCGTACTCGCACACCGACAGAAATCCGTCGACGACCGCTTCGTAACGGTGCGCCGTGGGGTTGTGCTGGACGAGAGTTGCTTCGGACATGCCGTTAGGGAAGGGACCGGGAGCCCCGGTGTCAAAATTGTAGGGCGGGATCGCTGATCCCGCCTGCCTCCGCCAGTATCGCCACGATCGAGGCGGGATCAGCAATCCCGCCCTACCGTACACGGGGCATCACGCCGGGCTGACCCTGCCGCGCAACTTTGTCCACACCTGCCCCACTTCCTCCCGGCCTTCGATTTTCAAGAGCCAAAGCAAGGCACCATAAACCGCCATGGCCAACGGGATGAGTCCGGCGATCGCCACGATATCGTGGCCCTTGGGCGGCAAGGCCAGGCCGGCGGCCAGCTTGAGCCCGCCCCACACCGCTCCGCCCATGACGGCACTGGCGAGGACAATCTTACCGAGATTGGGCAGCAACGGGGCGAAACCAAGTCCTGGCAGCTTGCGCGAGAGCCGGGTTTGCAGAAACCATGCCTGCACCAGGACAGCCAGAGTGCTGGCCAGCGCCAGGCCGACGGTGGAAAACCAACGGATCAGCAGGAGACTGAGCCCGAGGTTCACCACGAAACTCAGCGCCGCAGCGCGCACGGGTGTCGCCGTGTCTTTCAGTGCATAAAAACCGCGCAGGGCCACCGAGACGAACGATAGAAAGGGCAACCCCAGGGCATAGGCGGAGAGGATTGGCGTCATCAACGCGGTGTCGCCAGCGTGGAAGTGCCCACGCTGGAACAGCAGCCGCACGATCGGTTCGCTCAACAGCATGAGTCCGACTGCCGCCGGCACGTTGATAATCATGACCAGCCGGAGACCCTTGTGATAATCCTCGCCCATTTTTACCCAGTCCGAGCGGGCCGCATGTCGGGCGATGAGCGGAAACACCACGGTGGCGATGGCGGCGGCAAACACCCCGATCGGCAGCTCCATAACCCGGGTCGCCCAGTTCAGCACCGCAGCCGCCTGGTCGTTCAAGGACAGACCGATGAACCGGGAAACCGAGATGTTGACCAGGTAGATGGCGGAGCCGATCAAGGTCGGCCCCATCAGGCGGGTGATCTCCCGCACCCGGTCGTCGGCCCGCAGGTCGAAACGCGGCCGCCATCCCTCCTGCCAAAGCACCGCGGCGGGTACCGCCATCTGCAGAAACCCGCCGAACAAGACGCCGCCGCAGAGGAGATTCATGCGCGCCGCATCTCCCCAAGCCCACGCGCTGCCGAGCGCGAGGGCGGCGATGATCGCGAGATTGAGCCAAACCGGCGACAGCGCCGGTTCGCTAAACCGCCCGAGCACCTGGCAGGCCGCGCTGAACGCCGCCGCGAGACAGACAAAGGCCAGGTAAGGAAACAGCAGGACCGCCAGGTCAGCCCCGAGTAGCAACCGGTCCGTGGTATCGGCTTCAAGCCCAAGTCCGCCCAGGGCGCGCAGCAGGGCCCCGGCATTGGCGCAGGCCAGCATGGCCAGCGCGACCAACACCACCGTGACCACCAGCAGCCTGCTGGACACCTTGCTGACGAGATCGAAGGCCGCCCCGCGCTGCCGGTGCTCCAGCTCGTGCGCCATCGTCGGGACAAAGGCCGCGGTCAACGCCCCCTCGCCGAGGAGGCGACGGAACAGGTTGGGCAGGGTGAAGGCCGAGACAAAGGCCGAGCTCAGCGCACTGGTGCCGAACACCGCGGCGATACAGATCTCCCGCACCAGGCCCAGTACGCGTGACACCACGGTGGCCGCGGCGACGACACTGATGTTTTTCAAGTTCTTCGACACGGGGGGTGGAGCCCGGCCTCCGGACGGGCTGGCAGGTAACGCTCCAAGGCAAACCCGTCCGGAGGCCGGGTTCCACCATTGGGAACGAGCATGCTCACTGCACCGTCAGCTTGAGCGTGTTGCCCTCGATCGTCACTTCGCTGAGCTTGGCCCACGCCGAGTTGATCGCATCCGGCGCCTTTCTCTTGTCGATAAGCGTCGACATCAACGGTCCAGCCGCCGCCGGCAAGAGGTGCACGGGACAGGAGCCGAGATAAAGCGTCTGGGCCGTATACAAAAACTTGTCCCCGGATTTCACCAGCTCGCCCGTGGTGACCACGAATACTTCCTTGGTCAGGCCATACCAATTGAGGATGCACTTGGTGCCGATCTGGAGCTTGCCGTTCGCGATCTTGAAGTTCGGGACGCCGGGATTGAAAATACCATTCAGGTTCGGTTTGGCCTCCTCGGGCTTGGCCGCGGCGTCAGGCTTGGCTGCCTTGGGCGCGGCCGCCGGTTTGGCGGGCGCAGCGGTAAAGGCTGTGGCGGCCCACGCGTTCAACTCTTCCTCAATGAGCGTAATGCTCGTGCCGGCGACGAACTGCTTTTGTTTGGCCGTGAAAGTCTTGCCCTTGCTGGATTCGGCACCTGGGACGTAATAGACGATGCCGCGCGTGACTTCCTTGGGCATTTCTTTCACCAGCATGACCGGCTTGAAAACCAGATAGACACAGGCGCAGACCACACCCGCCACGAGGCCCAGCACGGCACCCAAAGCCACCTCGGTAAGACTCGGGCCGTAGAGGGCCTTTTCGATTTTCTTGTCAGCCATGGTAGGGGTTATTTAGCCGCGGGAATGGCCGCAGGCTTGGTTTCGGTCTTGGTTTCAGGAGACTTGGCAGGAGCGGAAGGTTCGCCGGACTTTTTTTTGTAGTCAGTAATATAGAAGCCCGTGCCCTTGAAAATCAATCCCGCTCCGCCGCCCACTTTGCGCTTCAGGGCGGCCTTGCGACAGGCCGGACATTTGGTCAGGAGAGCATCCTTCATGGATTGGAAGACCTCCAGCTCGTGACCACATTTGGTACAGACGTATTCGTAGGTGGGCATCGGATTTTGCGACCGGAGTGAAAGTGGGCACGGCCCGCATGGCGAGCCTCTTCTGGGTGCAACCCCCGGTTCACAATCCATTTGCCAATCGGGGCGACCGCGGGAAAGTTGTGCCGCCCGTGGATTTCGCCGCCCAGTTCAAATCCCACCGCGCTCGAGTCGAGCAGGGGCTCGACCAGCTCGTCCCACCCGCCACCACCCGACCCAGGCGGTTGCATGAAGCGATGCGCTATGCGCTTCTCGGCGGCGGAAAACGCCTTCGGCCCGTCCTCACGCTGGCTACCGTGGACCTGTTTGGCCCGCGCGCTACCGACGCACTGCCCGCCGCCGTCGCCTTGGAGTGCGTCCACACCTATTCGCTGATCCATGACGACCTGCCCTGCATGGACAATGATGACCTCCGCCGGGGCCGGCCGACCACGCACAAGCAGTTCGACGAAGCCACGGCGCTGCTCGCGGGCGACGCGCTCCTGACCCTCGCCTTCCAGCTGGTGGCCCGGCACTACGCCGCGCGCCCCGCTTTGGCCGCCGCGCTAACGCAGGAAATCGCCGAGGCCGCCGGCAGCGAACGACTCATCGGCGGCCAGATGGAAGACCTGTTGGCCGAGAAAAAGGCCGATGCCACCGCGGATGAGCTTGATTTCATTCACCTCAACAAAACCGCGGCCATGATCACTGCCGCACTCGTGTCTGGCGGACTCTGCGGTGGGGCCACGGATCCCCAATTGGCGACGCTCCGCAACACCGGGCGGCACCTCGGCCTGGCTTTTCAAATCGTGGATGACATCCTCGACGCCACCGCCGACACCGCCACGCTCGGCAAGACCGCCGGCAAGGACGCCAAGGCCGGCAAAACAACTTACGTGAAACTCCACGGACTCGATGCCTCGCGGAATTTCGCCCGCCAACACACCGAGGCCGCCTTCACTGCCCTCACCGCCCTGCCGGGAGACAAGGCCTTCCTCTCCGCCCTGATCGAATCGCTGGCGGATCGCGCCAGCTAATGTCCTGTCAGATAAGTTCGTTTGAAAAAATGTAGGAGCCTGTGTACAGGCGATTCGAGATCCCCGCCGACTAACAACGTTCTGTATCGCTTGTAAACAAGCTCCTACAAACCCGAGCCAAGCCTCCTTTTTTCCCATGCGTTCCCTGAAGTATCTCTTCACCTGTTTGTCTCTAATAGCCGCCGGCTGCGCCGCGCCCATCAAGGATCCCCATTCCTATGCGCGGCCCGAGGCCATCCGGGTTGAACACCTCACGCTCGACCTGAACGTCGATTTCACGAAGAAACAACTGACCGGCACGGCTACGCTGCGGCTGCGGCGCGAACAGCCCGGGGCGACAACCCTCACGCTCGATACGCAGGACCTGACAATCACCCGCATCACGCTCCGGCCCGGTGGCGCCGTGGCCGCTTGGAAACTCCAAGCCACCGATCCCCTCCTCGGCCAGGCGCTCGAGGTGACGCTGGCCGCCGACACCACCGAGGTCGCCATCGACTACGCCACCAGTCCCGGCGCCAGGGCCCTGCAGTGGCTGGAACCCGCGATGACTGCGGGCAAGGTGCACCCGTTCTTGCTCTCCCAATCCGAGTCGATTCTCGCGCGCACCTGGGTGCCCCTCCAGGACTCGCCTTCGGTGCGATTCACCTACGATGCCACGTTGCACGTCCCCCAGGAACTGCTCGCCCTGATGAGCGCGGAGAATCCGCAGAAAAAATCCCCCGACGGCGTCTACCATTTCCACATGCCGCAACCGGTGCCGTCGTACCTGATGGCCATCGCCGTGGGCGACCTGGCTTTCCGCGGCTTCGATGGACGCAGTGGCGTCTATGCCGAACCGGTTACGCTCCCGGCTGCGGCCCACGAGTTCGAGGACACGCCGCGCATGATCGCCGCCGCCGAGAAACTCTACGGCCCCTATCGCTGGGGTCGCTACGACCTGCTGGTGCTGCCGCCGAGTTTTCCCTACGGCGGTATGGAAAACCCGCGCCTGACCTTCGTGACGCCGACCATTCTTGCCGGCGACAAATCTCTCGCCGACCTGATCGCCCATGAATTGGCGCACTCCTGGAGCGGCAACCTCGTCACCAACGCCACTTGGAACGACTTCTGGCTCAATGAGGGCTTCACCAATTATTTCCAGCAACGGATCACCGAGGAGCTTTATGGCCACGCACGCTCGGAGATGTTCTGGCTGCTGGATAAGAACAAAGCGAAGGAGTTGATGGCAACTCTCCCCGCAGCCGACCAGGCGCTCTACCTCGAGCTGGCCGGGCGGGACCCGGACGACGCGCCCGAGAACGTCTATTGGAAAGGCTCCTTGTTCCTGCGGCTGCTCGAGGAAACCGCCGGGCGAGAGCGCTGGGACTGGTTCCTGCGCGAGTACTTCGACGCAAACGCCTTCAAGTCGATGACGACCGCGCATTTCGTCGAA
Organism: Oleiharenicola sp.; assembly: GCA_025363455.1. Lineage (GTDB taxonomy): Bacteria > Verrucomicrobiota > Verrucomicrobiia > Opitutales > Opitutaceae > Lacunisphaera. Next base: position 41,478 of record JANYDW010000066.1, on the reverse strand, counting down.
ATCCTGAAAGCCAAACTACCGGATGTCGCCGCCAACGCCGGCATCGAGGCATGGCTCCATGGCCCGGGCTTTCCAACCAATTGCCCTGTGCCGCGCTCGACGGCGTTCGCGAGCGTGGAGGCGGAAGCCAAACGTTTCGCCGGCGGATCACCCGCCACCACCATCGCCATCGGACCGTGGTCGACCCAGGAGCGGCTGCACTTCATTCGCTCGATGCCGAGTCTGGGTCAGGAACGGATGGCGGCGCTCGAAGACGCCTTCCATTTCTCTGCCAGCGGTAACAGCGAGATTCTCGCCGCCTGGTTGTTCAAATCCATCCAGGAGGACTATCGTCCAGCCTATCCCGCCCTCGAGAGATTCCTTACCGCGCAGGGCCGCCGGAAATTCCTCAAGCAACTCTATACCGAAATGGCCAAGACCCCGGCGAACCTCGACTTGGCGCGGCGGATTTACGCCCAAGCGCGCCCTACGTACCACCCGGTTTCGCAGTCGGCCATCGATGAAATCCTCAAGGCCAAATAGCCATGCCCGCCATCTCGACGGCCTTTTGTAGGAGCCTGCTTGCAGGCGATGCAGAGCGCAGTCCGGCGGCGGGCGCACCGGATCGCCTGCAAGCAGGCTCCTACACTTCGAACAATCCTGCGGATCGTTAGCGTCACCATGCCCTCCCAACAGCAAGATTACATCCTTCGGCACATCGAAACGATCGGCCGCCTGATCGCACGCCTGCGGCGCAAGGGAAAAACCCTGGGCGAGGAAGACAAGACGGACCTGAACGAAACCCTCCTGCTCGCGCTGCACCTGCAGGAGAAAAACTTCGGCATGCCCGCCGCGAAATTCCTGGGGCTGTCCGCCGACGAGCAACTGGCCGCGCTGCAGTCCGGGGAAGCGAAGTCCGCCGGGCAGGCACGCTGCCTGACCTACGCCACGCTGTTGCAGCACACGGCGGAACTCTATGCGTATCGCGGCAGCACCGATCTCGCCCTCGGCGCCCGCCTGCTTGCCCTCTACATCGCCCTGTCGGTTGCGCTGGAGTCGCCGGCTGATGCCGCGCCCGTACGAACCCACGTCCGCGACCTGCTGGCCATCCTCGATGGCGCCGACCTGCCGCCCTCGACCCGCGAAATGCTGGAGCAATTCGAAACGCGCACGACCTAAGCCATATCTAAGCAGCTGACTTAGGTGGAACGTGGCCTCTGGACGCGTTTTCCGAGCAGTTCAACCAAACCCGTCCGGAGGCCGGGTTCCACCTTTTAGTACGGAACCCAGCTCAGCTCGCCGCGTCTGCCGCCTTGACCAGGTCGATGAACGAACGGGCCTCGAGTGAGGCGCCGCCGATCAGACCGCCGTCAATGTCCTTCTGACTGAGCAGCTCGGCGGCGTTGGACGGCTTCATGGAGCCGCCGTAAAGGATACGAACCTTCTGCGCGAGCGGCGCGCCGTAGAGCTTGGTCAGCAAGTCACGGATAAACGCATGCACCTCCTGCGCCTGGGCCGTCGTGGCCACCTTGCCGGTGCCGATGGCCCACACGGGTTCGTAGGCGATGATGACGCTGGTGATCTGCTCGACGGTGACGCCCGCGAGACCGCCCTCGACGTGGCGCTGCACGACTGCCAGCGTCGAGCCGGCCTCCCGCTCGGCGAGGGTCTCGCCGACGCATAGGATGGGCTTCAGCTGATGGAACAGTGCGATCACAACCTTCTTGTTGATGAAGGCGTCGGTCTCGGCGAAATAAGTGCGGCGTTCGCTGTGGCCGAGGATGACATGCGAGACGAAGAGGTCACGTAGCATCTCGGCGGAGACCTCGCCCGTGAAGGCGCCACCCTTCTCCGGGTGCATGTTCTGCGCGCCGAGCTTGATGCTCTGGCCTTCCAGGGTCCGGCCCACGCTTTCGAGCGCGGTAAACGGCGGGCACAGTACGATGTCCACCGTGGCCTCGCGGCCGATCTCGGCCACGATGTCCTTGGTGAGCGCGACGCCCTCGGCGGCCGTCTTGTTCATCTTCCAGTTACCGGCGATTACTTTTCTGCGGAGGGTCATGATATTAAGAAGTAGTGAGTAGCGGGTAGTGGGTAGCGAGTAGAATTTCAGCCGGAGAATCGGGATGCCCGCTACGCGATGCTCACTCCTCGCTACTGAGACCGTCAGGTCTCCAGGAACGCCACGCCAGGTAGCACCTTCCCCTCGAGAAACTCGAGGCTGGCGCCGCCGCCGGTGGAGCAGTGCGTGACCTTCTGGGCGACGCCGAATTTCTTGGCGGCGGTGGCGGTGTCGCCCCCGCCGACGACGGTGATGGCGCCCTTGGCCGTGGCCTCGGCCATGGCGTCGGCCATGGCCTTGGTGGCGCCGGCAAATTTCTCGAACTCAAACACGCCCGGAGGTCCGTTCCAGATGATGGTCCTCGAGGAGACGATGGCAGCGTAATACAGCCCGATGGTCTTCGGGCCAGCGTCAAGGCCCTGCCAGCCATCGGGTATGCCTTTGATGATGTCGGTCCATTGCGTGTTGGCGTCAGGGGCAAACTTGTCCGCGCAAATGAAGTCCACCGGGAAGATGAGCTGGACCTTGCGGGCCCGGGCTTTCTCCGTGAGTTCGGTGACGATCCTGGCGCCCTCGGGATCGAAAAGGCTGGAGCCAATGTTCATCCCGTGGAGCTGCTTGTAGAAGGTGTAGGCCATGCCGCCACCGATGATGATCCGGTCGGCCTTCTCGATGAGGTTGTTGATGAGCGGGATTTTGTCGGCGATCTTGGCACCGCCGAGGATGGCCAGCAGCGGGCGCTCGGGATTATCCAACACTTTGCCGAAGGCCTTGAGCTCGGCCTCCATCAAGAAGCCGGCGGCCTTCACCGGCAGCGTTACGCCGACCATCGAGCTGTGCGCGCGGTGCGCGGTGCCGAAGGCGTCGTTGACGAATACGTCGCCGAGTTTGGTGAGGCTGGCACGGAACGCGGCCACCGCGGCGGGGTCCGCCTTCCTGGACGTGCCGTCCTCGAGCTTCACCTGGCCTTCCTCCTCGATGTGGAAGCGTAGATTCTCCAGCAGCACGACCGTGCCGGGCGCGAGTTTGGCGCAGGCGGCCTCCACGGCCGGGCCGACGCAGTCGTCGAGAAAGGTCACGGGCTTGCCCAGTAGCTTCTCCAGCTCCACCGCCACGGGCTTGAGCGAAAACTTCGCGATCTTCTGGCCGTCGGGCCGACCCAAGTGAGACATCAGCACGATCGAGGCGCCCTGCCCGAGCGCGTACTGGATCGAGGGCAGTGCGGCGGCGATGCGAGCCGTGTTGGTGATGGCCCCAGTCTGCTTGTCTTGCGGGACGTTGAAGTCGACGCGCATGAGGACGCGTTTACCGGAAAGCGAGAGGTCGCGGAGGGAGCGGAATTTCATAAAGGCTGAAGGACTGAATAGCTGAAGGGCTGAAATGAAGAAGGCTGAAAGTTGAAGGACTGCGCTGTTGGTTCAGCCATTCAGTCCTTCAGCCTTTCAGCCTTTCGCTTTGAGTCGGACGCGACTCAAAGCTTCGCGGCAATCTTCTGGGTCAGTTCGACGACACGATTGGAATAGCCCCACTCGTTGTCGTACCATGATACCAGCTTGAAGAACTTGCTGTTGAGTTCGATGCCGGAGCCGGCATCGAAGATGGACGAGTTCTTGTCGTGGATGAAGTCGCTCGAGGCCACCTCGTCCGTGGTGTAAGCGAGGATGCCCTTCAGGTATGTCTCGCTCGCCTTCTTCATGGCGGCGCAGATCTCCTTGTAGGAGGTTTCCTTCGTGGTGCGCACGGTGAGGTCGACCACCGACACAGTCGGGGTCGGGACGCGGAAGGACATGCCGGTCAGCTTGCCCTTGACCTCGGGGCACACCAGCGCCGTGGCCTTGGCGGCGCCGGTCGTGGAGGGGATGATGTTGATCGCGGCCGAGCGGCCGCCTTTCCAGTCCTTCTTGGACGGGCCGTCCACGGTCTTCTGCGTGGCGGTGTACGAGTGGATGGTCGTCATCAGGCCTTCCTCGATGCCGAAGCCTTCCTTGAGGAGCACGCTGACGATGGGCGCCAGGCAATTCGTGGTGCAGGAGGCGTTGGAGATGATAGTGTGCTTGCTGAGGTCCAGCTTGTCGTCGTTCACGCCGAGCACGACGGTGATGTCCTCGCCCTTGGCCGGGGCGGAGATGATGACCTTCTGGGCGCCGGCGGTAATGTGGCCCCTGGCCTTCTCGGCCTCGGTGAACAGGCCGGTCGACTCGATCACGAGCTGGACCCCGAGCTTGGCCCACGGGAGTTCAGCGGGGGACTTGGCGGAAACCACCAGGATGTCCTTGCCGTTGACCACGAGGACGTCGTCCTCGGCCTTGTCCGCGGCGGATTTCTTGGACGAGACGGTGCCCTGGAACTTGCCCTGGGTGGAGTCGTATTTGAGCAGGTAAGCGAGGTTGTCGGCCGGCACGATATCGCCGACGGCGACGACATCGAGGGTGGTACCGAGCAGGCCTTGCTCGACCAGCGCGCGGAAAACGAGGCGGCCGATGCGGCCGAAACCATTGATTGCTACTTTGACTGCCATAGTGGGTGTGGGTTGGTGGACGTTGAGAACGACGACTGAAGTGCGCGGCTTGCGCTTTGGCAAGTGCGATGCTCAAATTGTGCCGTTATCCGCGCAGCAGTGGGCATTATTTGCGTAATAAACAGTGATCCCCGGTCTCTATGGTCGAGGTAAGTATTAATTATCAAGGGACCCGGGACAAGGACGCAACCCCCGGGACCCAACCTTGCTCCTTGGCGCTTGATACTTGTCACTTCGCCAGCTCAGCCGGCTATCCACAGACTGCACCCCAGGCCCGGGATAAAGATCCCCGCCGGAGACAATTGCGAGGGCGCGGGCCGGCTCTCGGGGTAGAAGCACTCATGGTCGGCCAGCAGCTCCCAGCCCAGGGCGGCGAACTCCCCGAGCGGAATCGTCGTGTCGTCGACATGCGGATTGACGGCAAACATGAGCCGCCCAAGGCCCTGGCTGCCGTCGGCGTTGTACACCGCGACCATGGCCGGTTGTCCGGGCACCGCAAAACACTGGAAAAATCCTTCCGACGGCCGGGACCATTGCCGCAGCAGGTGACCGCGGGCCGAACGCCGGAACGCGATCCAATCGGCAAAATACTTATGCGTGGCCGGGTAGCGCGCGAGCCGCCGGTAATCGAGGGCGTTGAGGTCGCCGCGCCGGTAGGTGTTGTTGACCCCTTGCTTGCTGCGCAGGAAATCCTGTCCTTCGGCGAGCAGCGGGATGCCCACCGAGGCCAGCAGGATCGCCGCCATCAGGTGAGTCCGCTGCCGGTCATTCTGCGTCGGGTGGGAGCCGTTGTGATTCGCGTTCTCCGTGATGTTGTCGATCCAGGTGCGATCGTCGTGCGACTCGGTATAATTGACCGTTTGCGCCGGCCAATAGGCGAAGTGCCATGGCGAACCCTTGAGAAAATATTCCAACGAGTCCGCCCCGCCCCGCCCATGGACGTAGTCCCGCAGGAAATTCCGGTAATTGTCATTCCACGACGCATAGCCGGTCGGGCGCAGCGCCGCCGCGATGTGCCCGCGGAAACTCCAGGGCTCGGCGATCAGGATCACGTCGGGCTTCACCCGCTTCACGGCCGTTTCGATTTCGCGGAGCACCTCCACCCCGATCAGCTCGGCCAGGTCGAAGCGGAAGCCGTCCACACCATAGACCTCGATCAGCTGCACCAGACTGTCGATGATCAGGCGCTTCGCCATCGCCGAGCGGCAGCGCAGGTCGTTGCCGCAGCCGCTCCAGTTGGCCAGGCTGCCGTCGTCGCCGAGCTCGAAGTAATAAAGCTTGTCGACGAACATCAGGTGCGCCGGCTCGCCCACATGGTTGTAGACCACGTCGATGACGACGGCCATGCCCTGCCCGTGGAACGCTGCCACCAGCTCCTGCAGTTCCTTGACCTGCGAAGCCCGCGCGGCGTCGAGGCCGTAGGCGCTGGAGGGGGCAAAGAAGTTCGTCGTCATGTATCCCCAGTGGTATTCCGCGCGCGTCTGCCCGTCGGCCTCGTGCACGGGCTGCAGCTCCACGCAGTTCACCCCGAGTTTCTTCAGATAGAAATCGGGACTCTCCACCCATTTCCGGAGCCCGATGAATCCCAGCCGCTCATCGGGGCTGAGCGGGAGCGGGCTGAGCGCCGTGAGGTCGCGCACATGCGCCTCGACCATCACGAGGTCCTGCCAGGCGGGCGTGGCGAATTTCCGGTCGGCCAGCCCCACCCACGCCGGGTCGAGTACGATGCCCGGCCCCTCGCGCCCGACCGTCGCCCGGGCGTAAGGATCCAGGATCTTCTGCCCCGGGTGGAAATGACCGAACACGTCATGGGGGCCGCTGACCGAATACCAGTAGTACCAGCCGTGCAGGTTGCGGTTAAGGTACGCCTCCCAGACGCCCTGCCAACCGCCCTCCTCCACTTTCCGGTCCAACTCGTAGCCGTAAGCCGAGCCCATCTCCTCCAGTTTCTCACAGAGGAACAAGCGGACGTGCTTCGCCCGCGGCGCAAAGATCCGGAAGGTAGTTTCGCCGCGCCCGATCAGCGCACCGAGCGGCAGGTCGCTCCGCATCTCATGGAAAAATTTGCCGAGCCGCACCCGCGTCTTGGGCGCTTCGCGGCCGTCGCGCATGTGGACCACCGAGTACGTCTGGTTGAGCAGCGCCGGCGCGGTCGTGGTAAACTGGAAGAGATTGCGGCCCGTCCGGTCGCGGAAGATGGCGCGGTTGATGCGGCCCCGGGGGTCGGCCACCAGGTTGGTTGCATCACGGGGCAGGTCGATCCAGCGGTTGTCGCCGGTCACGAACTTGAACTGCTGCGGCGGATCCGTCAGCAACGGCGCGGCGGGCTTGCGCAGCAGGAGCACCGGACGCCCGTTCAATTCGCCCGCCACCATCATCCATCCCGGCTGGCCGACCGCCTCCTGCCAGCCGTTGAAGTCCCCCGCCACGTAGATCGGCATCACGCTGAAATCCACCCAGCTGTGCTCCGCCGGATCCAACATGAACACCAGCGACCCCAACTCGTCCACGTAGTAGGCCGCCTCGTCAGCATATAGCGACGGTGCCGCCGGGCTCAGGTCGGTGAATTCAAAGGCCTTGTCCCCGGGCGCCAGCAGCGGTAGCGACTCAGCGGTCCAATCCGCCCCCATCTCAATAATCCCGGTGGAGGCGGAGATCAGCCAGGCGCGGGCGATGCGTTGGGCTTGCTCGGGGTTGAAAGGGGCGCGGGAGGACACGACAAAAAGCAGGCTGTGATACTCCAGCAATTGCCGCGCCACCGCAAGCGAAGTGTGGCGGAAGCATCTCCCAGCACGGAGCCGCCGTCATCCGAGGGCTGGCCGGCGGTGTTACCACCGCTGCTCCGTCGCGGTCACCGGTTCTGGTTTTGTGTTTTTTGTGTTTTTTGTGACCAACCTCTGCCTCAATCTCCCCCATGGCCCGCATCCTCGTCGCCCTATCCGGCGGAGTTGACAGCTCCGTCGCCGCTCTCCTGCTCCAGCAGCAGGGACACGAGCTGGTCGGCGCCTACATGAAGAACTGGATTAACGAGGACAACGTGCTCGGCCACTGCCCGTGGATGCAGGACATCGATGACGCCCGGGCCACTGCGGAAGTCCTCGGCATCGAGTTTCGGGTCGTCAATCTCATGGCGGACTACCGCCGGCTGGTCGTGGATTACCTGCTCGACGGCTACCAGCGCGGTCTCACGCCCAACCCCGACGTGATGTGCAACCGTGAGATGAAATTCGGCGTGTTCGCGCAGTACGCCAAGGCCGAGGGCTTCGCGGCCGTGGCAACGGGGCACTATGCACGACGGGTGGAAACTGGTCGGGTGGAACTACCGGGCTCGCCGTTGTCCGAAGCCAACGGTAACGTTCGCGGCGCGCCCAGCGGTCACGCCCTACCTCAATTCGCCCTTCTCGAAGGCTTGGACAAAAACAAGGACCAGTCCTACTTCCTCGCCCTCCTCTCGCAGGCCCAACTCCGCGACGCCCTCTTTCCCATCGGCCACCTCACCAAACCGGCGCTGCGCGAACTCGCGGCCGACGCGAAGCTCCCCACCGCGCGCAAGAAGGACAGCCAGGGCATCTGTTTCATCGGCGAGGTGAAGATGGCGGACTTCCTCAAGGCCTATGTGCCTGAGCACCCCGGGCCGATCGTCCGCGCAACCGATGGGAAGATCCTGGGCGCGCACCGCGGCCTGCACTACTACACCATCGGCCAGCGGCGGGGCATTCGCATCCCATCCAACACTGATCACCAGGCCTACGTCGTCACCGGCAAGCGCACCAGCGACCACGCCCTGCTCGTCGCCTTTGACCAGCCCAACGCACCCGGCCTATGGGCCACCGGGTGCCGCGTACACAGCTTGAGCTTCATCGGCGAGCCCATCACCACTACGCAGCGTCTCGAATGTCGCGTGCGCTACCGCGATCCGCGTGTGGCGATTGAATTCGTACCTGTCGCCGGGTTCGCCGGCCCTGAGCTCGTCGAAGGGGCTGGCCCCAGAGAATTGGGTAGGGCGGGACCGCTGGACCCAACGTTGTCCGAAGCCAATGGTCCCGTTCGCGGCGCGCTTAGCGGTCGCGTCCTACCTCAGGCCGCGCAAATCCAATTCGACCAACCTCAGCGTGCTCTCGCCCCGGGCCAAATCATGGCCCTCTATCGCGGCGAGCAACTCATCGGTAGTGGAGTGTTTACCTGAACTATAACTGCTTAGGGAGGACTTTACATAGGCGGTATTCTACCTAAACTACGCCAAGTAGGCAACGGGCCGCCTACCCTGCGTTCCGGGGGCCTTCGGGCACCCGGCGCGTAACCCCTATGAAAACCGACTACCCTGCCGGGTTCGCCGCTCTCCGGATTTTGCATCTTGAGGACAATCAGCAGGATTGTGCCTTGGTTGAGCATGCCGTCGGAGCCGCGGGGCTGACCAGCGTGTTTACGCGCGCGACGACCAGCGCGGAATTTGCGGCGGCCCTGGCCCGCGGAAACTACGATCTCATCCTGTCCGATTACACCTTGCCCGGCTATGACGGCGCGTCCGCCCTGGTGCTCGCACGCGAACTTCAGCCCGACATCCCCTTAATTCTCGTCTCCGGGACCATTGGTGAGGAACGCGCCGTAGAAATCCTCCGGGACGGCGCCACCGATTTCGTGCTGAAAACCCGCCTCGCCCTCCTCGGGCCCGCGATCCGTCGTGCCCTGGAGCAAACCCGGGACCGGTTGGGCCGCCAGCAGGCCGAGCAGGCCCTGCGCGAAAACGAGGAACGGCTCCGCGAAATGGCGGAGAATATCCGCGATGTGTTCTGGAGCGCCTCGGCCGACGGCCGGCAGATCCACTACGTCAGCCCCGCTTACGCCCAGATCTGGGGCCGGCCCCTCGCCGAGCTCCATGCCCGGCCGGAAAGCTGGCTGGAGGCAGTCTGGGCCGAAGACCGGCCCGGGCTGGTGCACCTCCGGGGGCTGCTCGGCCAAGGCATTCCCTACAGCTTGGAATACCGCATCAAGCAGGCCGACGGCACCAGCCGCTGGATTGAGGAGCGAGGCTATCCGGTCCGCTCCCCCCTCGGCGAGGTGGAACGCATGGTGGGCGTGGCGCACGATGTCACCGAACGCAAGCACCTCGAAGAGCAGCTGCAACAGGCCCAAAAAATGGAGTCCATCGGCCAGCTGGCGGGCGGCATCGCCCATGATTTCAGCAACATGCTCACCGTGATCAACGGCTACAGCAACCTGCTCCTCGACAATCAGGTCCTGCCTCCAAATGTCGTGGAATCTCTCAAGCACATCTTTGTGGCCGGCGGCCGGGCGGCCAATCTCACCCGGCAACTGCTCATTTTCAGCCGCAAAAGCTACCCCCACAACCAATCGCTCGACCTGAACGAGGTGGTGGACAATGTGACTTCGATGCTCCGACGCATGATCGGCGAGAACATCCGGCTTGATGTCGACCTCGCGCGCCCGCTGCCCCGGATCATGGCGGACGCCGGCATGGTCGAGCAGATCATGATGAACCTCGCCGTGAACGCCCGCGATGCGATGTCCAAGGGCGGCAGCCTCGTCCTCAGCACCGGCTCCCGCGAAGTCGCCGCCGCCGACTGTGCGCAGCATTCCGATGCGAAACCCGGCGCCTACGCCGTGCTGGGCGTGCGCGATACCGGCTGTGGCATCCCGGCCGAGATCCTGCCCCGGATATTCGAGCCCTTCTTCACCACCAAGGAAGAGGGAAAGGGCACGGGTCTCGGGCTGGCCACCGTGTTCGGCATCGCGCGGCAGCATCAGGGCTGGGTCGAGGTCGAGAGCGAGGTCGGGACGGGCACGCTGTTCCAGGTTTTTTTCCCGGTCGCCACCGAGGCAGAGTCCGCTCGCACCACCCCGTCCTTCGAACACCACATGCTCACCGGCGGCAAGGAGACCATTTTGCTGGTGGAGGATGAGGAGTCCGTCCGGGCCTTTGCCCGAACCGTCCTGGAAATGCACGGCTACAAGGTGCTCGAGGCTGGAACGGGGGTCGAGGCGTTGGATGCCTGGAAGTGGCACCGCGAAAAGATCAGCCTGCTGCTGACCGACCTGGTCATGCCCGACGAGATTACCGGCCATGAACTCGCTGGTCGGCTCCGGGCCGAAAAGCCCGGACTAAGGGTGCTCTTCAGCAGCGGCTACAACCCGGCGCAGGCGCGGGACGTCATTAAATCGAATACCGAATTCTGTTTCCTCCAAAAACCCTACCAACCGAAGACACTCGCCCGCATCGTCCGGGAGGTCCTGGACCATGGTACGGCCACCAGTCTCTCACAGAGTCCCTTTGCCTGACGCTTCCTCCGGCTCTCACCAAGCTCACGTCCGCTTACCCCATGAATTCCCCTCTCTTAAAAACCGTCGCCTTGGAACAGTCCTCCGTCGGAAAATCGGACCCGAAAGGTGATGTCGTCCCACAGTTAATGGCCGGCGTGGCCCTGCTTGGCTTTGCCTGGGCCTTCGTTTGGGTATGGCTCACGCCGCACCCGATTGAGCGGGCCACCTTGCTCTGGTTCGCGGGCGTCGGGGCCGCAGCGGCCACCCTCGGCTTGTGGTATGTCGTGCACACGACGCGGATCACGGCTCAGGCCCGGAGCGAGTTGAAGCAACACCTGGACGACCTCCACACCACCCTGCCCCAGCTGCGCATCATCTGGGAGCAGGCGCCGCTCAGCCTGATGCTCTTCGACCCGCACGACCCGGTCGTGCCGGTCAAGATCGTCGATTGCAACCCGATGGCCTGTGAGATGCATGGCTATACCCGGCAGGAATTGGTCGGGCAATCCATCGACTTCGTCGAGGTCAAACCCTGGGCTTTCTCGGGTGCGCAGGCCCACATCGAGGACCTGCGTGTGGCCCACCGCCGCCATGGTTTCTCCGAGCACCGGCGCAAGGACGGCTCCAAGATCATCGTGGAATACTCCACCAGTTTCCTGGTTATCAATGGCCGCGAATACACCATGGGCATCGACCGCGACGCCACCGCGAACAAGAAGGCCGAGGCGGAACTGCTGCTGGCCAAGGAGGCCGCCGAAGCCGCCACCAAGGCCAAGAGCGAGTTCCTCGCCAACATGAGCCACGAGATCCGCACGCCCATGAACGGCGTCATCGGCATGACCGGCCTCCTGCTCGACACCAAACTCGACGAACTGCAACGGGAATTCGCCGAGACCATCCGCACCAGCGCCGACACGCTGCTGACCGTGATCAATGACATCCTTGACTTCTCCAAGATTGAGGCGGGCAAGCTGCACTTCGAAGAGCTGGATTTCGCGATGGTCGAGACCATCGAGGGCACGCTCGACATGCTGGCCGAGCGCGCCCAGCGGAAGAACATCGAGCTGGTCAGTGCGATCCCGCCCGACGTCCCCCCGCTCTTGGTCGGCGATCCCGGGCGGCTCCGGCAGGTTCTCGTCAACCTCATCGGCAACGCCATCAAGTTCACCGAGCGGGGCGAGGTCGTCATCCGGGTCTTCAAGGAGGCCGAGACCGACACCCAGGCGACCTTGCGGTTCAGCGTGATCGACACCGGCATCGGCATTCCCCCCGAGGTGCAGGCCCGCCTCTTCCAGGCCTTCAGCCAGGCCGACAGCTCCACCACGCGCCGCTACGGCGGCACCGGCCTGGGCCTCGCCATCTCCAAGCAAATTGTCGCCATGATGCAGGGGCAGATCGGGGTGGAAAGCGAGCCCGGCAAAGGCGCGACCTTCTGGTTTACCGCGCAGTTTCGCAAGCCCGTCGGCCCACCCCCGGTCGCACGGGAGGACTACAACCGCGACCTGTTCGACCTCCGCGTCCTCGTGGTGGACGACAACGCGACCAACCGCCAGATCCTGCGGCACCAGATTGTCGCCTGGAAAATGCAGAAAGGCAGTGCCGCGGGCGGAAGCGAAGCCCTCAAGATCCTCCGCGCCGCCGCCGCCGCCGGCAAAGCCTACGACGTGGCCTTGCTCGACATGCAGATGCCCGAGATGGACGGCCTCACCCTCGCCAAAGCCATCAAGGCCGAGCCTGCCATCGCGTCCACGCGTCTGATCATTCTGACCTCGCTGGGACACATCATGACCCAGCAGGAACTGAAGGCCATCGGCATCGATGCCTACCTCGTCAAGCCGGTGAAGCAGTCGCGCCTCTTCGACTGCCTCGTCGATGTCGTCGGGCATACGATGGCCGACCGCGTCTTCGTCAAGGCGGCCTCGCCCCTCGCGCCCCTCGTCGATTCATCGCAGGGGAAGGTCCGCATCCTGCTGGCCGAGGACAACTCGGTGAACCAGAAGGTCGCGCTCGCGCAGTTCCGGAAACTGGGCTTCAGCGCCGAAGCCGTCGGCAACGGGCTCGAGGCCGTACAGGCCCTCGATGACATTGCCTACGACATCATCTTCATGGATTGCCAGATGCCCGAAATGGATGGCTACGAGGCCACGCAGAGTATCCGGAAGCGCGAACACGAGGCCTCGACCTCCGGCCGGTTGAAATCGCGGGTCCACATCATCGCCATGACGGCCAATGCCATGCAGGGTGACCGGGAGAAATGCCTCGCCGCCGGCATGGACGACTACGTCAGTAAGCCGGTGCGCGAGGCCGATCTCCGCGCCGCCATGGAGCGCTGGGCCTCGACCAAGTCGGGGGCCGGGATCAAGGCCTGAGGGCTCGCGTGTGGGCGGGTAGCTTTTGTAGGTCGGGGTTTATCCCCCGACATGTGATTAGGGCGTGTCGTCAAACCCTGCAACCAACGCCAAAGGGCCGAACCATCGATCCGGTTTTAACCACTCATGCCTCGCCTAACGGCCCTGCTACTTGGTGCGCTCCGCCTTATCGGCTCCACCCTGGGCTTCGGGGGTCGGCTAATCGCCGACAGCCAAGCCAAATTCCCGAGCGGCGATTAGCCGCTCCCCGGAACCAAAACCGGAGCCGATTAGGCGGAGGGGATATTGAAGCGCAGCCGGTAGGCGAAGCATCAGTGGTTAGTCCTCTCAGGGTGGTTTGAATACACGCCCTGGTATGCATCGGGCATGAAGGCCGACCTAACCCAGGCTGTTCCAGTTCCCTCGCCGCGCTCAATAAGCCGAGATTACCGGGCTTTCGTCCATGCGCTCCCCGTCCCCGTTCCCCCGGGGCGGATTCAAGCAGACAAGGTAATTTTGCACCGCCTCCATGAACGGGTGTGCCAGCATGACCGCGGCGAAATCCTTTTCGCGACCGGAAATTTCCCAAGGCCTGGCCTCCGCGCCCTTCGTCGCCAGCTGAGCGGCGCTGGCTTTCAATTCCCACAACGGGCCCGCCACCGGCAAAGCGGCTACGACGCGGCCAGCTTCCGCCAGAGTCTTCCAGAGTCGGGCCAGATCCGTGACCCGTGAGAGATCGGGCGAGACATGGTGGCGGGCCGGGTCCAACTCGAGCAGTTTGAGCTGCAAGTCGTCGCGCTGCGCCGGGGTGAAGTGCAGCTTTGATTCCAAGCCCGCGAGCTTGTCCCACGCATTGAGGTAGAGCGGATCGAGCTCGACGGCCCGGCGGAAATACTCCGCCGCTTCGGGCGGCCGCGCCTGCTCTTGCCGCAGGTAGCCCATCAGGTAATGCAGCTGGGGCTTATCGGGGCGGGCCGCGAGCATTGTGGTGAACACTTGCTCCGCCACCCCCTGGGGCTTTTCCCCGGCAAAAACATGCTCGCAGCCGAAACAATGGCTCTCCACGCGACCGAAACTATCGGGCATGAGCTCAAATGCGCGCCGGTAATGCTCGGCGGCCTCATCCACCTTGCCCTCGTTGGCCAGCCGCACCGCGAGCCGGGATTGAATGCAATAGGCATCTTGGAAAAAGCCGAGCGCACTCCGATACAGCGCGATGGCATGCGCATAGGCCCCGGTCTCGAACCAGCGGTCCGCCGTTTCCGACAGCCGGATGGCTTTGACCACGTCCTCGAAAAATTTCGCCTTCACCGCGTCGCCCTTGCCGCGCGCGGCCTGCGCCATGAAGGCATAGACGCGCATACGGTCGCCCCGACCTTCCTCGCCGTCCGACGGATCGATGGCGACCGCCTGCTGCAAGGTTGCGCCCGCTGCCTCCCATTTCTTCGCGTCCAACTCAAGCCGCGCCCGCCAGATGAGCGGCCGTTCCTCATAGCGGTCCGCCGCCGTGAGTTTTCCCAGCAGGGACGGGGCGTCTTTTTGCGCCCGGCCCAGATAAGCCTCGTAGACCGCATCGACGCCGGGCGTCGCGACGAGCTGCGCCTCGAGGATCCGGCGCGCCCGCACCGGGTCCTTCTGGTGCAGCGCCACCTGCGCGACATAGAAATTCACCGGCCGCTTGTTGGAGGGCACCTTCTCCTGCAGCAGTCCGCTCGCATCCCGCGCGTTCCACCCTGGGTTTTCCTGCACGAGCGCCAGCGCCTCCGGCCAGTGGGCGAGCTCGACTGCCGCGCGCAACTGCTCGCTGAGCAGACTGCGCAGTTCATATTCCGGCAGACGCAGTTTCCCGACCTCACCCTCTTGCGGCGCCGCGGTCTTTTGCTGGAAAGCCGCCACCCGCTCGAGTGTCGCGCGCCCGAGCCGGTGGCCATCGTCCAGACGGCCCAGGCTGTTGAGCGTGGTCACCAGCTTGATGGAGTCGCTGAAGGCCTTGGCGGGGGCTTCATCCCAGCTCTTCTCCAACAGCGCCTCGGCCACAGCCAGGACGCCAACGAAGCCCGTGGCGTCATTACGCAGGTCGGCAAGTTGCAGCAGCTTCACGACAATCGCGAGCTGACTGGCGCGCTCCTCCGCGGTGGCCACCGGTAGCGCCAGCACCGCTTCCAAGCGGGCCACGGCCGCCGCGAGATCGTCGGTCGCCAGTTCGACCCCGGCCTGCATTTCCTGCGCGCGCAGCCGGTCCAGGCCGGCCAGGGCACCGTTGGCGGCCAGCGTGCCGATCAATGCCTTCAACTCCTCCTGCCGGCCCAGCTGCGCCGAGAGGCGGTTGAAGCGGTCCCACTCACGGGCCGCAGGGAATTGTCCCAGCCAGTCCTTGAGGAAATCCCACAGCGCGGGCGCTTGGCCGCTGCGCTCGAGCGCCTCCATCACCTCATAGGGCAGGTGAAGATCGTAGCCTGCACCGGGCCGGCTGGCGAAGGCCACGGCGTCCGGGATGCGACCCTGCTCGATCAAGCCAACGAGATAATAGCCACCGGCCATTTGGAAATCCCCGTAATGATCATCTTTCGGATCAGGGGCGGAAAATCTCTGGAGCAACGCCTCGAAGAGCGGGCCTGCGTCCACGGAATTTGCCAAGCCCCATGAGGGCACTTTCAGCGTGGTGATTTCGGACAGCGCCAGTTCCCGCACCAGCTTGCTGGTGTCCGCGCCGCTGTTGTCATACAGGAACAGCATCGCGGGCAGGTGCAGGGCCCGGCGTAACAGGTCCTCGGCGTCTTCCCGGCCGGCGAGCTTCACCAGGTCGGGGATGGCAAGCGTTGGCACGGATTTATCCGGCGTCTCGGGGCCCTCCTCGAGGGTCATGCGATAACGCTCAACCAACGGCTTTTCCAGGTACGGAGCCAGCGCCTCCTGGTCCGGCCGGAGTTGCTCGGTGAACTCCTTGGCGAGCGCCTCCATCTTCAATTTTGCCGCCGACTTGTCCCTGCTGTTCTGGTATTCGTCGTAAACCGCGGCCATCTGTTCGTTCATCGACTTGCCGGCGGCCACCAGGCGCTGGAGACGCAGCATGTTATCCTCTCCGTCAAGCTCGCGCTTCACTTCGTCCAGGTCGAGCGGCTCAAGCAGCGTGACCTGTTGCTCGAAACCATCCACCACGTCCTCGGGCGACTCCGCGTTTGCCCCATCGTTCCCGGCACTGAGGCTGGCCCGCAATCCGGCCACGGCATTGGTCAGACGTGTGGCCGGCTCGGCGGCCGCCGGCAATTCCGCGAGGACTGCCGCCCGGTCACCGAGCAGGTAGTCCAGCAGCCAAGCACCCGCCTGCAGTCGCTGCTGCTCGACACCGGCCGGGGCCAGGGCCGCCGCGGCTTTCAAGTTGAGCCGCAACTGCGGCCAGTCCGCGGGTGCGGGCAGCGCGCGCAACAGGTTGCTCATGGTCACCGTGCCCGGCTTCGCGATTGGGGAGGAATAGCTACTCTCCACCGCGAGATCCTTCTGGGCGACGTAGCGTCGAAAATCCGTGAGCCACGAACCGGAACCCGCCGGCGCCTTGGCCTTCTTGGTGGCCGCACCAACCCCCAGACCCGAGAGCAGGATCACAAGACCAACCACCATCGGACGAACGGGGGATTTCATCGACCGCCAAGCTGCCTGTTCGACCGCAACTTGACCAGCCCAACATGACCCCGGACGGGACCAGCACCCGTAAACCCGTGGTTGATTCCGCGCGATTCCTCGACTCCATGGAGTCGTCACCTCTCTCTCACCCGCGCCCTTCCACCCGGCGCACCCGATTTCCCCATGGCTGAATCCACGAATACCTATGACGCGATCGTTGTCGGCTCCGGCATCACCGGCGGCTGGGCGGCCAAGGAGCTGACCGAGAAGGGCCTCAAGGTGCTCATGCTCGAGCGCGGCCGACCCATCGAGCACATCAAGGACTACCCTACCGCTCTCACGCCCCCGTGGGAATTGCCGCATCGCGGCAAAAAATCCACGGCGCTCATCGAGAATTATCCCGTCCTCAACCGCGACTTGCTCTACGAAGGCAATGCTGCCTTCTGGGCCGACGAAACGGCCTGCCCCTACAAGGAGGTGAAGCCCTTCGACTGGTTCCGCGGCTATCAGGTCGGCGGCCGCTCGCTCATTTGGGGGCGGCACAGCTACCGCTGGAGCGACTTCGATTTCACAGCCAACGCCCAGGACGGCATCGCCGTGGACTGGCCCATCCGCTATGCCGACATCGCGCCGTGGTATGACTACGCCGAGAGCTTTGCCGGCGTCAGCGGTTCGCTCGAGGGCCTGCCGCAGCTGCCCGACGGAAAATTCCTCCCGGCCTTCGAGCTCAACTGCGTGGAGAAGGACGTCGCCGCTCGCCTCAAAACGCACTTCAACGACCGCCGCCGCCTCATCATGGGGCGACTCGCCAATCTCAGCCAGCCGCACGCCGGCCGCGTCAACTGTCAGTTCCGCGACAAGTGCTGGCTCGGCTGCCCTTTCGGCGCGTATTTCAGCACGCAGTCCGCCACTCTCCCTGCCGCGGTCGCCACGGGCAACCTCACGCTGCGCCCTTTCTCGATCGTCACCCACGTCAACTACGCCAAGGACACGAAGCGCGCCACTGGTGTCACGGTCCTCGATGCCGAGACAAACCAGACCTATGAGTACAAGGCGAAGATCGTCTTCCTCTGCGCCTCGGCCTTCAACTCGACGTGGCTACTCATGAATTCCGCCACGGATGTCTGGCCGGACGGCCTGGGCGGCAGCAGCGGCGAGCTCGGGCACAACGCGATCGACCACCACTTTCGCATCGGCGCCCTCGGCGAGGTCGAGGGCTATACCGACCGCATCGTCTACGGCCGGCGGCCGGGCGGTTTCTACATTCCGCGTTACCGGAATTTGTTTGGCGAGAAGCGCGATTATATCCGCGGCTTCGGTTACCAGGGCGCCGCCAGCCGCCTCGGCTGGGAGCGCGAGGTGCCGGAGATCGGCATCGGCACGCCGCTGAAGGAAGCCCTCACCGAGCCCGGGCCGTGGATGATCGGCATGACCGGCTTTGGCGAGACCCTGCCTTACCACGACAACAAGATCTCCCTCGACCGCACCACCAAGGATAAATGGGGCCTGCCCATCCTCGCCATGGATTGTGAGCTCAAGGACAACGAGGTCCGGATGCGGAAGGAAATGATCGCCGACGCCGTGGAGATGCTCGAGGCCACCGGGGCAAAGAACGTCAAGCCGGTCGATGCCGGCTACAACTTCGGCCGCAGCATCCACGAGATGGGCACCGCCCGCATGGGCCGCGATCCGAAGACGTCCGTCCTCAACGCCCACAACCAGGTGTGGGAAGCGCCCAATGTGTTCGTCACCGACGGCGCTTGCATGACCTCCTCCTCCTGCGTGAACCCATCGCTCACGTACATGGCGCTCACCGCCCGCGCCGCCGACTTCGCCGTCGCGGAGCTGAAGAAAGGGAATCTGTGATGAACCCGACCAACTGTCACGGTCGCCTTGCCGGTCTTTGCGCGCCAGCGCAGGTAGGGACGGACCGCCGGGCCGTCCGGGCATGTCCGCGCGGCGCGCCCAGCGGTCGCGCCCTACCTCCCAAACTCCGAGCTACCAATTTGCCATGACCTCTCCCACCCCTATCTCCCGTCGCGACGCTCTCGCCCGCCTCGCTCTTGTCATGGGCGGCGCAGTCATCGGCGGAGACGCCTTCCTGCGCGGTGCCGCGCTGCCTGGCAAGACTGTGTCGGCTCACTTCAATGCCGCCGACATCGTGCTGCTCGACGAGATTGGCGAGACTATCATCCCGGCCACCGATACCCCTGGAGCCAAGGCGGTCGGAATCGGCGGTTTCATGGCCATGATGGTCGCGGAGTGTTACGACGATGCCCATCACACCGCTTTCCTCGCCGGCCTCGTCAAGATCAGGCGCATCAGCCAGCAGCGCTTCGGCGCGGAATTTACCGCCGCCACGCCGAAGGAACGCACCATCCTGCTCAACGAACTCGACGCCGAGCAGCGCCTGCACACCGCTGCCACGGCCGCGGATGAGCCCGCGCATTATTTCCGGATGATGAAGCAGCTGACCATGCTCGGGTATTTCACCTCGGAGATTGGCGCCACGCGCGCCCTGCGTTTCGTGGAGGTGCCCGGCCGCTACGACGGAAATGTTCCCTATAAGAAAGGCGATCGCAGCTGGTTCGTCGCGCCGACGCGGGGAGTGTAGGTCGGGCTTTATGCCCGACACTCAGTCGCTTCGATGTCGGGGATAAACCCCGACCTACAGCTAGCCCTCTTTAGTGGGTCTCCCCCGGCTTTTCGGGGTGGTTATTCCCGGGCGGCCCTGCCAAGCATGAGGTGAATCCATGCCCACTGATCCGCTGCAGCTCACAATCGCCGTTCTCGAATACACCTTGGTGTTCGGCGGGGCGGGTCTGACGCTTTGGCTGCTGTTCAATGCCCGGCAGCGGCAGCGCTGGCTGGCCGTGCGCCAGTTGCCCCAGTTCTCACTTTCATTGGCGGAATTCGCTCTCGGGGCCGGACTGATCTTTCTATCCGGCTTTGCCTGCAGCGCCTTGGTCCAGCTCTTGTTCGGACCCGCCCTCGCCAAGGCGCCGGACCATACGGGCATCGAACTCTTCGTCTACGGAGTGGCGAACTATGGCGGTGCCCTGCTCGGGTGGCGCGTGCTATTTCCCTCCATCCAGCGCACCTGGCAGTTCGGCTCCAACCTGCCCCCGCCTCGTCCCGCGCGCCCGGCCCTGTCCTGGTCCGAGGCCACGGGTTACGCCATCGGCACGCTGCTGGTCGCCCTGCCTGTCCTGATCCTCCTCAGCCTGGGCTGGATGGAACTGCTCCGCGCCTGCGGCCTGCCCGATGAACCGCAGGACCTGATCGCGCTCTTCACCCAGACCAAGTCGCCTTTCATCGTCGCCGGGATGCTGCTGGTCGCCTGCGTGGGCGCTCCCATCTACGAGGAACTGCTGTTTCGCGCCGGACTCTACCGCTATGTCCGGCAGAAGCTCGGTCGCACGCCCGGCCTGCTGATCAGCGGCCTTTGCTTCGGCGCCCTGCACGCCAACTGGGCGAGCTTCCTGCCGCTCGCGGTCTTGGGCATGCTGTTGGCGCTGGTCTACGAGGCCACCGGCTCCATCCGCGTCGCCATCATCGCGCACGGCCTGTTCAACCTGAACACGATCATCCTGCTGCTCTCCGGCCTGACGCAGTCGAATTCATGAGCCCGTTCACGTCCAATCGCGCCCGTTCGGCCGGCGCTCGCGGCGAGCGCCGCCTCATCACCGAGATCCGTCGCTGGCTGGGCGACGCCTCGCCCGCCTCGCCCTTCGGCATCGGCGACGACTGCGCCGTTATCCCGCCGACGCGACGGCACCAACTGGTCACGACCGACCCCGTGATCCATGGCCGGCATTTTGATGACCGCGTGCCGGCCCGGGCCGTGGGCGCCAAGCTCCTCAAGCGCAACCTGAGTGACATCGCGGCGATGGGTGGCCGCCCGGTGGCAGCCGTCATTTCTCTCGCCCTGGCCCCCGAGACGAGTGTCGTGTGGCTGCGCGACTTCTATCTCGGACTCGCGGATTGCTCCCGGCGTCATGACGTCAAGATCGTCGGGGGTGACATCACGCAGGGGCCGAAGGGATTCTTCGGTGCCTTCCTCACGCTGCACGGCGAATCCACTGGCCGGCTCATCACGCGCACTGGTGCCCGGGCGGGGGATCATATTTTTGTTACCGGCCGGCTCGGCGGCAGCCTGCAAGGACACCATTATCAATTTTCACCCCGGCTCGCCGAGGGCGCGTGGCTTTCCGGCCGGCCCGAGGTGCGCGCGATGATGGACGTGAGCGATGGCCTCGCCAAGGACCTCGAGTCGCTCACCCCGGCCGGGCTGGTCCCGGCACTGGATCCAACGACAATCCCGGTCAGCGCCGCCGCCCGACAGCAGGCCCGGCGCTCGGGCCGGAGCCCGCTGCGCCACGCGCTCGGCGACGGTGAGGACTATGAACTGCTGATCGTCATCCGCGTCCGGGCGGACCTCGGCCGCGTGCAACGCGACTGGCAGAAGCGTTTCCCCAAGGTGTCCCTGACCCGCGTCGGCACTTTCGTCCGTCGCGGAAAGTTGCCGGCGGACGCGCTCAACCTCACCGACTATCGCGGTTATGAACATCTGCGGTGAGCACCCGACCAATCGGTTGGCCACAAAAAGCACAAAAATGAGATCACCTGCTCTTTTCGTGTTTCTGGTGCTTTTTGTGGCCGATCTCTTCTGCGCCTTTTGAGCCTCTGTGACCAATACCATCAGTTTTAATCCGTGAAATCCGTCGCTAAACTTTTTTTGTCAGTGGCGGCCACCCCGCCATGACCATTCTCGAGAAACTCCGCGCCGGCATCACCACCGCCTCGGCGGCGGAAACCCGCGCGCGCGCTGCGGAGCTGGCCGCTGTCCTCCCGCCCGATACTGCCTTGGCCCTCCATGGCGACATGGGCGTGGGCAAGACGACCTTCGTGCAGGGCCTGGCCCAGGGTCTGGGCGTGCGCGAACAGGTGACGAGCCCAACCTTCGCGATCTATTCGGTTTATCCCGGCAGCGTGATCAAACTCGTACACCTCGACGCCTACCGGTTGGAAAACACCTACCAACTCGAAGAACTCCTGCTGGAGGAATTCCTGGTCAGCCCGTGGTGCCTCGCCATTGAGTGGCCGGAGAAAACCGGCGCGTGGCTGCCCAAGAAGGCGTGGCACCTGACGCTGGCGATCGTGGAAGGAGACAAGCATCGCATTGTATTGAGGTAGGGCGTGGACTCCGCTCCCGCGCCAAACAAAAAGCCCGCTCAAATCGAGCGGGCTTGTGGTGAATCGATCAGGCCTGCGCCTCGGGCTTGGGTTCCTCGGCGGCGGGCGCCGCGGCTTTCGGTGCGGGTTCGACTGCCACCGGCTCGGCAGAGGCCGGCTGAGCGGGGGTAGTGTCAGCTTCGGAACTCGGGACCGGAACGGAGGCGGCAGGCCCGCCAGCCGCAGGCTCGGCGGAGGCTGGAGCCGCGGCCACCGCGGGCGCCTCGGGGAAGTCCACGGGGTCATTCTCCTCGTCGCCCGCCTCGGCTTTCTTGGCGGTCTGCGGCGCCATGGCTGGCGGGGCGAAAAGTTTGCTGTCGGAAAACTCCGTGACGTAGCCTTCCATGACCAGCCAGCGCAGGTCGTTGCTCATCTTGCGCAGTTTCTCGGCCTGTTCGGGCGGAAGCACCACGGAAGGAGCCGTGCCGTCGGCGCCGGGTGCTGCCGGAGCGGCGGCTTGCGGCGCAGGAATGTCGATGCCGAGATAATTTTTCGGCAGATCCTTAACATGGACCATCGGATGCTTCTCGATGAAATCGATCAGCGCAGAGATGCTGTCGGAGAATACCTGGCCGGGGACCCGGAAGCGGCGCTTGACGGCACAGACATACGAGACGCCGCGCGAGCCCTTCTTGAAGATGGTGAAACTTTCGCGGCGCAGGCGTCCGCGCAGGGCATTGGCCGTATCGAGTGGGAAGCGGCGCTGGCGCTCCAAGTGGCCCTCAAGGGCACGGCGGATCTCACCAGGGGGCAGCTTCTCGATGTTTTTGCCGTGAAAGCGCACGTTATCCAGCGCCCGGACAACCTTGTCGCGAGCGTGGGTCAATAGGTGCAGCCGGGCATCCTCGATGCTGTCGAAGGTGATCGGTGCGGGTGCTTCCGGAGCGGGGGCCGGAGGGGCGGCAGCCTCAGGCGCAGTTGCCGCCGGAGCCTCCGCTGCGGGAGCGGCGACATCAGCGGAAGCAGCGGCCGGGCTTTCAGCCGGTGCCGTTTCAGCAGGCGCAGCCACTGGCATCGGCGGCGTGGTTGTGGTCCGGGCGACCGGTGGCTTCCACGTATAGCGCGTGATCTTCTTCATCTTCTCGAGCCAGGCGGCCGCGACCTCAGGCTCGCGGACCGAGACGATGTTCTCGCGGAAGCGGTCGAACGACATGCCCTTGATCTTGGCGGCGTAATGCTGCTGCAAAATCTGCTGGTAGCGGTGGTAATTCGGCGGCCCGAGCAGGTCGCCGGTGATGCCGCACTTGTTGATGATAGAATAGCTGCCCTTCGGGGGGTCGACCTCGACCTCCGCCATCTCGAAGAAGGCGGTGAGATTGTTGCTCAGCGCGTGCTGGACGGCGGCCTCTTCCGTGTCGAACGGCAGGTGATCGGGCAGCGACATGTAGAGCGGGGCGGGCTTCTCGGCCGGCACGCCTTCCGCGGCCTGGGGCCGGGCGCGCTGCACGACGACGACGAAGCGGTCGTTTTTCTCCAGCACGGCCTTGGTGATCTCAAAGAGCTGGAACGTGCGGCAGGAGGCCCGGACGGCTTTAACGATGGCGGCAAAGCCGGTGTCCTCGGGATAGCAGGTCGCGGTAAAATAAGGGCTGATATAGGGCGCGCGGTCGTAGGACTGCTCCCCGCCCTCGCGGCGATCGCCCCGGGGTTCGCCCCGGTATTCGCGGCGCGGGCCACCCGGTCCACCCCGGTCGAAACGACGCGGTTCGCCGCCACCCGGGCCAGAAGGCATGCCCTCGGTCGCGGGCGCACCCGGACCAGAACCACCGACCGGACCGGCCGGCTTGCGAAACGCCCGACGGTCGCGCATCTGCGGCGCACCCTGTCCCCCGCCTCCGCCTCCGGGTCCGCCCTCGCGGCGGTCGCGCCGCTCACCGCGGTCGAAATCGCGTTCGCGGCGGCCGGGAGCGATCGGTTTAACCTCGGTCCATTGCGTGCCGAAGTTGAAAGTCTGCAACTGACTGAGGTCGATTTTATTCAACCCCTGTTCGTTGGGTTCGTTGGCGGGCTTGTTATCTTCCATGACTGGCGTAAAAACGGGCGTGGTTACCCGGTGTAATGCTTGGGTTGGTCTAGGTGTTCCACGCGTCCGGTCAGGCCCGCAGGAGAAAGCAGTGTGCCCCACGAAGAAACAGCGACGCAAGCGCATTTCGGGGCTTTACATGAATGGAACGAATCCCCTAATTCGCCCTTCCGTTGGTTAAAACGCTCGGGTGGTGGAATTGGTAGACACACACGTTTGAGGTGCGTGTGCCGTAAGGCGTGCAGGTTCGAGTCCTGTCCCGAGCACCAGCCTTCGCCGGGCCAACGGCTGGCCGGCCAGCCCGAAATCCTCGAATGCCCTTAGGGCAACGTTACCTGGACAGAGGGCGAAGGCTGCCGTCCGTAGGCCTGGCGGAGGACGGCGTTTCACGATCGAATGGCTTGTGAGCCGCACAAACGAGTCCGAGCTTACGGAACGGCGAAATCACAGACACGGAGGCGGAAACGCACATTCTCCTGTTATATGACTTACGTCTACCTAATCGAAAGCGTGTATTATCTGGACCATCACTATGTCGGCGTTACCGACGATCTGAGAGAGCGTCTGAGCCAACACAACGAAGGCAAATCGCCGCATACCCGTAAGTTCAAGCCGTGGAACTTAGTCTCTTATATTGCATTTGCAGACGAAAGGACCGCGTATGCATTTGAGAAGTACCTCAAGAACGGATCCGGAAAGACCTTTCTGAAACGGCACTTTCTGCGCGCGCACTCGGGACCCCGATCCCCCCTATGACGAGATTCCCGCCCAACACATTTGACCGGAAAGGGTTTTTGAAGAAGCTATCGGCCCATTCCGCTCCATGACCCCCAAAGCCATCAAGCAGGCCCTCCTTGAATCCTACGCCCTGGGCGGCGGCATCAACCACCTCGACGGAGCCAATCTACCCTCGCAGGACTTGGTCAACGACCTGGCCCGTGACCTCATGCACCTGCTGTTTCCGGGGTTTTTCGAGGACAGCGGGCTGACCCAGGCCGAGGCGGCCGTCTGGCTCGACAAGCTGCTCGAGAAGATCGAAACCCGCCTGGCCACCGAGATGGAGAAAAGCCTGCGCTATGCCGGCAATGCCGAGGCCAAGACCACCGCGCAAAAGATCACCATCCAGTTTCTGTCCACGCTGCCCGAAGTCCGACGCCTCGTGCAGACCGACGTAGCGGCCGCGTACTCCGGTGACCCCGCCGCCCGCAGCACGGACGAAATCATCCTCGCCTACCCTTGCGTGTTGGCCATTTCGCTGCAGCGGCTGGCCCATGTCCTCTATGCCCTCCAGGTGCCATTGCTGCCGCGCATGCTCACCGAGTATGCCCACGAGCGCACCGGCATCGACCTCCACCCCGGGGCGCACATCGGCTCACACTTCTTCATCGACCACGGCACTGGCGTCGTCATCGGAGAGACGGCGACGATCGGCACCCACGTGAAGATTTATCAAGGCGTCACGCTCGGCGCGAAATCCTTCGAGACCGATGGCAAGAACAACCCGGTCAAAGGCGTGAAGCGCCATCCCGACATCGAGGACCACGTCACCATCTACGCCCACGCCACCATCCTCGGCGGCGACACCCGCGTGGGTGCGCATTCTGTCATTGGCGCCAACGTCTGGATCCGCGACTCCATCCCAGCGCACAGCGTCGCCTACTACAAGGAGACGAGCCTGACCGTCCGCCCGCGCAAGGCCCACGAGATCCTCGTGGATGGCGCGGACTGGGCGATTTGAGCTTCGGCAGGTAGGGCGCGACCGCTGGGCGCGCCGTAAACACAATCGCGGACGGCCCAGCGGTCCGTCCCTACCCGTTACATCACCCCCGCTGCCTCTGCCCCACTGCCCGCGCCACCTCGGCCGCGAAGAGCGGCCCGCGGTAGATCAGCCCCGTGTAGAGCTGCACCAGCGTAGCGCCCGCGTCCATTTTCTCGCCCGCCGCCGCCTCGTCCATGATGCCGCCCACGCCGATGATCGGCAGCCGGCCGTTCGTGGCCCGCGAAATGTAGTTGATTATCTCCGTCGAGCGGCGGCGCACCGGCGCACCACTCAGGCCGCCCGCCTCGTTCACCGTCGCGAAAAAGCCCGGACGCCCCAGCGTGGTGTTTGTCGCGATGATGCCGTCAAGCCCGAGGTCGGCGATGACGCCGAGCGCCGCGTCGATCTGCGGAAAGGAAAGATCGGGCGCGATCTTGAGCAGCACTGGCCGGCGCGGCTTGCCGGCGGACACCCGCGTCATGTTCTCGTCCACCAGCGCGGCCAGCAGCGGCTTGAGCCAGGAGGCGTCCTGCAGTTCGCGTAGGCCGGGCGTATTGGGGCTGCTGACGTTCACGACCACGTAATCGGCGTGGTCGGCCAGCAGCCGGAAGCTGCCGAGGTAATCCTCCAGCGCCTCGTGCAGCGGCGTGACCTTGCTCTTGCCCAAGTTGACGCCCAGCGGAATCGAACGCCGGCCCGGTCCGGGCAGTTTCGCTAGCCGGGCCGCCACGGCGGCGGCGCCCTCGTTATTGAAACCCATGCGGTTGATCACCGCTTGCTCGGCGGGGTAACGGAAAGCCCGGGGGCGCGGATTGCCCGGCTGCGCGTGCAGGGTGACCGTCCCGATCTCCACGTGGCCGAAGCCCAGGGCGGCGGCGGCGGGCCAGGCCCGGCCATTCTTGTCGAAACCTGCGGCGAGACCCACGGCGTTGGGAAACTTGAGCCCGAAACACTCGACCGGTCGGTGGAGCGCGGGCGGCAGGCGGTGCCATCGCTCCAGCAGGGCGCATAGCGGAGGCAACCGGCCAAGTAGCGCGAGACCATTGACCGCCACCTCGTGCGCGTGCTCGGGATCGAGCCGGAAAAAGGCAGGTTTAGCGACGTTTTTATAGAGCCAGCCCATGTGGCGCGCACGATGGCATCCGCGAGCCACGTTACAAGCACACGACCGCCAAAGTTTTGGTCTTGTTTTTTCGCGCCGGCTTCGCAGTGTGCCGCCGCATTTCTCTTTCGGGCGGGGCGAGATGCAACTTTCTCAACTTTTGGCGTTTCAGTATTTGACAAGCCCTCCGCCCCGCCCTTTTCGTGCAACGGAATTCAGAACACAACAACCATGGCGAAAGGCTCTCCCAAACTTGAATGGTGCATAGTCCGACTCGGCGAGGACCACAACTGGTGGGTCGACGAGGTCAGCGATCCCGTGCACTGGGACGTGGACGGCCTCAGCATCATCGACCCCCGCCAGGTCGACCACATCATTGAGCTGATCGACCCGTTGCGCGAATACGGCTTCGACCAGGACGTGTTCGAGCGCGCCTTCATCCCCTTCCGCATCGCGAAGGATCAAGGCAAGGGCAAGGTCCGCCTCGCGCGCATCAAGCAACCCCTCCTGGAGTCCGAGGAGAAACTCTTCGCCCTGCCCGACGTGATCGACGAGGAGAACGGCCCCTACGCCGATTTCCTCGACC
Organism: Oleiharenicola sp.; assembly: GCA_025363455.1. Classification (GTDB taxonomy): domain Bacteria; phylum Verrucomicrobiota; class Verrucomicrobiia; order Opitutales; family Opitutaceae; genus Lacunisphaera. The sequence continues at coordinate 13,966 of JANYDW010000066.1, read as the reverse complement.
ACATCACCCGCCTGCGCGTCAAGATGCTCAATGAGATCCTCGACCTCGAGGAAAAGCTCACCGTGGATGAGGTCGAGGACCAGATCCGCGAGGCGCAAAACAGCGACTTCATCGAGGGCAAGGCCGTGCACCTCTTCACCGAGATCACCGCCATCCTCGACTACACCCCCGAGGGCCACGGGGAGGACGACGAGGACGGCGAGAAGGTCAAGGGCGGTGACGAGGAGGCCGATGTGCCTGACGTCGAGGAGGAGGAGGACGAAAAGATGAAGAACGATTCGTCGCTTAAGTGGGACGATGACGATGACGCCGATAAGGACGACGAGGACGGCGAGAAGAAGAAGGACGGCGACAAGGACAAGGATGAGGACGACGAGGATGACGATTCCGACGACGCCGAGGAAGGGGACGAGAAGCCGAAAAGCAGCAAGCGCGGCCGGTAAAGATCCTCGGGGCAAACCCCGAGGCATTGATCAGGTCCGCCAAGCCGCTGTTTCTGGCCGTTTTTTGTAGGAGCCTGCAGGCGATTCGGAACGCCCGCCGCCGGACCGACCGCAGAATCGCCTGCAAGCGGGCTTCTCCGTCCCGGCCAAGCCGAAGCACCTGTCGGCCATAGGCCGGGCGACGGCCGAAGCTTCGGGGTATTGGACCCTCAGCGTCAAAAGCCTTGTTGCCAGCCCGCGGACAATCCTTCTGGGTAGCCCGCATGACCTTCATCCGCCCGCTTGGTGAACCGGAACGGCCGGCCGCTATTAAATGAGTCTCCTGCGCACCAAGTCGATCGCCTCGCTCCAGGCGGAAGCCGCCGCCGAACACGGCTACAAGCGCACCCTCGGCCCGCTCAGCCTCGTCAGCCTGGGCATCGGCTCGGTGGTCGGCGCCGGCATCTTCGTCCAGACCGGCCAGGCCGCCGCGCTCTACGGCGGCCCGGCCATCGCCATCTCCTTCATCGTCTCCGGCATCGCCTGCCTCTTCGCCGGCCTCTGCTACGCCGAGCTGGCGGCCATGATCCCCGTTTCCGGCAGCGCCTACACCTACACCTACGGCAGCCTCGGCGAAATCTTCGCCTGGGTCGTCGGCTGGTGCCTCATTCTCGAGTACCTGTTCTCCGGCGCCGCCGTCGCGGTCAGCTGGTCCGGGGCGACCCGCGACGTCCTCGGCGAGTTCGGCCTCGTCCTGCCCAAGGTCATGGCCAGCGCCCCGCTCGACGTGGTGGACGGCCACCTCGTGACCACCGGCGCGCTCATCAATTTCCCCGCAGTCTTCATCTCGCTTCTCCTGACCTACATTCTCTACATCGGCATCAAGGAATCCGCCAACTTCAACAACCTGATGGTGGTGATCAAGGTCGGCGTCCTCCTCGCCCTGATCGGCTACGGCATCTGGTACTTCTTCGGCCACCGCGAGTCCGTCATGGCCAACTGGACCCCGTTCATCCCGCCCAACTCGGGCGAATTCGGCGAACACGGCTGGAGTGGCATCTTTCGCGGCGCGGGCGCCATCTTCTTCGCCTATGTCGGCTTTGACTGCGTGTCGGCCGCCGCGCAGGAGACCAAGAATCCGCAACGCGACCTGCCCATCGGCCTGCTCGGTACGCTCGCCGCCGTCTCCTTCCTGTTCGTCGCGGTGTCGCTGGTGCTCACCGGCATGGTGCACTATTCCAAGCTCAACGTGGACGCGCCGTTCATCTACGCCCTGCAACAGGTGCAGGCGCCCGCGTTGTTCCGCTACCTGATCGAGGCCGCCACGCTCGCCGGCCTCACGTCGGTCATCCTTGTCTCCCTGCTCGGCCAGCCGCGCATCTTCTTCGCCATGGCCAAGGACGGCCTTCTGCCCGACACCTTCGCCAAGATCCATCCGAAGTACGGCACGCCGCACGTGACGACCTGGATCACGGGCATCTCGTGCGCGATCATCGCCGGGCTGTTCCCGCTCAACCTGCTCGGCGAACTCATCTCCATCGGCACGTTGCTGGCCTTCGCGCTTGTCTGCGCGGGCGTCCTCGTGCTGCGCCGGACCCAGCCGGCCATGCCTCGCTCCTTCCGCACTCCCTGGGTGCCGTTCGTGCCCGTGCTCGGCATCCTGATCTGCATCGCGCAAATGTTCGCCCTGCCCACGATCACGTGGCTCAACCTCACGATCTGGCTCGCGCTCGGCTTCGTCGTCTATTTCGGCTACAGCCGCCGGCACAGCAAGCTGGCGAAGTGATCCGCCGATGGACTTCCACCCGGCCAGCACTGGTTCGGTCCTCGCCTTCCGTGCCATCGTGGCGGTGGTCGTGATGGCCTTTCTGTGGGCCGTCCTCCGCACCTATGGCCGCGGTCGGGTGTTCGTCACTGCTTTTGCGATCCTCACCGTCTGGCTCGGGGCCCTGACCGTGCTGGTGGCGGGCGGAAAGATGACCTCCCTGCCCCTCAACGGCCTGCCCTTCTTTTTCGGCCCCATCTTGATCATCTGCAGCGCGGCCGCGCTGTCGCCCTTCGGAGGACGGCTGGCGACGAATGTACCGCTGGCGGCCCTCGTGGGGTTCCAGGCGTTTCGCCTGCCGCTGGAACTCGTTCTGCACGAATGGGCGGCGCAAGGCACGATCCCCGAGAGCATGACGTGGACGGGGCAAAACTGGGACATTGTGAGCGGCATCACGGCGCTGGTTTGCGCACCGCTCGCCGCACGCCACCCGACCGCAGCGACGATCGCCAACGTCGTCGGGTTCGCCCTGCTGCTGAATGTTATGCGCGTGGCGGTCATGTCCTCGCCTGTACCTTTTGGCTGGGGCCAGCAACCGCCGCTCCTGCTGGCTTTCCACTTGCCTTACGCCCTGATCGGCCCGGTCTGCGTCGGCGGCGCGCTGTTCGGTCACCTCGTGCTGACCAGGGCGCTGTGGACAAAACGGTAGGGCGGCGAGTCCCTTCGCCGCCGCGGCGCGGAACGGAGTCCGCGCCCTACCCCTTTTGTCTCTTGGCGCAGCAGCGCCGGTAGGGACGGACCGCTGGGCCGTCCGCGAATGTCCCTACGGCGCGCCCAGCGGTCGCGCCCTACCCTCTTAAAGCCTTCGCCACTTCCTTGGCGAAGTACGTGAGAATCATGTCCGCACCTGCTCGCTTGATGGCGAGCAATGACTCGTCGCGACACCGCACGAGGTCGAGCCAGCCGAGCCGGGCGGCGGCGTGGATCTGGGCGTATTCGCCGGAAACCTGATAGGCCGCGAGCGGCAGGCGCGTGTTGTTGCGCACCTCGCGGATGATATCGAGGTAGGCACCGGCCGGCTTCACCATCACGATATCCGCTCCCTCGACCACATCGAGTTGCATCTCGCGAATGGCCTCGCGGCGGTTGGCCGGGTTCATCTGGTACGTCGCCTTGCTGAGCAACCGCGTGCCGGCGGCTTGCGCGCTGCCCACGGCGTCGCGGAACGGCCCGTAGTAAGCGGAATTATATTTAACCGAGTAGGCCAAAATGCCGGTGTCCGTGAGGCCCGCGGCGTCGAGCGCTTTGCGGACATAGCCAACGCGACCGTCCATCATATCCGATGGCGCCACGAAATCCACGCCCGCCTGGGCCTGCAACACCGCCATCTTGCCGAGGATGGCCACGGTGCGGTCATTATCCACGTCGTCTCCGGCCTCGTTGAGCACGCCGTCGTGCCCGTGGCTGGTGTACGGATCGAGGGCGACGTCGGTGATGACGCTCAGCTCCGGCACGGCCTTCTTCACGGCGCGCACGGCGCGGAGGATGAGCGTGGCGGGATTGAGGGCCTCGGTGCCCCCCTCGTTCTTAAGCTTGCCGTCAAGCTTGGGAAACAGGGCCACGGCTGGCACGCCGAGTTGGTGCAGCTCTCGGCACTCCCTGATCAGATCAGCGATGCTCAGCCGGAAGACCCCCGGCATGGACGCGATGGCCTCGGGCTTCCCTTTGCCGTCCACGACAAACAGCGGGGCGATCAGGTCCTCGACGCGCAGCACCGTCTCGGCCACAAGGGCGCGGCGGCTGGGCTGACGGCGCAGCCGGCGGGGACGATGGATCAGTTCAAGCTTGTTGGTCTTGGCCATGGTGACGGAAACCGGAGTAAACCACTATTCAGCGCCATTTCACGCTAAACTTTTCATGACAGAACCAGAATCCCCGGAATTTTGGCCACGAAAAACACGAAGTATCGTTGAGGGACTATGCTCTCAAGGCGCCTATAGGCGCACGGAAGTCATTCGAACGGCGGACGGATCCTTTTTGTGTTCTTTGTGGCAAACACTCCGAGGTTTGAGGTCTGGTGGTTCGGACCTAAGCTTTAAAGGCCCCGGACCGGAGGGCACCACTAAGCCACACTAATTTTCACTAATCCGGACTGTGATTACAGCTCGACCGATTCGATCGGAGTTAACCACGAAAAACACGAAACACACTAAAGAGTGAAACCGAGGAGATTCACTGACTTCGATAGTAACAAATAAAAGGCGTCGGCCTCTGCATTGATAGTTTTTCGGGTGTTTAGTGTGTTTCGTGGTGCCCTCCGATGCATTGATCTCAATTAGTGGCCCATAAGTGGTCATTAGTGGTTAAAAGTCCGGTGGTTTGGTCTCTGTAATCCGGGGTTGATAATTTTGTGCTTTTTGCGCCTTTTGTGGCCACCCGTCTGCTTCATGCCGATCCGTCTCCACGACTCCCTTACCCGCAGCCTGAAAGAGCTGAAGCCCGCACAAGCTGACGGCGTGTTCCGGTTCTACAACTGCGGCCCGACGGTCTACGCTCCGGCGCACATCGGCAATTTCCGCACCTTCGTTGTCAACGACGTCATCCGCCGCCTCCTCGACCTCGAGTTCGGCCCGGGCAAGGTGAAGCACGTCCGCAACCTGACCGACGTGGACGACAAGACCATCAAGCGCGCCCGAGACGAGGGCCGGCCGCTCGCCGAGGTCACGAAACAGTGGACCGACAAGTTTCACGCCGACTGCGACGCCCTCAACTGTCTGCGCCCGCACGTCGAACCCACCGCCACCGGCCACATCAGGGAGCAAGTCGACATGATCGACGTGCTCATGAAAAAGGGTAACGCCTATCGCGCCGCAGACGGCTCAGTCTATTTCAAGGTCTCCTCCTTCGACGGCTACGGCCGGTTGTCGCGCGTGAAGGAACGCGAGCTGCGTCCCGAGGCCGTCTCCGCTCTCTCCGGCAAATCGCAGGCCGTCGACGCCGACGAAAAGGAGGACGCCACGGACTTCGCGCTCTGGAAGGCCCACAAGCCAGACGACGGCGCCAATTCCTGGGATAGCCCGTGGGGCGCCGGACGCCCCGGCTGGCACATCGAGTGCAGCGCGATGAGCAAGAAACATCTCGGCGAGACGATCGACCTCCACACTGGCGGCGTCGACCTGCTCTTCCCCCACCACGAAAACGAAATCGCCCAGAGCGAGTGCTGCAACGGCCGCGAGTTCTCACATCACTGGTACCACAGCGAACACTTGCTCGTGGACGGCAAAAAGATGTCCAAGAGCCTCGGCAATCTCTACACGCTGGACGAACTCATTGCCAAGGGCTTCACTGCTCAAACAGTTCGCTATGCACTACTGATGGGGCATCCTCGGAAGCAGTTAAACTTTACGCTCGAGTCTCTACATGCCGCGGAGAGTGCTTTAAACACGCTTCGGAATTTAAGAAAATCCTTCAAGACTCCTACACCTGCGGCTTCAATAGATCGAACGGCGTTTGATCCCGTCTTGGCTGCTTTAAAGGACGACCTCAATATCCCCGCGGCACTTGGATCGCTTTTCACCATTGTTAACCGCAATGATGCAGGCACTGATCTCGCCGCATTCGATCGGGTGATGGATACTTTAGGATTCAAACTAGAACTGCCTGAGGCTAAAATTGAAATCCCCCAAGATATTAAAGATCTCGCCGAGAAACGCTGGGCCGCGAAACAAGCCAAGGACTGGACCGGAGCCGACGCACTCCGTAAGGAGCTTCACGATCGCCGCTGGGTGATGTTTGACGCCAAAGATGGCTACAAACTGGAACCACTGAAGAGGTAGCATAGAAGATATTCGCCTCAGTAGTAAGCGTTCATTCTATAAGGCGATCCTGATGAAGTCCGTCTGCGTAACGCGTGATCACAGGGATTTCGTTCTCACTCTTTGGCCATCTCGCTTCATCTAAATCCCAATCCTCAAAGCTTGGACGTCTTCCGCGTTCCATGTCGAACCAACCTTCGCGATAGCCCAATCGCCGCATGCATTCGAGTTCCAAGGTAAAAACTACTGCAGCGCTGGGTGCCCTAAACAAGGCAATCAAAGATTTAAAAAACGACAAAGGCTCAGCAATTGTAGCTTTTGCATGCATTACCCCCGGATAGTTACTCAACACCAGATACTCAGCAATTCGCGCACTCGGTGCTTCAATGGTCACAACCCAATTATCACAAAGGGGCCCGTTGGTTTTACTCATCGTGGAGCTATCGCAGATACAATCGATTTTAAAAATCATGGAGAGGTCCTCGCGCTGAGAATGTGAAAACTGCGTCGGGTGCTATTTAACTAACGACAGCTAGTGTCCTCAAACCCTCTATTCTTAAGCTAATTTGAGCAATCGCGATTGCGCTGCAGGCGTCATCATCGCCCTGGTCGAAAAGCCCTGGACTGCTAAGCACACCAAGGACTGGACCGGAGCCGACGCCCTGCGCAAGGAACTCGCCGCCGCCGGCTGGTCCATGCTCGACGGCAAGGACGGCTACAAGCTCGAGCCGGTGAAGAAATAGGTAGGGCGCGGACTCCGTTCCGCGCCGCGGCGGCGAACGGAGCCGCCGCCCTACCCTCCGCCCGGCCCGCAGGGACGCGGGCCCTCCATTTTTGCGCTTTTTGTGCTTTTTGTGGCCAATCTGCCTTGAGCCAACCCGGCATTGACAGCCGGCAAAACTCCCGGCCAATCTGCGCCTTCGGCCCTGTCCCGCAGCCGCGGGATAGGTACCTCCGGCCCTCCATTCGTAAGGGGGACCACAACCAACACCCGCCATGTCGATGTCCCCGCTCGAAGAACTCCGCCACTCGTGCTCGCACGTATTGGCGACCGCCGTCCTCCGCATCTTCCCTGATGCCAAACTCGACATCGGCCCGCCGACCGACACGGGCTTCTACTACGACATCGATCTCGCCCACAAGCTGACGATGGAAGACCTCGCCAAGCTCGAGGCCGAGATGAAGAAGATCGCCGACGAGAACCAGCGCTTTGACCGCAAGGAGGTCTCACGCGAGGAGGCCGTCGAGATCATCAAGGCCCGCGGGCAGGAGCGATTCAAACTCGGCCGCCTTGCCGACATCCCGGCGGACGAAAAAATCTCCTTCTACACCAACGGAGAGTTCACCGACCTCTGCGCCGGCACCCACGTCCGCTACACGGCTAAGTTAAAGGCCTTCAAACTCCTCTCCATCGCCGGCGCCTATCACCGGGGCGACGAGACCAATCAGCAGCTCCAGCGCATCTACGGCACGGCCTTCGCGACGAAGGAGGAACTCGCCAACTACCTCGTGCAGCTCGAGCAGGCCAAGCTCCGCGACCACCGCAAACTCGGCCGCGAGCTGAAGCTGTTCCACATCGACGAGGACGTCGGCCAGGGCCTCATCCTCTGGACGCCCAACGGCTCGATCCTGCGCCAGCAGTTGCAGGACTTCATCTCCGGCGAGCTCCGCAAGCAGGGCTACTCGCAGGTCTTCACGCCGCACATCGGCCGCCTCTCGCTCTACAAGACCTCGGGCCACTTCCCCTACTACAAGGACTCGCAGTTCCCGCCCGTCGTCGAGCGTGACGCCCTCGACCAGCTCATCTCCTCCGGCTGCTCCTGCGCCGAGATGTCGAACCGCATCGAGGCCGTCTCCGTGCACCTCGCTGAGAAGGTCAACAAGCTCACCGGCACCGAAACCATCACCAAGGACCGCATCCTCCCCGACGACCAGCTGATCGACGGCTTCCTCCTGAAGCCGATGAACTGCCCGCACCACATCAAGATCTTCGCCTCGCAGCCGCACAGTTACCGCGACCTCCCCGTGCGCTTCGCGGAATTCGGCACCGTTTACCGCTGGGAACAGTCCGGCGAGCTCAACGGCATGACCCGCGTCCGCGGTTTCACCCAGGACGACGCCCACCTCTTCTGCACCGAGGAACAGGTGCCCAAGGAGATCATCGGCTGCCTTTCCCTCGTGAAGACCGTCCTCACCACGCTCGGCATGTCCGACTACCGCGTGCGCGTCGGCCTGCGCGACCCCGACTCCAACAAATACACCGGCGACCCGGCGAACTGGGACAAAGCCGAGGCCGCGTGCCGCGCCGCCGCGCAGACGCTCGGCGTGCCCTTCACCGAGGAGCCCGGCGAGGCCGCCTTCTACGGCCCGAAGATCGATTTCGTCATCAAGGACGTCATCGGCCGCGAGTGGCAGCTCGGCACCGTGCAGGTGGACTACAACCTGCCCGTCCGCTTCGACCTCACCTACATCGGCGCCGACAACACCGCGCACCGCCCCGTCATGATCCACCGCGCGCCCTTCGGCTCGATGGAGCGCTTCTGCGGCGTGCTCATCGAGCACTTCGGCGGCGACTTCCCGCTCTGGCTCGCCCCCGAGCAGATCCGCCTCGTGCCGATCAGCGACAAGGTCATGGACTACGCCCAGGCTGTGCTCGCCCAGATGCAGGCCGCCGATCTACGCGTGACGCTCGATTCCCACTCCGACAAACTCGGCGCCAAGATCCGCCGCGGTGAGATCGACAAGGTGCCCTACGTGCTCGTGCTCGGCCAGAAGGAGGCTGAGGCGCAAAGCGTCTCCGTCCGCTCCCGCGCCAAGGGCGACGAAGGCGTGCTCAAGGTCGCCGACGTCATCACCCGCTTCAAGACCGAGGTCGCCACCAAGGCCCTGCCGGAGAAAGCGAAAGTGTGAGGTAGTGGCGGTTTCCTCAACCGCCTTTATTTCAACCATTAAACACGGAGGACACAGAGAACGCGGCGTCCTATAGGAGCCTGCTTGCAGACGATTCCTTAATATTTGCGCAGCTTCCCCGCCTTCTTTAGGATCACGACAACAAACTCGCTCACCGCACCCAGCCTGAGAAAGTACCGCTTGGTCTTGGTGTCCATATCGCTGAAATTGCCGACAACCCTACGGCAATCCTTGCTGCCACAGCGACAGATCATCTGCTCGGGATCACCTTCCGAAGTGAGCGCATAGTCGAAGAGCAATTGCTCGCCAGCTTTGATCTCCCGCAGGGCCCACAACTCGGTCAAGCCCCTGATCCCACAGTTTGAGTTCCGGCCGCAGCCATGGTTTAGGAATGTCGCCGGTTCCCCTTCAGCTGTGACATCCACGTATTGGCCTGGTCCGATCTGAACCGGGTAGTAGCTGAACCGCCGCCCCAGAGCCAATGTTTCCTTCAGGGAAAGCACGGGACCACGAAAGACCAATACGGTCTCCCCTTGTGAATAGTCGCGCGCCGCGAACAAACCTATGCCCAGCTTGCCCGCTCGCCCTGCCCGCAGCCCGCTCCAACGGCGCTCCTGGGCATCCAGTGGAGCCAATATCCCGTCGGCGAGAGGCTGTTCTTTCTGCAACATGTGTACCGCGATTGTCAGTGCCGCTCCTCTTGAGTCGCAGCCGCGGCGGCAGCCAACGCCGCGATATTGAGCATGATACTGCCGTTGGCACCAGCTGCTTGGCCGGCTTCACCCAGCAGCGGCGATCTACCGATGTATTTCAGACCAGCATCATAATGCTCGATAAAGTCATCAACCACGACGTCGCGACCCGTGAAAAGCCGAGGACCATTTTCTTTAAGGATATAGTGATCAAGCGTTGTCATCGAGGAGTCAGACCACTCTGAGACTCCGACTTCCCGGCCGTAACGGTTCATGTGTATGATGCGGTTGTTTAGTGGTACACTGCGCGACAGCACATTCCTGGCGGCATCGCGCACGACAACCTCGCCCGCATCGCGTTCAATGTAGCCGACGAACTCACCGGCTGTAGAACGCGCCATGACCGATGTGGCGGCACGAACCTCTGCCGCTCCTGTCATCCTGCCGACGCTCATGGCACCCACCCGCATTGCCACTGCCTCGGTTGCCACCACCTCGGGCACGATCGCCATTTCTCCCAGCGTGACGGTTCCCGCGCCAATAGCGGCTCGACCGAGGGCTATGCGCGCAGCCCCTGCTTCCATCGCAAGACCAGCGCAGCCAGTCAGAATCAGGCAACCCACCGCGACAATCGCTGCAACTAGTGCCTGAACCAGGAAATTACTGTTCGTAGTCATGTTAGTGATATTTGAGGCAAAGGGCGGCCGAGGATTTGCCTCGGCCGCCTTGTTTACCCTGCTCAGTTAGAGGAGCTTCCCACGCGTGGCGTTGTCGTAACCGTTATTGAATTCCTCGCTATGCACGAGATTTCCAATTGTGTTGTGGACGAGACGGTCGCTCAGGGAGGACTCAGCCCCCTCTCGTTGGCCTCGATTGTGCTCTTCAACTGCTTCTATACGCTCAGCCTCGGCACGCTCAGAAGCAGCCTCGGCAGCTATTTCTTCACTGGATTTAAATCCCCACATGGCGCTTGATCTCCTATTATCATCACCCTCGGGCCGGCCTATCTAGCGCTCACGAATTGAGTCCGGAAGGATCGGTTGCCTGGGTGACTGACGCCATAATCGCAGACTTTTTGGCGAATAAAGATGGCAGCGATTTCGGAAGCATTCGGAACAGTTCTGAAAGCAGATTGCCAGCTGTCAAATTGGTGGTTAGTAATCTCCTTAACCACGAGTGCTGTCATGAATCTAAAGTCAACTAGTGAGACTAATGCGGCTCTGACAAGCACGCCATCTTCAGAGGCCAAACTACTTCCGACTCAGGGTCGATATTTGCGATTGTTTTTCACTGGTTCACAGCCGGTCTCTCTCACAAAGGTCGAATATTGCGATGATTCATCAGCAAATCCGAATTTTTTAGAGCAAGGTCACGACACATATCCACTTCCTTGGTCTAAGCTTGGACCATCATTTGCATTATTCTTTCTACAATACCGTATTTGGAAGGCTGCGAGTAAGCCGGGGCAAACATATTGGTTTTGTAATCCACAGGATCCCTCTGCGCAGTTATTCAATGCAATTAACGGCAGCAATAATCTAAGCTTCAAGGGACTGTTAGGAGATAAGTCTGATCGCTCCGTGAAACTAAAGATATTCAAACTCGACACAAGTGCTGTAGGCAAACGCAGGAAAAGGATCACCATAAGAAATTACCTGCCAGTTGGCTGCGTAGAGATATACTGGGATCATGAATCTAGCGAGTACCAGTTGTTGGACGACACTAGAATTGTGACACTAGCTAACTTGATACGCGGTACTTTGAATCTAAGTGCGCTTCCTAACTTAATACACTCCTTGGCTGAGAAAAGCACGCCATTCGATTCCGCCAATGGCCAACCAGTGTCCAAAGAGCACAATGGCAATGCAGCAAGAACTTCAGGTCGGGTGATTGATGACGCGTTGTTCTCCGACTGCCTGGTAGGCGTGAGTATTGTGGAGTGGAGAGGCACTTTTAACGAGATGAACGCGTGCTTCGACTTGGGACTGAAGCGACTGGCCAAACACCCCAACGATATCTTTCTCCGTGCAGTCCTAACTTGGGCTGTCCTCAGACGTGGCGCGCCGCAAAAGGCCATCGATTTGGCTTATGCCACCGCCAAGTTTTTGGCCGCCCCTTTACCATCAACCGGAATCTTAACCTTAAAGCTGGATGAAAGTTCTTGGAAGCAAACCATTGATGGATTCATGAGCAGAACAATCCCGGAACCTGATTTTGTGCGGAGGCACCTGGAGGATGCATTGACGCGGGCATCGCTTTTGCAATGGCTGAAAGTTCAGGGAAACTCGTCCGTGTTCGTGAAGCGAATCTGTAGTATCACTTCACATCGAGAGACGCTACCTGAGGCGGTGCGATTCATTTTTCCGCCCGAAGGGACTGCCCCAAGTGAACGAGATTGGGTGCCGGTAGCTATTGAGAAAATAAATTCCTGGCTTGATCGCGAGCATACCAGTGGTCTGGCACACGCATTTCTACTGTGGTTGACTGGGCGACAGGCAGACTACGATGCGATAGTGCGCGTCCTTATGCGAACATACCGTTGGCTCGAACAGAATCCAGCTGTGAACGACACTTTGGTGCGCTGGGGCATCATTTGGCTCGCGGGGATGGCCAATAATCACGTTGCCGAAGTCCTTCAGCAAACCCGCACTTGGTTGGAGACCTCGGGCTCCAAAGAAGATCGCATGGTGCGTGTGGCCCACCTATGGCTCGCCGGTGACCGCGGAACCCCAGACCAAGTAACCGCCGCCATTGCGGATGCTACAAAGTGGTTCGAGAACCCACTCTATCACGATGACGGCTGCCTTCGGATCGCCCACCTTTTGTGGCTCATGCGCCGAGCGCAAGGACGGCTACCAATCGTTACCTTCGCACAACTACAGACTGCCATAGCTGAAACCCGCAAGTGGCAGAAGAAACATGACGACCCACTCGTTCACCTCGCGCTGAAACTCACCGAATCCGTAGCGAAACCTGATTAGGCTACTGAATCAGAACCGACGCGTGAACTTTAGTTTTGCAGCATTTTCCGTGGTAGTTGTCGCTGTTCTCTTATCGGGCGTAGTTTCTGCAATGGAAGGAACCCTTACACACAGGGGCGTGAAAATGGGGTTCCTGAATCACGGTGGGATGTGGAGCGACCTGATCATTTTGTCGGTAGCGACAGGCTTGGCCTTCCCCTACTTTTCTAAAAACCGCCTGCTCGCCCTTGCTATGTTACTAGTCGCGCTCGTGGCTACGGTCATTGCTCATGCACAGTGGGCAAAATCGTTTCGAGCCGAGGGGATTACAGGCCACATGTTCCCCGTCCATGAAACCGGAAAATGGTATCTGGACATCAGCAAAGCGGGATGGATGCATGTGCTTGTGATGACGGCGCTGCTCGCGGCCATTTTCATGTCCATGATATCGCCTCTGCCAGAGAAGGCCGTGATTTCGGTTTCGTTTCTTTTCACGGCGCATGTGTTCTTGGCCACTCTGCAGCCAGGTTGGTATTGCACAGGAATCTTGTGGACGTGGAAGAATGTCGGTCCACCGCTAGTCGCAGCCGCCTTGATCTGGATCATCGCCGTGCTGAAAATTCAGCACGCCCGAGGGAGCTAACCCGTCCAAAACTTGCGGTATATGCGCCTGCGTGTTGCAATTCCTACTTCGCCGGCAAACTTGACCTCGGCTCCTTTCTGACGACTATTCCCTCCATGAACTACCGCGTGACGCTCTTCCAATCCGACGAGGGCTGGGCGGTGAGCTGTCCCGATTTACCGGGCTGCCACTCGCAGGGAACTACCCGCGACGAAGCCCTGGCCAATATCAAGGAAGCCATCCGACTCTGGCTGGAGGTCGAAGCCGAGGAAACCGGAATCCAGTTTGGGGTTAACCACTAATCAGGTTCGCCAACAGGCGAACCTTTGCTCAACCCCTCCGACTAATCGTCTCCGGTGAAGGTTCGGAGGGGTCTGCTAGTCGCAGACCACAAAATCCCAGCCTGCGATCAGCAGGCCCCAGAGCCAATCAGCGGCGACGATCAGTCGCCGCGCACGTCCAAGGATTCATCCGTTGATGAATCCCATTAGCGGTAAATCCAACCCTGCTTTTGCTCCGCTTCTCTCCGGATCAGTTCCTCGTCTTGCTCTGAGTTTTCGCCCGTCCAGCCGATGCCATTTCGCGCAGCGCCTTGCGCGCAGCCCGCATCACCTGTTTGTGGCTGCGACCGGTCACCTTGCTGTCAGTGGCCACCCAAAACCGGCCAGGTAGGGCCACTTCAAAACCGGCCACGCTGAGAGGTTGCCCCTCGGGCGGCGCAAGTCGCTGTGAGGGGCATGAACCGCCTCGCCGTGAGTCTCCAGCAATCCATTCATACTC
>JANYDW010000061.1 GCA_025363455.1 Oleiharenicola sp. | reverse complement strand
GTCGACCGCGCTTGAATTTGTCGAAATATGGTCCGCCGATTTTCATGCTGTTGGTGTCTTTCAGACGGCCATCTCAGTGGCACTCTGGTGGCAATAAAAGATCCAAATGAGGCACGAGCGAGCCTAATCCTGCCTAACCGTGCCTAAGCCGACCTGTGGCTTAAATTGATGCCTCCCAACGAAAAAGCCGACACCACAGGGGGATCGGCTTTTTTTAAACTGGCGGGATGGACGAGACGACATCCTCGCCTGCGATGACAAATTGAACGCCGTCGTCTGGCTGCGGCAGACCGCGCCCGGGAAATTCGCGGAGTCAATCCTCCTGGCCGGCCTGCCCTCGCCCGTGCATGTCGAGGCCGTGGACATCGACGGCGATGGTGACCTTGACCTGCTCGTCTCCTGCATGGGCGAGGTCTTCCCCAACAACGACAAGATTGGCTCGATCGTCATCCTCGAGAATGACGGCCACCAGCATTTCACCAAGCATGTCATCGCCGAGCATGTCGCCCGCGTCACGGACATCCGGGCGGGGGACTTCGACGGCGATGGCCGTCTCGACCTCGCGGTGGCCCAGTTCGGTTACGACCAGGGCGAGATCAATTGGCTGCGCAACCTGGGCAACTGGCAGTTCGAGACCCACAACCTGCTCAACCTCTCCGGTACCATCAACGTCTGCGTGGCCGACTTGAACGGCGACCGCACCCTCGACATTGTCGCGGTCGTCTCGCAGCAGTGGGAGGAGATTCACCTCTTCGAGAACGACGGGAAGGGAAATTTCACCAACAAAATCCTGTTCGGTTCCACCAACGAAGATTTTGGCAGCAGCGGCATCAGCTTGTGTGACCTCAACCGCGACGGGCGGCCCGACATCCTCTACACCAATGGCGACGGGTTCGCCTATGCCGATCCGGGCAAGCGTCCCTGGCACGGCGTGCAGTGGCTGGAGAATGTCGGAGGGGGCAACTTCCGCTACCATCGCATCGGCGACCTGGCCGGCGCCTATGCCCCGGTCGGCGTGGATCTCGCTGGCACTGGCGTCATGGACGTCGTTTGCACGAGCGGCTTCAACGACTGGAAAAATCCCGATGCCGTGGCCTTGGTGGCTTTCAAGAATGACGGCAAGATGAACTTCACCCCGCATGTGCTGGCCCGCGCCCCGATCCAGCTCATCACCTGCGCAGCCGGCGATCTCGACGGCTCGGGCAAGCCTTCTATCGTCACCGCCGGTTTCTACTCCTACCCGCCCTTCGACCGCATGGACCGCATCACCCTCTGGCGGCAAAAATAATCCGTGGGTTTATCCAGGACAGTCGGGCATCGGACAAAATGGGGGCACTGGCTCGCCGTTCTTCTCGCTGCTGGCGTGCTGGTTTCCGGCGGGTACATCGTCCGTCAGCAATCGATTGTCCGGTCCGGCCTCCCGGTCCGGCCGGCCGCGGATTCGCTCCGGCCCGAACTGGCCGACGAGATTGCCGCCCGGGATAATGCCGCGCGCGGCTTATCGCATCCCACCGCGGGCCTGGCCGGACTCAGCCGGCTCTATCATGCCAACGGTTTCTATCGCGAAGCGATCCAGTGCTACGAAACACTCGGGCGGCTTGAACCGCACGAGGCGCGCTGGCCCCATCTCCACGCCAGCATCCTGGCGGGCTCAGGGCGGATCGACGAGGCGCTCCCGTTGTGGCAACGCGCGGTCGCCCTGGCTCCGGACTATCTGCCTGCCCGGATCCGGCTCGGCGACATTCTCGCCAAGGCAAACCGCCGCCCCCAAGCGATCCAGGCCTATGCCGCGGCCCTGCAACGCGAACCAAGCAACCCGTATGCGCTGCTGGGCCTCGCGCGCAATGACCTCGTCGAACGCGATTGGTCCCGGGCCCGCGCACATTTGGAGCAGGCCGTCACGGCTCACCCTGATTTCATCGGCGCACTGTCGCTGCTGGTGACGGTTTATGAACACGAGGGGGAGCCGAAGGGGGCCCGCGGACTGAGGGAGGTCATTGGCCGGAAAGAGTTCCGGGATATTCCCGATCCCTGGCTCGATGAACTGATCGGGGATTGCTACGACTCCTACCGTCTGAGCGTGGCCGCCGCCGTGGCCGGCCTGGCCGATGACACCGCCGCCGCACAAAATCTTCTGGAGCGGGCGGTGGCACTGAGCCCGGAAGCCGCGTCCTATCGGCGCCAGCTGGGTCAGCTGCTCTTCCGGCAGCATGACTACCCCTCGGCCCGCCGGCATTTGGAGAAGGCGGTCGCGTTGGCGCCCGACGACTCCGATGCATGGCTGTCATTGGTCGACGTGCTGACGGCGCAGAACCAACCGGCGGAGGCCGAGCGCGCACTGTTGACCGGACTGGCGGCGTGCCCGCTGTCCGCGGCCCTCCACTACGCCTATGGGCATCGGCTGGGTGAGAGCGACCGGCCCGGTCCGGCCATCGCCGAGCTCCAAACCGCGAAAAAACTGCGCCCCAGCGAGGCCAACGCCTATGTCGACCTGGCCCTCGTTTATTTCCGCCTGAACCGGATCGAAGATGGCGTCGCGGAAATGCGGGCCGCCCTCACCGTCCAGCCCGGGCACCCGCTGGCCATGCAGGTGCTCGCCCGCCATGCCATCAACAGCGGGGACGAGCCGGCGGCCCGGCAGTGGATCCAACAACTCCGGCAGCAACCCCGCGTCTCCGAGGCCGACCTCGGCACCATCATTGGCGAATACCAGCAGCATTTCGGCCGCCAGCCCTGAGGCGGGGCCGGTTGATAAATTGTAGCGGCGGTCACGGTCCTTGCAGCGTGAGCACCGCCGGCACCGTCGTGAGCTCGCGGGTCGTGACTTCCCCGTGCGGCCAGCGAACCCGGATCCGGCGCGGCGGATTGGTCTCAGGAAAACCAAAGAGACCCAGGGCGCTCGACTGGCTGTAGTAGCCGGAGCCGGCGTGGACCTCGCCGGTTTGCGTGGTGCCGTCGGCCAGTTCCACCGTGATGCACGCCCCGACGGCGGTGGGGTTTCCCGCCACGCCGTGCAATGCAATGCCCAGGGATTTGCGTCCCGCGACGCCCTGGTTCCGCCAAGCCAGCGTGGTGCCGTTGTTGCGGGTGACCAGGAAGTCAGGCCAGCCGTCCTGGTTGAAATCCAGCACCACGAGCGCCTTGGCGTCGCCCGTTACTTCCAGGCCACTTTCCGCCGTCGGCACCGCGGTGAAATTCCCGTGGCCATCCCCGCGCAGCAGCTGACTGATCCCGCCGGCAAAACGACCGACGGCGGGGATCGGGGCGAAGGAATTCTGCACGGCGTAGATGTCGGCCAGGCCATCCCCGTCGAAATCCCCCGCCACCAAGCCTTGCAGCGGCGCAATCTGCGCGAGGTGGGGCAACGGCACGAAATGATAGCGGCCATCCGGCTGGCTCAGGAACACCCCGCTGCGGAATTCCGTGGCGGTGAAACGCTGGGCGGCCGCCAGCTTGTCCTCCCCGAACAGTTCACCGAGGGTGGCGCGCGCAAAGAGATCGGTCTTAGGAAAACGCTTCAGCAATGTCGGGAACACGGCCCCGAGTTCCTTCCGGCTCCGCCGCGGGTAAAGCCGGTCGCCCTCGTATAAACCTTCAATCAGCTGGGTCGATCCGCCCCCCTTGAAATCGCCGCTGAACAACACCGCGGGGTGCTCCGGGGTCGCCTGATAGGGCGTGTTCAGGCCGAGATTGCCGACCACATAGTCGGGGCGGCCATCGCCGTTGAAGTCAGCGGTGGCGATTGAATTCCACCAACCGCTGCCGGCGTCACCGAAGCCGGCCTTGTCCGTCCAGTCTTCAAACGCCCGGCCTTGGTTGTTGTGAAAGTAAGTCACGCGACCCCATTCCAGCGTGAGCAGCAGATCCACCCAGCCATCCCCGTCCACGTCGGTCCACAGCGCGGAAGTCACCAGGCCCACGCGGCGCAAGCCGGGCGCGAGCGCGTCGGTCACGTCCTCGAACCTGCCCCCGCGATTGGCGAGCAACACGCTCTCTGGTGGCAGAGGATATTGTCCGGGCAGAACGCGCCCGCCGATAAAAACGCCCAGCCGGCCTTGATGATCAAAATCCGCCGCCGCCACTGCCCCGGCCGCGATCGCCATCGGTGGCAAGGCGCCAGCCGGCGCCGGCAGGAAACCACCGGCCCCATCGTTCAAAAGCAATCGCGGTTGATATTCCGGCGCTCCCGCCGGCTGCGTCGTGCCACCTTTCGTGACGAGCAGGTCGGCTCGCCCGTCGCCGTCGGCATCGAAGAGCAGCACCGGCCCGTCATTCAGGGAGGTACCAGTCGCGGCCCCGGCGACTGATGCGCTCACGAAGTGGCCCGAGCCATCGTCGCGCAGCAAACGGAGCGGATCCGCCGTCGTGCCGCCGATCACCACGGAATTCCGGCCGCTGCCATCGATGTCGCCCACCGCCAGCCCCGGGCCGTGCCGGTTGAGGCGTTGGGGAATCAGTTTCTGCAGGTAGGTCTCTTCCACGGGTTCTTCGCGCGAGGCCCACGCCAGGCCGGTCTCGCGACCCACTTCCGCAAACTGCCCAGTGACGGCGGCCTTCGCGTCTGTCGATCCCACTGGTGCGGCAGTGGCTGATTCCGTGATGGTGAAGCGGCGGTCCACCGCTAGGTTTTCAAAGGTCTGCTCCTGGCCACTCGGCCAGATTACGGTCAGGCGGCGGATGCTCGTGTCTTCCCCAAAGCCGAAATGCACGATGGGCTCGCTGCTGGACAGATAGCCGCGCGCAAGAGTGAGCTGGCGCACCTGCATGCCTGAGGCGCTTTCGACGCGCACGAGGGCGCCGATCCCGAAACGGTTCGAAATGGTGCCACGCAGATCGATGATCACCCGATGACCGGTGGTGCTGTCGTTGCGCAGCAGGCTGACGCCACCCTGATAATTGGCGTAGACCAGATCGAGATCGCCGTCCCCGTCGAAGTCACCGAAGGCCGCGCCAAAACTCACGCCCTTCTGGTCCAGTCCCCAGGCGGCGGAAACATTCTCGAAGTGCAGATCGCCGAGATTCCGAAACGCGAAGTTGGCCTCGGCGAGAACCGGACTGGCCTTCATCAAGGCCACCCGGTCCGTGGCGCTCTCGGCCGTCATCATGCGCACCAGCAGGTCGGAGTTGTGCAGTTCCCGGACCATGCCATTCGTGACGTGGAGGTCGAGGCGTCCATCGTTGTCGAGATCCTCCAACCGCACCGACCAGGTCCAATCCGTGGCGGCAAGACCCGCGAGCGCCGCGGCTTCGAGGCAGCGTCCGCTGCCCGTGCCAAGAAACAGCGCATTATACGCCGATTGCGGCGCACGCGCTGGCTGGTCGCTGTAATCCCGGCTGCCGGCGCGCGATGCGGCCATGCCGCGTTGATCCTTCTGGTGGATGCTCGCCGCCATGTCGGCTACGAACAGGTCGATCAGTCCGTCATTGTTTACGTCACCTAGGTCCGAGCCCATCGACGAGAAGGGAGTGCGGGGGACGACCTGCTCGAGCACCTCGGTGAACGTGCCGTCTCGGTTGTTGTGGTAGAGAAAATCGGGGCTTTCGAAATCGTTGGCCACATACAAGTCCGGCCAGCCGTCATGGTCATAATCCCACCACGTCGCGGAATGGCCCTGCTTGCCCGTCCCGCTTAACCCGGCCGGCGCGCTGACGTTCGTGAAGGTCCCATTGCGATTATTGTGGAACAGGTAATCCTGCTGTCCGCCGGGATGCGCGACGTTGTCGAGCAGGTTCGTCTGGACGTAGACATCGAGCCAGCCGTCCCGGTCATAGTCGCAAAATGCCGCCATGGCGGAGGCGTCATTCACAGCGAGGCCATAGGCGGCGGCCGATTCCTTGAACGTCCCGTCGCGCTGGTTGATGTAGAGCAGATTGGGCGCATCGAAACGACAGACGTAGATGTCGAGCCAGCCGTCGTTGTTCACGTCCACCAGGGTGACCCCCTGCTTCCAGATCGCCGCGGCCGGGCCGTGATCGCCCACGCCGGCCCGCTCGGTCACGTCCTCGAATTTCCAGCCGCCCCGGTTGCGGAAAAGTCGACAGCTCTCCGTCTTGCTGACGACAAAAATATCGGGCCGCCCGTCATTATCAAAGTCGCCGACCGCCACGCCGGTGCCGATCGCGCCGACAGTGAATTCCTGGTAACGCTCGCCCCACATGCGCGGGTCGGCGTAGTTGTTTTCCGCGACCACGCCCGTCTGGGCCGCGGGCAGGCTGGCAAAAAGTGTGGCGCCGCGCGGGCCGGATGGCGCCGCCAATGGGTGCTCCACCAAGCCTTCGCCCGGCGCGGCAACGGCCAGTCGGGCTAGGAAAAAAAGCCCGCCCAACACCCCCAGTGGCACGCGGCGGATAGCCGAAATGGCGGATGAAAACCGGGCGACAAGCATGCGCCAACGCCTACCGAATGGAGCGGCGGCAGGCGAGTCAAAGTGACCGTGCAAAACGGGCAACTTTGCTTGCCTCGCCTTCAGCTCGCTCGTTGAGTGGATTGGCTCCGCGCCCCTCCCCGGCCCTACGCATGACCCCGCCCCAAAGCCTTGTTTCCCGCGCCTGGGTGCTGGTTCCGGTTTGCGCGCTCGGGCTCATCGCCTGGGTCGCATACTCCCGAGTCGACCGGATCCAATACACGACCGCCCAAGCCAGTTGGTCGGTGGACGCGCCGGCCGTCGATCCCTCTTCTCCGACCGGCTATGCCGGTGGCCTGCGGCAGCTGTTGGTACCAAACCGCAACACCGAGAGCCAGGAATGGATTCGGCAAACGCAGCAGATGCTGCACACCGGGGACTGGCGAGTGCGTCACGTCGATTACGACAACGCGCCATGGGGCCGTGAAACAGATCTGCCCGCGCTGTATCGTGGGTGGTTGGGACTGGTGGCCACCATCGATCGTGGCCTGTCCGGCCGGTCACCCGGACCGGCCGTCGAACACGCCGCGCTCTACGCCGATCCCCTGTTGCAAGCGTTGCTCCTGCTCGTGACGGCGGGCTTTACGGCCCGGTGGTTTGGCCCGCTGCCTGCCGCCCTGCTTTCGGTGGGGCTGGTCGCCCTGCATCCGCTGGGCGGGCAATTTCTGCCCGGTGCTCCCGATCATCGTAATCTCGGCAACCTGTGCGCGCTGTGGAGCGTGCTGCCATTGCTGGCCCCCGGCCGAAGCGTCGGCCGTTTTCTCGTGGCGGGAATTGCGGGTGGTCTGGGACTCTGGATCAGTCCCGCCGCCCAGTGGCCGATCCTCGGCGGGATTGTGCTCGGCGCAAGCCTGGCCCGTGGGCTGACTCGCAACGAGACCAACTCCGTACCCATACTCCCGTGGAGGATCTGGTCGCTGGGCGGAATGATCACGGTATTCGCCGCCTGCGTGGTGGAACGTTACCCGAGTGGCGGCGAGGTCGACCTGGCTCGCATCCACCCGTTGCTCGGAATCGGCTGGCTGTCGGCCGGTGAATTTATCCTGGCCTTCTCTGCTCGCGAGGGATCCCGACGCACCCTCCGGACCGTGATCGTGGCCTTCGCGGCGGCCGCGGGATTCCTCGGAATCACGGGCTCGGCAATTGACGCGAACGTCTTCGCCGCGGACCCGCTTTCGCAGCGGTTGACCAACTTACCGGGCGGCGCCAGTGCGCCCAATTTTTTCGCCTGGCTCGCCCAGGCCGGCGCGGGTCCCGCCATCGTTGCAACCGTGCTGCCCATGCTTCTTGCCCTGCCGGCGTGCCTCTTCTTGCTCCGAAGAAAATTACCGGGGCCGGAATGCACGGCTTTCGCGATCGGGCTCGGTCCGCTACTCGTCGCGCTCGGCCTGGCCTGCAGCCAGCTGCGCTGGTGGAACTTGGTCGACAGCATCCTGCTGGCTGTACTGGCCGGCACCGCGGCGGCGCATGTCGCGGCCAACCCCCGCCTGGCCCGTTGGTTCTGGTCCGCGTTGCTGGCGGTGGCGGTGATCCCGGGCCTGGTCCGGCTGGTGCCGTCGCGCGCCTCCGCCGAATTGGGCGAAACGGAAGTCCGCGGCCTGATCGACCGCGACCTCGCGCAATGGCTCACCCAGCGCGCCGGCCGGAGTGATGCCGTGATCCTGACTTCGCCCGACTTGGCCGCGCCCTTGTCCTACTACGGTTCCTTGCGCGCCGTAGCCTCCTTGGCCCCGGAAAACCAATCCGGTGTGACCGCCACCATCCGGCTGGCCAGCGCCACTTCCTTTGATGAGGCGTTCGCCCTGATCACACAGCGGCATGTGGCCTATATCGTCATTCCCTCGTGGGACACCACGCTCAGCCAGTATGCGCACATGGGATCCAGCCGTCCCGACCGCGTATTCATCGCGTTGCTCGCCCAGCGCAACCTGCCACCGTGGGTGCGGCCTGTCACCTACTACCTGCCCAAGATTCCCGGCTACGAAGGCCAGGAGGTGATGGTCTTCGAGGTGGTCGACGAACAAGATGAGGTCACCGCGCTCAGCAATCTCGCGGAGTTTTTTGTCGAAACCGGACAGATCGACCAAGCAGCCGCAACCGCCGCAAAGCTAAGGCACTACCCGGCCGATCCGGGCGCGCTTTCGGCCCTCGCCCAGGTCGAATACGCCCGCGGAGACCGGGCTGCGTTCGATTCCCTTTTGGGCAAGCTTGTGCCTTACGCCGCGCGGTCGGCCGGCGCAGACCTCGGTTGGGACCGGCAGCTGAGCGTCGCGGTCGTACTCACCCAGGGCCGGCGGCTTGATCTCGCCAGCGACGTGATCCGGCGCTGCCTTGCCGGTGCCGATGACGCCCGCCTGCGCGCACTCAGCGCCAATTCGCTCCTGCGCCTGTTGACCCTGAAGAAAATTTCCGGCCATTCGTTCCCCGATCCGCGCCTCGAAGAGCTGGCCCGCCGGCTGTTGCCGCCAACTTTACGCCAGCGCCTCTGAATCGCCGGGCCGGAGGGAGCAACGCCCGGCTCGATCGCGTTCAGCTGGTGAGAATTTTCTCCACCGCGCCCTGCTCTTCCCTGGACAGCGCCGGGAGCCTAAGGCCGGAATGGATGTCATCGATCTGGGTAACTTTGCTCGCACCGATCAACACGGTGGTGATCTCCGGGCGCCGGAGCAGCCACAGCGTGGCAAACTGTGCGAGGGTGGCGCCGCGTTTCTGCGCGATTTCGTTCAAGGCCCTGATTTTGGCGAGCACCTCGGGGGTGATCTTCTCGGCGTTAAGGAACACGCCCGATTTCACCGCCCGCGAATCAGCCGGCAGGCCCTGCAGGTAACGATTGGTCAGCAAGCCTTGGGCGAGGGGCGAGAACGGGATGCACCCGGCCCCGATCTCGGTCAGCGCCGGCAGGAGCTCCGGCTCCACCCAGCGGTTGAATATGTTGTAAACCGGCTGGTGGATCAAAAGCGGCACGCCAAAACTTTTCAGGATGGCGGCGGCCTGGCGCGTCTGCGCCGCGTTGTAGTTGGACACCCCGGCATAGAGCGCTCGCCCGGATTTCACGGCGTCAGCCACCGCGCCCATCGACTCCTCCAGTGGCGTATCGGGGTCGGGCCGGTGGTGGTAGAAAATGTCCACGTAGGGCAGCCCCATCCGCTTCAGGCTCTGATCGAGTGAGCTGAGCAGGTATTTGCGCGAACCCCATTCGCCATAAGGGCCGTTCCACATGTGGTAGCCGGCCTTGGTGGAGATGATCAGCTCGTCCCGGTGCGCCGCGAAATCCGCCCGGAGGATGCGGCCGAAATTCTCCTCGGCCGAACCGGGGGGTGGGCCGTAGTTGTTGGCCAGGTCGAAATGCGTGATGCCGAGGTCAAAGGCTCGGCGCAGCAATGCCCGTTGGTTCTCGAGGGGGTCGACGCCGCCGAAGTTGTGCCAGAGGCCGAGCGAGATGCGGGGCAGTTTCAGGCCGCTGCGGCCGCAGCGCGCATAGGGGATTGCTTCGTAGCGTTTGTCGTCCGGGGTGTAGCTGCTCATGGGGAAAAGGGTGCCCCACTAGGATTGAGGCCTATTTCTTTCGCAAGCCGACTCTTGCCGTGACCACGGCCGGCATGGGGCAGG
This sequence comes from Oleiharenicola sp., assembly GCA_025363455.1. GTDB lineage: Bacteria > Verrucomicrobiota > Verrucomicrobiia > Opitutales > Opitutaceae > Lacunisphaera. The sequence continues at coordinate 121,617 of JANYDW010000061.1, read as the reverse complement.
AATCTCCGTCATACCATGTACCCTCCACATAGGTCGTGGTGGGAATCCCGGGCACGCCGAATTTGTTATGCTGCAACTGGCCCGCGAGGATTTCCACCGCCAGTCCGCCGACCGTCTCGTGATTCTGGCGCACCCCGGCGACGGGTCCGTCCGCCCGGTCGATGAAGAGGTCGACCAACGCGATGTCCCGGGGAATCCTCAGCCCGAGTTTTTCCAGCGCGGGCTGCACGAAGCTCGCCTTGGTGATGAGGACTTCCGGCTGATACCGGTTGAGCCATTTCTCGAAGAGCTTTTCATCCACCTCCACCTGCGCGTTGTGTTCATGAAACCACCGTTCGACGGGAAGAGGCTCGGGGAAGATGTGGCCGGGGATGCGCTCCTTGAGCGGCATGTGCTGCTGCTCGCACAGGAAGCCGGCGGTCCAGTTGTGGTCGACCGCGTGATCCCAGCCGCGGTGCATCACAAAGCCCACGCGCTTGTAGCCGGCCGCCGTCACCTTCTGCATGGCCAGCCGGATGATGTGGCTCTGGTGGTTGGTCACATTGTGCAGGGCCGGCTGGTGGGGAAAATAGTCAATCTTCACCGCGCTAAAATTCTGCCATTTCAATTGCAGGTCATCACCCATCTCCCGGCTGTGGGAGGCAATGATCAGCCCGTTGATGCCGCGGGAATAGAGAATCTGGCCCAACCGCTCCTGGCTCATCCCCTCGCCCTTGAGCCAGAAATGTTCCAGCTTGTAGCCCAGCTCGCTGGCCTTCGCCTGCGCGCCGATGAAGAACTCCCCGTGCGCTGTCACCTTTTTCCAGCCCCATTGGGTGCTCCAGTTGGTGACATACGCCAGGGTCGGCGTATTGCGCCGCTCAATGATACCTCCGCGATAGGCGACCAACGCCCGTAGCAATGGATCGGGCCTGTAGCCCATCTCCTCGGCGAGGGCCTGAATGCGCTGCCGCGTACCTTCAGGCAGGCGGGGATGATTGCGCATCGCCAGCGAGACCGTCGTGACATGCACGCCGGCTTTCTTGGCTATATCCGAAAGGGTAACACGTCTTTCGCTCATTGGGGTGGGCAGCATACACGACCGCTGGTGGCACGCGTTCAAGTCTATTGTTAGCATCCTCCTCCAGTTGTGAGCGGAAGTCTCTCTCTCCGAAAGTGACTCTTGCTACCCCGGCTGCCTACCACTGTCTTGGTGATAACTGTTTCCGTTAAATGAAAACATTGAACTCTCATTTCCCCAAGATCGGTCAAATCGCCTATGAAGGCCCGCGTTCCGCCAACGCCCTCGCCTTCAAGCACTACAACCCGTCCGAGAAGATTGACGGGCGCACCCTGAAGCAGCACATGCGCTTCTCCATCGCCTACTGGCACTCCTTCCGTGGCGTCGGCGCCGATCCCTTCGGTCCGGGCACCATCGTGCGCCCGTGGGAAAGCGGTTCCGATCCCGTGTCGGTCGCCAAGGTCCGCATGGACGCCGCCTTCGAGTTTTTCCAGAAGATCGAGGCGCCTTTCTGGTGCTGGCACGACCGCGACATCTCGCCCGAGGGTCGCACGCTCGCCGAGTCCAACCAGAATCTCGACCAGATCATCGCCCACGCCAAGGGCCTGCAAAAGGCCACCGGCGTGAAGCTCCTCTGGGGCACGGCCAACCTCTTCTCCAACCCGCGCTTCATGTGCGGCGCGTCGACCAATCCCGACGCCCACGTCTTCGCCTATGCCGCGGCCCAGGTGAAGAAGGCCTTGGAGTGCACCCTCGAGCTCGGCGGCGAAAACTATGTCTTCTGGGGCGGCCGCGAAGGCTACGAGACGCTTCTCAACACCAATCTAAAGCGCGAGCAGGACCATCTGGCGGCGTTCCTCCACATGGCCGTGGATTACGCCAAGAGCATCGGTTTCAAGGGCCAGTTCCTCATCGAGCCCAAGCCCAAGGAGCCCACGAAGCACCAATATGACTTCGATGTCGCCAGCGGCATCGCCTTCCTGCGTACCTACGGCCTCGAGAAATACTTCAAGTTCAACATCGAGACCAACCACGCCACGCTCGCCGGCCATACCTTCCAGCATGAGATCGAGGTGGCCGCTGCCGCCGGGGCCCTCGGCTCGATTGATGCCAACGCCGGCGACCAGCTCCTCGGCTGGGACACCGACCAGTTCAACACCGACGTCCGCGAGCTCACCCTCGCCATGGTCTCCATCCTCAAGGCTGGCGGCCTCGGGACCGGTGGTTTCAACTTCGACGCCAAGCTCCGCCGTCCATCCATCGACGCCGACGACCTCTTCCACGCCCATATCGGCGGCATGGATGCCTACACCCTCGCCTTCAAGCTCGCCCGCCGCATCCTCGCCGACGGCAAGTTTGAGTCTTTCGTGGCCGACCGCTACAGCTCATTCGACCGCGGCTACGGCAAGGACATCGAATCCGGCAAGGCCAACTTCAAGACTCTCGAAAAACTGGTCCTCACCAAACTCGGCGAGCCCACGCCCCGCTCCGGCAAACAGGAATACCTGGAAAATCTGTTGATGCAGTATCTGCACGACTGAGGCTTCGCGTTTGTTCCTGGGTGCAGGGAGTAGGGTGACATCGTTACCCCACCCCCAGAGTTTCTCCGTCCCACATGCCCACCCCTGCCGCGCCGGCTTCCGGCGAGAGTTACCACGTCCAGCATTCGCCTTTTGGCGCCTTCGCCAGCTTTACGGTCGGACTGGTCGACGCCCCCGGCGGCTTTGGCCAGTCCCTCCGCGCCCCCGCCAAGCAAAATGTCTACGTAGGTTTTCGTCGCGGACCGGCCAGCCGCTGGCAACTTCTGCCCTTCCTTACCCCGCCCCAATCGCAGGAAGGCGCCTTTACCGGCGATACCACCGTGGTCGCCCCGCCGCGCGGGTTCGACGCCCTGCGACCCGCCGATTACCGGCGCACGCTCGGCCTCGCGAGCGATACTTGGCGCGCCGACGAGACTCGCTTCGGTTTTTCCCTCCTCTCCCCCTTCGGCGTGGTGCCCGACCCGGCGAAGATGAACAAGGCCGCGGCCCGTTTTCACCTCGCCCCGCTCGTCACCGGCTGGATCGAGTATGACAACCGCAGCGGCACAACCCCGGTCGAGCTGATGTTCGGTATCGGCCATGGCGATGACACTCTCCGGCCGTTGGGTGACACCTGCGCCGCCCTCGCGGGCTTCGCCAGCGGCGGCAAGTTCGGTTACGCGACCAAGCCCGGCCGCGGCATTGAGCTGCGCCAGGGCTTCGACGTACTTGCCCCGAAATTCCACGACTACCGCGGCCTCCTCGTCATCGCGGGAGAATCCGCGCTGGTATTCGCGGTGCCTGCCGGCCAGCGGAAGCGCTTCCCGCTGGTGCTCGGCTTCTATGCCGCCGGCCCGATCACCACCGGCCTTGCCGCCAGTTACGCTTACACCCGGGTCTTCCGCGACCTGGAAGATGTCCTCGTCCACGGTCTCGCCGACTATCGCCGGTACGAGAAGCTCGCCGCGCAGCGCGACCGCGAGCTGGCCCGGAGCAAGCTCGACGCCGACCAGCAGTTCCTCGTGGCTCAGGCCGCGCACAGCTACCTCGGCAGCACCCAGCTCCTCTGGCACAAGGGCAAACCCCTTTGGATCGTCAACGAAGGCGAATACCGCATGATCAACACCTTTGATCTCACCGTGGATCATGTGTTTTTCGAGCTGGCCTGGCAGCCTTGGGCCGTGCGTGACACGCTCGACCTGTTTGTCCGTCGCTACTCCTACCGCGACCAGCTCGGCCTCTCCTTCACCCATGACATGGGCGTGAACGATTTCTTCACCCCGCCCGGCCGCTCGAGCTACGAGTGCGACGGTATCGAGGGCTGCTTCAGCCACATGACGATGGAGCAGCTGCTCAACTGGATTCTCACCGCCGTCACCTATGCCGAGCACACGGGGGACACCAAATGGCTCCGGGCGAACGCGAAGATCCTGCTCGCCTGCGCCGCCAGCCTGCGAAATCGCGACAATCCCGACCCCACCAAGCGCGACGGCATCCTAAAGCACGACACCTCGCGCGTCGGCCACGGCGCGGAAATCACCACCTACGACAGCCTCGACGTCAGTCTCGGGCAGGCCCGCAACAACCTTTACCTCGCCGTGAAGACCCTCGGCGCCTGGGTGCTACTGGAGAAAGCCTTGGCCCGTCTCGGCCGAAAAGACGAATCCGCCGCTGCCCGGGCCGCGGGCGACCTCCTCGCGCACACGCTCACGACGAAGTTTGAAGCCGATACCGGCTTCTTCCCAGCCGTCTTTGAGAAGGGCAACCGCTCGCGCATTTTGCCCGCCGTCGAGGGTTTCGTCTATCCGCTCTTCCTGGGCGACAAGGACGCCACCGATGCTCATGGTCGTTTTGCCCCGCTTTTCGCCCAGCTCCACCGGCACATCAGCCAGGCGCTCCAACCGGGGGTCTGCCTCGATCCGGTCAGCGGCGGCTGGAAGATGAGCAGCACGAGCACCAATACCTGGTTCTCCAAGATCGCCCTCGCCCAGCACGTCGTCCGTGTCCTCTTCCCCGCGGCCCTGACGCCCGCCGCCCGCACCGGAGACCGCGTGCATGCCGACTGGCAGCGCACCCCGGGCTGCGGTCGCGATGCGATGTGCGACCAGATCCGCAGCGACACTGGCATTTCCTGCGGCAGCCGCTACTACCCGCGCGGCGTGACCGCTTGGCTCTGGCTGCGCGAATAAATACCCTTTCCTCCCCACCCCCAACCCCCATGAGCGATAATCCCCAAAAACTCACCTTCGTCGAAAAAGCCGGCTTCAGCGCCGGCGACGCCGCCGCGAACTTCGTGTTCATGTCGATGGTGCTCTTTCAAACGAGCTTCTACACCGACGTCATGGGCCTCTCCGCGGGCGCCGCCGCCGCCATCTTGCTGTGGCCCCGCCTGTGGGACGCCGCCTTCGATCCCGTCATGGGCGTCATCGCCGACCGGACCAACACCCGCTGGGGCAAGTTCCGTCCGTGGGTGCTCTGGACCTCCCTGCCTTGGGCCATTGTCATGATTCTCGCCTACACCACGCCGCAGGGCTGGAGCACGGGTTCGCTGGTCGCCTGGGCAGGCATCACCAACACGATCCTGATGACGCTCTATTCGATGAACAACATGCCGTATTCCGCCCTGGGCGGCGTCATGACGGCCGACCTGAACGAGCGCACCAAGCTCAACTCGTACCGCTTTGTCTCGGCCAACATCGCCCAGTTCATCGTGGGCGGCCTGACGCTCCCGCTCGTCGCCAAGTTCGCCGTCGGCCACGACAAGCAGCATGGCTGGCAGATGACCATGACCATCTGGGCGGTCCTCTGCTTCATCCTTTTCCTCGTCACGTTCTTCACCACCAAGGAGCGCATCAAACCTGTCGTCGAGACCAAGTCCTCCCCCAAGCAGGACTTCCTCGACCTGCTGAAGAACGGACCCTGGATCGCTCTGTTCATCTTCACTGGCTTCCACTTCGCCATGCTCACTTTCCGGGGCGGCGCTCACTACAACTACTACCATCACTATGCCGACAAGGGCGCGATGTTCGACTGGGTCGCGCATCTTGGACTTACGACGCCTGACGCGGCGGCCACCGGCAGCCTCGCCGATTGGATGGGCTACATCGTCCATGGCACCCGCGAGACCGCCACCAATGCCGCCGACGTCTTCAACAGCATCGTCAACATGCTCGGCACCGGCACCACCATCGTTTTCATCATGCTCTCGACGGGCCTGTCCGGGATATTTGGCCGGAAGAATGTCGCCCTCGTCTGCTTCTCGCTCTGCGCCCTCAACGCCTTTGCGATGTACCTGCTGAGCCCGACAAACACCTGGGGCATGGTCGCCATCGCCATGGCCGGCTCGGTCGTTTACGCCCCGACCTGTGCCATCATGTGGGCCATGTATGCCGACGCCGCGGATTATTCCGAGTGGCAGACCGGCCGGCGCTTCACCGGCATGGTCTTCGCCACGATCGGCTTCTCCCTCAAATCCGGCCTGGCCTTGGGCTCGGCCGGCCTGCTCTGGGCCCTCTCTGGATTCTTTGGCTACGATACGCAACTACCCGACGCCCCCAATGCCATCGCCGGTTTCCAGGCCTGCTCCAGTATCGCCGTCGGCCTGTTCTTCGTGGGCTGCGTGGTCGCCGTCGCGGCCTGCAAACTGAACAAGCAGACCACCCTGACCATGTCCGCCGAGCTGGCCGAGCGCCGCCGCAAGGCCACCGCCACTTGATTGACGTTAAACACCCCCTCCCGATGCTTCTGTCCTCTCAAGATCACCCATTCCGTTTTATGCATTACCGCCACCAACCGGAGGGAATGAGGCTGACGGCTTTTCTTGCTGCCGTCGGTCTGGCCGCCGGTCTTCTGGCCGGTTGCACTGCCCCGGCAGTTTCCTCAACCCCGGTCGAGCAGCCCGCGGTTCAGGTCCCGCTGGGGGTGACCTACTCTCCCGTCGCGCTCGACCCGCTTAAGAAAGGCATGACCACGGCCGAGGTCATCGCACTGTGGGGCCAGCCTGAAAAGCAGCAGCATATGCATCACGATGCGGGCGCGGCTGATATCTGGATATATCACCACGTGATCAGCAGCTACCAGCGGCAGGTGGCCACTTCCACCCAGCTCGTCCCCGTCTTCGATTCGTTCACCAATGCCACGAAAAACGTCCCGGAGGCGGTCTATTCCCAGGAACGGGTGCAAATCACCCAGACAGCTGAATTGCTGATAATCAAAGACCGGCTGATTGAATGGAAAGTTACCGATGAGAGCTCAAAGATGCTGCTAAATTGACGTTGTCTGCTCCGGCCTGAAACGCCCCGAGAACCAACGCTGCGGTCCTGATGCCCAGCAGAACCCCCGCTAGCCATTGTTTTTCCAACCGGCGCGACTATCGTGGTCCCATGTCTGGCGACCCACCTTACTCCCTATGTTGCGCCCGCTGAAAGTTCTCCTCGTCCTGGGCACGCTCGTGACGCTCGCAGTCGTCAATACCAGCGCAAGCGCCGCCACCACCGGTCAAACCCGCAACCTTTTTTATGAGCTCCTCGGCAAGTCCGAGGGCGAGCTCGACGCGAAACTCGGCGCCGCTTGGGCGCATTTTTTCCAAGGTGATGCGGCGAACCAACGACTGTATTTTCCGGTCGGCCCCCACCTGGCCTACATCGCCGACATCGGGAGCAATGATGTCCGCTCGGAAGGCATGTCCTATGGCATGATGCTGGCCGTGCAGCTGGACAAGCGGGACGAGTTCAACTGTCTCTGGGCTTGGGCCAACCGCTACATGCGCCACGCCGACGGCCCGCGGAAAGGCTACTTTGCCTGGCAGTGCAAATTCGACGGGACCCAGCTCGACCCCGGCTCAGCCAGCGATGGGGAGGAATGGTTCGCGATGGCACTCTTCTTCGCCTCCCACCGCTGGGGCAACGGCGCAGGCATCTTCAACTACGAAGCCGAGGCCCACGCCATTCTGCGCGACATGCTCCATAAACCGGGCAGCGCCGAGGTCACCGCCATCTTCGACCGGACGGCAAAGCAGGTGGTGTTTGCACCCAACGCCCAGGGCGGCCGCTTCACCGATCCCTCCTATCACCTGCCCGCCTTCTACGAACTCTGGGCGCGGTGGGCGGACCAACCCGGCGATCGCGCTTTCTGGACCGAGGCCGCCGATACCAGCCGCGTGTTCTTTCACCGGGCGGCCCATCCGCAAACCGGCCTGATGCCCGAATACGCCGAGTTCAGCGGCGCCCCCTTTGCCGCGACGACCTACGGGACCGGCAAGCGCGATTTCCGTTACGACGCCTGGCGCACGCTGGCCAACGTGGCCCTCGACCACATCTGGTGGCATGCCGACCCCTGGCAGCCCGAGCAGAGCAACCGGGTGCTGCGTTTTCTCGGCTCCCAGTCACCACTCACCGACCAATACTCGCTAAAAGGAAAATCGCTTTCGACCGACGAATCTCTCGGCCTGATCGCCATGGCCGCTGTCGCCGGCCAGGCCGCCGACCCCGAACTTGCACGGCCCTTTGTGCAGCGACTCTGGGACGCACCGCTGCCCGAGGGGAAATGGCGATACTACAACGGTGTGCTTTATTTCCTCGGTCTGCTCCAGGCCGGCGGGCGGTTCCAAGTTTTGGAAGCCCCACACAAATGATCCTTTTTTTTATGTCGGAGCGGCTTTCCGCCGCGACCACTCACCGAATCGCGGCGAAAAGCCGCTGCTACATTTTAATCCCCATGCGCTCACTTTTCCTCCTTCTTACTTCTTCCCTCTTCCTTTTCCCGGCCCTTCAGGCCGACGACGGCTACCGGCTTTGGTTGCGATACGACCCGATCCCAGACCAAGCCCTGGGCTCCTCATATGCCAAGGTGTTTTCCCATTTCTATCTGGTCACCAGCTCCGGCACCGATTCTCCGACCCTGGCGGCCGCCCGCGCGGAGTTAAGGGCGGGAATCAGCGGCCTCGTCGGAATCACACCTGAAATCACGCTCACCAGGTTGGTCGCCCAAAACAATCTCGGTGCCGATGGCTTCGCTTACACCAGCAACCGGGAGGGCAGCACGATCCACGCGAATAGTGACCTCGGCATCCTCTATGGCGTCTTCGACCTGCTGCGCCACATCCAGACCTGCCAGTCGCTCGACAAATTCAACGTCACCAGTACCCCAAGGATCCAGCGCCGCCTGCTCAATCACTGGGACAACCTCAACCGCACGGTCGAGCGCGGCTATGCGGGCTTTTCGCTTTGGGAATGGTTCTATCTCCCCGAGATTCGCAACCCCCGCTACCGCGATTACGCCCGCGCCTGCGCGTCGATCGGCATCAACGGCACGGTGCTCACCAACGTCAACGCCGACGCCCAGATCCTGACCCCGGCCTATCTCGTCAAGGTCGCCGGGCTGGCGGATGAATTCCGGCCCTATGGGGTGCGCGTCTATCTCACCGCCCGGTTCAGCGCGCCGATCGAGATCGGCGGACTCAAGACGGCCGACCCACTCGACCCCGGGGTCGTAGCCTGGTGGAAGGCGAAGATCGATGAGATCTATCGTTACGTGCCGGACTTCGGCGGCTTCCTCGTCAAGGCCAACTCCGAGGGCCAGCCCGGACCACAGGACTACAAGCGCACGCACGCCGACGGCGCCAACCTGTTCGCCGACGCCCTCGCATCGCATGGCGGCATTGTGATGTGGCGGGCCTTCGTGTATTCCCCCGACAACAACGACGACCGCGTGAAGCAAGCCGTCACCGAGTTCGGCCCGCTGGACGGGAAGTTCCGCGACAATGTCATCGTCCAGATCAAGAACGGCCCGCTCGACTTCATGCCGCGCGAGCCCTTCTCCCCGCTCTTCGGGTCCATGCCGCACACCCGGCTCGCGGCCGAACTGGAGATCACGCAGGAATATCTCGGCCAGTCCGTCCAACTAGCCTACTTGGCGCCGATGTGGAAGGAGGTGCTGGAGTCCGACACTTATGCGAGCGGTCCAGGCTCAACTGTGGCGCGAGTGATCGATGGCAGCCTGTTCGTCTCAGGTGGAACCCGGCCTCCGGACGGGTTCTCTTCCGCAGGCATTAAACAAACCCGTCCAGAGGCCGGGTTCCACCCAACCGATCTCAACGCTACTGCGACACCCACCGTCATCGCCGGCGTCGCCAACACCGGCACGGACCGCAACTGGACCGGCCATTTACTCGCCCAAGCCAATCTGTATGCGTACGGCCGGCTCGCGTGGGACCACTCGCTCGCCTCCGAGGCGATTGCCACCGAGTGGACGCGCATGACTTTCGGCTCCGACGTCACCGTGAACGACGTCGTCAGCAAGATGCTCCTCAGTTCGCGGGAAACGGTGGTCAATTACTCCATGCCGCTCGGTCTGCATCACATCATGGCTGAGGGGAACCACTATGGCCCCGGCCCGTGGGTGGACAAGCTGGCCCGCGCCGACTGGACGGCCGTCTATTATCACAAGGCCGACGAAAAGGGCCTGGGCTTCGACCGCACCAGCGCCGGCTCCAATGCTCTGGCTCAATACGCCCCCGAGTGGCAGAAGCTCTGGGGCAGCCTTGAAACCTGCCCGGAGAATCTGCTCCTCTGGTTCCACCACGTTCCGTGGGATCACAAAATGAAATCAGGCCATACCCTGTGGGACGAACTCTGTCTCCATTACCAGCAGGGTGTGCAAGAGGTGCGGACCCTGCAACGCGACTGGGATTCGCTGAAAGGCCGCATCGACGAGGAACGGTTCACTGCGGTCCGGCAGCGCCTCGTCCGGCAGGAACTCGACGCCCGCGACTGGCGCGACGCCTGCCTGCTCTACTTCCAGCAGTTTGCCCAGCGCCCGTTCCCGACCGGCATCGAGCCCGCGGCTCATCCACTCGACTACTACGAGTCCATCAAACTCCGCAACATGCCCGGCCACCGGTGAATTCCCTTCCCTGTAGGAGGCTGCTTGCAGGCGATTCCGGGTCGCCTGCAAGCAGGCTCCTACACCAAGCCATTTTTGCCACGAAAAGTCCCAAAACCTCGACCGCCGCTGCAGCTCTCAACGCGTCTATAGACGCGCGGAACGTTCCTCCGGACAGGACAAACGCTTTTTGTGCCTTTTTGTGGCCAAGATGATCGGTGGTTCGGATCGACCGACGCCTACTTCTGCCCGACGAACACCTTGAACTTCATTACTTGGCTGACCAGTGCCGCGGAAGTGGCCGCCACTTTCCCGGAATCCAACTCGATGAGCGAAAGCGTGTACATTTCCTCGCCCCGCTCCGCCTTCAACCGGTAGTTCCTTGCCGCGGGAATGAGCAGGTCCACGTCGCCCACATGCTCATTCTCCCCCTCGCCAAGGGCCACGATCACGCGGTGATGCCCCGGCTTCAGGTTGTCACTGCCCTGGGCGTCCACCCCGTCGATCATGTGGATATGGCACCGGATTTCTTTGTTCGTCAGTGAGACCACCGTGCCGGGCGCCTGCGTCTGGATCGTGGCCACCGGCTGGCTTTTTCCTGGGAGCGTGCCGGTCGTCGGACTCGAGCAACCAGCAAAGACAAGCAACAGGACAGCGGCAGACAGCAGGCGTTTCATTGAAGTGTGTGGAGGAGTTAAAGCTTCTCGGATAAACACACAATAAAGGACTGCTGGATCCACGAGTCTATGTCGTTCCCCTTCGGTCCTCGAGTTTAACAACGAAATTGCAGGACCTGTCGCACCCCTGCGGCATACACCTCAGGGACAACGAGGAAGGGAGGTGTCAGGCGACAGGCGACTTAGGCCTTGGCGCGAATGCCATGCCGGCTAAGGTGTACCTTCCCCCCATGAAAAAACTGCTCTCTCTCCTCGGTCTGTCGGCCCTCCTGCTGACCGGCCTTTTTGCCCAAACTGCGGAAGACCGCGCCAGTGCGGTCGCTTACCTGGAAAAGACCAAAGCCGGCGTGATCGCTGCCGCCAAAGGCCTGTCGGATGCCCAATTGAACTTCAAGGCGGCGCCGGAGAAATGGTCTGTCTCCCAAGTCCTCGAACACATCGCTTCCGCCGAGGACATGCTCATGGGCATGGTGCACGAGCAGGTGATGAAATCGCCCGCCCGGCCCGCCGGCGAAGATGTCAAGGCCATCGACCAGTTGATCCTGACCGCGATCCCGGACCGCACCCAGAAGCGCTCCGCCCCCGAGCCTTTGATTCCCACGAATCGTTATGGCTCGGCCAAAGCTGCGCTCGATCATTTCACGGAGAGTCGCGGCAAGACCATCGCCTTCCTCAAGGAAACCAAGGATCTCCGGGATCACGCCATGGACAGCCCGCTCGAAAAGAAACTGGACGGCTACCAGTGGATCCTCTTCGTCGCAGCCCACTCCGAACGCCACACGAAGCAGATGCTCGAGGTGAAGGCCAACCCGGCCTTCCCGAAGTCCTGAGGTAGAGCGCGACCGCTGGGCGCGACGTTTTTCCTCTCAAGGGCGCAGGCTTCAGCGTCCTTTTTTCGGCCTCGCGCCTTGCCCGTCAGCCGCAGGGCGCCGTAACCGGCGCGCTCGGGCACGATGAAGTGGCCCAGCCCGGCATCGACGGAGGCGCGGGCGTGACTAGGGTCTGGCCATGTCTACGGGCCTTGTCCTTCCCCGCCTCAAGAAAGCTTCCCGCACCAGGCGCGTTCGTTCCGTGAATGCACGGACGGGCGCCGGACGCCGGTTGAAGCTCGAGGCGGAGGAAACCGCGCTTCATGCCGCCATCTCGGCGGCGGTCGAGCGCGACTGCGCAAATCATCAAGTCAGGATTTAGCCACAAAGAGGCACAAGAATCCGACGGCACGCCTTACTCCAAGGGCGTCTATAGACGCGCGGTACATTCGCGACCGCAGGACTGACAATTTTTGTGACTTTTTGTGGCCAATAAATCCAGGTCACGCCTTGCCCGCCAAGCGCAGCGCGCCGTAGCCGGCGCGCTCAGGGCGGGTCAGCAGGGCATTGGCCGCAGCATCGTTGATGAAGTGCTCCGCCTTGGCGTCCCAGGTCAGCGGACGGGCGGTCTTCATCGCGATCCAGCTCAGGATGCACGCCGTGTTGCTGTGGTGGGCCATGGCGGCGGGTGACAGCGGCGTGGTGCGGGTCTTCACACACTCCAGCCAGTTCTTATGGTGCGAGAGGCTGGCCGGGAACTTCACCTTCACGCCGGCCGGGTCGAGCAGCTTCGGGTCGCTGGCGGCAAGCCAGTGCAGCTTGCCGGGCGTGTTGCTCTTCGGGTCGCTGGCCGTCGCGGCCTCGTCGCGGGCTACGAAAATCCAGCCCTCGTCGCCGATGAACTTGATGCCGTTCTGCAATTCGTCGGAGACGCGCAGCTGGACGTCGCCCGGATAGGTTAGGTGAACGTCATATTTGCCGTGGACGTTCCAGATCGAGTTGGTCGGAAACTCGCCCTTGCCTTCGATCTTCGACGGCCCGCCGTGCTCCTGGTCCATGCCCCAGTGCGCCACGTCGAAGTGGTGCGCCCCCCAGCCGGTGATCATCCCCAGGCAATAGTTCTCATTACGCAGCCAGCCCGGCCGCGAGGCGACATCGGTCTGCGAATGCACGCGCTGCTCGGTGTAATAGGCCTCGGGCGTCGGCCCGAGCCACATGTCGTAATTCAGATTCGCCGGCACGGGCTGCGCCGGGTCATCGGGCTTGGTCGGGTCGATCGGCAGGCCGATCTCAACCCCCTTTAGCCGGCCTACCCGCCCGCTGCGCACGAACTCGCAGGCCTGACGAAATTGCTCGTGCGGACCCCACGATCGCTGCTGGCTCCCGACTTGCAGGATCCGGCCGCTCTTCGCCACCGCGTCCCGCAGGATCACGCTCTCCGCATGCGTCATCGTGAAGGGCTTCTGCAGGTAGATGTCCTTGCCCGCTTGGAGGGCCGCCAGCGCGACCTCGGCATGCTGGTGGTCGGGCAGGCTGATGGTCACGGCGTCGATGTCCTTTCGTGCCAGGAGCTCGTGAAAATTGCCGTAGGTGTCGATCGATGGGATCGGCTTGCCCGCGTCGCGGTGGAATTTCTCGACGAGCGCGCGGCCGGCAGCCAGACGCTTGGAATCGAGATCACACACGGCCACCACGTCGGCGAGGCCGGCCTTGAACACGCCGGGCATGTCGTGCCCGCTGGCGATCCGGCCGCAGCCGATGTGGCCGACCCGGATCCGGTTGCTGGGGGCAGCAGCGCCCAACAGGCGGGACGGGATGATCAACGGCGCCGAGAGCAAGGCCGCCGCACCGGCGGCGGTGCGCACAAAGTGGCGGCGGGTGACAGGGGTGATGGAGGTTTTCATGGGTGGTTGCGGTAGGGGCCGCGCTTGCGCGGTCCAGAAACGTTGCAAGGCAGCAAGGACCGCGCAAGCACGGCCCCTACTCCAAAGGCGACTATTTCACTTCATCCGAGTTGCTCACGAAGGCGATCTTCGTGCTATCGGGCGACCAGGACGGTACGTTGATCGTGCCCTGGCCGCCATAAACATAGGCGATGATCCGGGCCGGACCATTGGCAATCGGCATCAAACGGAGGTAGCAATGCTTGTAGTAGGGATGGTCCTCGGGCCCAATCTCGCGACCATAGGAAATCATGGCGATCCATTTGCCGTCCGGCGAAATGTGCGGGAACCAGTTGTTGTACTCATCGCTCGTGACTTGCTCGGGCTCGGAACCATCGGGCTTCATGCGCCAGATCTGCATCAGCCCGTTGCGGGTGGAGTTGAAATAGATCCACTTGCCATCCGGGGAGTATTCCGGCCCGTCGCTGCGCCCGCCAGCGGCGCCGAGCTTCGTCTCCGGGCCGCCATCAACGGAGATCTTGTAGATATCATATTTGTCGACCTTGTCCTCGGCCTTTTCCTTGCGGCCGCCGGCATAGACGAGCCACTTCCCGTCCGGCGACCAGCCATGAAAATACGACGGCTGCAGCGGGGTCACCATCCGGGGCGTGCCGCCCGTGGCGGGCAGTATGTAGACGGAGGAGCGACCACTGGTCTCGGGGCCCTGGTGACTGATGCCCAGCATCGTCCCGTCAAAGGAAAGCACGTGATCGTTGTTGTTGCGCGTGGCAAATCCGGTGTCGAATGGTTGCGGCGTGCGGGTGGCGAGATCGAACCGGCGCAGGAGCCCGCGGTTGTCGCCGCGGCCGCTGACGTTGTAGAGCAGCGCGCTGCCGTCGTGCAGCCAGTTCGGCGCCTCAAAAGGTTCCGCGGAACTGTAGAGGGTTTCCAATTTGCCCGACTGCACCGTCAGCACATGCAACACGCTGCCGATGTAGTCGCGGTAGGGGGTGAAGGTGGCCGCGGCCGGCTTGATGACCTGCACGTCGCGGAAAACCGCCTTCTCCTCCACCGCGGGATTATGCGCGCACAGGAACAGGCCGACATTCACTTCCTCCCCGAGATCGAGGTCGGCCAGTTCGCTCTTGATGAACGGCTCGCCGTAACGAGCCGCGGAGAAAGTGTAGAGGTTGCCGCGCCGCTCGAGCTGGATCACATCCGGCTTCGTGATCGCCATCGGAAACTGCCGGGACTCGCCGCCCTTCGCGCGCCGGAACTGCAGCGAAGTGAGACCGTCGCCATGCGCCACCGCGTCTATGTAGGGCGCGTCGGCGTCGAGGGCCGAGCGCGCCATCCAGCCAATCTTGCGGTGTGGATCGGTGCCCTTGCCCAGGAACTCAACGCGGGCCCGCAGGATGAAGTCACCCTTGATCTTGCGGGAGGCGAACTGGAACTCGTCCTTCGTGCCCCAGATGTTCGTGCCACCGGCCGACAGCGTGTATTCCTGGCTGGCGGAGTCGTAACGGGAGGAACCGGCGATTTTCGGTCCACCCACGTCACCGTGGTCTGTGAACTGTCCGACCGGTTCGGCGGACACGTTGAGGGCAAGAATCAGAGAGCCGGCCAGCAGGCCGGTAAGACGGGGTAGTTTCATTGGGGGTATTGAAGGGACTAAGAACGGAAGCTGAGGGTAACAACGTCGGAGTATATTGCGAATATTATGCCACGCTGCGCCGGTCAGAACCCCATGCTCACGCCGCCATCGACGGGCATGATGGAGCCGGTAATGAACTTGGCGGCGGGGGACGCCAGGTAGACCACGGCCCAGCCCACATCGGCGGGTTCGCCCAAGCGGGCCATGGGGGTGCGGCTGACGATCTTGCTCTTACGGCCCGGATCGCCCTCGAAGGCCTTGCGCGACATCGCCGTGTCAATCCAGCCGGGAGCGATCGCATTCACGCGCACGCCGTGCGAGGAAAGTTCCGTGGCCATGGTACGGATCATGCCCATCATGGCCGACTTGGCCGCGGCGTAGGCCACGACCAGTGGGATGCCGAAGAGCGAGGCCATCGAAGCCATGAAGATAATGTTGCCGTGCTTGCGCTCGATCATGCCCGGCAGGACCGCGCGGGAGAGTGCGTGCGCGCCGAAGATATGCGTGCCCATCACCAGCTGCAGCTCTTCCGGGGTGGTATCGATGGCGGGTTTCTTGAGGTGCTTGCCGGCGTTGTTCACCAGGCAAGTGATGGGCCCGTTTACCTTCGTGATCCGCTCGATCAGTGCCGGGGCCTGGTCATACTGCGTGATGTCATGCACAATATACGAGGCTCGCTCGCCCAGTCCCTGTACGGCGGCAACGAGCTCCGCCTCGCGCCGGCCGATCAAGACGACGCGGGCGCCGGCGGCGTGCATCGCCTGGGCTACGGCGAGGCCGATGCCGGTGCCACCACCGGTGATGAGGACGTGTTCGCCCTTCAGCGAGAAGGCATCGGGAAAGTTCAAGGGTTTGGAAGCGGGCATGGAATGAAAAAATGTGACGACGAATTATACGGAGGAACCAAACAACTCCCGTTCCGTCATTCTGAGCGCAGCGAAGAATCCAAGTCGAAGTCGAGACCTGCCCCATGTTCTTGGATCCTTCGCTGCGCTCAGGATGACGGGTGTGTGGGTATTGTCTGAGTTCATCCGTGTGATCCGTGTAATCCGTGGTTAATAAAGGATGGGTCTACTTCGTCTGGTTGAATGAATCCACCACCTCACGGATCGCCTTCGTATGGTCCGGGGTGCTGCCACAGCAGGAGCCGATGATGCCGACGCCGACCTCGAGCACCGACGGGACGTCCTTGGCCATGTCAGCGGGAAGCTGCTTGTAGACCGCCTTGAGTTTTTCGAGGACGGGCAGGCCGGCGTTCGGCTGCACCATGACGGGCAGCGCGCAGGTGTTCCGGTAGAGGCGGCCGACCATGGCCGCGCCCTTCATGTCCATGCCGGTGCCGCAGTTGAGCGCAACGATGTGCGCCCCGCGTTCGGCCACAAACTCTGCCGCCTGCTCGGGCGAAATGCCCATCATCGTCTTGTAGAAAGTACCATCCATTGACAAGTCGTAGGCCAGCGAGGCGATGATGCACGGGGCTTTCGCGGCCTTGGCGGCGTCGATCGCCAAGCCCAGTTCCTCCAATCCCGTTTGCGTCTCAATGATAAGAGCGTCGGCCCCGGTCTGGACGAGCGCAACGGCTTGCTCCTCGAGTGCAGAGAGCGCCTCGGCCTCGGTCAGGTCGCCGTAGGGTTCCAGCAACGCTCCCAGCGGACCGATGTCCCCGAGCACATAGCCGGCCCGGCCGCCGAAGGCTTCACGCGTGATGCGCACCGCGGCGGCATTGATCTCCGCCAGTTCCCTTTCATGTCCATGCCGGCGCAGCATGATGCGGCTCCCGCCAAAGGTGTTGGTGATGATGCAGTCCGCCCCGGCCTCGGCGTAGCGGCGCTGGATGGCGAGCACGCGGTCGGGATGCGCGAGATTCCAGGCCTCGCCGCACGAACCCGATTCGAGCCCGGCGAGCATGAGTTGCGTGCCCATGGCCCCGTCGCACACGAGGCGGCGGGTCGAGAGGGCTTCGAGGAGAGGTAGATGAGCCATGGAGGACAGAGGTTAACCGCTAATTGACGCTAATTCGCGCTAATTAATGAAACGAGATTGGACCCGGAATGATTAGCGTCAATTAGCGTCAATTAGCTGTTGAAAAAGATTCTTCACAGCGGGTCGAAGTTGCCGAAGGCGTAGACATGAATCTTGGCCAGTCGCGGGTGCGTCGCGAAGGCCTTGACGATGTAACCCGGATCAAAGCCCAGCATGAAGCGGGCGAGGTTGCGCGGATTCGACAGCACGCCCTTGACGGCATTCTCGACGCCGCAAATGGCGGCGAACCGCGCGAGCTGCTTGAGCGAGCAGCGATTGGGCACCCCTAGGTAAACCGGCAGGGGCGAATCCTCGAGGAAGCGCGCGAGCGCCGGTTCGTTTAACGACCATTGCGTGACCACAAAGCTGGCATAGGCCGCCTTGCGACGCAAAATCGCGATCCCTTCCTCGTAGCTGACCGGGCGGTTGCCGTCCGGGAAGCCGCCGACGCCGATCTCGAAGTTCCGGAACGCCCCGCTCGCCACGAGTTCGTCGACCGTGTTAAAGACGCCCTCCTGCTGGCCGCCTCCGCGGATGAGAAAAACCTTCTTCGTGTAGGGCGCAACGGCCGCGGCGATGCTGTGCGCCTCGGCCACGTCCTTGATCTTGAACGCCACGAGATGCGGCACCGGCTTCAGGCCCTGGGCGTGGAGCCCGGCGGTTTTCGCAATGACCGTGTCTTTGCCCTCCGTCGGCAGCCAGGTGACGAAAATCTCGTCGTAGGCGACGGCGGCCGGAACCTCGTTGCGGGTGGTTATTTCGAGAGACATGCCCATGGAGATATGGCGATAAAGGTGGAGAGACACGAATCCCACGAAATGGCACGAGTACGAAGCCAACCCACGTTCCCGTCATCCTGAGCGCAGCGGAGGATCCACGGAGTCGGCGTATGTCGGTCCTTCCTCTTGGATCCTTCGCTGCGCTCAGGATGACGGCTGGGAAGGATCGTGATTGAGTCGTGCAATTTGTGTCTCATGCCTTGTTCAAAGTCCGGTCACGTCAGGTGTGTCATCCGACTCATACACTCGCCCGTCAAACACGACCGTCTTTGCCCGGCGGAGATGGGCCACAGTCTCATGGGGCGGATGCTTCGTCAGGATAAAGCGGCTAAGCGCCCCCGGCTCGATCCGACCGAAGTTCTCCCCAAATCCGAGCCGGCCGGCGCTGACGCCTGTCGCAGCATTGATTACCGCCAGCGGGGGCAACCCGGCGCGTTGCATCAATTCCAGCTCCCGGAGAAAGCCCATGCCGTGCGCGACGCCACAAGAACCAGCATCGCTGCCCGCGACGATGAGCACGCCCAGCGCATGCGCCTTCACCAGGCTGGCCGCGTGCTGGTCGAGGATGCGCTGCAGATTGCCCACGATCGCGGCGTCCCATTTGTAGCGGACGGCCTCGTCCACCTGCAACTGGACAGGCGCGAAGGTCGGCACCCACGCAATGCGGCGGTCGCGCATGCGGGCGAGCTGGTCATCGCGAACGAAGAACCCGTGCTCGACCGAATCCACCCCGCTCTCGATCACCCGCTCGATGCCGGCGTCGCCGGACGCGTGGGCAAAGGTCTGCCGGCCGGTCGCGTTCGCCGCGGCGACGAGCTGCCGCAGCTCTTCCACGGTCATCTGCGGTTCAGTGGTGACGGCGCCCAGCTTGAAATTGATGATGCCGGTCGGGATGAGCTTGATGCGGTCGGCGCCGGCGGCGATTCGTGCGGCCACACAATCGGCCGGCGAGGCATAATCCTCCAACGCCCCACCCATGAAGCTGCCGTAACGCCCCCGGTGGTGGATGGCCGCACCGGGGCTGTCGAGATAGGGCATGGGATCCAGGCTGAGAGCTGAGGGCTGTCCCGTTGCGGCGTGCTCCCCGCCCGGGATGCGTCCCGAGAACTCGCGCCTCCCGCGGCCGCGGGATCGCGATTCTCGGGCGCAAGAGCTGAGAGCCAGCCCCACGCCGTCCTTGTCGCCCGCATCGCGCACGGCGATCACGCCGAGTCGCACCAGCTTTTCCAGACGCGGCATCGCCGAGGAGAGCAGGCCGGCCGCATCCTGCTTCAGGTAGGCGGCGCGCTTGTCGAGATCGAGCTCGCCTCCTTCCAGGAAGAGATGCGCGTGGGCCTCGATCAGGCCCGGCAGAAGCGTGGCGTCAGGCGCGACCACATCGGGTGCAGTCTGGCCCGGGCGCATGGATGCGGCCGGAGGCGTCTGCCCGTTGCGGCCGACAAACCGGATGCCAGCGGCATCGTACACGACGTGGGCGTCATGCACCGGACTGGTGCTGGTGCCGTCGAGCAGGGTCCCGACGTGGAGCCAGACCGGGTGGTCGCGAGTGGTTGGCGGAATGGAAATCATGAACACACCCCGCCCTCTCGGGCACCCCTCTTAATAGAGGGGACCTCTGCGACGTTGCTTGGAGTCCACTCTAGGAAGAGGGGTGGCGCGCAGCGCCGGGATGTGTCGGGGACAATCATATCATGAATCGGCCGGCACCGCATCGTTGCAGATCGCCATGATAGCCTCGGCCTGACGGTAGCCGGCCGTTTCCTGCGACTCGCCTTCGAGCGGCCGGCCGGCGGCGAGCGCCTCACGGAGCCGGGCCACCATCGGGTGACCGGCGGGCAGCGGGGCCGGCGCCTTCTCGGGGTTCGCGAGGGCGAAATTCAAACCGACCTCCTGGCCGAGCGTAAGGTAGGCGCATTCCAGCTGCTCGCGGACGCCCTTCGGCGTGCCCCAGGCGAAATTGGATAGCCCCACGACCAGATGGACACCTTGCAGGTGCGGATCGGTGCTGATCATCCGCATCGCATCGAGGCCGATGTTGACGAGACCGTAGGTGTCGGCACCGACGGGCGCGAGACCCGGGTCGATGATGATGTCGTCGAGCTTACGGCCGGCCCGCGTGACCAGCAGGTCGACGAAATGCTTCGCGGCAGCATAGGCGTCCAGCGGGTTCATGCACTGGCCGGTGCCGCCGGGCACGAAGTGCTCCGAGGCCATCACGACGACCCGGGTGTCGTAGTCCTTCACGAGGGCGATCATCTCGTCGAGCTGGGTGCGGGACGCCGCGATCGAGTTGAGGATCGGTGGGCCGCTCTTGCTGCGGTCGTAGTGCTTGAGCGCGACCTTGTGATAGTCGACGGATGGATTGTCGAAGCTGATGGGCCGGTCCGTCACCGCCTGGATGGCGCGGATGACATCCGGTAGCAGCGCCAGCATTTCCTCCATCCGCACCGAGATGCGGGCGGTGCCGTCGAGGTTGAGTGTGAGGTAGCTGACGCCTAGGTCGGCCTGGAGCTTGGCAAGACGGGCGTAGGCGGCGGGATTGCGGTCGTTAAAGGCGGCGCGGGCGCGGGCGTAGGAGTTGTTGATCAACTCGCCGATGATATTGAGCGGGCGCATGGGATGGATTTCACTCTCTTACCGTCATTCTGAGCGAAGCGAAGAATCCATGAACGTGTTGCCGGGTTGGTTAATCGTGGATCCTGCTCCCACGACCGCGGGAGCAGGATGACGGCGGTGAAAGCTGGGTTTAATTCACACCCTCCATCTCTTTGACGAGGGCCTTGGCGACATCCTCCGGCACGCCGGTGCACTCCAGCTCCTCGCCCCACTTGAGCTCGGCGGTGTAGGCGTCGCCGGAAGTGAGACCGAGCTTCTGGGCGGTCGCGTCGATGCGGTCGGCAAACTTCGCCGGCAGGTCCATTTTCACCTCGCCGAAATCATCCCACACCTTCACGGCGGAGGGCAGGTCGCGCCAGTAGAGGATCTGGTAGTGCACGATGTTATTGGCCGGGCGCGCCGCGGCGACGGCACTGGCCGTGGGCTTCACGCCGGCGCGCAGCGTCGCCTTGGGGGCCGGACCCTTGCCCACGAGGAAGAGAAACAGGTCCACCGCGTTCGAGGCGTCGGAGCCGTAGCCGTCGGCCCCGATCTCGTCGGCGAACATCTGGCTGATGGGGGCGCCGCCGATCGCCATCTTGATGTGGTCGTAGCCCGGCCGGTCGAAGCCGTCGATGACGGTCTTCATGTAGGTCATCGTGGTGGTGAGCAGCGCGCTCATGCCGATGATGTCGGGCTTGAATTCGTCGGCGGCGGCCGTGAATTTCTCGACGCTCTGGTCCACGCCGATGTCCTTCACGGTGAAGCCGGCGCCCTCGGCCATCATGCAGACGAGGTTCTTGCCGATGTCATGCAGGTCGCCGCGCACGGTGCCCATGAGCAGCCGGCCGGCGGAACTGTCCACCGCGCCCTTGGCGCTGAGCAGGGGCTTGAGCACGCCCATGCCGGCCTTCATCGCGCGCGCGGCAATGAGGACCTCGGGGACGTAGAGGATGTTGTGTTTGAAGTCTTCGCCGACGACGCTCATGCCGGCGATGAGGCCGTCGGAGAGAATTTCCTGGGCGGTGCGGCCCTCGGCGAGGGCGGCCTGGGTCAGCTGCTCGACCTCCTTGGCTTTGCCCTCGTAGATACACTGGTTCATTAAGGCGTAGTCTGGCATGGGAATGGGGGATTAAATCGTTCTCGTTCTCGTAATCATTCTCCTTCTCTCGTCTGGATCAGCTTCGCCAAGGCAGGAGAAAGAGAACGAGTAGGAGAATGAGAATGATAGTGGGAAGGAATGCTCTTAGCTCGCGCCGAAGTGCGCCTTGTTGAATTCGTCCAGGGCAGCCTTCATCGCGACGATGTTCTCGCGCGGCATGCCGGGGCTGGTGCCGCCGCCGACGGAGAGGACCAGACCCTTGCCATTGTTGGCGCCCTTCTCGAGCACATCGAGGGTGGCTTCGCGAACCTCGGCGACCGTGCCGCGCACGCCGACCTCCAGGGGATTGACGTTGCCCATGAGGCAAATGCGGTCGCCCACGCGGGCCTTCACGTCGGCAATGTCGGTCTGCTTGCCCCAGTTGAGCATGTTGAAACCGCAGTCGGGCAGATGCTCGAGGCAGGCCTCGATGGAAGCGTCGTTGTGGTAGAGCTTAACCCAGTCCTTGGGGAAGGCATCGCAGATGCGCTTCAGGTACGGATGGCAGAACTCCTGATAATGGTCCTCGTTCACAAAGCCGACGATGTCGTCGAGGAGGAAGATGCCCTCGACGGTCGGGCCCATGGCCTTTACCTGCGCCTTGAGCCAGTCGATGATGAGCCGCGTGCAAAGGTCGAGCAGCTTGTGCGCCCACTCGGGTTTCTCCACCAGGTCGATCATGAAGTCGCTGGTGTTGCGAGCGAAGCCGGCGGTACACATCGGGCCGCGCGACGTGGCCATCGTGAAGATCTCGCCGGTGTCGAGCACCTGCTGGCGCTGCATGCGCAGCCGGTGGAGCGTGAGCGCCATGAACGCGTCGTTCTCGACCTCATACTCGGGGAGCTTGTCCACGTCCTCGATATTGAAGAGCATGTGGTACTCGCTCGGCGTGTTGTCCTGCCAAAACTTGATCTTGGAACCGAGGACCGACGGCTCGGCCGCCATGCCGTATTCCAGCCAGTAGCCGGGAACAAAGATGATGTCGGGGAACTCCTCGTGGATCTTCCGGTGAGACTCGAACCACACCTGTGGGTCGACGAAGAAATCCATGTGCTTCACGCCGACGTAGCCGGGGATCCAGGGGCTGTCGATGATCATGGCCATCGGCACCTTGCTGAGTTTTTCCATGCGCGCGGCGCGTTTGAAGATGTCCCATTGGGCGGGTGTCATAGTAAGGCGGTAGTTGAGGGTTGAGCGCTGAGAGTTGAGAGCAGTGACCTACTCACGGGGCGATCAGGATTTCCTGCTCGGTGACCTGGAGCTGCACGCCCGCCGCCGTGGCGGCCTCCGCGAGGCAGGCCTGCAACATGATCACCGGGTCCCTGCTGACCTGCAGACGGCGCATCAGGCCGTCACCCTTCTTGGTCAGCCCGACCTTGAGGGTGACCTTGAGGCCGCGGCGCTTGCAGGCGACGCGCGTGCCATCGGGCAGCGCGGCGTTCATCGGCTTGATGAAGGCGTCGACGTAGTGGACCCCGATCCCGGACTTGTCGGTGAAGGCCGGCGGCAGTTTAGCGGTGGCGGACGGATTAATGTCGCAGAGTTTGATCATGAAGGCAGCAGGGTCGTGGTTAGGAAACAGGTTGGGGGGGTGCGGACCTGAGTGAGGGCGTAGTGGATGACCTCGAGGGCGAGGCCCCATTTGTGGATCCGGCTGTCGGCGGTGCAGTGGCAGCCAGACGGCGCGGTGGCGCGCGCCCAGTTGAGCACCTCCTCGAGCGGGCGCCCCAGCAGAGGTTTCTCGCGGGCGAGGGACTGCATGAGTCCGTCGGCATCGCTCAGGTAAGCGCAAGTGGACTGGTAGCCCTCGTCCCCGGGTGCCGGGGCGCAGCTGCTTTCCATGATCAGGAAGCCTTGCTCGGGGGCGCTCAACCATACGCTGTAATCGAAGGCCAGCGGCTGGCCCATGTTGGAACAGGTCGTGCCATCGAAGCGGAAGACCGCCTCGACGGTACCGTCGTCGCGCCAGGCGAGGCGGACGCGTTCGGCCGCCCACTTGCGCAGCGCGCGGGCGTTGACCGTGTAACGCGCAGCAAGGCCGGACTGTGGCTGGCCCGAAGTTCGATCACCGTCCTTCGCCGAGGCTACGGATGGCAGGGAGACCGAACCGGTTGCGTGTCGATACGCCGCGCGGCGATAGCTGCAGGGCGAGAAGGCGCAGTTTTCGCACGGTGTGGCGGCCGATTCGGCGGGTGTTCGGCCGGTCGACCCCGCCAGGCCGAACACCGCCAGCAGTGATTTCTTCGGCCGCAGCATGCCGCTACCGAGCACCTCCAGCGGAGCGGGAAAAGGCCGGCTCATCCGCCGGGCGATCAGTTCGAACAGCCGGCCCTGCTCCGCCACGTCCCAGCCCGAATATCCCGGGCTGTAGTGCGGCACGGCCATCAGGCCCTGAGGCGCGGCCAGGTCACAGATGCGGCCGCTCGTCCGTGCCACCAGATCCTCGACCACGGCGGACCCGAACATCTCCAGGAAAAAATACTCATCGGGCTTGCCCTCGGCCCAGAGCTGCCGGGCGTGCTCCTCGCACTCCCGGCCGGCGCTGACCGCCACGAGCATGGCGCTCCGCACGTCGTGCTGGCGGAAATGTTCCTGCAGCCGGAGGGAGTTGAAGACCACGCCGTCGAGGCGCAGGGTGGCGGGATCGTTCTGCAGGACCGCCTCGCGCAGATAAACCCAGGGGCGGCCGTGGCACGCATACCAGTCGCGGGCCCACCGCATCAACTCGCGCACCCGGTCGCCCGGCTCATGACCCGGAGGATAACCGAGCAGCCGAAGGTATTCGGCCTCCGGCACGGCATATTCGGGGTGGCTGTCGTGGGTTTCCATGGCGGTCAGGTTCCGGAAACGGCGGTGCCGCCGACGGGCGCAAACTGGCAGCCCTCGACGAAGAAGTCGAAAAAGCCCGGATGCGTCTCGAGCCGGCAGTGCGTCACGCGCTTGACGAGCGCCTCGAGCTCGGCGCGCTTCGTGCACGAGAGCAGCGCGATGCAGGCGCCCTCCACCGAGGCATTCCCCACCTGCACGATGCGGTCGGCGGCAAGATTCGGGATCAGGCCGATCCGCTTGGACGATTCGAGGTTGAGGTGCCGGCCGAAACCGCCGGCGAGGTAGAACACGTCGAGCTGCGGGTAATCGATGCCGTATTCCGCGAAGGCGATCTGCAGGCCGGCCACGTTGGCGCCTTTGGCCTGCGCCAGGGCGTTGACATCACTCTCGTTGAAAATGACCGGGCGGTCGCCGCCGGTGGCCACGACAAAATCCTGCCCGGCTTCCTCGAAGCGGCCCAATGCGTTCATGCGGCCGGTCCGGAGAAGTTCGCTGAGCAGGTCCACGAGGCCCGAGCCGCAGAGACCCTCTGGCGGGACGTCGCCGATGACGGTCGTGTCCACCCGGCCGTCGTCCTGAATAGCCACTTTCTCGATCGCGCCGGGCAGCCCGGGCATGCCGCAAGTAATCTGGCCGCCTTCAAAGGCCGGGCCGGCGGGACACGAAGCGGCCAGCACCTTGTGCTTGTTGCCAATGATGAGCTCGGTGTTGGTGCCGATGTCCATGACGGCAACGACGCGCTCCTCGTTGGCGATGTCGATCGCGAGCATGCAGGCGGCCGCGTCCGCGCCGACATGACCGCTGATGATCGGCAGGCCGAGTATCCGGGCCTTCGGGTGGATCGGCAGGCCGAGCCGGCGGGCGGTGTCGGACAATGTCGTGGTCGTGCGCTGGCCTCCGGCCATTTCCAGCTCGGTGACCGACTGGTAGGGGCTCTGGCCGATCGAGTAGACGGACAGCTTAAAAAACAGGTCTCGCATCGTCGAGTTGCCCGCGATGATGACCTCATAGATCGAACGTGGGTCGACGGGAAACTCCGTGATCGCGCGGCTCAGATAACCGACGAGTGTGCGTTGGAGCGTCTTGGTGCGGTCCTCCGTGTCGTACTGAATGCGCGCCATCACATCGGAGCCGCCGAAACGCTGGGGATTCTCAAACGAGGAGTCGGCGATGACCTCCCCGGACTCGAGGTTCAGCAGGCGGATGACGACAGTCGTCGTGCCGAGGTCGATGGCGAGGCCGTGGAGCGGGCCCGTGCCACGATCAATCTCGACACCTTCGAGCAAAATTCGCTCGCCATCGCGGGTGACGGCGGGGTCGAGTTGCCACGTGCGCGGGCCGGTCGGCAGTTCGAAAGCGTGCTTCTCGATCTTCATCGTACCCCGCCGCATGGTGTGGCAGCGCACGGTCCCCTGCTCCGCCGTTACCCGCGTGCAGCACGACAGCCGGAAGCTGCCCTTCAAGTGCTGCTCCTCCGGACCGGGTTTGGACAGGCACGCCATTCCCTCCGCTACCTCGACGACGCATTCCTTGCACTTGCCTTGCTTGTTGCACGAGGTGGGCACGGGGATGCCGAGCTTGTCGGCTTGGGTGAACAAAGAAAGTCCCGGCGCCGCGTCAGTGACGACTGAGTTGAAATGAAGTTGGACGCTCATCAGCTCGTCTGTAGGGCGGGGTCTCCGAACCCCGCCACGAACGTTGTGGCGACACGATTTGACGCAGGCGGGATTCGGAGATCCCGCCCTACAGCCCGGCCTGCCATCCCCGGCCTCATCCCTGTCCCTCCAGGCTCATGATCCCCGCCTTCATGAACCCCAGCGCGTAAGCCATGCCGGCATGCCACGGAGCGGCGCAGCTCATCTGCGGGGCGTGATCGGGGATGATGACGCCTTTGAATCCGTTGCGCTTGAGGATGCCAAGGACGCGCAGGACATCGACCTCGCCGTCGTCGATGAAGGTCTCCTTGTAGTGCGGCACCTTGTCCCGGACATTGCGCAGGTGAACGTACCCGAGGCGTTGTTGCCGGGAATATCGATCCACGACGTCGTAGATATTTCCCTCCGTCATCTCGGCCAGGGAGCCGACGCAGAATTCAAACTGGTTGGCCAGACTCGGATTGAGGTCGATGACCTTCTGGTAGAGCGACGGTTGGTACACGAGCCTCGGCTGGCCGCGGATCGTCGGCATGGGTGGGTCGTCCGGGTGCAGCGCGAGGCGCACTCCCGCTTCTTCCGCCACCGGGAGAACATCGTCGAGAAAACGCTGCAACCGTGACCACAGCTGTTCGTGCGTGGCCGACGGGATCGTGCCGGATTCGCGCAATGGCGCGGTGGGATCGACCACCATGTTCCAGACGAGGCCGTTGGGCATCGGCAAATCGTACGGTCCTTCCATCCCCACTGAAGGCGCGTCACCCCGGGCGTAGTTGCCCTTGGTGCGGCCGGCGACACCGGCGATGGAGAAGTTGTAGCCCATGATCGGGATGCCCGCCTGCCCCAGCCGGCGGATGATCGTCTTCACGTTCTCGATGTGCCGCGCCCGCCTGGGACCATCCAGGAGGATGTCGCCCCAGTGCGCCGGATCAAAATTCTCGATGGCCTCCAGCTTGAGCCCGGCGGCCTCAACGTTGCGGCGCAGCTCGGTGAGCTCTTCCTGCGTCCAAAGCCGGTCCGGGTCGCCCGCCAAACCCCAGCCCCAGTCTGTGCCGGTGGGCTGATCGTCCGGACCCGCGTGAGTGCCGCCCTTGAAGTAATCCACGAGGTGCGCCACCACGTGAGTAGCCCCGGCCTGCCGCGCGAATTGGAAATTCTCGCGGGTAAGCATGTGGCGGTAAAGACCGAGACCTAGGTTCATGGGGTAGACGAACAGACTACCTCCCTTTGGAGAGCCGCGCCATCCCTACCATTAGTCAACAGTTGAACGGTTTACCCCTTACGCAAGGAATCCCCGTTAACCCATTCGCTCTCGACCATTTCCGTGCGTGGATTGACCGGGATGCCAAAGTCGTGGTTGGCGATGCGTGCCGCTAGTAACTCGACGGCCCACGACCCCATCAACAGCTGGTTTTGCCGCAGACCGGCGAAGCCGGTGCCCTCTACCTCATGGCTGAGTACCACCACGCCAAGGCTCTTCGGAATGCTGATCTGCAGGCGCTTCAAAATGGCCCGGAAGCGGGGGATCATTTCGGGCAGGTGGACGAAAACGACCACGTCGGGCCGGTTCTTCACCAGCCACCCGGTCAGGGCCGGTTCCTCGACTTCGCGCAGACGCAGGATCGGCCGCGCCCCCTGGCTGCCGAGTTCGTGCTCGCACCAGCCGAGGTAGGCCGAGGCGTGGGCCGAGGCGCTGCGAGTATCCTCGTGCATGCCCAGCACCAGCCCGGGCCGACGGTAGCCCAGCGCGTGAACCCGGTTGAGCGCCTGCAGCGTGTTGTTGTAGAAATGGCTGGTCACGCGGTGCAGCGGCGTGCGGATGCTTAGACCAACGGTGACCACGGCATGGCCGTCAAGTTCGCCAGGAAACTCCTGATTGAAATCCGGGCTGCCGAAGCACAACAGGCCTTCGATGCCTCGCGCCGCCAGGATGTCCCCAAACCGGCGGTAGGTCATGCCGGGGGCGGTCAGCCAAAGCGGCTCGAGCCGGTAGCCGAGTTCGCCCGCGCGCTGCTGCATGCCCTCGTGGATCTTGGTGAGATGGCGCGATCTTTCCCACGGCCGCAGGCTGTCGTAGAATGAGATCACCCCGAAGCACGCCTGCTGCCGGACGGCGCGCGGTTTCCGTAGGTGCCGCATCAGGTGCACGATGTTCGCATCCGGCGTATAACCCGTCTCGTGCGCGAGCTTGCGCACGCGCGCCTTGGTCTTGGCCGAAATGCGCGGACTGTCGCGCAAGGCCAGTGAGACCGCCGAGGCGGACACGCCGGCCAGCTTCGCGATGTAACGCACATTCATGCGCTCAACGGTTGAGCACGGCTCAAGCAACCGCGAGCCAGAAGCGGCGAACCGCGGACTACTCCGCTAAGTGTCCCACACACCCCGCCCTGTCGGGCACCCCTCTTCCCAGAGGGGATTCCGGCTGGCGGCATTGGCTCCCCTCTATCAAGAGGGGTGGCGCATAGCGCCGGGGTGTGTTGCTCGGGAATTTAACGTATCAAACGAAACAGCCTCGCTGCTACCGGTGCGAAGCGCTGGGATCGCCCGTCGGAGACGGAGCAGTGTCGGTCGCCGCCGGCGGCCCCAGCAGTTCCGTGAAGATTGGCTTCAACGCGTCGGCCCAGACTTGGTAGCCCTTCAGGCTGAGGTGCAACTGATCCACGGTCATGCCGTCGAACAGTTTCCCCGAGGCATCGGCGAGTTGTTCGTTGATGTTCAGGTAGCGCACCGACTTGCCATCAGCCAGTTTCGCCAGGTTGGCATTGATGCGATTGATGGTGGGCACGACCGGACCATCGTTGCGGGGGAAGATGCCCATGAGGATGATCGTTGCTCCGGGGGCCTTTTCGCGGCTGAGCTTCACCAGGGCGGCGATGCCGCGCGTGACATCGGCGACCATGGCGTCATCACCCGGGGTCTTGCCGACATTGTTCGTACCGGCGAGAATCACGATGACCTTCGGGTTCACGCCCTCCAGTTCGCCCTGCTTCATTCGCCAGAGCATATGCTGCGTGCCGTCGGCGCCCTGCCCGAAGTCGGCGGCATTCCAGCCGTGGAAACTCTGGTTCCAGTGCGCGAGAAAGTTCGGGTAGTCGGTCGCACCCCAGCGCCGCGTGATCGAGTCGCCCACAAAATAGATCGAGATGCCGCCGGCCTTCGCCTTCGCGAGCAAATCGGCGTGGACGAGGTGCGAGTTGCGGTCGCTGCGCATGATGGGCAGGTCGGCGGGCCGCTTCGGCGCTTGATGGTTAAAGAGGCGGTTCGCCCAGCCGAGAAACGAACTCATGTTGGTGCGGTCCTCGTGTCCGCCATCATGCTGGCGCCAGGCGAGGTCGCCCGCGAGCAACCCGGTGTTGACCGGGGGCATCTGCGCGACGCGGTAGTCTTCCTTCACGCCAAGATCCTTCGCGCCGAGCAGGCGGTAGGCCGGGCCGGCGGCCACCGTAGCCATGTAGCTGCCCTGCTGGTCGACCCAGTTGGCGTCACCATTTTCCACCAAGCCGTAGCTGACCAACACCGGGCGAGGCGCGCAGAGCGCGATCACCGAATGCGCATCGAGGGGCAGGTCGGCCGCCGTTTTCGCCCCGAACGAGGATTCGGCCGCGCCGTATTTCAGGAAATTGCCCGCCATCCAGTGGCCTTCGTAGGAGTTGGTCACGTTCTCGACGACCTGGCCGAAATCCCGGCGGAAAGGCTTGGCGCCAATCAAACCCGAGGAAGCGACCAGCGCCACGGCGAAGCGCGGCTCCAGCGCCATCGCGACAAGCGTGGCCTTGCCGTAACGGGAGACTCCTTCGAGGCCGATCTTCCTGGCATCCACTTCGGGCAGAGTCTCCAGGTAGTCGATCACCCGCGAGGCGCCCCAGCCCCAGGCCCGCAACACGCCCCATTGCTCCGGAGTGCGGCGCGCGCCGCGGTTCGCCAGGCCGATGATGCCGGCCGTAAGTCCGGCGAAATTGTCCGCCTGCACGCTGGTCGCACTGAGCGAAACGTAACCCCACCCCGCTGCGATGAGCTGATCGGTGGAGGGCGGCGCCTTGGACTCGAACGCTCCCGGAAAGCGCGGCACTGGCTCATCGGGCATGTTGCCCGAGCCAAACATGACGAGCACCGGAACTGGCTGCTTCATGCCGGCCGGCAACACCACCGCCATCTTGATGTCGACGGAAAGAGCCGGATGGGCGGAGTCGTCCACATGGCCGATCACCTGCCGCGCGACCACGGGCAGGCCGCCGATGGTGGTGTTAACGGTCTTCGTCACCTCCCAGGTGACCTTGGGCACGTTGGCCGGGATGCGCCCGACCACCTCGCGTTCGTAGTCCTCGACGATTTCCGGCCGGCGCTCCTTCCGCCATTGCTCGGCCGTGGTGACCGGACGACCGTCCTTCATCGCGAGAAGCTCCGGCCAGTCGGGCCATGGATTGGCTTTGGACTGGTCCATGTTGGGCGGGTTGATGGAACCGGGGCTGGGATCGCGGCCCGGACGCAGCTTCGTGATTCCCAGCTGCCGCAACATGTCCGCATGGTCCTCTTCCGACAGTTTCTGCAGGCGCTGCTTCTCCTCCGGACTCATCTGCCACGGTGGCACGGCCGGGGCCGGCCGAGCGGGAACCGGGGCCGTGACGGGTGGCGTGGACTGGGCGCAAGCCGTCAGGCCGATCGCCAGTGAGATTAACAGGGGGGTGATCTTCATGGTGAATTTCCTCGGAAGCTTTCCGGTGGCCCGAGATAACTGGGTTTCAGGCCGCCCAGGTCCACGACGAGCTTCTGCATGACGACGGCGGGATCAACCATCCAGATCTTGAGCGTGTGGTAACCGGGCTTCGCGATCGCATGCTTCGAGCGGCCGTAGTGGGCGTTGTCCGCGACCGATTTCTCCCAAGCCGGGTTGCGGTTCTGCGCCTGATAGCCCTGCGGCACAAGCGTGACGACCTGCGGGGTTTCGTCGTCAAACGACACGGCGTAACGCACGCCGCGATCCGGCACGAAATTCAGCGTCGGCGCGGTGATGGCGGTAACCTCGACGGGGCCGGTCGTGAACAAATACATTTGGTATTCGAGGCAGGGAGAATCCCTGCCCGGCGTGGCACTGGGCGCATCCACCGGAGCCTCTGCTCTCATCCCCGACAAGGTGCGGCCGTAGTCAGCGATCTTCATCCAGTGTCTTTTCCCGACCTTGGTCTGCTTGGTGAAGTGCTCGGGCTCGATGGAGACCACCCCCTGCCCTTCAACGAAACCCCGCAAATTCTTGCGGGTGACCTGGGTCGGGTTCAGTGCCTCGACGGTGATGGTCGTCACTGGGTTCTCGCCCACGGAAACGACGATCTCACCCGTGGCGAGACCCGCCGGCGCCTTGGTCCAGTCCACTTCCACGTCGTAACGAACATCGGCGATCTTCGATTCGTGCCCCGATGTCAGGACGATCCAGGGTGCAGTAGCGGAAGCATTCACCTGATAGCCGCCATAGCCGCGCTCGAAGGCGTCGAACCATGACCGCTGGCGATTCAGGGAATCGAAACGCGGAAGCTTGGTCGTCGTTCCAGCGGCATCAGCAGTGCCTTCCACCGCCACTCCGATTCCGGCATTGGCCATCATCGGTGGCTGCACAAGTTTCAGGTGGTCGAGGTTGTTCTTCGGTGGATCGCGCCACGTGGTGTAGCCTAGCACGGGCTGGTCCATGAAGTGCGTCCACTTCCCTCCGGCAAAGCCGCCGTTGTAGTGGTTCGTCATCTCCGTGAACTGATCGAACAGCCGGTAAATTTCCGCCGCCTGTTTGTTGGCGCTCGCCCGGACCTGCTTGGCGTAAAGGGCGTTGCGACCGGCCGCGAGGTAAAGTTCGTTTACCAGGGCACTCGCTTTGGCGGGAAACAACACGAGCTGATAAAACGGGTCCTGTTTCGCCGCCGGCAGGGCCTGGAATATTTCCTCCGCCCGCGCGGCGACAGCATGATAGTCCGCCACGACGGTCTCCGCCTCCCGATAGTCGGTGAGGCTGTAGGTGTCGGGCGCGAGCATCTCGGGTTTGCGCCGGCCATTGTACTTGGAATATTTCGCCATGATATCGGCGATGTCGCTCGCGTGCTCGGGGCCAAACTCGCGGATCGCCCAAAAGCGGCCGTACTCGCCAAGATTCTCGCCGTTCCAGCGGTTCGTGTCCCATGCTAGATTCAGAAAAAATTCGAGCGGGAACTCGTAGCCCTTGAAGTGACCGACGTTCACGATCCAGATGCGGTCGGCGCCGTATTTTTTCGCCAGCGACATCTGCTCCCAGATTTTGGGGATCGGGCTCGTGTTCAGCCACTGGTAGCTGCGCGGGCCGCCGTGGTAATCGAAGTGATAGTAGATGCCGGCGCCGCCCGGACGCGCGCGCTCGGCCGCGGTCGGCAGACGCCGGATGTTGCCCCAGTTGTCCTCCGCCCACAGCAGCGTCACGTCGTCGGGAGCGCGCATGCCATGCTCGTAGAACTCCTGCACCTCCTTGTAGAGGCACCACATCTGCGGCACCTGGGTGATGTCGGGGTTCACTTCCTCCCGGAGGATATTGCGCTGCACGTCGACGATCTTCTCCAGCAAAGCCCGGTTGGCCTCGGGCCCACCCGGGGCCATCTCGGTGTCGTTGGCGCCGCGCAGACCCATCGTGACGATGCTCTCATACGCCTTGTTCCGTCGGATGCCTTCGCGCCAGAAATTCGCCAGCACATCGGGATGCTTGGCGTAATTCCACGTCCCGATCGTCTTCAAGTTGCGCCAGTCCCACTCCTTCTGCGCGCGCAGCATCGGCTCCTGGTGCGAAGTGCCCATCACGATGCCGTATTCGTCGGCGAGCCGCGGATTTTCCGGATCGTCCTCGTTGAAGGCGTTGTTCCACATCGCCGGCCAGAGATAGTTGGCCCGCAGCCGGAGCATCAGCTCGAACAGTTTCGTGTAGAATTCATGGCCGTAGTTGGCGACGTTCGGAATGACGTTCGGGTTGGCCTGCGGTGAGACGTTGCCGAACTTGGCGCGGACCCAGTTGGTCAGGTCCGGCGCCTCGTCATTCAGGAAAATGCCGCGGTATTTCACCGAAGGCCCGCTCACGACCAGCCGCCCAGGCTTAAGATAAAGCGCGTCGCGGTGTTCGATCGGGACATCCGCCCACCAATACCACGGCGAAACGCCGATCTGCTGGGAGATTTCATAGGTGCCGTAGATCGTGCCGCGCTTGTCGCTGCCGGCGATGACTAGCGCACGATTCACGCCGTTGTGCGGGTACTCCACGGTTTCGATGACGAACGCCTCCCACTTGCCGCGAATCGCGTCCACGTTCAGTTTGCCGCTTTTGATCAGCCCATCGATCAGCGGGCTTCGGCCAATGGTGCCAATGATGACGGCGGTCGGGAGCACCGCGGAACTCGGGTTCGGAAGGCTCGGCTTGCGTCCTGTCACGCGCTCGATGTCGGCCTGCAGGTCCCGGGCGGCCCGGTTCACTCCGGGCCAGTCCTCCCCAGACACCTCAATCGGCGCCACCATCCCGTCTGTCACGAGCGGCAGGGCGCCCGGTGTCGTTGGTCCAGCCAGCAGGGACGGATCGCCGAGCGCCCCCCGGGACACGGCGCCCAGGACGAAGGCAAACACACCAGTCGCAAGACAGCAGCGGGGTAGGCGCATGGGGTAATACATAGCTACCGCCCGCGGCCGGGCAAGGTGAGTCGAAATCTTTGGTGCCTCAGTCTAACGATAGTATGTTTTCGCCCCAGCGGACTGCATTCGAGTGATGACAAGCCTGCACCCGGCGGGAAAATTGCCCCGCGACCCATTCAGTCTCGTGGATCAGTCTTACCCACCCCGTCGCTCCGCGCCACCCCTCTCCAGAGGGGACCCAATCCCGCGCCAACGAAATTCCCCTCTAGCAAGAGGGGTGCCCGGCAGGGCGGGGTGTGTGCAGGATGTCCGCAACGCAAACACCATCACGGTAAGTTTATTTATTAGGACTCAATAATACCTCGCCCAAAATTCCACTCCTTACGTTGCCTTAATTCAAATCGTCCCCCAGTTATCGCCTTCCAACCATTCCCCCATGTCCCTCTACATCGGCATCGACAGCGGCACCCAGAGCACCAAGGCGGTCGTCCTCGACCTCAACGAAAAGAAAATCATCGCCGAGGCCCGCGCCCCACACTCACTCATCGCCGGCCTGCCCGCCGGCCACATGGAGCAGCATCCGCAGGAATGGACCGCCGCCCTCGATCGCGTGATCGGGGAGGTCGCCGCCAAGGTTGACCGCGCGCTCGTCCGCGGCATCGGCGTGTCGGGCCAGCAGCACGGTTTCGTGCCGCTGGACGCGGGCGGCGAGGTCATCCGCCCGGCCAAGCTCTGGTGCGACACCAGCACCACCAAGGAATGTGACCTCCTCACCAAAAAACTCGGCGGCACCAAGGCGGCCATCCGCACCGCCGGCCTCGCATTCCTGCCCGGCTTCACGGCACCGAAGATCCTGTGGCTGAAGCGCAACGAGCCGGCGAATTACAAGCGCCTGCGCCATGTGCTGCTGCCCCACGACTATCTGAATTTTCACCTGACCGGAAACTACTTTATGGAATACGGTGACGCCTCCGGCACCGCGTTGATGGACGTCCGCAAGCGCACCTGGTCGCAGCCCGTGATCAAGGCCCTGGACAAGAATCTCGCGGACTGGCTCCCGCCACTCTCTCCCTCGCACCAGGCGGCCGGCACGCTGCGCCCGACCCTCGCGCAGAAATACGGCTTCCCTTCTGACGTCATCGTAAGCGCCGGCGGCGGCGACAACATGATGGGCGCGATCGGCACGGGCAACGTCGCTCCCGGCGTGGTGTCGGCCAGCCTCGGCACCAGCGGCACGATCTACGCCTATGGCAACAAGCCCGTGGTGGACCCGCAGGGCGAGATCGCCGCCTTTTGCTCGTCCACCGGCGGCTGGCTGCCCCTGTTGTGCACGATGAACGTCACGCTCGTTACCGAGCAATTCCGCGCGCTCTTCAATTGGGATCACGCGCAGCTGGAGCAAGCCGTCGCCACCGCTCCGGCCGGCGCCGGTGGACTGTCCCTGCTCCCCTACTTCACCGGCGAGCGCACGCCCAATTTGCCGAAAGGCATCGGCGTGTTCTCCGGTCTGAATCTTCAGACGCTGACCCCCGGCCATTTGGCTCGTGCGGCGATGGAAGGCGTAACGATGAATATGAACTACGGCCTGCGCCGCCTCACCGCGCTTGGCATCAAGCCGAAGGAAATCCGTGTCACCGGCGGCGGCTCGCGCTCGGCCTACTGGCGGCAGATGATGGCCGACATCTTCGGTGTACCCGTCGTCGCCATGGTCGAGGACGAGGGCGCGGCGCTCGGCGGGGCGCTGCAAGCCGCGTGGTGCGTGGCGCTGAGCGAGGGTCGCAAGGCCAAGCTCACGGACTTTACCACCGGCATCGTCGCCCTCAATGAGGCCACCCGGTGCACCCCCGACGCCAAGCGCAAGGCCCTCTACCGCAAATTGCAGGACCAACACGAGGCCTTCAGCCAGGCCATGCGGCCGCAGTTCGGGTGATTCGCGATCCATTGCCTCGCGCAAAGGACGCCAAGAGCGCAAAGGATGTCCCTCAGACTCAATGACCCACGCCTTTGCGTCCTCTGCGACCTTGGCGCGAGACAATCAGGTTTGATTGGACGAATTACGCCAAGAAAACAGGGTTGATTCACGGGCGAGGACCCCCAACCTTCGCCCCTCGTCTTGGACGCTTAGCTCAGTTGGTTAGAGCACCTGCTTCACACGCAGGGGGTCATTGGTTCGAGTCCAATAGCGTCCACCAGCCTTCGCCGAGCAAAGCGAGTGCGAAGGCTGCCGTCCATAGGCTCGGCGACGGACGGCGTTTAACTTCCGATGCGAACCCAAAGTGGCTACGGCTGGCAGGCCACCCCTTCGCCGAGCGCAGTGAGAGCGTTGGCTGTCTCGCCGAAGCTTATGCCAAGCGTAGGCGGACCCGTCCGTTGCTCGGGCTCGGCAAGCCACCCAAGACGATGATGTCCGCGCATAAACTCACGACGTCCGTGGCGAAGGCTGCCGCGCCGGAGTCCGCAGGAAGAAGGCGGGCACTACATCTGCGGCGAACTGCACCTGGGTATGCGATGGCAGGCTGCTTTTGATCATACGCATAGGGGAAAGCCCCATGGGACGCTCAGGACGAAATGGGTGCCGCGACGCTTGTCTACCCGGGGAGCCGGCTCACGTTATTCTCCATCAGCAAGAGCAACGCCGGTGCAACATTTCTGACGATCCTGGCAAGATATCTCCTCTAATCGTCATCATCCTCAATCCCATTCCCATCCTATCCATGAAAGACACCCAAAAAACTTACGACAAGCGCGACAAGTCGCGGAATCCCGATCTTATCACCGGTGAGCCCGGTTCTCACCCCATCGGCACGGGTCTCGGCGCGGTCGCCGGGGGTGCAGCCGCGGGTGCCGCAGCCGGCACGGTCGCAGGCCCTGTCGGCACCATTGCCGGTGCCGCGGTCGGTGCGGTCGTCGGAGGTCTGGCCGGTAAGGGCGTGGCGGAAGCCGTCAACCCTACCGAGGAAGCCGCCTATTGGCGTGAAAATCACCGCAACCAGCCTTTTGCCAAAGGCCGGTCTTATGATGAATTCGGTCCGGCCTACCAGACCGGGTACAACGGGTACGCGGAATATGGCGAAAACGGGGCCACCTTCGAAGAACGCGAAGCCAAACTGCGCAAGCGGTATGAGGCCACGGGTTCCAAGCTGGCCTGGAATGAGGCTCGCCCCGCTTCGTATGCCGCGTGGAAACGCCTCCAGGATTAACCGTCCCCGTCTGTCAAACATCAGGCCGCGCCCACGCAGGGCGCGGTCTTTTTTTTATTTCTTGGTTCGCACCGTTCGCTGCCGCCCCGGAAACAGCGTCCGGCAGATCTCGCAAACGGTTCCGTCGCATCCGCGCGCGGTGCAGTGCTCGCGCCCGTAAAAGATG
Source organism: Oleiharenicola sp. (assembly GCA_025363455.1). Lineage (GTDB taxonomy): Bacteria > Verrucomicrobiota > Verrucomicrobiia > Opitutales > Opitutaceae > Lacunisphaera. The sequence goes on along the minus strand of JANYDW010000061.1, from coordinate 84,189 downwards.
ATGCGCAGGTGGAGCCGGTTCCAGCGGGCTTGGGGAAACAGCCGCTTCAGGTCGCCCTCGGTCTGCTCCACGTTGCGCCCGTCGGTCAGCTTCCAGCGTTGCGCCAGCCGGTGGATGTGCGTGTCCACGGGAAAAGCCGGCACGCCCCACGCCTGGCTCATGACCACCGACGCCGTCTTGTGCCCCACCCCCGGCAAAGCTTCCAGGTCGGCAAAGGTCCGCGGCACCGCGCCCGCATGCCGCTCCATGATCAACCGGGAGAGGCCACTGATGGCTTTCGCCTTCTGCGGCGACAACCCGCAGGGCCGGATGATTTGCTGGATCGCTTCCACGGACGCCTGCGCCATGGCCTGCGGTGTCCCGGCCAAGGCCCAGAGCTGCGGCGTCACCTGGTTCACGCGCAAGTCCGTGCATTGGGCCGACAACACCACCGCCACGAGCAGCGTGTAGGGATCGCGGTGGTCGAGCGGGATGGGTGTTTCTGGATAGAACTCGGCCAGCCGCCCGTCGATGTAGGCCGCACGGGCCGCCTTGGTGGGATATGAATCAGACATTCGGTAAAGGAGCCCGCAAACCATGCAGCTTTAACCACGGAGATCACGAAGGAACACGGATAAGATTTTCCGATCCCAGATCGGATAGCCACTGAACCACACTGATTCGGAACAATTCAGTTCCCCGCGAATCACGCGGATAAACGCGAATAGAATATCGTGACAGATCCCAAACACAGGATGTTGGCTTAACCAGCCCTGCCGGTCTGACGCCATTTCTCTCTGCCATCCGCGTCAATTCGCGCTATTCGCGGGAAATCTTCTGCATAGATTGGCTGATATCTCACCAAGGTCCGGATTAGTGTCACATTAGTGGCCATTAGTGGTTGGAAATGCCCCCGCGGCCGCCGAAAACTCAGTTGCGCGACCCCGCCCCCGGCCTAGCGTCGGCGTATGGCTTCGCCCCGCGATCTCCTCGCCCCCCTCGACACCTTTGAACGCCGCCACACTGGCTCTGCCGCCTCCGAGGTTGCCGCGATGCTCCAAGTGGTTGGCCAGGCTTCGGTCGATCGCCTCGCGGATGCTGCCGTGCCGGCCAATATCCGCCTGCAACGCGAGCTGCGCCTGCCGGCCGCCGCGAGCGAGACCACCGCCCTCGCAGAGCTCCGCACCATCGCATCAAAAAACAAAGTTTACCGCAGCTTCATCGGGATGGGTTACCACGACTGCGCGACGCCGGGTGTCATCCAGCGCAACATCCTCGAGAATCCCGGCTGGTATACCGCCTACACGCCCTACCAGGCCGAGATCTCCCAAGGCCGGCTCGAGGCGCTGCTCAACTTCCAGACCGTCGTCACCGACCTCACCGGCCTGCAAATCGCCAACGCCTCCATGCTCGATGAGGGCACCGCTGCCGCCGAGGCCATGATGCTCGCCCACCGCGTGAAGCTCGGCGACAGCCACGACGCCTCCGTGTTCTTCGTGTCGGACAAGTGTCACCCGCAGACGATCGACATCGTCAAGACCCGTGCCAAGCCGCTCAACGTCGCCGTCGTCACCGGCGACCACCGCACCTTTGATTTCGGGGGCAAGGTCTTCGGCGTGCTCGTCCAATACCCAGACACGACCGGCAGCATCCACGATTTCGCCGCCTTCTTCGAAAAAGCCCATGCCGCTGGCGCGCTCTGTGTCGTGGCGACCGACCTGCTCGCGCTCACCCTGCTGCGCGCGCCGGGCGAATTCGGCGCCGATGTCGCCGTCGGCTCGGCCCAGCGCTTCGGCGTGCCCATGGGTTTCGGCGGACCGCACGCGGGATTCCTCGCCACCAAGGACGAGTTCAAGCGCCAGATGCCCGGCCGGCTGGTCGGAGTTTCCAAGGACGTCCATGGCAACCCGGCCATGCGTCTCGCCCTCGGCACCCGCGAGCAACACATCCGTCGCGACAAAGCCACGTCCAACATCTGCACCGCGCAGGTGTTGCTCGCCGTCATGGCCTCGATGTACGCCGTTTACCATGGCCCCGAGGGCCTGAAGCGCATCGCTCTGCGCACCCGCCTGCTTACCCAGTTGCTTGCGGATGGCCTGAAGAAGGCCGGCGCCAAAATCAACGCCGAGCCCGTCTTCGACACGCTGACCGTCACTGGCATCGACGCCGCCAAGGTCCACGCCGCCGCCACCGCGGCCAAGTTCAACCTCCGCCCCGTCGACGCCTCGACCGTCGGCCTCTCCCTCGACGAGACGACGACGGTCGAGGATGTGGAAACGCTGGTCGGCTGTTTCACAGGTAGGGCGGGATCGCTGATCCCGCCGTCAGCCGCAGCGGACGGCCCGGCGGTCCGTCCCTACCCCGCTCCGTTGGAGCGGACCTTGCCGTTCCTGACGGCTTCCGTCTTCAACAAATACCACACCGAGCACGAGATGCTCCGCTACATCAAGCGGCTCGAAACCAAGGACCTCTCGCTGGTCCACTCGATGATCTCGCTCGGTTCGTGCACGATGAAGCTCAACGCCACCAGCGAGATGTTCCCCGTGACGTGGCCGGAGTTCGGCCGGCTGCACCCGTTCGCGCCCACCGACCAGACCAAGGGCTACGCCGAACTGTTTACCCAACTCGAGGCCTGGCTCAGCGAAATCACCGGCTTCGCCGCCGTGTCGCTCCAGCCCAACGCCGGCTCGCAGGGCGAATACGCCGGCCTGCTCGTCATCCGCGCCTACCACGAGTCGCGCGGCGAAGGGCACCGCAATGTCTGCCTCATTCCCACCTCGGCGCACGGCACCAATCCCGCCAGCGCCGCCATGTGCAACTTCAAGGTTGTCCCCGTCGCTTGCGACGCCAACGGCAACATCGACGTCGCCGACCTGAAGGCCAAGGCCGCCGAGCACGCTGCAAACCTCGCTGCGCTCATGATCACCTACCCGTCCACCCACGGTGTCTTCGAGGCGTCGATCCGCGAAATCTGCGAGGCGATCCACGCCCGCGGCGGCCAGGTTTACATGGACGGCGCCAACATGAACGCGCAGGTCGGCCTCACCTCGCCCGGCCACATCGGCGCCGACGTCTGCCACCTCAACCTGCACAAGACCTTCTGCATTCCGCACGGCGGCGGCGGCCCCGGCATGGGCCCCATCGGCGTCGCGAAGCAGCTTGTGCCGTTCCTCCCCGGCCACCCGGTGGTTTCGCCTCATCCTCAGGTTTCAGGTTTCAGCTCTCAGGTTTCGCCCATCGGGGCGGTGTCTGCCGCCCCGTGGGGCAGCGCCTCCATCCTCGTCATCTCCTGGATGTTCATCCGCATGATGGGCCCAGACGGGCTGAAACGCGCCACCCAGTTCGCCATCCTCAACGCCAACTACATCGCGCATCGGCTCGAAAAGTTCTTCCCCGTGCTTTATCGCGGCGCCGGCAGCCTCGTGGCCCACGAATGCATCCTCGAGTTCCGCCCGTGGAAGAAACACGGCCTCGAGGTCGAAGACGTGGCGAAGCGTTTGATGGATTACGGCTACCACGCACCGACCATGTCGTTCCCCGTCCCCGGCACGCTCATGATCGAGCCGACGGAGAGTGAGACGAAGACCGAGCTCGACCGCTTCTGCGACGCCCTCATCGCCATCCATGGCGAGATGTCCGCCGTCGCCAGCGGCGACAGCGACAAGGCCAACAATCCGCTCAAACACGCCCCGCATACCGCCGCCGCCGTGGTCGCCACCGAGTGGAATCATCCGTATTCCCGCGAGACCGCAGCCTTTCCCAACCAATGGACCCGCGCCTCGAAATTCTGGCCCGCCGTCGGCCGCGTGGACAATGTCTACGGCGACCGGAACCTGGTGTGCTCGTGCGCGGGTATGGAAGCCTATGCAGAGGTCCCGAAGGTATCCTCTGCGCAGGCTTGAGGCGTATGCGGAGGCGGTGAAGGCGTAGGGCAACCAATCCGGTTTTTCACCACTAATGCATCGCCTAACGGCTCTGCTACTTGGTGCAGCTCCGCCTGATCGGCTCCGCGAGGTTGCTTCGGGGGTCGGCTAATCGCCGACGGATGAACTAGCGCGTATTCTAGAATGCCTTGTCATCGCGAGGTGCGCGCAGCGCGCCGTGGCGATCCAGCTGGATTGCTTTGTCGCCCCGCCAAACGGGGCTTCTCGCAATGACATATTAAACACGCCCCTGGTCAGATATCCACGCGGCGATTAGCCGCTCCCCGAAACCAAGACCGGAGCCGATAAGGCAGAGGAGACAATGTAGCGAAGCCGGTAGGCGAAGCATTAGCAGGCTGCTGAAAAAGTCGGCGGGGCGAAAAATTGGGGAGAATCAAGGGATGCCTGAGCCTCAACTTGGTCGAGATCTTCGATTCTAGGCCTGTTTCTGAGGGTCATTTTCTTGCGATGTTTCTGGCAAAATTCGAAAGGAGGCTTTTTCAGCAGCCTGTTAGTGGTCAAACCTTTCCGGTTCGGTGCCTCGCCCTACTGCTCTTCCCCCTCAATCTCCGGCGGTTTGATGGCTGTGAGCAGGCGATCGAGTTCGGCCTGCGTCGGGTTGCGGATCGAATGCACCGTGAGGATTGCCGGACCAGCCGGCAGGTTGACCTGCGCCGGCTGGCCGACAGCAAGACCAAGCAAGACCGCAGCGAGCGGCGAGTTATGCGGCAGACACTCGATGCCGCTCTCGGGATCGCTCGCCGTCTCGCCGTAGGTCGCAATGAGAAACGTGAAGCGGTGCTTCCGCTTGGTGTCCGCGTCCTCCTTCTCGATCCGGGCCACATGGCCGAGCTGGAGGAAATCGACCGGCTTGGTGAGCCAGGTGGCTGGGTCGACCTCGATGAAGGTGTTGCGCAGCGCGAAGCGGTCGAGCTCGTCCATTTTCCGGTCCACGGCCCGGATCGCATCCTTGGCGGCCTTGAAGCCGAAATTCTCCCGCAGGTCGCCCTGGCTGTGCGCCTCGATCTTGTCCTCCACGAGGGCGGCGCGTTTCACCTTGAGCGCTGCGAATTCCTCCGCGAGCACCACGTTGTACCCCCGCCGCACATAGATCGTCCCCGGCGGAGGGAGAGCCACGCGGAAGATGTTTTTGCGCCGAGGCGGAGCCATGCGAAGCCGATTGAGCGAGCCGCGAAACGAAATGCAAGCCGCGCGAACTGATTCACCCGATCCATTTGGCCACAAAAACACAATGCGCACAAAAAGAATCTACCCGAATCCGCTGGAGGGATAACCAGCCGGCGAAGAGCCGGCCCCCGAAACCCACGGGCGGAGACGATCAGTCGGAGCCGGATCTCGAAGGATTCGCCTGTTGGTGAATCCATATTAGTGGTTAAACTTTCCGAGGCCGTGATTCGATCCGCCCGATCTATTTAACCACGAAGAACACGAAGGACCGCGAAAGGGATTGGGCCTTCACTGCGGTAGGGACGGTTGCCCTCAACCGCCTTCTGCCATCCTGTAGCGGCGGTCTGCGACCGCCGTCCCCAGTCCTGCCAGCGGGCGGGGCTCTTGATTTCACCCGACGTAGGCCAAGTCCAACCCCATCGCTGCCTTGGCCAGCGCCCGATCGCGTGTCCAGAGCTTGAGTCCGTCGATCCGGGCCGCAGCCAGGACCTGAACATCCGCCCAAGACAATCCCCGCCCCATCAGGACGTGCTCCTCCAGCAGATGCAGCCCCTCGGCCAGATTGATCTCATCCGCCCGGGGCAATTTCTGCAGATGCCGCAGGATATCGGTGCGGTGCTTTAGTTGCCCGACAGCCAGCTCCCCGATCACCACCGTGTGCGTCCAGACAAAGCCCGCCTGCAGGCAGGCCTGCAACTGCGGGTCCGCCCGATGGAAGTGGTCGATCCAAACGGAGGTATCGACCAGTATTTTCACTGACGCATGCCCGCTTTTCGCCGGGGGCCCGCCATGGCCTTGGGGTCCTTGCCCCCAAGCGCCGCCAGCCGCGCTGCCGCCTCCCGCTGGATCAACGCCCGCAAGCCTTCATGCAACAAGGCCGTCTTCTCCTTCAGGCCGGCATATTCACCCGCCTCCTCCATCAGGGCCTCGTTCAGGTTCAGCGTAGTTCTCATGCAGATAACGATGCATGTTCTATATGCATCGTCAAGCCCCGCCCCCGCAAGCCCGGGTTTGGTCGGAAAGAATGACTTAATACAGAGGCCGCGGAGGACGCAGAGGATGGTAACGACGAGACTGGTCGGCCGGCACCTCCCGATACGCGTCCTGACCCCATGACTTGGCCCATGACTTGGCCCGGTTATTCCAGCTCAGGCTAGATCGCTCACCGTCTTCGCCAGTTTGTATGGCACCTTGAGGCAGCCGTCGAAGTGCCGTTCGCCGCACTTGATGCGAAGTCGCTCCGCATCTGGCAGAGCCTTCTGGTCAATGGTACCCTTCGTTTCGACGACCAGATACACTTTGCCATCACGCTCCCTCACGATGGCCCAATCCGGGCGATAATCACCGAGCGGGGTCTTCACGACAAACCAGCGCGGGAGCTTCACGAACAAGCGCACATCCTCATTGGCGTCGAGATCAGCCGCAAATTTCCGTTCCACCTCGGAGTCGTATTCAATGGCATCGTAAATGGAGCGATCGACCGAAAGCAGCCGACTCAGGTAACTCTCGATCTCTTCGTTTTCGAAGAGCTGCATCTCATAGGCTTGTCCTGTCATCCGCTCGTAGCGGATACCATCGACCATGAGTTCGCGTTTCGCGTGCTGGATGGCACTGGCGGCCCGTTCCATGAACTCCTGCGGGTTCTTGAGGGCCTGCGCACTCCGGCCTGAATCGATCAGGATGTCAACCAGTGTGCCGCGCGTGAGTTCGGTCTCGCGCTGCAAGTAACCGATGATGTCGGGCACGGGTGGGCGGTAATCCGCCAAGGACACCGGCCGGAACGCCCGCGGCGTCTCTGCCACTCCCTCGGCCTTGAAGCTCACTTCCGATTTCGCAACGGTGATTTGCGGGACGGAAACCTCGGGTTCCTGGCTCAGGATCCGAGCCGCACGCGCGATCAGTTCGTGGGTGGGAAATTCCACTCGATAGCGCGTCTTGTGGCTGATTCGCCGCCAAAGCTGCCGGAACTCCTCCGAGAGCAGACGCTCCTTGCGTAAAACCACCTTCTTGCGCTCGCGCTTGTTCACGATGCGATCCTTGAAGGACACGCCACACTCGTCCTGCAGTTCCGCCTGCAGTTTCCGCGCAAACTCGGCGAAGCTTTCATTGGCTATAAGCGTGAGCCGGTTGATCTTCGGGTCATCGCAACGGAATCCGTTCTCGATGCGCGCGAGCCGCAGTCCGCGGCCGACCTCCTGGCGCTTGCGGATCTCGCTCTGGCCCTCCCGCAGCGTGCAAATCTGGAACACATTGGGATTGTCCCAGCCTTCCCGTAGCGCCGAGTGGCTGAAGATGAAACGCAGCGGTTCGTCTGGCGACAGCAGACGCTCCTTCTCCCGCATGATAAGCTGATACGCCTCGTCGTCAGCCTTCGTCGACTTGCCCTCGCTGGAATCCTTCACCCCCTCCTTGTCGCAAGCAAAGTAACCGTTGTGCACCGACTCTACTGGCAATGGGGAAATCACCGCGAATTCAGACTGAGCCGCCAACTCCCGATAACATTCCTCGAACCAGCGGCGGATCTTGCCATCGGCCGCGGCATAATGCGCGACACGGTCGATGAAAAACAGTGACAGCACCTTGATGCGTTCACCCCGCGCGCGGCCGCGTAGGGCTATCTCTTTCCGGAAGTGCTCGAGGATAGTTTCCTTGATCTGCACGCGCATCACCGCGTCGTTTTGCCCGCCTTGCGCCTCGCCGGTGCCCAACCGAACGCCGTTGCCAAAGGTGACGAAGCCATCGGCGTTGATCTCTGTTACCGTGTAGCCGCGGTAGATTTCACGCTGGCCGGACAACTCGAACAAGTCGTCGTCATTCCGTTTCACCGAAATGAGCTTCCGTTTCACGCCTCCCGTCTGCTCCACGTCGATCCTCAGCTTAGCCACAATAGCCGTGCGCGATGCCGTCACGCTCTCCAGCGCCACGAATGGCCGGTTGAAATCGCCGCCGTCGGTCACCGAGTCCACCTCGATGCGCTTCACCAGCCCGAGGTCGTAGGCGCGCACCGGGTCAAGCCGGTAGACTAGGTTGTGGACATTCCGGTGCGTTGCAGAGTAACGCAACGTGAAGAGCGGATTGAGCGAGCGGATCGCCTGCCGGGCATTCTCGCCCTCCATGTTTTGTGGCTCGTCCATGATGACGATGGGCTGGCTCTGCTGGATGAACTCGATCGGACGCCGGCCCTGCATGAAGTCGCTCTCCTGGTGCACAACCGCCACGGTTTTCGAATGAAAAGCCTGGATGTTCATCACGAGGACCTGAAGTTGGTTGCTGAGGGCGAACTGGCGCAACCGCGAAACTTGGCCCGAGTCGTAAACCCACTTGTCGAGCGGCACCTTGCCGTAGATCGACTCGAAGTGCTCAGCCATCGACTCCAAGCTCTGGGTGACACCCTCGCGGATCGGCACGCTCGGCACGACGATGACGAACTTCTTCCAGCCGTAGGTACGGTGCAGCTCGTGGATCGTGCGAAGGTAAACGTAGGTCTTGCCCGTCCCGGTCTCCATCTCGACAGAAATATTGCGCGGACCGAGGATGTCGTCCGAGGCGAGCGCCTCGGCGGGATCGAGCTTGTTGCGCTGTTGCACGGCACGCAGGTTTTCGAGCAAGCGCACTTCGGTAAGCGCCAGCGCGTTGGCAACCCCCAGTGAATCGAGCAGTTCCGGCTCGAGAAGGTTCGCCTGCCATTCGAAACTGCCGGCTGCCGCCGGCTGGCCGGTGAAGAGGTCAACCACCGACTGGATGGCCTCGAGCTGGTAGGACTCCTGCGCGTTGAAATGCAGTTTCACGGTCAGGCGGTCCGGAACTGGATGCCGTGGCTCTGGAATTCCAACTGCGCGTTCACCTTGAGCGCATCGTTGCGCTTGAAGCCCACGTCGAGGCACAGCACCGACTGCGGCTTGAGCTGGATGATTGCCCGCAGTGCTTCCTGGGTGAGAACCCGCGCGAGACAGATGACCAGTTTGCCATCGTCGAGGCGGAACGCGGGCACACCGGCAACCTGCACCGTATCCACACGCGCCGCCAGCGGAAGGCCACACTTCAGCATGAGTTCGTGAAGCAGCGCCTGCTCCTGGGCATCGCTCCGCACATTGTCGGCGGTGAGCTGCCACTGCTCAGCCAGCTTGGCGGGATCGCTTGCCGCCCGCGCCGGATCCCATACGGCGAAATTGCTCGGAGCGAGCTTGAAGACCTTGAAGCCGAAATCGGAGGTAGCCGCATTTCCAAGTGCTAGTTCGCCATTCTGTTCCTTTCTTAAATGCTGAATGACACGGCGCACGCGCTCTTTGGTAATCTCCGCAATAGTCGGAAAATCCATACGCCCCGTCAGTTCTGGCAGCTGGACGAGGATGAACTTTCGGTTGCCACCATCCTCCTTGTTGAGCTCCAGGACAGCGTGCGCCGTCGTTCCCGAGCCGGCAAAAAAATCCAGAACGATTTCGTCACGACCCGGATTGCCGACGAGACGCAGCCAACGCATCAATATTTCATGGTCCTTGGGGTTCTCGAATATTTTCTCCTGAAAAATGGAAGTCAGCACGTTCGTGGCTTGGATGGCACTCCGATAGAAATATGAGCCGGCCACCTGGATGGCCGCGTCGTCCTCGTTGTCTTCATCACCGGAACCTCGGACCAGATATGTCTTTCGAATCGGCGGTTCAGTGTGATCGTCACGAAATACCACTGTTCCGTCGGCGATTTTTTCACGCATTGTTTTTTCGGTATATCGCCATCCGCCCTCCGGCAACGCGCAGGGTTTTCCCGTGACGGGATGGACTACGTCGTAGGTGGGCCCACCACCGCCGGGCCATGACATGTTATCATCCCGCCACACACCTGTCGCATCAACATTGTTGTATCGCGACAGTTTCTTGGATGCATGCGCTTTTGGCAAAGATTGATAATAGGCACGCAGCGCCTGTTGAACCAGCTCGTCTTTATTCCTGTATTCACGTCGAAGCGCTTCGTATTTTTGCTGGATCTCCGCCGCCCCCGGCTTGGCTTCCCGCCAAATTCCAGCCTCCGTAACCGCGCGCTTGCTTCGGGCAAAAATCATAAGGTACTCGTGCCCGACTGAAACCAGCTTCGCGTCGTTTTTCCGACCTTTCTCCCAAACAAGATTCGCAACGAAGTTCTCCTCGCCAAAGATCTCATCCATCACGAGTCGCAAGTTATGCACTTCGTGATCGTCAATTGAGACAAATATCACCCCGTCTTCACGGAGGAGATTGCGAGCAAGAAAGAGACGCGGATAAATCATCGTCAGCCAGCGCGAATGATAGCGCCCGCTGGTGTTTACATTGGTCGTAAGCTTGCGGCCTTCCTCGTCCTTCTGCCGCGTGAATTGCAAGTAGCTATTGAGCCCCTCGGCGTAGTCGTCCGGGTAGATAAAATCGCCGCCGGTATTGTAGGGCGGATCAATGTAGATGAGCTTCACCTTCCCGTGATAGGCGTGCTGGAGCACCTTGAGCACCTCAAGATTGTCTCCTTCGATGATCACGTTGCCGGTGGTGTCCCAATTCACCGATTCCGACGGCGCCGGCAGCAGCGTCGCGGTCGTGAGCTGCCGCAGCGCTTTGAGTGCATCGCTCTTGCCGGCCCAGGACAATCCGTAGCGCTCCGGGCCCGTGACGGCTTGTGGACCCAGCAAGGCCCGCAATTTCTCCAAGTCCACGCGACCATCCGTCACGGCCATCGGGAGCAACGCCTTCAATTCCTCATAGCGCGACGCGAGCGGGTCGGCGGAGGTCAGAGGCAGGCGAGCTGAAGCCGCGCTGGCAGTTGTGGGCGTGTCAGGCATCGACGCCCTGACAACGCACACTACCGTTAGTGGGGTGTAAAGCCTACACTACCTTTGCTTGGGTGCCGCTGCGGGCAATCTCCAGTTATTGTCGTACGTGGCAAACGACACAGCGAAGCGCCTGCTGGCGCGGGTAAAGACACTCCGGGAGGCTCTTGGGCTCAGCCAGGAGGCGTTCGCCGAGCGAACCGGCCTCGGCTACAAGTACTATCAGCACGTCGAAGCCGGTCGGAAACGGGATATCCGCCTCTCCACCCTGGAGAAACTGGCCAAGGCCTGCGGACTGAAGCTCGACGAGCTGCTCGATTTCGAGACCATGCCATCAGTGCTGGCCGAGGATCGGCCGGATGACGGGTTGCCAGCGACTCCCGGCAAGGGCGGGCGGAAGTCGCGCAAACGCTAGATTTGAACTTTAGCCGCGAAAGAACGCATAGCGCGCAAAGAGGAGCGGTTTGCAGAGTTTATCTCTGTGTTCCTTGCGTTCTTTTGCGGCTAAAAATCCGGTTCTGAGTGTGTTGACCCCGCACCTGCTCGGCGCAGCACCATCCTGGAGATTAAGGGGCAAACTGCCCCTTCCTGACCTTCCGCCCGGTTGACACTCCTTCCCCCCGGCCCATCCTTCCCACCGTGAGCAAGAAACCCCGCAAAGTCGACGAGCCCCAGGCCCCCTACCCGGCCAAGAAGCCGGCGAAGGCGGCGCCTGCAGCTGCTTCTGAGTCCGGACCTCGCTTTGCCGATTTGGCCAAGGTCCGGACGAGCAACGCCAAGCTGATCCAGGTTCACAGCAAGGTTCTGCAAAAACTGGCCCAATGAACGAGCCTGTCTTCCTTTCGAGGGAGGCCGTCGATCTCATCCACGAAGCCTCCCTCCGGGCCTTTGGCGGCGCCGATGGCGTCCGCGACGAAAATGCCCTCGAATCGGCTCTCGCCCAGCCGATGCAGGAGCATTTCTACCGACAATCCGACCTTTATCAGATCGCTGCGGCCTATGCTTTCCATGTCGCCGAGAACCAACCGTACATCGACGGCAACAAACGAACGGGACTGCTCAGTGCGTTGAATTTCTTGGCTCAGAATGGCATCGTCTCCGACCGGCCGGTCGATGGGTTCTACGACGCCATGATCGGCATCGCGGAGAAGCGGATCGACAAGGCCCGGCTGGCCGAAATCTTCCGGCGCAATCTCGGGTGAGGTTGCATGCAAGCAGTTGACTTGGGCGGAATGCGGCCTCCGGACGCGTTTGGTAGGGCGCGGATTCCGCTCCGCGCCGCTTCGGCGATGAAGGGATTCACCACCCTCCCTGAAGAACCCGTCCGGAGGCCGGGTTCCACCTCTACCAAGTCGGTTCCTGGATCAGTTTAACCAGAAGTGTAGCCGCGAAAGATCTGACACTGATTCGCCCGATTTGTTTTGACCACTAATGCATCGCCTAACGGCTCTGCTTGGAGATCCCCTTCGGCCCTGTAGCGGACTGCTGCCCACCCAGGGTCCGTCCTAAGTTCTCGCTGCTGCGAAACTCAGGCGGATAATCGGCTTCGGTTTTGGTTCCGGGGTGCGGCTAATCGCCGCATGGAAATCTGTCTGGTCTCCCCAGCCGGCGATCAGCCGGCCCCCGAAACCCATAGGTGGAGACGATCAGTCGGAACCGAATCTCGTAGGATTCACCCTTTGGTGAATCCACCTTAGTGGTTAAAACCTCTCCGGGATAGGACCGATCCCGCCACCTTGGTAGGGGCGGTTACCCTCAACCTCCCGACCAATTGTGTAACATAATACGTTACACACTAGATCGGGCCGAACCTTACGATCCCATTAACGGACGGACCGTGAATCGCCTGCAAGCAGGCTCCTACAGCCAATCCAAACCACCCTGGCGCATCGCGCCCAGCTCAACCGGCCCGGCAGGTTTTGCAGGCGTAGCGGTAGAGCGCGTAGATGGCGCCGGCGAATAGCAGCATGCCGATGATGATGCCCGGCTTCTCGAAGCTGTCCCCCACGACCGCCAGGGGTGAATCCGTGCCGGCCGCGGCGACCACACCGGCGAACGCCACGCCGAACAGACTCTCGCCCACGATCAACCCGGTGGCCGCCAGCACGCCCATGCGCTTGGCAAAATCCGGGTTCGCGTGGCCGTCGGCCCATTTTTCGTAGTAATGACCGATCACGGCGCCGACGGGAATGAGGAGCGTCAGGGCCATCGGCAGATAGATGCCCATGCCGACGCACAACGGGGGCAGCCGCATCTTGCCGGCCTTGCGCAGTATCTCGTCCAAAATAATCGTCCCGACGCCAAGCAGCGCGCCCCAGCCAATCAGACTCCAATTGATGTCGCCGCCCAGCACACCCTTAGCCAGCGCCGAAATGAGCGCCGCTTGCGGCGCGGCGAGCGCGTGCTCCCCCGCCCCGGGCGCCCCGACGAAACCAAAGGCCTTGTTCAGCAGGCCAAGCACGGGCGGAATCACCAGTGAGCCGAAGATGACACCGTATACCAGCGCCAGCTGCTGCCGCCACGGCGTCGCGCCCACCAGTTGCCCGGTCTTCAGATCCTGGAGATTGTCGTTCGAGATCGTGGCGATGGAGAAAATGATGCCGGTCGTGAACAGCGCGTAGGCCACCAGGGCCTTGGTCTGCTCCGGGTTGCCGCCGTGGCCGTAGAACATCACCAGCAGCACCGAGGCGCCAAGCACAGCGAGGATACCCACACCCGAGACGGGGCTGTTCGAGGCGCCGATCAGGCCGGCCATGTAGCCGCACACCGCAGCGATGATGATGCCGACCACGACGACGTACAGCAGCGTCCCGAAAATCACCGGCCAGATACCGGCGGCGAGCACGGTCCCCGAGCTGAAATACCAGAGGAGCGCGGCAATCGGCACCAGCAACGCGAGGATGGTGCCACCCACGACGCCGATGGGCAGATCGCGCTCGGTGAGTTCCAGTGTTGCACCGGCCGAGCGCGCCTTGGAGGCCGCGATGGCGGAACGAATGCCCTTGATGATCGGACCGATGATGCGGAAGAGGCTCCACAGCGCCGCCACCCCGATCGTGCCCGCACCGATGAAACGCACCTCGCTGCGGAAAGTAGTGTTGACCAGGTGGCCGAGGTCACCCGTGACCCCGTGCATCGCCGTAAGGTAGGGCACCAGCCCGGCCCAGGCGATGAGCATGCCGAACAGCATGGCCATGCCGACCGACAGGCCGACCAGGTGCCCGACGCCGATGAGAGCCATCGAAAGGCTCGTCGAGGCACCGGAGGCGCCGGCGCCCACGCGGAAAGTGGTCGCGATCTCGCTCGCCGCCAGGCGCATGGCGCCCAGCAGCGCGTAAGCCGCCGAGATGACCGATCCGACGATGATCATGCGTAGGCCCTTGGCGTTCTCCTCCTTGCCCTCGGCTGAGCCAAAGCCGACCTTCAGAACCTCGGCAGCCGCGACGCCCTCGGGATAAGGCAGGTCGGAACCCGTCACCAGCGCGCGCCGCAGGGGCACCGAGAGCATCACGCCCAGCGTTCCGCCGATCGCGCAGACCGCCACCGTGACCCAGTAGGGAAAGCCCGTCCACCAACCCACCATGATGAGGCCCGGGAGAACGAAGATGATCGCGGCCAACGTGCCGGCGGCCGAGGCGATCGTCTGGACGATGTTGTTCTCGAGAATGTTGGAATTCCCGACCAGGCGCAGGACCGCCATCGAGATGACCGCGGCCGGAATCGAGGTGGCGAAGGTCAGGCCGACCTTCAGACCAAGGTACACGTTGGCAGCGGTGAACAGCAGCGTGATGAGCCCGCCAAGAATGACGCTGCGGAATGTGAGTTCACGCAGTTCGGTGTGTTTTTGCATGGCACACTTTGGGCGGAAGGGGTGGGTGGCATCAAGCCTCAGTATGACACGGGTCGGTTTTTTCGGCAGAAGGCCCGATGGTCCGTTTGGTTTCAACCGTAGGGGCGTGGCTCGACCACGCCCGGGCGCGCGCGAGGCGCGCCCCTACATTCACTCACCCCCGGCTTAGGGCCGAGCTCCTGCGAGGCTTGGTGGAACCCGGCCTCCGGACGGGTTGCGAGCGCGGCCTCGCGGGATCCCGGCCGTCCAGACGACCCGTGTAGGTCGGGGTTCATCCCCGACGATTACACAGAATGTCGGGCGTGAAGCCCGACCTACATCGAGGCACCCGCCTCAGCGCTTGCGGGTCTTCGCCCGGGCGTTGCGCGCCGCGATCCGCTGCTTGATCAGCCAGTAGAGCATTTCCATGCGCGGCACTGGCACGCCCACGGACTTCGCGCGACGGACTGCCTCGCCCCAAATTTCCTCGAGCTCCACGTCGCGACCCTCCTCAAAATCAATCAGGCTGGAGGGCCGGTACTCGCCCATCTTGGCGGTGCGTTCAAACTGCAGGTCCACGAATGAGCGGGAAATCTCGTGGCCGAACTTGGCCGCAGCCTCGACGACCTCCTCCATCAGGCGGCGCGCCAGCAGGCGCATGCCCTCGTCGGCGAGGAGCACATCGGTGGTCACGCCGCCGGTAATGATGGCGAGGCCGTTGAAGGGCACGTTCCAGACGAGCTTGTGCCAACGTTGGGCCTCCAGGTTATCCTGGGCCGTGCATTTCACGCCCGCCCGACGCCAGAGCGCGGCGACCGCATGGGTGCGCTCACCCGCGGGTTTCCCGAACTTGCCAATGGTCATGAGGCCCGGGAACGAGCAGTTGACCACGCCGGGGGCGGTGCGCGTGCAGCCGATGTAGCAAATGGCACCGACGACGCGGCCGGGCCCGGCGATCTCCGCCACGGGTTCCTCCACACCCAAACCATTTTGCAGGGTGAGCACCGTGGTTTCCGGCCCGAGCAAGGGCGGCAGGATGTTCTTCAGGGCCTCGTTGGCTGTCGCCTTGGTCGCAATAATCACCAGATCGCACGGCCCAATCTCGGTCGACGAACCATACACTTGGATTTTACGCAGATTGATCCGCTCGGTGGGAGTTTTGATCTTCAGCCCACGGGCTGTGAGTGCGGCGCGGCCGCTTCGCCCCAGAAAATGCACATCCTCACCGGCCTTCACCAACCGCGCTCCGTAGTAACAGCCCAAGGCTCCAGTGCCGATGATCGCGATACGGGGTTTCTCGGGAAAAGAGGTGCTCACAACGCCTCAGTCGTCACAAAGTTAGGCCAATAATACAACCCCTCAGTGTCTCTTTGGCGGTGTCCTGATTTGCCCTGTCATCGCGAGGCTGGCGCAACCGGCCGTGGCGATCCATCAAGGCTGGATTGCTTCGTCGCGCGCTGCGCGCGACTCCTCGCAATGACAAATTTGGACACAACCGTCTCGCTGGCCGCGGCCGCAAGTTCTGGCTTTCTTCACACTCGGCAACTTTTAATTGTAAACTCACCGAGGCTGTCCCGATTGCCACGCAGCATCGTCCGGCGCGATCATCCCCTTGGAACAGTTGCCAAGAAGCTCCCAGGGCGTTTCAGAGCGAAAATACTCGGGGGAGGCCACATTACACCGCGCTAGATCATTTATCTTCAATGTATTACGTATCAAACCGGCATCCTGTCGGGAAATACGATTCTCGGGGGCGACTCCACGCTGCACCACGGCCCCAGCAGAATATTGGTGTAGCCCAGGATTTTCCCTGACTGTTCACAACCCGAGCAAAGTGGAATTCCACGAGTGAATTTCTGCTTGGGCTGACAAGTTATTCACAGGCCCACGTAGGCTCAAAGCGGCATGTTATCCGTCAACCTTACCTCATCTACCCAAAAGGAGATGGCCATCAGGCATTCGCCGGACACCACCTCGCGGATTGGCTCCATGGTGCGCGGGTCCACGACAGAAATGTAGATGACGCGCAGGCGACGTTTGGCTGAAATGATGTGCGTGGCCTCGGCGACCAGCCGGTCGGAACTCTTTACCCCGGATTCGACCATTTCCTTGGCCTTGCGGAGTGCCCGCACCACCGCCAGCGCCTCCTCGCGCTGGGAAGGCGTGAGGTAATTGTTGCGGGCACTCGCCGTCATGCCATCCGCGTCGCGCACCACCGGGCCGGTGATGATCTTGAATGGTAGAAGCAGGTCGGCGGCGACTTTTTTGACGACCGCCACCTGCTGCACATCCTTTTCCCCCAGCACCAGCAGGTCCGGCTGCACGATGCTGAACAATTTCAACCAGCAGGTGAGCGTGCCCCGGAACAGGGCCGGCCGGGCCACCCCGCAGAGCGGTTTGCTCACGGCCTCCTCCAGCACCAAAGTCGAAAAACCCTTGGGAAACATTTCCTCGGCCGTCGGGGTGAACAGCACCTCGACCTCCTCCTTCTCGGCCAGCATTAGGTCGGCCGACAGGGTGCGGGGATATTTCGCGAGATCTTCGCTCGGACCGAATTGCAGCGGATTTACGAAGGCCGACACCACCACCGCCGCCCCGCTCGCTCGCCCCAGCCGGATCAAGCTCGCATGGCCCGCATGCAAAGCTCCCAGGGTTGGGACGAAGGCGATTTTTCGGCCGCCGGCCCGCAGCGCCGCCGCGGCTTCGCGCATCGCTGTGACGGTTTCGATCTTCTGCATGGGGTAAACAGACTTGAATATCCAGACCCCGTTCCCTTTATCAAGCCTTCGCACTCATCTGTGACCATACGGTTTGTCATGGCGAGAAGTCTGGTCCGCCAGACGACGAAGCAATCCAGCTGGATCGCCATCATCCTTCGCCAAGACTACGGACGACAAGCGCCCTCCCTCTCTCTCTTTCCCTCTCCCTTTTCCCCTCATGATCCGCATCAACGAGAATTACACCAAGCTCAAAGCCTCCTACCTCTTCGCCGACATCGCCAAGCGCGTGAACGCCTACGTCGCCGCCCACCCGGGCAAGCCAGTGATCCGCCTTGGCATCGGCGACGTCACCGAGCCCCTCCCGGCCGTCTGCGTCGAGGCCCTCCACGCCGCAACCGATGAGATGGCCAATCGCGCCACTTTCAAGGGCTACGGCCCCGAGCAGGGCTATGCGTTCCTCCGGGAAGCCATCGCCCAGCACGACTACACGGCCCGCGGCTGCAACATCGAGGCCGATGAGATTTTCATCTCCGACGGCTCGAAATGCGACTGCGGCAATATCCAGGAGATCTTCGCCACCGACGTCCGGCTCGCGATCCCCGACCCGGTCTATCCCGTTTACGTCGACACCAATGTCATGGCCGGCCGCACCGGCGCCAACGTCGATGGTCGATACCAGGGCATTACCTACCTCGATTGCACGCCCGCCAACGGCTACGTGCCGGCTGTCCCCGGCGCCGCCACCCGCGGTGAGCCTGTCGAATCCGCCGACCTCATCTACCTCTGCTTCCCCAACAATCCGACCGGGGCGGTCGCCACCAAGGCCCAACTCGCCGCGTGGGTCGCCTACGCCAAGGCCAACCAAGCCGTCATCCTCTTCGATTCCGCCTACGAGGCCTACATTCGCGATCCCGCCATCCCCCATTCCATCTACGAGATCGAGGGCGCACGTGACGTCGCCATCGAGTTCCGCAGCTTCTCCAAGACTGCCGGTTTCACAGGCACCCGCTGCGCCTACACGGTCGTACCCAAGTCACTGCTGGCCTATGACGCCGCCGGCCACGCCCACCCGCTGCATGCGCTTTGGAACCGCCGCCACACGACCAAGTTTAACGGCGTCGCGTACCCCATTCAAAAGGCCGCCGCCGCGATCTACACCGACGCCGGCAAGAAGCAGACCAGCGACCTCATCAACTTCTACCTGGCCAACGCCAAGCTCATCCGCGATGCGATGACGAAACTCGGCTTCACTTGCATTGGCGGCGACAACGCTCCCTACATCTGGGTGAACACCGGCCGCGACTCCTGGGAGTTTTTCGACCTGCTCCTGAACCAAGCCCAGGTCGTCTGCACGCCCGGCGCCGGCTTCGGCAAGTGTGGCGAAGGCCATGTGCGCATCAGCGCCTTCAACTCCCGCGCGAACGTCGAAACCGCTCTCGCCCGCATCGCCGCCACGCTGAAATAAGTCCAGACTGGATGGGTCAGTTCACTAGCGCGTATTGTCTCTTACGCCGACATGAGTTCGAGGCGTCTTTCTATTGGATCGCGCGGAGTGGGCATTTCGTCATAAGTGCGACCACGAAGCTCACGACCAGTCAGATCCTTTCTCACCCCACCCCATTGTTTAAAGAAAAAGGCCGTTCCGGATTTCCGGCATTGTCGGAAAATCGACCGGACCCATTCGATCTTCATTTCCCTCGCTCCCGGTCCGCTCTCCCCACCGACAATAGCCCAATCAATGCCCTCTAGCGGCAGACTGTCGATTGCGCCGATTAGTGGCTCAAGGGAAAGAAAACGAACTGCTGCCGGGACACACTGGAGGTCATTCACGCGGTGGACCACCCTTGAATCTTCCACGCTCACACCCATCCAGACATTTGGAGCCCAGTCGAGTTGCGTGGCTATTTCCGCCAACCGACTGCTTCTTTTGGTAAGTATTTGAAACGTGTGTTGCGGACAGGCCCGCATAGTCGCGAATACTTTTTTAATGAATCCGAGCGGAACTTTTTCGTGAAAAAGGTCGCTCATCGAATTCACGAAAATCACCCGCGGAGTCTTCCAGTATTTTGGCGCATCAACCAGATCCTCATGCAGGGTAAGGCCAAAGCCATTGGCATAGCGTTCGTTACCCATAGCCTGAAGCCGTAGCGCCATGCGCTCGGCATAACAGTGCTTACAGCCAGCGCTGACTTTGCTGCAACCCGTCACTGGGTTCCAGGTGGATTCAGTCCATTCGATGTGAGATTTACCGCGCATGCTCTACCGTAGGACCAGCGGCCGTGGATTCTCAAGCGATGAGTAGCCCAGACCGGACACTTTCTCGATCTTTCCAGAGGTATAAAGTGATTTAAGCACTGTATTTGCATGTTTAGGCAGAAAACCTCGCTCCAATGAGAAACTGTAGATGGCGGCCGTTGTCGGCAGGATTTCCGAAAGTATCGCTTGAGAAAGCTCACGTTCAAAGACCTGCACCTTTTTGGTCTCTCCCCATTCAATCGGCAGTTCGCCAGGTAGACTGAAGCGGCCCTCTCGGTTAATGTCGAAATTTGCTTCGCCGGTCCGGTCGTCTAGATGCCAAGCCGCTTCTAGGAATTTCTCCAAGCCCTTCAGGTTGGATGAACCAAACATCACTCCGTGGATATTGCTTCCTTTTTTGATGGAAAAGGGAGCCAGATAATAAACAACGCCTGCTGGAATGAGCGATCGATAATAGTCTACAATGGCTCGATGCGTATCGTAGAAAGACGTCGCAGGACCGAACGCCTTGGCTGTTTCTAAATGCCGCTGCATCTCCGGCGCATCTTGGAATCGCCAAGCATATGATGACGACATGAAAACCAATACATCCGTTGTGGGCAGGTTACGCAATTTAGTGAACACGTCAGGCGGAAATTGGCGGACGCCATTTTGATCAATCACAACTAGATTTGCCGCCCCCGCCATCTGGACCGCCTCTTCCGGAAAAGCCTCTAGGAATTCCCTATTCGCGAATCGAAGGCTATAAGGCCCTGAATCCAGCTTAGAGCTCCGTAAATTTTTCTTCAGCTCTTCGATTTTTCCGCGCTCAGCATCATTCAGCAGCACCGAAATTTTATAGTCCTTTCCCTGAATTTTATTACCTAAGGTGTGCAGGTGTTTGAGCAACATCACCGGGCTGCCTTGATTCCCTTGAGCGTCGAGGCCGGGGCCGCAGAAAAAATCGAAGATTTGAATCCGCTTGTATCGCGATTGTCTGCTACCCACGAAAACTCCAAGAAAACCCTCGGCAGTCAGCTTGAAGAGTTCGAGCTTTGCTAGCGTTCCCGCATCGAAAGGTTTTTGGTGAATATCTCGATTGGGCATGGCAGGAGTAAGCAAACCTACACAGTAATGCCGCCAGTGGCCCCGGGCAATTGGCGGAGGTTTGTAGGATCGATCCTACACGTCAAACGCCAACCTCAAGCGCCGCTGATCACAGCGGGAGCGTTGTCGTGCACCCAAAAGCGTGAGAGCACCTGGTGGTCTCGCTTCAGCTCGTAGCCCCATTCCGTGTCCTTGATCTTGATTTCGACAATGCGCCCGGGATGGGCGGTCGGCCCGGGCTCGTTCACCGCCTCCTGCCATTCGCGCAACACTTCCATGCGCGCGGTATCAAAGGCCTGCTCCACGTCGCCAAATTCGCCGCAGCGTTTCACCTCCTGCGTCAGCTGGCCGTCGGGCCCTCGCTTGAGGACGAAGCGCAGGACTGAAAAGCCGGGTTTCATGAATGCACAGTGGGAAAGCTTGGAATAGCCGGAACCATGCCACGGCCGGCCGGGTGCTGGAAAGAATTTAATTGGCCAATGTTCATTTCGCCTCGGCCGCCGCGGCCACCGCCTCGGCCAGCTCGTTGGCCGCCTCGCGCAGCAAACCCACCATGGCGCCGGGATCCCGGCCATCCCAAGGACGCGGAGTCGCGGTAAAAGAACCGGTTCGGGTCGGGCCGGCCGGCGGGGTGATGGTATAGGTCGCGGCGAGCTGCACCGAGTTGCCTTCCGGCCGGACGGGCTCGCAGCGTTGAACTTGCACGCTGACCACGCTGCCGCCACTTACCGAGCGCAAGCGGTTGCGCAGCATCTGGGTAAACGCCTCGTCAAGGGGCTCCGCCCACCGGGCATCGTCGAGATAGATAACCTCGTTGTCCGATACCCGGACGGCCACGGAGCGGTTGCGAAGGTGTCCGGCCAGTTGCACGGGACGAATACGGACTGCGTCAACCACGGCTGCGGTCCCGGCCCCGGCCGACCCGCTGAGCGTGAAGTGGCGCACCCGGTCGGGCTGCTGTTCCGGCAGCAGGTTGCAGCCGGTCGACCACCAGAGGACGGAAGACCAGAGGCTGAGCGCCGTGAGACGAAAGAGGTTCTTCATGGTGGGCCGGGTTTCTTTTTGCCGACGATCAGGGAGCTGGGGTTCCGCTCAATGGCATTGGCCAGGTTCTCGAGCGCGCCCGCCGCCTCGGCGATCTGCCGGAGGGCTTGGGCCAGCTCGTCACCGGTCTGGCCCTGCTGCTGCACGAACTGTTTGGTCGTGGCCGCGGCGGCATCGAGCGTCTTCATCGCCGTCTGCGCGGCGCTCAGCGTGGCCTTCATCTCATCGCTCACCGGCCCGACCTGGGCGTCGATTTTGGCGATCGCTGCCTTGGTGGCGGCTAAGGCTTCGTTCAGGTTGGCAAAGGTCTTTTTCGCCTCGGGCGATTCGACAAACGCCGCCACCGCATCGGCCGCATGACCGACCTTGTCGCCGAGTGTCTTCGTATCGAGGGCGTTCATCTTCTGGGTGGTGACGGTGAGCAGCGTCTTCACATCCTTGGAAAGACCGGCGAAATCCACTTTCTTCAGATCGCTGAGGATCACGCTCAAGCTGGCCTGGTATTCCGAGATGGCGGAAATCATCGACGGGACGACGACCACCTTGGACTGATCGGCTCGCACGGGAGCGGGATATTGGGCCGGGTCGAAGAAATCGAGTTCGACGAACAGCAGGCCGGTCGCGAGGCCCAGCACCCCGAGCTGGGCCCGCAGACCATGGTCCACCATGGTCTGGATGTCTTGGGGCCCGGTCACCTTCAACTGGCCGCCCTGCACGTCAGTGATGACGTTGCGGTTGAGCTCGCAGGTGACGACGACGACGGACTTGTTGGCCACGTCATCGTAGTGCACCACCGTGTCCACCACCCGGCCCACGCGCACGCCGCGCAACTTGACCGGCGAGCCGAGGTCGAGGCCATGGATCGACTCGTCGAAATACACCGCGAACCGCTGCGGTTTCGAGAACAGGCTCAGGCCGCCGAAGGAGAGCAGCGCGATCATGCCGAGCGCGAGGGCGCCGAGCACAAACATTCCGACGGCAGCGGGGCTGACCTTGGTCTTCACGTGGGCGGTTAGTTAGAGATAACGGTTGAAAATGGACAGGAATTTCCGCCGGCTCACTTGACGGGCGCGCGGTCACCGCGGTGGAGGAAGTCGATGACCCGCGGATCGCGGCTGCGTTCCGCCAGTTCGCGGGGGAGCCCCTCGGCGATGATGCCCTGCTCGGCCCGGTCGAGCATGATCACCCGGTCGGCGATGCCGTAGATCGACGCCAGCTCGTGCGACACCACCACCAGGGTCGTGCCAAAAGTCTCCCGCACCTGCAGCACCAGCTCGTCGAGCTTCCGGGAGGTGACCGGGTCGAGCCCCGCCGACGGCTCGTCCAGGAATACAATGGACGGATCGAGGGCGAGGGCGCGGGCCAGGCCGGCGCGCTTCTTCATGCCGCCGCTGATCTCCGACGGATAATAATCCTCAAAACCCGTCAGGCCGACCTGGGCCAGCTTCAAGGTGGCGAGCTCGCCGACTTCGCGGGGGGAAAGCGGCGTGTATTCCTCGAGCGGCAGCGCCACGTTCTGGCGCAGCGTAAGCGAGCTCCACAGCGCCCCGCCTTGGTAGAGCACCCCGAAGGTCTTCAGCATCGCCCGCCGCGCGGCCAGGTCCGCATGGGTGAACGGCTGGCCGAGAAAGCGCACCGTGCCGGCCAGCGGCACATGCAGCCCGATCAGGTTGCGTAACAGCGTGCTTTTGCCGCAGCCACTGCCGCCGATCACAAAGAAAACCTCCCCGCGCTTCACCGAGAAGGAAAGATTTTTCAGTACGGTCGTCCCGTCGTAACCACAGGTCAGCCCCGAGACTTCAATGGCGGGCGGATCGGCGGGGATGGCGGGATCGGACATGGGTCAGAGTCCGAGGATATCGAAGGCCACCGCGAAGATCGCGTCGGCCACGATGATGAGCAGAATGGCGGTCACCACCGCCGAGGTCGCCGCCCGGCCCACGCCGGCCGCGCTGCGCTCGGCGTCGATCCCGCGCAGGCAGCCCGCCAGGCCGATGATCAGGCCGAAGACCACCGCCTTGATCACGCCGACCAGCAGGTCCGACAGGTCCACGATGGTCAGCAGCTCCACCCAGTAGGCGGTGGGCGGGATGGACAGCACCTTCATCGAGACCGCCATGCCGCCGAGGATGCCCAGCGCGTTGGAGTAGATCGCCAGGAGCGGCATCATCACGCCCAGCGCGAGCAGCCGGGGCAGGACCAGGAAATCCACCGCCGGGATGCCGAGGGTCTCGAGCGCGTCGATTTCCTCGTTGGCCTTCATGTTGCCGAGCGTGGCGGCGAAGGCCGCTCCCGTGCGACCGGCCAGCACCACGCCGGTCATCAACGCGCCCATCTCCCGCACCATCGACAGTCCGACGAGGTCCGCGACATAGATGTCGCCGCCGTATTGGCGGAGCACAATCGCGCCGGTGTACGCGAGGGTCACGCCCACCAGGAAACTCACCAGGCTCACGATCGGCAGGGCCATCGCGCCGCACAGCTGCATCTCCTCGACGAAGTCGGCCCAGCGGAATTTGCGGGGATGTTTCAACAGCCGCATGACCCCGAGCACGCACTCCCCGATGAAATGGGCAAAGATCCGTGTCTTGCGCCAGACATCGATGGTGGCATCACCCACACTCGTGAAAAAATTCTCCGACCGGTCGAACGGCACACTCGTCTCGTGCGAGGCCGACATCTGCCGGAGCAGCGCATGGATCTTTTCCGGCAGGGCCTTGGTGTCGCAATGTACCCCGGCGATCCGGCACCACTGCTGGGTCTCGAACAGGAACAACAACACGGAACTGTCCCACTGCCCCAGCCCGGCGCCGGCCAGCACCACCCGCTGCGGGGTCCGGCCTGCCAGCGTTGCCGGCCAATGAGGGCGCGGGGCGGTGATCGACCAGTCGCCCGCAACCTGGACCGACAGGGTCGCACCGTCGAGGGAAGCGTCGGCCCGGGCCGGACTGGTTGGGGAGCTCATGCGGGGCGGCGGGGGTTGGCGGCAGGCGGTTCCAGAAAGTTTCCTCCCGACTCAGTTCTTGGACCACGGCGGCGTCGTGGCCGGGCGCTGCCGGGCCCGCTGCACCTGCAAATGCAGGGCATGGAGCGAGACATAGATATCGCGCAGGAAGTCCACGAGCGAGGCCGTCAGCATCATGATGCTGGCGCAAAACAGCCCGAGCACCACAACCTTCATGTTCCAGTCGAACATCCCCGCGCCGAAAAGCGCGACGATCAGCAGGCAGGCCAGCAGCATGCTCAGGCCGTTGCAGGTCACCGCCCGGCGCATCATCAGGGACCGGGCCCACATGATGTGGAGCTGGTCCTCCAAGTGTCGCCGCTCGTCGGAATCGGCGTCCGGGATTTCCTCGGCCAGTTCCCGCGTGCGGTCCACGATGCGGGCCATGCGGTTGGTCAGGGTGATCATCAGCGCCCCCATGCCCGAGATCAGGATGACCGGCGTGATGGCCAGCTGGATGATCGGCAGGAGGGACGAAAGCGATTCCATGAGGGCCCAGCTTGGCCGATGCGAGGCTCCGTGCAATCCCTTGTTCCAACCCCCGCGGGTTTTTCCTCGCCCGGCCGCGCCCGGCCGGGCGATTCTCCGACTTTGCCATGCGTCCTGCCACCGTGCTCTTCGACCTCGACGGCACCTTGATCGATCACTTCAAGGCCATCCACCGCAGCCATGCCCACGTCATGAAGCAGCTCGGCCTTGCCGAACCCACCCTGGACCAGGTGCGCGCCGCAGTCGGCGGCGGCGTCGAGCAGGCGGTAGAACGGCTCGTCGGCCCGGAACTCGCACCCGCAGCCCTCGCCATCTACCGGCCGTATTGGGCTGCCACAATGCTGGAAGATGTGCAGCTGCTCCCCGGCGCCCGGGAACTGCTGGCCCAGCTCCAGGCGCATGGGATCCGCACCGCCGTGTACACCAACAAACATGGCCCCTCCTCCCGCCTGGTCTGCGCGCACCTCGGACTGACCGGTCTGCTCGTCGGCAATTTCGGCGCGACCGATACCCCTTGGTTAAAACCTGACGTTGCCTTCACCCAACACGTACTCACCGCACTGGGCGCGAAGGCGACGGACACGCTCCTCGTCGGCGACTCACCTTTCGACGTAGCGACTGCCCGCAATGCTGGCCTCGCTTTCATCGGAGTCTACACGGGCACCCACACGGCGGCGGAGCTGCAGTCGGCCGGTGCGGAACGGGTCTGCGCCGACCTGTTCGAAGTGGCGCGGGAACTGGGGTTGTAGGAGCCTGCTTGCAGGCGATTGCTTGTGGGAGCGAGCTTGCTCGCGATGGTCCTAGAATCGCGAGCAAGCTCGCTCCCACCGGAAAGCAGCGGCCCTATCTGTTCGCTAAACACGTCAACGCCATCGCAATCGCCCCAGGCACCGCTTGCACATAGAGAATCTTCCGGCTGGCCGTCGCCGCGCCGAAAATCCCGGCGATCATTATGCAGCCCAGGAAAAACAGCTTGATCGCGTAGCCGTCCGCGCCGAGCGACAACCCCCACGCCAGCCCGGCCGCGAGGAATCCGTTGTACAACCCTTGGTTGGCCGCAAGCGACTTGGTCATCTCCGCTTTTTCCGGCGTCAGGTTAAACACGCGTCGCCCGTACGGCTTCGTCCATAGAAACATCTCCAGCACGAGAAAGTAAACATGCAGCAGGGCGACCAGGATGGTGGCGACGAAGGCGGCGGTGGACATGGCTCAGTGTGGATTCTCCAACGTAATTGTCATCCTGAGCAAGGCGAAGGATCCAGTTGGTAAATGCTCGGGTGAGGCATGGCGTCTTTTGGTGGATTTTGCTTTTCACTCAGAATAACTGAATTCCCTACACACCCCGCCCTGTCGGGCACCCCTCTTCACAGAGGGGACTCCCGCACCGTGGGTTTGAGTCCCCTCTGGAGCCGGAAGTATTCTGTTTAGGCGTGTTATCATTCGCGGGTGTCCGGACTAAATGGTGGAACCCGGCCTCCGGACGGGTTCGCAGGATATACTGAGGAGAAAACGCGTCCAGAGGCCGCGTTCCACCCAATTCGATCGAATGATTCCCTCTTCACTGAGGGGACTCCGATTGCGCCCGTCACCGTGTGCTCGGCGGTCTGGAAAATGTCGCCGAGCCTGAGGTCTTCGAAAAAAAGCATGGCGCGGGGGTTGGTTCTGAAGTTGCACCGTCCCCAGCGGCACTGCAACCTCCGCCTGCCGGCCCGCCAGCGGACCCCTCGCCCGGCAATCCTCCCATGAAAAAACCTCTCGCCTTCCTCGCGATCCTCACCCTCTCCACCGGCGCGATCGCCACGGAAACTCCCACCACCCTGGCCCTCGCCCGCGACGTGATTGCGGCCACGAAAGCCGAGCAGTCGTTCGACACGATCGCCGCCCAACTGCGACAGTCCGCCGACCTGATGATCGCGCCGCCCGCGGGAGCGACCCCCGAGCAGATCAAGAGAGCCAGGGAGGTCCAAGCCAAGATCATGGATGTCTCCATGGCCACCGCCAAGGGCATGATCGCCAAGATGGACCATATTTACGCCGACGTTTACAGTGAGACGGAGCTGCGGGCCATGAAAGTGTTCTTCAGCTCGACCGCCGGCCAGTCCATGCTCACCAAGCAATCGCAGCTGCTGTCACGCCTCACACCGCTGATGCAGGAAATGCAGCGCGACCTGACGCCCAAGATCAGGCAGATCATCGACGATGCCAAGGCCCCGGCCCCGGCCGCCAAATAAGCTCACCGTTCCCGTTTCCGCCCGCTCCGTCCCGGGCGGGCATTTTTGGGTACGTCTTCAAATGTCTTGTCATCGCGAGGCCGGCAGCAGCGGGCCGTGGTGATCCAGTCCCTCGACGGGTTCGAGACCTTGAGTGGTTCGACTTCGCTCACCACCCTGAGCCCGTCGATGAGCTGGTCGAAACGGCTGGATTGCTTCGTCGTCCCGAGCGGGACTCCTCGCAATGACATTTGCAGACGTTCCTCGGTATCCGCGTTCATCGGAGTGATCAATCGGCAGCCAAGGCGATTTTATGATTTTTGCCTGCCAGCTATGACCTCTGCGACGGCTGGTGACCGGCGGTCCAAGGTTCCGCGCTTCCCTTCCTTGCCTCGCCGAAGCCATCGGCGAAGGCGGCCGCTCCGGGCTTGTCCTAATCCTCCGCCCGCGTTGCCATCCATCCGTGGCGTCTCCCACCGCAGCAACCCTCACTGGCGTCCTTGAGCGCATCATCTTCTTCAACGAGGAGAACCACTACACCATCGCGGAGCTTCGCACGGAGGTAGGGCGCGGAGTCCCTTCCGCGCCGGGGAAAGACGCCACCATCACCATCACCGGCCCGCTGCCGGGCGTGCAGTGTGGCGAGACGCTCCAACTGACCGGTGAGTGGACGCGCCACGCGCAGCATGGCGCCCAGTTTAAGATCGTCACGTTCAAGTCCGCGCTGCCCTCCTCCGTCTACGGCATCCGCAAATACCTCGGCAGCGGTCTCGTCCCCGGCATCGGCAAGGTCTACGCCAACAAGATCGTCGACGCGTTCGGCACCGACACCTTCCGCATCCTCAGCGAGGAATCCGGCAAGCTCCGCAAGGTCGAGGGCATCGGCAAGGTCCGCGCCACCTCCATCAAGCAGGCCTGGGAGGAACAGAAAACCCTGCGCGAGGTGCACATCTTCCTCCAGACCTATGGCGTCACCACCTCACAGTGCGTGCGCATCGTCAAGAAATGGGACGCCGCGGCGCAAAACATCATCCAGGCCGAGCCCTACAAGCTCGCCCGGGAAATTGATGGCATCGGCTTCAAGACCGCCGACCGCCTCGCCATCAACCTCGGTTTCGCCAACGACGCCCCGCCGCGGCTTGATGCCGGTCTCATCTACGCGCTGCAGACGCTTGAGGAGGAAGGTCACACCGCCTACCCGCGCGGCGAACTCGTCACCTACACTGCCAACCTTCTCGAAACCTCATCCGACCGCCTTGAGGCCCGCCTCGACGCGCTGATCGCGGCGAAGGATTTGGTGCAGCATTTGTCTGTAGGGTCGTCCCTCGTGGACGGACCGGAATTGGCTGGTAGGGCCCGATCTCCGAGCGGGCCGCCGAACGCCCCCGGCCTGCCCGGAGGTCAGGCCCTACCTTCCCGCGATCCGCACTCCTTCATCCAACTCCCCCACAATGACCGCGCCGAGCAGAAGATCGCCCACGTCGTCCAGCGTCTGGCCGCCGTCCCCTCCGGCCTGCCGGCCATCAAGGTCGACGCCGCCATCCAGTGGGCCCAGGACAAGGCCGGCTTCGAATTCCACGCGCTGCAGAAAGCCGCGCTCTCCCACGCCCTCGCCCACAAATTCAGCATCCTCACCGGCGGCCCAGGCACGGGTAAGACCACCATCCTCCGCGCCCTCGTCGAGATCCTGAAAGCCAAGAAAGTACGCGTCACCCTGGCCGCCCCCACTGGCCGCGCGGCCCAGCGGCTCGCCGAGACCACCGGCGGCTTCGCCTCCACCATCCACCGGCTGCTCGCTTATGACGTCGCCCGCGGCGGCTTCGCCCACAACGAGTCCAAGCCCCTTGCCACCGATTTCCTCATCGTCGACGAGTCCTCGATGCTCGACGTCCGCCTCGCCGCCGCGCTGCTGCAGGCCGTACCGGCCCGCGCCCATCTGCTGCTCGTCGGTGACATCGACCAACTCCCGAGCGTCGGCGCCGGCAATGTGCTGAAGGATCTTATCCATGTAGGGTCGTCGCTCGTCGACGGACCGGCCCGGCGGCAAGCGCCGGCCCTACAAGGGTTCATCCCCGTCACCCG
The DNA here is from genome assembly GCA_025363455.1 of Oleiharenicola sp. Lineage (GTDB taxonomy): Bacteria > Verrucomicrobiota > Verrucomicrobiia > Opitutales > Opitutaceae > Lacunisphaera. The sequence goes on along the minus strand of JANYDW010000061.1, from coordinate 54,591 downwards.
CTTGCAGTTCGTCTACCGCCAGGGCAAGGAAAGCGCGATCGTCACCACGGCCCACGCCATCAACGAGGGTGTCAATTCACCGCCCCCGGTCGTGGGCGAGGTCGCCAAAGCGCAGGCGTGGAGCGATCTGAATTTCATTTCCGCCCACAGCGCCGAGGACTGCCTCGCCAAGGTCATCGAGCTCTGCACGCACTTCATCCCGGAGCATTTCAAGTGGTTCAACCCCGTCACCGACGTGCAAGTGCTCGCGCCGATGCACAAGGGCGTGGCCGGCGTCTCGAACTTGAACACGCAATTGCAAGCCGCCCTCAACCCGCATCGCCAGGGCCTGAAGGCCGTCAGTGGCGAATATCGCCCCGGGGACAAACTCATCCAGCTCCGGAACAACTACGACAAGAACCTCTTCAACGGCGACATCGGCACGGTCGTCAGCGTGGACCTTTCGAAGGGCACGCTCGTGGCCGATTTTGACGGCGAGCGCCATGCGTTCGAACGCGGCGAGTTCGGCGATGTGGCCCTCGCCTACGCCATCAGCATCCACAAATCGCAGGGCAGCGAGTATCCCGTCGTCATCATCCCGCTGCTCAAGGGCCACTTCATGATGCTGCAGCGCAATCTCGTCTACACGGCCATCACGCGCGGCCGGAAAAAAGTCTTCGTTGTCGGCGAGCCCGCCGCCTGGGGCATGGCCGTGCGCAACGCCGAGTCGAAATTCAGGCACACGCATCTTCGCCAGAAGATCGTCGGTGTCTGAATCCAGCGAGGCCTGACAGCCGCAAGCCCAGCCGTTGCCTGCTATTGCAGCAACGCGTCGTTGGCCGGATCGGCGACAATGGCCTTGAAGTCGGGCTCGTCCCACCACGCGGCAAAGACGAGGTCAGTCGCCACCGACGCTGCCGATTCATACGAGAAGGACCGTAGAGTTTGTTGCAATCCGGCCAATGCCTGCGTGCGATCCCCCAACACGGCATGAATCCGGGGTCCATAGATGGCGACATCGGTGCCTTGAAACACATCCCGGCTGGCGGGGATGAGCTCGCAGGCGTGGCGGTACTCACTCCAAGCTGTCTCTTTTTCCCCCAGGATAGCATGCAGCAAGGCCAGCTGGGCCAACTCCTTGGGATTGCCCGGTTGTTGCCGGAGTGTCGCCACGCTGGCTCTCACACCGGCTTCCGCCGCCCGTCGCATTGCACCGACGTCGCCTTTCGCCCGCCAGAACAACGCCTCCCAGGCCGGCCCTTGCTCGGTGTTAAGCACACCCGGCAGCACGCGCCCTGCCGCGGCAAAATCGCGCTGCGCCAGGGCCCTCCGGAAATCCATGACCGCAATCGCCGTGAACTTGGTCTCGACCCCCGGGACCTGCGCCGAACGCCACGCATCGTAGGCTTCAAAGCGCCCGGTCTCCCGCCACCCGGCCTGCTGCTGCAGCATCTGCCAGTTCAGGTCTTTTGGATTTAGCGCCATGAGTCGTCCCGCCGTGTGCCGCGCACGGGAAAAATCCCGGATGCGGATGTAATTGTAGTACATGTTGCCCAACGCGCGGGCATGTCTGGGATCCAGCGCGAGCACTTTTTCCAAATAATCATTCGATTCGCGAAACCTACCCTCGCGCCGCAGCACATAACCCATTTGCGTCAGGACCTCGACGTTATGTGGGGCCAGGCCCAGAATCTCCCCGTAGACCGCCTCCGCCCGGGCGTAATCACGCAGGGCATAATAATAGAAATTGCCCAGTTCCTGGCGGACCTCGGGGGCGCTCGGCGCCAGTTCCATGGCGTGATCGATCGCCGCTTGCGCCCGGGCCAGCCGCGCCGGCGTCGCATCCTGAAAATCAAAGATCTGCCGGGCGTGCATCGTGCCCAGCCTGGCCCACGCAATGGCCAGCCCGGGATCCAGCTTCACCGCCTGCTGGAGCTGTTCAATCATCTGCTCGACGTTGGGCCGTAATACCCCGTCACGATTGTTGACCGCCTGCTGGCGGAGCAGCAGCTCGTACGCCAGCATGTTCTGCGTGGGAATCCGGGCCAGCGCGGTGCGAACCTGCGGACTCAGGGTCGCGCGCAATGATTGCGCAATCTCAGCCGCCAGCTCGGCTTGGATGGCAAAGACGTCCTTCATCTCGCGGTCATAAGTTTTCGCCCAAAGATGCCGGTCGGATTGCACGTCGATCAGCTGGGCCGTCACTCGCACCTGGTCTCCGGTCCGTCGCACACTGCCCTCGAGGAGGGTCGCCACCCCTAGCTCGGCACCAATCTGCCTGACATTTTTTACTGTGTTCCGATATTCGGCTACGGAGGTGCGGGAAGTAACCCGGATGTCACCGATCAGCGCCAGTTGCGTCAGCAGGTCCTCATGGACGCCGTCAGCAAAGTAGGCGTTCTCCTTGTCGTCGCTCATGTTGGTGAACGGCAGGACCGCGATGGACTTGTCGGGGGCGGCGGCGACACTCGCGGGTGGAAGCGCGGGCTGGCGCGCCAGCCAAAACGGGAGGCTGGCCCCGACCGCCAGTACGAGTCCGGCCACCGCCAGGGGCCATTTCTTTTGCGAACGTACCGGTGGCGCCATGCCCGGGGTCACGGACGGCAGACCGTGCGATCGCTGCGATTCCAGCAAGGCCCTCACGCGGTCGACAAACGGGATGTTGGGTACGCCGCGCGGGAGCTTCGTCCATTGCGTGCGCCGAAATGATTCCGGCACCAGTGCGCCACCCTCCAGCGTATCATCGATAGCTATCGGCAGGAGGAAGGAAGTGCCCTCGGCCATCAGGTGCGTGCGCTCCTCGGCCAGTTTCCATTCCAACCGGAAATACGCTTCGCGGCGCGCCTGCGTCTGCGCCGAAATGATCGGGATGAACAGCGAGCATTCCTTGATTTGCCGCCGGATTTTCTGGTCCCACGCGTCGCCGCCTTCCAAGCCGGCCTCGTCAAACCATACTTCGACCTCGAATGCTTTCAACGCATCGGCGATCCGCCGGGCCGACGCCAGATCCTCGCGGGCGTAGCTGATGAAGACGGACTGGCTGGGCGGGTTCAAGAAAGCCGGATGCTGCCACGGCCCCAAATCGGGGCAAGGTATGAATGGGTCGGTCGCTAGAAGAGCGGCGCGTTGTTCTTCGGATCATCCAGCAGGGCTTCAAAGCGCGGGTCCCCTTGCAGCGGCCACCAGTGGACACTTCGCCGCAAGGCCTGCACCCGCCATATTTCGTAAACCGCCGGTTGGTTGATGGTCGCCGCAATCAAGTCGGTCGACTCGGCTTTCCGGCCCAACCACGCCAGAGTGCAGGCCATGTACATTTGGAGATTCACCCGGTATGTGAGATTTTTCAGGTCCCGGGCGATGGTTTCGGCCTTCGCCAACTGCCGGTTTGCCGCGTCGGTTTCTCCCAGCAAGGCATGGGTCAGGGCCAGATCACCCCTAGCCTGCCAATTATCCGGCTGGCTCTCAAGTTGCGCCTGCAGCGAATCCAGGTTTTTCCTGATCAGAGGCAATGCCAACTCCCGCTGGCCGAGCTTGAGATAGCAGGTCGCGACCGACAGGAGATCGAATCCCGAAGATTGGTTGCTGTAACGCCAATTGGATCCACTTTCCTGCCACAGTCGGATCACCGCCGCTGCGTCGCCCTTCAAGTAGTACCAGGACGCGGCATAGGCCACTGTCCGACGGTCGTTGTGAAGGGCTTCTGACGTATACGTCGCCATCAGGGCATCGCCTAATTCCACCGAGCCGGTCTGGGAAAAGCGATTGATTGCCTGGCGCCACCGCTTCTCCTCGGTCAGCGGACGCACACCCGAAATCACCCGCCAAAGGGCCTCAGCCTTCTCGTAGCGGCGCAGCGCCAGTTGGTAAAACAAGGCAAAGTTCAGCGTGTCCAAGCCGCGAGGGTCCAGGGTCACCGCCTGTTCAAGGTCCACCAAAGCCTCCCGCCAGCGTGCGGCAAACCACGCCTCGCTGGCCATGATGATCCGCGTTTCCGCACGATTGGGATAGAGACGGGCAATCTGCTCCGACGCCTTGGCACGCTCTTCCTCTTGCTCCAGGCTGTAATAAAACTGGCGCTGAACCCACAGCACCCGGAAGGAATTCGGCGCAAGCCGACTGGCCGTGTCCAGTTCCTTCCTCGCCCTGGCCAGTTGTTCGGCTGAACCCACATCGCGGCGATAAGTAAACATCCGAGCGAACGCCAGGCCCGCCCAAGCATCGGCAAACTGCGGATCCAGCTGCACCGCATTCTCCAGCAAGGACACCACTTCGCTGATTACATCACGGGTATCTCCCTCCGCCTCCCTCAGGAACCGCGCTCGCATGAAAAGTTCATAGGCTGCCATGCTGGCGGTCGGGCGAGCGGCCAGCGTAGCTTGCTCCAGCGGCGAGATCGCAGCCTGTAACGCCGCGGCAATCTCGGTGGCCAGCTCCCCCTGGATCGCAAAAATATCCGTCAGGTCGCGATCAAAGGTCTTCGCCCAAATATGCCTGTCCGTCCGCGCGTCGATGAGTTGGCCGGTGACACGCACCTTGTTGCCGGCGCGGCGCAAGCTGCCCTCCAGCACGTACGCCACGCCCAGTTCGGCGGCAATTTGGCGGAGCGACTTGGTCGTGCCGCGATACTGCATGACCGAGGTGCGCGAGATGACCATCAAACCGCCGACATTCGCGAGATCCGTCAATACGTCTTCGTGTACCCCATCGGCAAAATATCCGCTATCCTTGTCCTCGCTCATGTTGGTGAACGGCAGCACGGCGATGGATTTTTCAGCGGCCGCTGGCAGGCTGGCCGGGGCTGGACGCACGGCGTCCGCCGTGGGTGAAGCTGCGGGCTTCCGCGACCAGAACAGAACGCTGGCCCCGACCGCCAGCACCAGACCCGCGGCCACCAGCGGCCATTTCTTACGGGAGCGCGCCGGCTGCGAGACGACCGGGGCTGCCGATGCCGATGGATGCGACTGCTGGTGAGTTAGCAAGGCCCGCACCCGATCCACGAACGAAGTGTTCGGCACGCCGCGCGGGAGCTTCGTCCATTGCGTGCGACGAAAGGATTCCGGCACCAAGGCCATGTCCTCTGCCGTGTCATCAATCGCGATCGGCAGGAGGAACGAAGTGCCCTCGGCCATCAGGTGAGTTCTTTCCTCGGCCAGTTTCCACTCCAGCCGGAAATACGCCTCACGCCGCGCCTGTGTCTGCGCCGAGATGATCGGGATGAACAGCGAGCACTCCTTGATTTGCCGCCGGATTTTCTGGTCCCACGCGTCGCCGCCTTCCAAGCCGGCCTCGTCAAACCACACCTCGACCTCGAACGCCTTCAGCGCGTCGGCGATACGCCGGGCCGCCTCCGCATCCTCACGGGCATACGACACGAAAACCGCTTTCGTCGATTCACTCATGGTCGAAATGCTCCGGCGAGCCTCGCCGTAGTTCCTTTGGGACGAAGGCGGGCCGCCGCCAGATCCTCGCGGGCGTAACTGATGAAAACAGATTGGCCAGGTGGACTCATACCAGCGACGGATGCTGCCCGGTCACGAAGAGGGAGCAAGGCGCGACTGCATCCCTTCGCCGCCGCCTATTTAATGTTCACCCACAGCACCGGCTCGCGGATAGGGAAATTCCGCCTGACCTCCTCGACCTGTGGGTCTGCGTTGAGCCGCTGCCAGATGGCGAGCCAGTCCTTGTTGCCCGCCGCCAGCGCGCCAAATAACAGGCACGGCTGCCGCACCGGCCACTCATTCCAGTACATCACGTCCGGTGAGCGAGTCCACTTGCTCTTGTCGGCCAGGAAGGGCGCGAGATACGCCACGCCTTTCACGAGGCTCCGGCCGTCAGGCAACGCCCACGTCATCAGATTCTCCGTCGGCGTCGAAAGCACGACGGCGCAGGCGGTCATGACGTCGAGGTTGAAGATCGAATAGCCGTAGGGTTTGGTGCGCGCGAGCTCACGAGGAAAACTGCCGTCCGCCGCCATCTGGCTGGGCAGGTGGACCTCCTTCAGCCGGCGCCGGCATTCCGCCAGCACGGCCTCGTCGCCCGTCAGGTGGGCAAAGCACGCCGCCTGCAGGGTCCAGCACGTGCCATGGTTGTTCTCCGCCTTGCTTTCATCGACGCCATAGGGATGCGTCCGGATCCAGGCCAGGTACTCGCGGAACCAGCCGGTGAGCGCGACCTCGGTCTCCGGCCGGAGGGCGGCCGAGCCGCGCAAGGCCTCCACCGCCCGCGCGACCTCGGCGAGATGCAGGGTGTCGATCACCCCGATGCTGCGACCGGAGCTGCGCCCCTTGATGGCCTGCGCGTAGAGCAAATTCGGATTCATTCGCGTGGCCGGATCCACGAACCACGCCGTCAGGTGCCGCACGGCCGCGGCGGCGTAGCGTTCCTCGTGCGTGACCTTCCAAGCCGCCGCCAGCGCCCCAACATCGCGCGCCATGTCGATCATCAGCCGGCGGTGCGCGGTGAAGTTGTCCGGGTTGCTCAGCCCGTCGCGTTGGAGGTAGGGACCGGCCGGATTCGCCGGGTCGGGCCACCAGTAGTCGCCCTCCGAGGAGAAATCGTGCGGCCCGCCGGCACTGCGCGGATTGACCGTGGACGTCACGGAACGCGGTGCGGCCTCCAGGGCGGCGGTGGCGACGTGCTCGATGCGGGGTTTCTCGCGGGCGGCCAGGTCGAAGTCAGGGAAGAAGAGCATGACGGTAGTGTAGCCACCATGTCGCCGCCGCGGCGGAGACGGCAAGTTCATCCGCGTTTATGGCGTTCAGCAAACGGCCAGGGGAGCTGGGGTGGTCGCCGATTTCCACATCGGCGACAGAAGCATCGGTATGGAATCCGACGCCCACCTTAGACCGCCTTAATTCAGGTCCTTGTCCTTCCAGTATTTCGTGCCCTGCAGCGTGGCCTGTCTTTGTCGGTGCAAATGAAGATCGCCCGGAAATCCTTCACGCCGAGCCCGAAGCCTATTTTCCCCGTCCGCCTGAGCCAGTCGAAAAACCGGTGAATCCGGACAGCCGCTCCAAATCGGGAATAGCACTTGTCGAACCAACCCGCCCCGCCTCACCTTGGCGTCATGCTGCTTCCGGTTACCTGCCGCCCGTTCCCCTTGCCCACGTCGGACCGCCCCGCATGAAACTCACCCAGCAACAGCTCGAAGCCCACCTCTGGGGCGCGGCCAACATCCTCCGGGGCAAGACCGCCGGCCAGGACTACAAGAACTACATCCTGTCGCTGATGTTCTACAAACGCCTCTGCGACCAGTGGGAGTGCGAGGCCGACGAGGCCATCGCCGCACAGGAGAAAATCCAGGGCCGCCCCTTCACCGACAAGCAGAAGGCCGCCTTCCGCAGCCGCAACCGCCACCGCTTCACCCTCCCCGACGGCTCGCGCTGGGGCGACGTCAAGGCCGTCGCCACCAACATCGGTGACGCCCTCACCAAGGCCATGCGCGCCGTCTCCAGCCAAAACGACGAACTCCGCGGCGTCTTCACCGTGGACTGGAACCAGCCGGCCCCCGACAACTCCGGCCGCCCGCTCATCCCCAACGAGGTCGTCCACGCCCTCATCCAGCATTTCGACCAGCACGACCTCTCCAACCGCCACGTCCCGTCCGACGTGCTCGGCCGCGCCTACGAATACCTCATCAAGCAGTTCGCCGACGACGCCGGCGCCAAAGCCGGCGAATTCTTCACCCCGCCCGAAGTCGTGGACACCCTCGTGCGCATCCTCGAACCCCTGCCCGGCGATATGATCTACGACCCCACCTGCGGCTCCGGTGGCATGCTAGTGCACTCCGCCGACTATCTGCGCGAGACGGGCCACCACGCCACCAGCGCCCGCTACTACGGGCAGGAGATGAACTGGGGCAACGCCGCCATCGGCAAGATCAACTCCGTCCTCCACGGCCTCGAGGCCGACATCAAGGCCGGCGCCTCCACCATCACCGACCCCCAGCACCTCGAAAACGGCCGCCTCAGGAAATTTTCCCTCATCCTCGCCAACTTCCCCTTCTCCGACGAGTTCTGGTGGCTCAAGCCCGAGCAGCAGACGGACGACAAGAAAAAGAAGGACAAACTCAAGAAGGAGGTCTTCGGCAAGGAGGGCTACAAGGACGGGTTCGGCCGCTTCGGCCGCGGCACGCCCTTCCGCGCCCCGCCCGCCGGCTACGGCGACTACGCATTCATCCTACACATCCTCGCCTCCCTCACCGACACCGGCCGCGCCGGTATCGTCTGCCCGCAAGGCGTGCTCTTCCGCGGCCAGCCCGAGGTCGAGGAGGAGACCGGCGAGTTCGACGCCGAGGGCAACCCCGTCGTCAAGCGCCGGAAGGCCGACGACGAGCACCTCATCCGCGAGGCCCTGCTGGAGGGCCGGCTGATCGACGCCGTGATTTCGCTCCCGCTGAATGTCTTCTACGGCGCCGGCGTGCCCGCCTGCCTGGTCATCCTCAGCAAGCAGCGCCCGAAGAAGCACCGCGACCAGGTGCTGCTCGTCTATGCCGCGCGCCACTACCGTGAACTCTCCGCCCAGAACGAGCTGCGCCCGCAGGACGTGATGCGCATTCTCGTCCACTACCAGGCCTACGGCGACGCCACCAAGGTGCCGCGCCTCGTCAAGGAGCACGGCACACGGATCCGCGACCAGATCACCCGCCGCGAGGAGACCGAGGCCGCCCGGCTGGAGGCTGAATACCAGCCCCATGCCGACAAACTCGCCGCTCTCGCCGTCGAGATTGCGGCTGCAACCTTTGCCACCGCCGTCACCAAGCTGGAGAAGCAGCGCGAGAAAGTTCAGGCCAAGCTGGCCGAGCGCGACGAGCGCATCGCCGAGGCCCGCCGCCGCGCGGCCGACGACCGGGCCGACGTGACCAAGGTCGGCGAGGAGCTCATAGCCCTCTACGCCGACACCGACGAGCTGCTGAAGCACGCCCGCGTCGTCGGCCTCGACGAAATCGCGGAGAACGAGTTCAACCTGAACATCCCCCGCTACGTGGACACCTTCGAGCCCGAGCCCCGCATCGACGTGAAGGATGCGCTGAAGGCGCTCAGCAAGGCAGAGAAGGCCGTGCAAGACGCGGAGAACGACTTGACGATTCTTCTGAGCAAAGCGGGCTATGCAAAATAACTGCTTTCCCCACGCCATAGCTGACTGGCCAAAGCTGCCAGTGAGCAAGCTCGCCCGCCTGAACCCCCGTTATCCGGTCAAGAAGGGGAAAGTGTATCCGTTCATCGAAATGGCTTCAGTCGGAGAAAATTTCGGCGGCATTCTTCAGATCGAAACCCGGAACATGAAGGGCTCGGGACTTTCCCGATTCAAGGTTGGCGATACTCTTTTCGCGAAAATCACGCCCTGCCCTGAGAATGGCAAAATTGCATTCGTCGATGCGCTTCCCTCTGAAATCGGAATTGGATCGACGGAATTTATCGTCCTGTCGCCACGCGATGACTGTAAACCTCGCTTTTTATTTCACCTCTTGTGTTGCCATGATGTTCGCGGACGGGCGGCAGCACGCATGGAAGGCTCGACTGGTCGCCAGCGCGTCCCCGATGACGTTTTTGAAAAGAGGCTACTGGTCCCCGTCCCTCCGCCCGACGAGCAAGCCGCCATCGCCCGGATCCTCGATGCCGTGGACACCGCGCTGGAGCGCACCCGCACGGCCGTGGACGAAGCCAAGGAACTGAAGCGCGCCCTGCTTCAGGATTTCTTCTACTCGGCCTTGGGAGTCACTGCTTACGCCGACCGACCGACCAAAAAACTGCCGGTTGGCTGGGCGCTGATACCAACGGACGCGCTGCTGGCCGAGGATCCCAAGAATGGCGTATCGCCGACCACTTCGGCCCAACCGCCGGGCACTCCCACTTTCAGCATCGCCGCGGTGCGCGAAGGGCGCGTGGACCTGGAGAGCCGGGAGCACATCAAATATGCCGACCTGCCGGAGAAGGCGGCGACGAAATGCCGCGTCCGCAAAGGCGACGTGCTGGTGGTGCGCGGCAACGCCAACCCCGACCTTGTGGGCAAAGCCGGGGTCATTGATCAATTTCCTCCCGGCTGCATCTATCCCGACATCACCAAGCGGCTGGTTTTTCGCGCCACTGGCGAGAACACTGTCTTGCCTCCCTTCGCCGTGTTGGCTTGGAACCATCCCATCGTCCACAATCAGATTCTGCGCCGAGCCAAGACTTCCAACGGCACGCTCAAGATCAACAACCGGGACGTTAAACAGATTGTGCTGCCGGTCCCATCTCCACAGGAGCAGGCCGACCTTGACACCCTGGCCTCTGCCGCCGACGCCAGAATTTCGGCGTTGGGCAAGAAACTCGCCGCGCTGGCGCAGCTCAAACATTCCCTGATGCACGACCTGCTGACGGGGCGGGTGAGAGTGAAAGCGGTCCGTTGAGCGGGGAAACCCGGGCTTGCGGGTGCGGGGCTTTGCGCTAGGTTGCGGGCATGACCCGTCAGGTGACAGTCGAGCTGCCCGAGGAAGCCACCCGCGCCATCAACGTGCGGCCGGAGGATCTTCCACGCGAATTGCGCGAGGCGGCGGTGCTGCGGTGGTTCGAGGAGGGCCGCCTTTCCCAGGGCCAGGCGGCCACCGCCCTCGGGCTGACGCGCGGCGCCTTCTTCGACCGGCTGGCGGCGCACCGCGTCTCCCCGGTGCAGATGAGCGCCGAGGACCTGGACCATGACTTCCCGCGCGGCTGAGCGCTGGGTGGTCAACGCCTCCCCGGTCATCCTGCTGGGCAAGGCCGGCATCCTCCCGCTATTGCCGCAACTCTGCACCGAGTTGGTCGTGCCCGCGGGCGTACTGGCTGAGGTGGCCGTCGGCGCAGCCGCCGATGCTGGCCGCGCCTGGCTGCATGGACCGGGCCGGCCTTATCTTCGTCCGGTCCCGGTCCTGCACCCTGCCCTCGCCGACTGGGGCGGCGGCGCGGGCGAGGCCGAGGTGATTTGCTGGGCCCTGCAGAACCCGGGCTTCACCGCCATCCTCGACGACCGCGCGGCCCGCGCCCTGGCCGCGCGCCACAGCGTGCCTGTCATCGGCTCCCTGCGGGTGATCGTGCGGGCGAAGGAGTGCGGCCTGATCCCGGCGGCGCGCCCGGTGCTCGAACGGCTCCGCGGCGCCGGCGCCTATGTGAGTGACGCCCTGATCGACCGGGCGATCCAGCTGGCCGGCGAAGCCTGAGATTGACTGTAGGGCGGGATCGCTGATGCCGCCAAAGGTGGTCGCCGATTTACGCATCGGCGACTGGCGTCGGTGTGGAAACCGGCGCCCACCCTGCAGTTCCGGCAACCCGAGTAATGCGTTGCGCCCGGGCGGGCTTTCCCAACGGTAGCCCCGACCATGAGCGAAAAAGGCCTCGTCGAACTCCCTGTCCTCAACTGGATGTGCGGGGAACCCGGCGACGGCTTCGGCAGCAAGGGCCTCGGCTGGACCTACCGCGACGAGAAGGCCTTGGGCCACTTCGGCCGTCCGCTGGAGGACCCGCTGGTGGAGGACCTGCTGGTCGCGGCCATCCAGCGGATCAACCTCGCGGTGAAGACCAACGCCCAGGCCCAGCTGGCCGTGAACACGCTGCGCAAGGCCATGGCCCACCCCGACAAGCTCACGGCCAACCGGCAGACCCTCGATCTCCTGCGCGACGGAACCAAGGTGGATCTCCAGCCGGGCGAGGCCGCCCAGACGGTGCAGTTCATCGCCTACGAGCCGGACCGGCAGGACCTGAATGATTTCTGCGCCACCAACCAGTATCGGGTGCAGGGCGCACGTGAGTGCCGGGAGGACACGGTCCTGCTGGTGAACGGCATCCCTCTCGTGATCGCCGAATACAAGAGCTACCTCGCCAGCGGCAAGGACTGGCGCGAGGCCGTGCACCAGCTCCACCGCTACCAGCGCCAGGCCCCGCTCATCCTCGCGTCCAACGTTTTCTGCGTGGCGGCCGACGAGGAGGAATTTCGCTACGGCACGGTGCTCTTCCACGACGCCGGCCGCGAGGACATCGAGGTCCACCTGGACAACTGGGGCCGCTGGCTGAGTCTCTACCCGGACCAGCGTGGCTGGTGGCACCGGCCCGAAGCCGACAACCCGGCCGACCCGCTGGAGGTGCCGGTCAAGGGCCTGCTGCGGCTCCGGCCCTGCCAGGTGCTGGATTTCCTCCAGCATTTCACGGTGTTCGAGACGAAGCAGAGCAAGACGGTGAAGAAGATCGCCCGCTACCAGCAGTTCGAGGCGGTCAACGAGCTGGTGGACCGCACGGTGGCGCTCATCGGCCGGCCGGTGGAGGCGCAGGAACGCACGGCGCTCATCTGGCACACGCAGGGCTCGGGCAAGTCCATCACCATCATCTGCACGGCCTACAAGCTGCGGCGGCATCCGGCCATGAAGAATCCCACGGTGCTCATCGTGGTGGACCGGCGCGACCTCAAGACCCAGCTCTCGGACGATTTCGACGCCTGCGACTACCCGAACGTCGAAAAGGCGCTCGGCGTGGAGGACTTGAAACATAAGCTGCGCAGCGGCTGGCAGGGCACGCTGGTGACGACGATCCAGTCGTTTCAAAAGATGGACGACCTCGACCCGATCCAGCGCGACGACATCGTCTGCCTGATCGACGAGTGCCACCGCAGCCAGAAGGGAGGCAAGCGATGAGCAGCGGCGGTCCCGGCAAGAACAGCGCGAGCTACGCCATCGCGATGCGGGCGAAGCTGCCCAATGCGTTCCGCTTCGGCTTCACCGGCACGCCCATTGACCGGACGGTGCAGAACACGCACCGGGACTTCGGCCCGGTCAAGGACGGCGAGCAGGAGCGCTACCTGAGCTTTTACGGCATCCGCCGGGCCATCCGCGACGGCGCGACGCTGGAGGTGCATTACCAGCGCGACCGGGTGCCCTTTGAGGTGAACGACGAGGCGCTGAGCACCGGCTACGAGCGCATGTGCGAGGAAATGGAGATCGAGGACGAGGAGGCGAAGGAGGTCATCCAGCGGCAGAAATCCCGCTGGAAGGAGCTGGCCCGCGACCCGCGCCGCATCGAGATCGTGCTGGAGAAGATGCTGGTCCATTTTCTGGAGCACCCCGACCCGAACGGTTTCAAGGCGCAGTTGGTCGCCGTGGACCGCAAGGCCTGCGCCCTCTACAAGCTGGCGCTGGATGACAAGCTCAGCAAGCGCGGCCTGCCGGCGGAGTGGTCCGAGGTCATCATTTCCGGAGCGCAGAACACCAGCGATTCGGAGGTCCGCCGTTTCGAATACCCGAAGAACCAGCAGGACGAACTGATCGACTACTTCAAACTCACGCCGCGGGAATGGGAGGCTTGGAACAAGGAGAAATACGGCGAAGACCGGACGGCCTGGCGACCGCCATTGAAGATCCTGATCGTCTGCGACCGGCTGCTGACCGGGTTCGACGCCCCGGTGGAGCAGGTCATGTATCTCGACAAGCCCCTGCGCGACCACAACCTGCTGCAGGCCATCGCCCGGACGAACCGCCCCCTGCCCTCCATGAAGAAGCGGACCGGCGTCGTGGTGGACTACTTCGGGGTGTTCGAGAACCTGGAGAAAGCGCTCAACTTCGACGAGCGGGTGCGCGAGGAATCCCTGATCGACTGGGCGGCGCTCAAGGCCCTCGTGCCCGATGAGGTGAAGCGCTGCCTGGAATCGTTTCCCGGCGTGGAGATCGCCGACACCCGCGAGTGCCTGCTGGCCGCCCTGCGCAGCCTGCGCGAACCCGAGGCGGCCAAGCGTTTCGAGCAGAACTTCAAGAGCCTGGAACGGTTGTGGGAGGCGGTGGCCCCCGACGCCTGCCTCTATCCGCACCGGCGGGAATACAACTGGCTTTGCAGCATCTACGTCGCGCATCGCCGGCGGTTGCGCGGCAGCCGCGATCCCCACGGCGAACTGGCGGCCAAAACCCGCCAGCTCATCCAGGAAAACACCGCGTTCATGCAGGTGACGGACGCGCTGCCGGTTTTCAAAATCGACGAAAACTACCGCTCCCGGATCGACGACCTGCCGTCCGCCTCCGACAAGGCGGCGGCCCTGGAAGCGGCCCTGACCGCCGAACTGAGCGAAGATGAGGCCGGCTTCACCTACCGCCTGCTGGGAGAGCGGCTGCGGAAAATCAAGGAGCGCAAGGACGCCAGCGACGACGCCACCGCGCAGCGTCTGCAGGAATTGGAAGCCATCGCCGCGGAGGCCGCCCGCTCCCGGCAGGAACCGGAGCGGTTGAACCTCAAGGGCCCAGGCGAATACGGCCTGTTCGAGGTGCTGCGAGCCCACGCCAAAACGAGCGATGAAACCTTCCTCGCCGACTGTGCGCGCCGGATGGTGGCGCATCTACGGACACATCACTGCCTCGCTCCCGGTTGGAGCCTGTCAAAGGGCGGCCCCAAACTGGTGGAGGAAACCTTGCTGGCCGAATCCTGGAATCCAATCTACTCCGGTCTTGGGTTCGACCCGGAGACCGCCGACCCAGCCTTCCTGAAGCCGGCGGTCGATGAACTCGCCAAGGCCGACACCTCCCGATGAAGCCCTCGACCCCGGCCAGCATCGCCCTGCTCGGGCGCACGGTGGACTACCGTCTCGTGCGGTCCAAAGCCGCCCGCAGACTGCGGGTGAGGGTGGGACCAAACGGCGTGGAAGTCATCCGCCCCGCTTCCCGAAAGCCGGAGGAGGTGGCCGACTTTCTCCAGACCCACAGTGCGTGGATCGCCGGCCAGCTGGATCGCGTGAGCCGGCTGCGCGGCATCCGCCGCCCGGGCAAACGCTCCGGTGCGGAAATTCTTCTTCGCGGGCAGCCAACCGGCGTGCTGGTCGAGCGCCGGAAAGGTTGGTTGGCACCAAATCGCGTCACGCTCCGAAGCGGCAATCTGGTGATCATCCGTGGTGCGTCAGCCACGCCTGCCTCGGTCAGTCTGGAGAATTGGCTGCGGCGCGAGGCGAAGGTCGCCATCCAGCGACACCTCGCCGCAGTCGGCCAGCGGCTGAAGCGCGTTCCGCACAAGCTCTACGTCATGGATCAGCGGACAAAGTGGGGAAATTGCTCCGCCAAGGGAAATCTCTCCTTCAACTGGCGCCTGATTCTCGCGCCTGAGTTTGTCCTGCGTTACCTTGTGACCCACGAAACCGTGCATCTGGCCGTGCCGGACCATTCCCATCGCTTCTGGCTGATCGTCCAGGGCCTGTGCCCTGAGATGGAGCGAGCCAAGCAGTGGCTTTCCGCCAATACGGAAAATCTATTGGTCGACCTCCAAACGATTGATCTAAAACCAAGATAGGTGCTGGTGCCAGAAACGGGCCGTCCTCTCGCCTGATTTGGCTTCCTTCCCCCCGCCGCTTATCCCGGGTCCCGCGCCTCTTGTCCTATTGGCTTCCGCGAGCGGGCTGTGCTAGGGTCTGCTCCCGCCAACCCCCTCGCTTATGCTGAAACGTTTCCTGGTTCTTTCCGCGTTGTTTTTCGTCGGCCTTGGGTCAGTCGCCCACTCTGCCGATCTCCCCGCCAACCTCCCGCCCCGCCCGCAAGCGCCCAATGACGAGGCGGAATACCGGCGCTTCACCCTCGATAACGGCCTCAAGGTCATCCTCCTCTCCGACCCGAAGCTCAACAAGTCCTCTGCCTCGCTCGCCGTCGCGGTCGGCTCCTACACCGACCCGGCGAAGCGGCAGGGCCTCGCGCATTTTCTCGAGCACATGCTCTTTCTCGGCACGGAAAAATATCCCGACGAGGCCGACTACGGCAATTACCTCAAGGCCAACGGCGGTTACAACAACGCGTACACCGCCGGCGACCATACCAATTATCACTTTGAGATCCGCCACGAGGCCTTCGAGGGCGCGCTCGACCGCATGGCCCAGTTCTTCATCGCCCCGCTCTTCACGCCCAAGTTCACCGAGCGCGAGATGAACGCCGTCAATTCGGAGAACCAGAAAAACCTGGAGAACGATCCTCATCGTGAAAATCAGGTCATCATCACCCTCTACCGCCCCGGCCACCCCGCCCACCATTTCAGCACGGGCAACCGCGAGACCCTCGGCGGGACCACGCGTGACGAGCTGGTGGCCTTCTACCATGCCCACTACAGTGCGAACGCCATGACACTCGCCCTCGTGGGCAAGTCCAGCCTCGACGAGATGGAAGCTTGGGCGCGGAAATATTTCTCCCCGATAGAAAACCGGAAGCTGGCCCCCATCGACTATCCCGCCGACTATCTGACACCCAAGGCCGCGCTGCGGTTGGCGCGGGTGGAGCCGATCAAGGATCTGCGCAAACTCAGCTTCGAATTTCCCCTGCCCGCCACCCGGCAGTTCTGGACCAGCAAGCCCGAGGCACTCCTCGGCTTCATCCTGGGCCACGAGGGCCAGGGCAGCCTGCTTTCCACCTTGAAGGACGAGGGCCTGGCCACCGGCCTGGGTGCCAGCGCGGAGGCCAACACCAAGGACTACGGCTCGTTCAACGTCTCCGTCAACCTGACGCCCCTCGGCCAGAAAAATTACCAGCGGGTGCTCGAGCTGTTCTTCGCCGCCGTCGCAAAACTCCAGTCGGCCGGCTATCCGGGCTACCTGTTCAAGGAACGCCAGGCGATGGCCCGCCTCGACGAAGCCTATAAGGACAAGGGCGAGGGCGCCAACCGCGCGGTCTTCCTCGCCAACCAGCTTCGCGAGTTCCCGCTCGAGATCGCCGAGCGCGAACCCTACCTCTGGCTGCAGGAGGATCCCGCCGCCTACCAGCAGCTTCTCGCCCAGCTCCGGCCCGACAACCTGATCGCCGTGCTCTCTGCCAAAGGCGTGCCGACTGACAAGGTGGAACCTTACTACGGCTCAAAATACAGCTACACCGAGGACACCGGCGCCGCCTACACGGCCCTGCTGCACCCGCCGGTTGTCGCCGCCATCCAGCTGCCCAAGGCCAACCCCTTCGTCCCGGCCAGCACCGCCGTGTTGCCGACCCAGCCCCTGCGCCTGATTGATGAACCCGCCCTCAGCCTGTATTATTCCCAAGACACGGAGTTCCTCCGTCCCATGGTGGCCGAGGTTTATCGTTTCCGTCTGCCGCGCACCCTCGCCTCGCTCGAAACTTCCGTGCTGCTGCGCTTCTACGAGGCCTGCGTCCGGGAGTCGCTCAACGAGACCGCCTACACCGCCGGCGAGGCCGGCCTGAACTTCAACTTCAACGCGGGGCTGGAGGGCGTCGAGATTGCCGTCGAGGGCTACGATGCCTCCGCGCCCCGCCTGCTCGAGACCATCAGCGGCAATCTGGTGGATTTTTCCGTGTCCGAGGACCGCTTTGCCGCCATCAAGGACCGGCTGGGGCGCGAGCTGGCCAACTTCCCGCGCGCCGACGCTTACCAGATCCTCCGGGAAACCCGGCGCGCCGCCGTGCTCGAGTTCTATTACCGGCCCGACGAGCAACTGCCCGTGGCCTCGGGCGTGACCCTCGCCGCCGTGCACGACTTCGCGAAGAAGCTCTACGCCCGGGGCAAGCTCGAGGCACTGGTGCACGGCAACGTCACCGCCACCGTCGCCGTGGCCGATGCCCGCCGCTTCGGTGCAGCGCTCAAGAGCCAGCCCGTGGCCGACGCCGACCTGCTCCGCCGCCG
Source organism: Oleiharenicola sp. (assembly GCA_025363455.1). Classification (GTDB taxonomy): domain Bacteria; phylum Verrucomicrobiota; class Verrucomicrobiia; order Opitutales; family Opitutaceae; genus Lacunisphaera. The sequence continues at coordinate 37,027 of JANYDW010000061.1, read as the reverse complement.
CATCCTGGCCCAGACACCCGGCGAGTCGTTGCGCACGAACGAAAAACTCGTCGTCAATAATTCCGCCTTCCGCCGCGAATTCCTGCTGGGCGACGACGCGCCCGAGATCCGCGCCGCCACTCTCGTGCTGGGCAATTTCATCGCCGAGCCGTTCTTCACCGAGCTGCGCACCCACCAGCAGCTCGGCTACATTGTCGGGGCCAACACCGGCGAGGAGGAAAAAACCAACTTCGCCTACTTCATCGTCCAATCGGGCGAGCACCCGGCGGATGAACTCGAAAAGCGGGCCGATGACTTCATCGTGAAGCTGCCCCTCATGCTCAGCGGCCTGCCTGACGAGACCTGGGCCACCCTCGTCGGCGGCGTGCGCGCCCAGCTGGAGGAAAAGGACAAAGCGATTGCCGACCGCGCCAAGCGACTGTTCAGCCTCGGCTACGACCGGGCGGGCGACTGGAGCCGCCGCGACGCCACCCTCGCCGCGCTCGACAAACTCACCAAGGCCCGCACCGGCGAGATCCTCGAGCACGCGCTCGGTCTCTCGACCCGCGAGATGCGCACTTTCCTCGGCTTCGCCCGCGATCATGAGTCGAAAGCCACCCCGGCAACCACCTTCACCGACCGCCCCGCTTGGAAAAAGACGCGAAAGTTTGAGTGAGGGAAACTCCCCGACGGTTAACCGCCGTTTCGACAGGCTCAAGGCCCTGAGCGAAGTCGATGGGCTAATCTGCGCTAATTCACGCTAATGCAGAACGTAGCTGGATTTTTAGCCGCAAAGGAACGCAAGGAGCACAAGGACAGTCGATTCAGGCCATTCCTCTTTGCGATCTATGCGTTCTTTCGCGGCTACACTTCTGGCTGAACCGCTGAAGCGTTCTTTAGCGCAGATCAGCGGTTACTCATCCGGGGGGTTGGGAAAAGTCTCCCGACTTTAACCGGATCCATGCAGTTGCATAGGGTGGAACGCGGTTTCCGGACGCGTTTTCTCCTCGCACATCCTGCGAACCCGTCCAGAGGTCGGGTTCCACCTTTAAGCCGCGGCGCGGATCGGAGTCCGCGCCCTACCCACGCCCGCCACTGGGCGGGCTTTTTTTTGTTATCTGGAGGGCGCGCGTCTCTGCGCACCGTGCGTTTCCTCGCGGCCCGCAGGGACGCGGGCCCTCCATCCAAGCTTGCTTCGCGAGGTTGCTCCTGTGTCATAAACCAATGCCCCGTCCCCTCCGCCGGTTCACGCTCCTGCTAAGTTTACTCCTCACCGGTGTTGTTGCCCGGGCGGACGATGCCACCAAGGACCTGTTTACCGTCGATCACCTGCGGCTCACCCACGACGTCGTGCCCGTCGCCCAAAGCGTCGAGCTGACCTTGGATCCCGCCAAGGAAGACTACTCCGGCCGCACCATCATCGACCTGTTCGCCCCGGCACCATTCACCAGTTTCCGACTTCACGCGCTCGGCCCCGTGGTGGCCACGGCGACCCTCACCGATCCAGCGGGCCACGCCACGCCGCTCACGGCCACGGTGAAGCAGCCCGAGCCCGCGCTGGTCACGCTCACGGCGCCGGCGCCGCTCCCCGCCGGCAACTACCGGCTCACGATCGAATTCAACGCCAAGTATAAGCACGACGGTCTTGGCCTCTACAAGACGATCAGTCGGGGCGAGTCCTACCTTTTCAGCCAGTTCGAGGACCGCCACGCCCGGGAATGTTTCCCGTGCTGGGACGAGCCCGCGTTCAAGATCAACTGGCAGCTCACCCTGAAGGTGCCCGCCGCCCTCGCGGTCGTCAGCAACGCAGCCGTGGCGTCCGAGACCCGTGAGGGCGACTGGAAGACCATCGCCTACGGCCGCACGCCGCCGATGCCGGCATACCTGGTGGCGCTCGCCGTCGGCCCGCTCGAATTCGTGCCGGTCCCCGGCCTGTCCGTGCCGGGCAGCATCGTCACGCCCAAGGGCCAGGCCGGACTCGCGGCCGAGGCCGTTCGCCTGGCCCCGCCGTTGCTTGCCCGGCTCGAGGATTATTTCGGCATCCCGTATCCCTACGCCAAACTCGACCAGATCGCCGTGCCGGAATACGTCTACGGCGCGATGGAGAATGCCGGTCTCATCACCTACACCGACCGGCTGCTGTTGATGGATCCAGAGAAGCCTTCCTTCACCACCCGCCGCCGCCTCGCCAACGTCATGGCCCACGAGATGTCCCACATGTGGTTCGGCGACCTCGTCACCATGGCGTGGTGGGATGATGTCTGGCTCAACGAATCCTTTGCCGACTGGATCTGTGCGCGCGTCGTCGAGCAGCAATTTCCGGAATTCCGCATCCAGATCCAGCAGAGCAAGGAGATCAAGGGCGCCATGCGCACCGACGCGCTGCCCTCCGTCACCGCCATCCGGCGCCACCTGACCGCGGCCGATGATCCCTCGCTGCTCTTCGACGAACTGTCCTACAGCAAGGGCAAGGGCATCCTCGCCATGGTCGAGGACTGGATCGGGCCCGCGCAGTTCCGCGCCGCCATGCACAACTATTTCCTTAAACACTCCTGGGGCAACACCGTCGCCGGCGACCTATGGGACGTCTTCAGTGCGTCCTCCGGCGAGAACATTGCGCAAATGCTCTCCTCCTTCATCGAAAGACCCGGCATTCCACTCGTCACCTTCGCCCTCGAACCCGGCGGCCTGCGCATCTCGCAGCGCCGGTTTCACAACCTCGGCGATCCCCAGCTGCCCGGCGCGTGGCAGGTGCCCATCGTGTTTCTCTGGAGCAAGGACGGCCAGATGCATCGCGAGCGCACCCTCCTCACCGAATCCACCCAGGTGCTGAACCTTCCCGGCCTCGCGCAGGCCGACTGGATCTACCCGAACGCCAACGAGGCCGGCTACTACCGCTGGAACCTCTCGCCCGAACTCAACGCCCGGCTCGCCGGCAAGTCTGTCGCCCTCAGTCCCATCGAGCGCGTCGGCCTGCTCGACAACACCTCCGCTCTCTTCAGCGCCGGGCTGATCGACGGCACCGATTACCTCGCCTACGTCACCGCCTTCGGTCGCGATCAGGATCCCGACGTAAACACCAGCATCGTCACCAGCATCGCGGGACTGCGCGACTCCTTTATCACGCCTGCCACCCTGCCGTCCTTCGGCGCCTACCGCGCCGCCATCTTGCGGCCGATCCTTGATCGGATCGGGCTGCAGCCGGGCGCCGGCGAGCCGGCCCATTACGGACCGCTGCGCAATTCGCTCTACATTGCGCTCGGCTACGAAACCGCCGACCCCGTCGTCATCGCCGAGTGCCGCCGGCTCGCCGCGCTTTTCCTGCAGGACCCCAAGCTGGTCGACGCCGCTCTGCGCGGGACCGCCCTCGGCGTCACCGCCTACCATGGCGACGCCGCTTTCCTGGCCAGCCTCCAGTCCACCCTGGAAAAAGCCAAGACCCCCATCGTCCGCGCCGCCGTCATCAGTGCGCTTGGCGATTTTCATGACCCCGCCCTGGCGTCACAGGCCCTCGTCTACTCGCTAACTCCCGCGCTCAACTCCACGGAGTTTCTCACGGTCGTCTTCAGCATGAGTGGTAATCCGGAAATGCGCACGCAGGCCACCAACTGGACCATCGACCATTTCGACGCCATCGCGGCCAAAGCCCCGCCCGAATATCTGGCCCGGCTGATCAACGTCGCCGCCGCGGCTGAACCCGAGGTGTTCAACCAGCTCAAAGACTTCCTGCTGGCTCCCGACCGCAAGACCGCGTTCGCCGCCGTCAATATCACCAAGGCCGCGGAGCGGCTCGACCTCCGGCAGCGCCTCCGCTCCAAGGAGCAGGCCAACATCGAGAAGTATCTCCAGACGTATCCAGGCAAGACGCTGAAGGACTGAGCACAACAATCGTTCTCATTCTCGTTCTCGTAATCCTTCTCTCATCCCGCCGACATTCCGGATTGGAGAGAATGACAACGATTGTGAGAAAGAGAATGAGGGCGGGCCCGTCCTACCCCGGTCACACGCCGAAGGACTGAGTGGGGGCGCTCAGGATTGGCGATTGCCAAATGCCAATTGCGGCAGATCGGATGCTCGGAGATTGTGATGGTGCTCTAATTTGCCCTGTCATCGCGAGGTCGGCGCAGCCGGCCGTGGCGATCCATCTAGACTGGATTGCTCCGTCGCCCTCACGGGCCCCTCGCAATGACAAAATAGGACATTGCCGAGATTCGAGATGATTTGCCCGTCGGGTTCTTCATTCGGCATTCGGAAATCGGGGCTCCCCGCCGCTCACTTCAGCTGCTCATCCGCCAAACCCACCTTGCGCACCAACGCCGGCCAGCGCGGATCGGAAGTCAACGGCTGCAGCCACCAGCTGTTGAGCAGCCAGGACATGCTGGGATCGCGCGAGGTGTAGGCTTTTTCCAATGCGGCAAAGGCCCGGTCCTTCTCGCCCAGGATGGTATTCAGCCAGGCTATGTTCTGCTGCAGGTCGGCCTGGTCAGCATTGGTCCGGGCCATCTCCTCCAGCCGGGCCAGCCATTCCCGGGCCACCTTCTCCTGGCCGCGCGCGATGGCGAGGAGGCCCAAGGCGTTGAACCGGTCGACGCCATCCTCGGATTTATCCAGGTTGATCTCGGCCTCCGCCTCGTCGTAGCGCTGCTGGGCGATCAGGCTCCAGCCCAGGAGGCAGTGGTAGCTCGTCCCGCCCGGCGCCAGTTGCAAGGCCCGGCGCGCCGCTCGCTCGGCCTCGGACCAATTCTTGCTCAGACCAAACATGATGCTCAGGTCGATCTGGGTACCCGCGTTGAGCGGATCGAGCTGGACTGCCCGCCGGGCCAGCCGGAAGGCTTCGTCGGTCTGGCCGATGTTGAAGAGCAGCACCGCGGCGCCCGCCAGGATTTCGGGCTGGTTGGGCTGCAGCGCGAGGGCCCGGCGGAAAGCCCGTTCCGCCTCCCGCCAGTTCCATTCCCCCGTACGCAGGATCCAACCCAGCGCCAGCAAGACCTCGGGCGAATCCGGCTCGAGCGCCCGGGCGCGGTCGATCGCGACCCGGGCCGCCGCCCACGATTTCAGCGTCGAGGCACCACCCCAGCGGCCGAGCCGCGTGTGCGCGCTGGCGAGCTGCACCCAGGCCGCCGTGTATTTCGGTTCCAACGCGACGGCGCGGTCAAAATGCGTCACCGCCTCCCGCATGTCCGCCGAGCCGGCCTTCGCCGCCGCCGCCCGGCCGAGCAAATATTCCTGGTAAGCCTCGGGGCTGACCGCCTGCCTCGCGCCCGCCTCGCCGATGCCCATTTTCAGCTCGAGAGTCTTGGCGATGAGCCCCGCGATCTCATCCTGCACCGCGAAGATGTCTTTCAGGTCGCGCGTGAAGGTGTCGCTCCACACGTGGAAGCCGTCGGCGGCCTTGATAAGCTGGGCCGTGATGCGGACCTTCTCACCCTGCTTGCGCACGCTGCCCTCGACGACGTAGGCCACGCCAAGCTGCTTCGCGATCTCGGGCACCGGCACCTCCTTGCCCTTGAAATAAAACGCCGACGTCCGCGCCGCGACCTTAAGGCCAGGGATCTTCGCCAGTACATTGAGCAGTTCCTCGCTGATGCCGTCCGAGAAATACTCGTTGGCCTTGTCGTCGGAGAGATTCGCGAAGGCGAGAACGGCCACCGACTTCTGATCGAGTGGCGCACTGATGTCTGAATTTTGACCACTGTGCTCTGTTTTTAACCCTACGGCCGGGTCGAGCGAGGCGAACTCCTTGAGCAAGGCCTGGACTTCCGGCGCATCGGTTGCGCGGTTGAAGCGCGGGTCGAGGCGGAACGAGGCCGGGGTGAGCGGCACGCCGGAGGGTTCGGCCAAAAGTTTCCGCAACCAAAAAACCATGGCCGGATAATCCCCCAATTCGCCATAAGTCTGCGCAAACAACAACACCAGCCTCGTGCGGTAGACATTCGGGGCGCGGCCGCGAACGAGTGGTTCGACCAGCGCCAGTTCGCTCCGCGCCTCGGTAGCGCGACCTGCACTGGCGAGGGTGAGCGCAAGCACCGCGCGCAATGCTTCGTTGTCGGTATCGGCGACGAGCCTTTCCCGCACCAAGCGCTCGGCCTCGCGGAATTGGGTTGCGGCAGCCTCCGTACGGCCGGCTCGCTGATGCGCCAGCCCGGCCAGCAGCGCTTTCGGACCGTTGTAACCAAGATCGAAAAGCATCGGATCGGGCACCTGGGCAAGTTCCTGCAGCGCCTCATCCCAGCGCTGCTCGGCCATCGCCAGCAACCACCGGTTATAAACGACCCGGGCGTTGGAGCGCATCCGAACGGGCACACGTTCGAGCGTCGCCCGCATGGCCTTCAAGTCGGCCCGCAGATAAAAATGCGCATCAGATAGCGTGTTGAGCGCCCGGACCCCGGTAATGTCTGAGTCCATGATCGCTTGCTCAGCCCATTTGATGGTTTGCTCGGGATGGCGCCTGGCCACGTTTTCCGAAGCCAAAATCCAGGCGGGGTAGCTGGCCTTGGGTTCCGCTTCCAACCATTCCCGAGTCCGGCGCTCGGTGGCTTCGAAGTCGTAGCCCAGCCAGACCGAGACCAGACCGGTGTAACGCGTCAACGCGTCGGGCGACAGCGCGGCGAGAGCCTTATCGATGGGCTCCCGGCAGGCCAACGGATCGCCGCCGCGGCTGATGTTGGCAACCAGGTGCATCCCCAAGGCGAGAAGACCGAGCGCCGACTCCGGCGCGAGACGCAGCGACCGTTCGGCAGCGACCTTGCCCGCTTCGAGGGGCCTCGTGCCCGGGTCAAGAATGCGCAGGACCTGCAGGCTGTTGATGATGCTGCTCAGCGCGAGGGCGTCAGCGTTTTCCGGCTCGGCCTGGATCAGTCGATCCAACGCCGGCGCGATGGCGTCGAAGTCGCCCCTTTGCCAACGGTCGGGAACAATGCGCGCCCGGATGCGGGCCAGTTCGGCAGCAACGGGAGAAACGACGGGGGATGGAACCACCACTGCAGGGGCCGAAGCGGCCTTCGGGAGGGCTGCTGGATGCGATTGCTTCATCACGAGCACCAACGCCATCGTCACGCCGAAGATCGGCAGCACCCACCACCACTTGGATGGGCCGCGGGGGGACGTACCACCGGGTTCGTGTAGGGGCGCGCCTTGTGCGCGCCCGCGGGCGTCGTTATCCGCCGTCGCAGGGCCATGGCGCGACAAGAGCGACGCCCCTACATTTCCATCCAAGATCTTCCTCACTCGTGCACAAAACGCCGGTGGCGTTTCGCCGCCCGGGAGCTTTGTCCATTGCACCTCACGAAATTCATCGGGCACGTGCGCCGAGGCGTCGTGGGTATCGTCGATCACCACGGGCAATAGAAAAGCCTTGGCCGCCGCCATCGCATGCGTGCGCCGGGCCGCGATCTTCCACTCAATGCGAAAATACCCCTCCAGCCGCGCCTGGGTGTTCGCCGAGATGACTGGCATGAACAAGGCGCATGAGGAAATCTGCCCGCGGATTTTCCCGTCCCACTGGTCCCCACCGACCAGCTCGCTCTGGTCGAACCAGACCTCGATGCCGGCCTGTCTCAATGCATCACATATACGCTTTGCTGCTTCTGCATCCTGCGAAGCATAAGAGAGGAAAATCGCTTTGCTCACGTCACTCATGCACGAACCTCCTTCGCTGGCCGCGCCGTAGTTCCGCAGGAACGAAAGCGGGCCCCCTCCGCGTCTTGGGAGGCGTAGGAGCGGAAGACCGCGGCCGCGGGACTGAACTTTCAACGCTCAATGGCGGCTCCTTTGGGAGGGCTCGCGTCCCTGCGAGCCGCGGTCCGCAGGGACGCGGACCCTCCAGAATTCGTCTTTGGTCAGGATCATTGAACGTTGAGCGTTAAAAGTTAAGCGTTGAGCGTTTATTTCCCTGTCGCCGAATGCGCCGCGCGCCAGGCCTGCATGCGGGCGTGCGCCTCGGTCAGGCCCAGGGTTGCCAGCAGGTTTAGGAAATGCGGTTCCTGCCGGAAGGGATCGAGCCGGGGATCCATCAGCCAGTTCCGCAGCTTGGAGGCGGGCATATCCTCCGCCCGCAGGCTCGCTATCGCCTCGGCCGTGCGCCCCAAGGCGATCAGCAATTGGTATCGCAACCAGCCCTCGGCCTCGCCCAGCGCAGCCTCGGCCTCGGATTTTTCCCCGGCCTTGGCCAGCTGTACCGCCCGCTCCGCGTCGCCCAGTTCCCGGGCCACGGCGATGGCCTCGGCGCGACGGCCCAGCTGGAGCAGGGCCTCCGCCTTGGTGAAGAGCGTCAGGGGAGCCCGGGCGGACAAAGCCTCGGCGCGACCGAGCACCGCCAGTGCCTCCTCCTGGCGTCCGGCCAGGACCAGGCCCTTGGCATAATTTTCGAGGATACGCAGGGAAAACGGATCCAGTTCCGCCGCCCGCCGGAGCTCGGCCAGCCCCTCGTCGATCCGGCCCGATTCAGACAGGCAGTTGCCCAGCCAATGGTGGGCCGTGGCGTAGTTGGGATTGAGCTCGATCGAGCGGCGCAACTCGCGCTCGGACGCGGCCAGGTCCCACTGCCGAAACCGCACGATCAGCCCGAACGAGGCCCGCGCCTCGCTGGAATCCGGGTCCAGCGCCAGGGCCTTTTCGATCTCACCGGCAATCTGGGTAAAGACCGGCGCGTTGCGCTGGCCGAAGGTTTCGATCACGCCGTTCGCGACCGCCCGCAGGGCCCAAACATCGGCCAACGCCGCGTGGGCGCGGGCAAACTTCGGTTCAAGCATCAGCGCCCGGGTGAGAAGTTCCTCCGCCTGGGCGAACCCAGCCGCATTGCGCAGGTTCCATGCCTGGCGGGCCTGCACGTAGAGTTCGAAGGCCTGCGGGTTCACCGCCACCGTTGCAGCCGGGGAGGACGTGCCGATCTTGAGCTCCAGGTTTTTCGCAATCAACCCGGCGATCTCGTCCTGCACGGCGAAGATGTCCTTGAGGTCGCGGGTGAAGGTGTCGCTCCAGACGTGGAAGCCGTCGGCGGCCTTGATCAGCTGCGCCGTGATGCGGACCTTGTCGCCCTGCTTGCGCACACTGCCCTCGACAACGTACACCACGCCGAGCTGCTGCGCGATTTCCGGAATTGCGGTGTTCGTGCCCTTGAAGTGAAAGGACGACGTCCGCGCCGTCACCTTCAGTCCAGGGATCTTCGCCAGCACGTTGAGCAGTTCTTCGCTGATGCCGTCCGAGAAATACTCGTTGCCCTTGTCGTCGGAGAGGTTGGCGAACGCCAGCACGGCGACGGACTTCAGCTCGACCTCTGGTCGAGCCGAGGAGGCAGAAAGCAGGGAGGAGGTAGCAAGCTTGGTTCCGGCCTGATCGAGCGATGAAAACTCCGTCAACAACGCGGCGACCGTCGGTTCGGCCACGTAGCGGCTGAATCGGGGATCGATCCGGACAATGGCCGGAGTCAGCGGCACGGTGGAAGGATGAGTGAACAGCCAGCGCAATGCTTGGGTCAGCTTTCCCATGTCTCCCAGCAGCCCGTAGGTTTGTGCCACCAGGGAGGTCTCATGGGCGGCGTAATGACTTGGGTCACGACCGACCAGCAGTGGCTCGACCGCGGCCAGTTCAGCCTGCGCTTCGGTCGCCTTTCCCTGGCAGGCCAGGGTGAGTGCAAGCACGGCGTGCAATTCCTCGTTCTCGGAATCGTGCACCAATTCCTCGCGTAGTTGCCGCTCCGCTTCACGAAACTGCGCCAGGGCGGCCGGCGTGCGATTGGCGGCCTGCTGGGCCAAGCCAGCCAGGAGCGCCTTCGGGCCGTGGAAATTGCGGTCAAACAGGATCGGCTCGGGCACCCGCGCCACTTCCTGGAGCGCTTGATCCCAGTTGCGTTCCGCCATGGCAGCCAGCCAGCGCGAAAAAACCACCCGGGGAACGGCCCGCCGGCTGGATGGTATGCGATCGAGAGCGGTCCGCGCCGCGGGCAAGTCCGCCTGCAAATAGTAACGGGCTTCGAAAAGTGTTACGAGAGCGCGCACTCCGGTGATGTCGTCGTCCACCCCGGCCTGCATCGCCCAGCGTTCCACTTCGGCCGGCTGCCGCGCCGCCAGGGATGATTCCGCGAGAATCCACGCCGGGTAGCTCGCCGTCGGCTCATCATCCAGCCAAGCCCGGGCGCGGCGCTGGGTTTCGGCGATCTGGTATCCGAGCCAGAGCGAGGCTAGTTCCGCGGTGCGCGTGAGGTGATCACGTGGCAGTCCGGCGAGCGCCCGCTCAATGTGCGGCTGGCCGGCGCGGACGTCTCCGCCCCGGCTGATCATCGCGGTCAGGTGAAGGCCGAGCGCGAGTTCCGACCGGGGGGAACCGGGCGCGAGGCGCTGGGCCCGTTCAGCCGCCATCTTGCCCTTTTCCAAGGGCCCGGTGCCAGATTGCAGATTCCGCGTCACCTGCAGGCTGTTGATAATACTCAACAGCGCCCAGGCATCCGCGTCTGCCGGGTTGGCCTGGGTTAGGCGCTCAAGCGTCGGGCTCATCGCCTCAAAATCGCCCGCTTGCCATTTCTCGGGAAGCAGTCGCGCCCACAACTGTACGACTTCGGAACTCCCGGAAGCTGGCGCGGCGGCAGGCGATGCAACGAATGGCGCGGGATCCTTGCGCCCTTCCTTCAGCACGAGCATCAACGCCATCATCACGCCAAAGATCGGCAGCACCCACCACCATTTGGAAACGCCAGGGCGCTGTAGGGCGGGGTCTCCGAACCCCGCCTTTTCTGAAGATGGCGGGATACGGAGATCCCGCCCTACATCAGAGCCGTCCAGCATCTTCTTCACCCGCTGCGCAAACGCCGGCGGAGCCTCGCCACCCGCCAGCTTCGTCCACTGGACGGCCTTGAACTCCGCCGGCACGAGCGCCGCGGTGTCCTTGGTGTCATCAATCACGATCGGCACGAGGAACGGTGTATTGTCCGCCATCGCGTGAGTCCGCTGGGCGGCCAGTCGCCACTCAATGCGGAAGTAGCCTTCGCGCCGCGCCTGGGTGTTTGCTGAAATGACCGGCATGAAGAGCGCGCACGAACTGATCTGCCCGCGGATCTTTCCATCCCACTGGTCCCCGCCAACGAGCTCGCTCTGGTCGAACCACACCTCGACGCCGGCGGCGCGGAGCGCCTCGCAGATGCGCTTCGCGGCTTCTGAATCTTGAGAAGCGTATGAGAGAAAAACTGCTTTGCCGGGATCACTCATGCGTGACCTCCACCGTAGGGGCGCAGACTTGCTGCGCCCTTGCCGCGATTCCAAACCCGGGCGCAGCGAGACTGCGCCCCTACGTATCTGCGAATCTCTGGTTCAGTCATTCAGCGTTCAGCGTTAAAAGTTGAGCGTTGCGCGTTCATTTCCGGGCCTCCGGCTCCTTCAGCAGCGCCTCGAATTCCGGCTGGCCGCGGAGTTTGTCCCACGACGGATCGAGCGGGATCACCTTGCGCGACGTGAAGACATTCTCGTCCAGCTTCGACCGCAGGTAAGGCACCGCCCGCGCCGCATCGCCCAGCGCCGCGTAATAAAGTGCCAGCAGGCGCGCGCTCCCGAGGGTCGGCTGCTCCTGCAAAAGCGGTTCGACCTCGCCAATCAACCGCGCCGCCTCCTCCCGCTGGTCCAGCCAGGCCAGCGTGATCGCGAGCTCCACCTTGAAGGTATTATTGGCTGGTTCGTCCTTCAGCCGGGCGCGCAGCATGGTGGCGGCGGACTGCCAGTCGTTGTGGGCCAGGTTTTCCTTGCCGGCGAGCCGGTGAGCCAGGGCGAGCGACCACGCCTTGGGGCGCATCGGCATGACCAGGTCGTCAAAATAGTTCCGCGCGGTCAGGGCCGCAGCCGCCTCGACGCGGTCCGGCCGGTGCTCAATTAAGCCAGCCCACATCTCAACGCAGATAGAGCGATCCTCCGATCTCTCCGCCAACGACAACTTGTCCTGTTGGTCGAGCACGGCGCGCATCGCTAGCAAATTGCCACGCCAGCCGCCGATCAACGCGGCCTTCAGGATCAGCGCCGACGAAAACGGCTGGATGGCGAGCGCGGCATCGAGCTGCTCCAGCGCCGCGGACAGGTTTTCCGGATTGGCCCCCCCGGCGCCGTAGCTGCAGTAGGTCAGCGCGAGCTCGTAGCGCAGCAAGGGGTCGCGGGGCATGCGCCGCACGACGTCTTGCAACACCGCCCGGCCCTCGGGGTCGCGGCCCGCCTGGTTGAGGGTGTAACCGAGCGCACGGATGAGCCGCACATGATCCGGGTTGGCGGCGCCCGCGCGGCGCAAGTGTGCCACCGCCTGTTCGAACGCGCCCTGCGCGCGCAGCACGTGGCCCAGAGCGAGCAGCGCCTCGGGTTCATTGGGGTCGAGCGCGAGCGCATGATTCGCGAAAGTCTGTGTGTCCTGCCGGCGCTTTTCGCTGATGTCCCAACCCCGGAAAACCCAGGCGGATTGCACACCCGCCCGCACGCCCCACGCGGCAGCGGAATCGGGCTCCTTCTCCGTCGCCCGCCGGGCGAAGTCATCCGCCGGCGCGAGGTCGTCGCGCGTGAAGCCGACCTTGGTGATAAACGCCAGAGCGCGCACGGCGAGCTGCGCTCCCTCAGACAGCGGGGCCGCCCTGGTCTCCGGTCCGTGGTCCGTGATCTCATTTTCCACGGTCAGTTTCTGAAACCGCGGGTCGTCGCGCAGCCGGTCCCAAATCGGATCAAGGCGCAGCAGGGCGGGCGTGAGCGGCCAGCGGCCGGCGGCCGGGGTTTCCAACATATGCTTGAGCAACGGCACGGCCTCGTCCGCCCGGCCCAACGCGGCATAGATGCGGGCGGCGGAGTCGGTCCAGGACGCACCCGCGCCCCCCCGGCTCAGCTCCGCCACGACCTTCGCCTCGTGCACCGCCGCCTCCGTCTGGCCACTCCAGGCCAGCAGCTCACCGAGACGGATCCGTTGCTCCACGTCGTTCGGCGTGTCCTGTAACCGCCGGCGCACCACGGCGAGGCCCGCCTCCCACGCGAGGCGCGCCGCCTCGGGCCGGCCGGCCTGGAAATGCGCGAGGCCGGCGAGCAGCGCCTTCGGGCCGGTGTACCACGCGTCATTGATGGTGTCGGCCGGCAGCTGGTCGAGGGCGTGCAGCGCCTCCTCCGGCCGATGCGCCATCAGGTCGACGAGAACCGTGGCGACCACCACCCGCGGCTGGCCGCGCACGTTGGCCGGAGCTTCGGCGAGCACCTGGAGCGCCTCCGGCACCCGGCCGCGCCAGGTAACCTCATGCAAGGCGAGGCCGGCGACGATGTTGACCGTTTTCGTCTCGGCAAACGCCGCGCGGATGCAGCGATCAGCCTCGGCAAAATGACCGAAATAGAAATGAATGAGGTACTGGTCGTAACGCGCCAGCGCGCAGGAATCCGGCAACGCGGCCGCGCGCTCATAGACGGCGAGCGCCTCGTCATTCCGGCTCTGCCGGCGGTACAGCCCCCCAAGGGCGATCAGCAGCCGGCCATCGTTGGGCGCCAGCTCGAGGCCGCGACGCAGGGCCTGTTCAGAGCGGGGCAAGTCGGTGGAGAATGCCGCGCGGCCCAGCGCCAGCCAGGCGTTGGGTGACTCCGGCGCCAGCTTCACGGCCCGCTCGGCCTGGCTGCGGGCTGCTTCGCGCCGCGCCTCGCTGCGATCGAAGCCCCGGGAGAGGTACAGGCTATTGAGCAGCGAGGAGACGGCCCAGGCCTCACCGTCGTTCGCATCAAGTTCAAGGGCGCGCTTCACCAGACCCTCCGCGGTGGCGTAATCGTCGGGCGTGGAATCCAGCTGGTCGATGAGCGCGCGGGCCCGATGGGCCAGCTTTCGCGCCTCGGACACGGCGGCTTGAGCCGCCGGGGAGGCCGGAGACGGATTCGACAAGCCGTTTGACAAGCTCAGGCCCCGAGCGGAGTCGAGCGGGCTCACCGCAGGCGGGAGGTCGGAGACGGGAGATGGCGAAGTGGGAGCGGTCCGCGCCGGTTTGTCCTGGACGCTATGCTCCGGCACGAAGAGCGGCCGGATCGCATAGATCAGGCCGATGGCCAGGCCACCAATCATACCAAGATTGCGCACCCAAGCCGGGCGGTGGTTCTTCTGTAGGGCGGGGTCTCCGAACCCCGCCTTCTCCGAAGATTGCGGCCGTTCGACAGGGCTCAGGCCCTGAGCGGAGCCGATGGGGATACGGAGATCCCGCCCTACATCGCCGCTCAGCAGCCGCGCCACCCGCCCGGCCAGTTCGCCCGGGGTCTCGTCCAGCCGCAACCGCGTCCACTGCACGTCGCGGAACTTGTCGGGCACGCGGGCGGTGGCGTCGGAAACATCACCCAAGACAATGGGAAAAAGGAATGGCGCATCGTCGGCCATCAGGTGCGAGCGGTCCACGGCCAGTTTCCACTCGAGCCGGAAGTAGCCCTCCGCGCGGGCATTGGTGGTCGGTGTGATGAGCGGCACGAACAGTGCGCACTCCTTGATGCGCTTCCGGATCATGGCGTCCCACGCATCACCTCCGCGCAGCTCGCTCTGGTCGAACCAGACCTCGATGCCCGCCGCCCGCAGCGCGTCGCAAATGCGCTTGGCGGCTTCAGCATCCTGCGAAGCATAAGAAAGGAAAACCGCTTTGCCGGGATCAGACATGGCTTAATGTAGGAGCCTGCTTGCCCCACGACACGCTCGGGGCCTTGAGCCTGTCGAAACGGCAGGCGATGGTTTGGGAATCGCGTGCAAGCACGCTCCTACAAAAAAACCTCCGAGCCGTTTTAACCGCGGAATACACCGATGAACACGGATGGACAATCTCACGGAATTTGTGGCCACGAAAAGGCACAAAAGTTCACAAAAAACGACCCCGGTCTGAATGTCTTCGTTTGTGCGTTTTTGTGCCTCTTCGTGGCCAACCCTGCCTCGACCTGAATCCGTGGCTATCCGTGCAATCCGTGGTAAACCGGTTTGGACTGGTTCAGTCATTGAGCGTTAAATGTTAAAAGTTGGGCGTTGAGCGTTCAATTCCCGCCGCTCACAGTTTGTTCAGGCCGGCGCGGGCGTTGCGATGCCGGAGTTCGTAGAGCTCCTTCAAGCCGGGTTGGTCGAGGATCGGCCGGGTCTTCGGATTCGCCGCGATCACATCGAAGTCGATGATTTCGCTCCAGATCATCGAGAGGTCGCGCCGTTCGTAGGCCCGCTGCAACCACTGCGCCGCCTGGTCGGATTCGCCGAGCAGCAGGAAAATGTAGCCGAGGTAGGCCAGCGAACCCGTGCCGGACTCCGCGAGCGGCGCCGCCAAGGCCAGCAACCGCCGTGCCTCGACCGGTTTTTTCTCAAGGATGGCGCCATAGGCCTCGAGCAGGAGCAGCAGGCCTTCGCCTTCGTGGACGTTCTGCCGGGTGGCCGTGAGCATCCGCCGCATCTGGTCGAGCCGGCCGGCCCGCCCCGCT
The DNA here is from genome assembly GCA_025363455.1 of Oleiharenicola sp. Lineage (GTDB taxonomy): Bacteria > Verrucomicrobiota > Verrucomicrobiia > Opitutales > Opitutaceae > Lacunisphaera. The sequence continues at coordinate 21,635 of JANYDW010000061.1, read as the reverse complement.
GCGAGGAGGCCGGGCGTGTAGCTGTCCATGTTGTGCGGCGCGAGGGCGATGCACTTCTCGGACCATTGGATGGCCTCGTCATAGCGTCCGACCACCAGGTAGGTGTAAGCGAGGTCCCAATGGCTGTTGGGGCTGAGTGGATCCAACTCCCAGGCCCGCTGCTTGTCCACGAGCGCCTGGACGTGATCGCCGGCGAGGCGGTGGCAATCGCCCAGCAAATTCCAGTTCCACGAATCATTGGGGGCAAGATCCCGGGCCCGCTCGACCTCGGCCAGGCCCTCGCTCCATTGCCAGCCATACTGGAACGTCGCCCAGCCGACCGAGGCGTGCGCCGCGGCATTTTGCGGTTCGAGCTCGAGCGCACGGCGCGCCGCCTTGTTGGCCGCCTCCGTCACTTCGCGCGCCTTCGGTCCGGTCAGGTAGGCATAGTTGGGCAACACCACGAGGGCCTTCGCCAGGCCGACGAGCGCCGGGACATAATCCGGATCAACCGCTAGCGCCGCCTCGAACAGGCGGACGGCTTCCCGCAGGTTGGCTTCGCCGCGCAGGGCGAATGCCCCCTGGGCCTGGAGAAACAGCGTGTAGGCCTCGATTTTCGTTGTCGTCGCGTGCGGCAGCTCCGTCTCACCCAGCACGCTGCCCTTCACCACCCCGAGGATCTTCTTCGCGATCTCGTCCTGCACGGCGAAGATGTCCGTCAGGTCGCGGTCGTAGGTCTCGGACCACACATGGAAGCCGTCGGCCGCCTTGATGAGCTGGGCCGTCACGCGAACCTTGTTGCCGGCCTTGCGCACGCTGCCCTCGACGACGTAGGCGACGCCAAGCTTCCGGGCGATTTCGGGGATCGGTTCGTTCCGACCCTTGAAATAAAACGAAGAAGTTCGCGCCGCCACCTTCAGCTGGGGCACTTTCGCCAGCACATTCAGCAGCTCCTCGCTGATGCCGTCGGAAAAATACTCATTGGCCTTGTCATCGCTAAGGTTGGCGAAGGCGAGGACGGCGACGGACTTCGGCTCGACCTCCGGCCGAGCCGAGGGAGCCCGTTCGGCGAGCTCAGGGCGGGCCTGGAGGCCGGAGGCGGGAGACGGCGACGGGGCCAGCCGGACGAGGTCCTGGAATCGCGGATCCGACCGGATCGGGTCGAACGCCGGCTCGAGCTCAAGGCCGGCCCGCGTCAGGGATATGTAATCCGTCGGAGTTTGCAGCTCGGCTTGCAGCGTGGTGACCGCCACATCGGTCCAGCCCACGGTCACCCAGAGGGCCGCCGCGGTGTAGGAGTGGATGTAATTGCTCGGCACGGACTGGAGGCGCTGTCGCAGCAGGGTGGCGGCCGCCTGCGCCCCCGTTTGGTCTCCGAGCCGCGCCAGCGCCCACGCCTTCCAATAGAGTGCGGTGAGATCCGAGGCATTGGCGGCCAGCTCCTGGTCACACTGTTGCAGCACGGCCCGCCAATCCGCCTGCGCCGCGACTATATTGCCGGCCAGCTCCTGCGCCCGGGCGGAAAGCACCGCCTTGGGCCCGGAGAAAATTATGTCCCGCACTTCTTGGCGGGGAAATTGCAGCACCAGGCGCAGGGCGAGGTCGGGCTGGCGGGCCCAGAGGGCGGCCTGCCAGGCCACCGAGAACCCGCGGTCCTGTTGCAACAGCCAATCCGGCCAGTCGGCGATGTCCTTGGCCGCACTTTCGGCGTCACCGCGCCAGCGATATTTCACGATCAGATTGAAGGTGAGCAGCCGGCTGCTGCGGTGGTGCGCTAACTCCCGGGCGAGCAGGGCCTCCGCCTCGGCAAAATGATTGCGACGGATGAGCACGTTGACGAGGTCGGCCGTGGCCATCGGATCTCCGTCGGACAGCTCGATCGCCCGGTTGAAAACGCGAACGGCCTCGTCCATTCGTTGGGTGAGCCGATAGACGGTGCCTAGGGCCCGCTGGATTTTCCAATTCTGAGGCTCGCGCCCGGCCAGTTGCTTCAAGCTGGCCTCAATCGGCGCGAAGTTGCCCGGGCTGGCGTTGCCACCCCCAAAGCGGCCGGCCAGCTGCGCGTTGGCATAGACCAGTTGGGCGGCGACGGAGTCCGGCGCCAGGGCGATCGCGCGGTTGGCCTGGCGCAGCAGGGTCTCGCGCCGTGCCTGGGTGACATCGATCGCGTGCCAAACCATGATGTAGGAAAACCAGGTGGCGAGTTCCCAGGCCGAAGGCTCGGACGGATCGAGCGCAAGCGCGCGTTGCACCATTTCATCCGCCAGGAAAAGATTGTCGCGGTTGAGCTCGTCACCGTCGTCGTAGATCTTGCGCGCCCGCGCGACCAGCTTCTGGGCCTCGGTCAGCGGCGCGACGACGGTTTCCGTGGTGGTCGGTGCGCTCCGCCGCGCCGGTGGTTCGACCGCGGCGGCCGGCCCGGGCTTGCGCGTGAACCAGACCGTGGCAACAGCGATGGCCACCGCGCCGAGAATCATCGGGATCAGCCAGGGGCGGCCTTTTTTATGTAGGGCGGGGTCTCCGAACCCCGCCTTGGTCGGGTCAGACGGCGGGATTCGGAGATCCCGCCCTACATCCCCATCCAACAATCGCTTCACTCGCTCACAAAACGCCGGTGGCGTCGCCCCGTCCTTCAACCGCGTCCACTGCACCTCGGTGAATGAATCCGGCACATGCGCGTCGAAGTCGCGCGTGTCGTCAATGACGACGGGCAACAGAAACGCCCGGCCCTTCGCCATCAGATGCGTACGCTGGTCCGCCAGCCGCCACTCCAGCCGAAAATAGCCTTCGGTGCGCGCCTGCGTCGCTGCGGAAATGATCGGAATCAGGAGCGCGCAGTCCTTGATCTGTCGGCGGATCTTCTGGTCCCACGCATCCCCGCCGACCAACTCGCTCTGGTCGAACCATACCTCGACCCCGGCGGCCCGGAGCGCGTCGCAGATGCGCTTCGCGGCTTCCGCATCTTGCGAGGCATAGCTAAGGAAGACGGCTTTGCTCGACCCGCTCATTTCTTTGCCTCCTGTTCCTTTCGCATCCGCGCCAGGGTCTCTCGCCCAACCTTGTATTCCTCGGCGCGGCCCAATTTTACAACGAGCTGCGTAAATCGAGGGTCTTCGCGCCACGGATCCCACATAGTATCCCAAAAGAGATTACGCGCTATCGTGGATGGTGTGTGTTCCAGGAACGCGAGGGCCTCGTCGAATCGACCAAGCGCAACGAGGGTGAATCCTCGCAGGTAACTGTCGTGCGGCCAGCGGGCAAACAGCCGGGTCGATTCGTCTTCCGCTTCCTGGCGCCGCTCTCCCTGCCAGAGCACGCGGATCGCCACCGCATCGGAATTCCAACGCGGACTGACATCCGGATGCCTCAAGATATAGCGCGCGGCTTCGAATGCCTCCTCTTTTCGTCCCAGCTCCAGCAATGTCCGGGCCCGCTCCCCCGCGTTCGGCAGGAAGATTTCCGTCCGCAGCGCGGCTGCACGCTCGATGATGCCGAGCGACTGGTCGTACCGCTGGGCAAGGGCCAGCGAGCCACCGAGCATCTGCAGATTGATGAACCACAACGGATCCAGCTCGGCGGCTTGTTGATAGTGCCGGGTCGAGGCATCGAGCCGACCTTGGTTGGAGAGCAGCAGCCCATACCAACAGTGAACCAGCGCCGAGTTCGGACTGAGCATAAGCGCCTGCTGGAAATGGCGGTCGGCCTCCGCCAGCTGGTTGCCCAACATCTGCGCGTAACCCAGCACCACGTGGGCCTCGGCCGACGCCGGATCGATCTCCAGCGCACGCCGGCCTTCGTTTACCGCCCGCCGCAGATCATTCGCGTCGAGGGCCACGGCATCCAGTTCCCGGTAGACGGACCGGATGACGCAGACCCCCGCCAGCCCGGCGTGCGCCTCAGCGAACTGCGGGTCGAGGGCCAGCGCTTTCGTGAAGGCCGCCTCGGCTTTGGTGAAACCCTCCTCGGTGCGCAGATTCCAAAACTGCCGTCCCTCGAGCAACAGCCGGTAGGCCTCGGGATTCACGACCTTGGTTACACGCGTGGACTCTCCGAGCTTCAGCTGCAGTTGTTGGGCGATGAGTCCGGCAATCTCGTCCTGCACGGCGAAGATGTCCTTCAGGTCGCGCGTGAAGGTGTCGCTCCACACGTGGAAACCGTCGGCGGCCTTGATCAGCTGGGCGGTGATGCGGACCTTGTCGCCCTGCTTGCGCACACTGCCCTCGACCACGTAGGCCACGCCGAGCTGCGCCGCGATGTCCGCGATCGGCGTATCCTTCCCCTTGAAATGAAACGAGGAGGTCCGTGCCATCACTTTCAGGCCCGGCACCTTCGCCAGCACATTGAGCAGCTCCTCGCTGATGCCATCTGAGAAATACTCGTTGGCCTTGTCGTCCGAGAGATTCGCGAAGGCCAGCACCGCGACCGATTTCGAGTCCGCCTGCGGCGGGCTCGACGGAGAGGGAAGTTGGGAGCTCGCAGATGGGGCGGAGGCAGCCTCAGCCCTGGGCGAAAAGCGCGGATCGGCTTCAATTTGGGCGAGCAGGGCTTTGAACCGCGGCTGATCGCGCAATGGATCCAACGACGGATCGAGGCGATACGTCGCGGCGGTGGCCCATCTTGACCGTTCCGTCACCGCTCGTTCCAAAAGGGTTATTGCGGCGTCGAGGTTGCCGAGCAGAATCTCGTCGATGGCGTCGGTATCGCGGAGAGGACGATTTTTTTCGCCCATGTCGCGGGCCAGGTGCAGGATGGTTTCCGCCTCGAGCCGTTTGCCCATCGCGGCCAGGATATTGCCCTTCCAGTGCAGAAGAGCCCCCGAGTCGGGCTGGTCGGTCAGCCGGCGTTCAATCAGGTTCAGAGCTTTTCGCCACTGGATTTGGGCCGCTTCCTCGTGGCCGGCCATCTGCTGAGCCAGTGCCGCATAATAGGCCTTGGGGCCGTCGAAGCTATTCGACTGCAGCCAGTCTCTCGGTACGTTGTTCAGCACACGCAGCATGGCTTCCGGCTCCCGCCGCAAATAATAAAGCTCGGCGGCATAACTAGCTCCCCAGTCCTCCTGCTGCACGGAAACAGGGAGCCGGTGCAACGCGTCCTCCGCGATGATGAGATCACCCTGCCATTTTTGCGCGAGCCGGGTCTTCAAAATCAGGTTACCCCAGTAAGGCTGTAACGCGACGGATGCATCGGCTGCAGCTTCGCTGGCACGGTACTCATTGTTGAAATATTCGGCCCAACCGAGCTCGTTCATGGCTTGGGCGGCAAAAGACGGATTCTTCGCCATCCGGCCGAAAACCTCGCGGGCCTCGCTGATTTTTCCGATATTCCGCAACAAAACCCCGAACGACAGCAAGGCGCGCGGCTCGTCTGGTCTTTCGCGCAATAACGCGCGCAGCAGACCGTCTGCTTCCTTCGCAAAAAGTGACGCCCACTGGCCTCCGCCTTGCCGCACGAGATGGCAGGCCTGCGCCAGGCGGGCTTCGTAGGAGTTGGGCGACAGTTTCAACGCCCGGGCGGCCTTGGTGCGCGCTCCCTCCTGACGCGCGGCCGACCTGTCCAAATTATGATAGATATACCAGGAATCCACTTGGGACCATGCCGCCCAGGCGTCGGCATCGTCTCCATCCAGCGCCACCGCACGTTTGCACAATTCATCGGCCACTTCCAACTCTGCGCGGGCCATTTCGGGCTTGTTCATCTGTTCCCATGCCTTCGCCACCAACTGACGCGCCTCGGAGGGAACCCCAGTGGTTACTGTGGTGGTCGGAGCGCTCCGCCGCGCCGACGGACCGGCCGGCGGCGATGCCTTTTCCCATGGACGTGCCAGTATCAGGGCTAGAACGGCGACGACCGCACCCGCGATCACCGGCGCGAGCCAGCGGGGGGATTTCTGTAGGGCGGGATCGCCTGATCCCGCCTTGACCTGTAGGGGCGCGCCTTGTGCGCGCCCGCGGGCGTCGTCATCCGCCGTCGCAGGGCTATGGCGCGACAAGAGCGACGCCCCTACATTTACATCCAGCAGCGTCTTCACCCGCGCGGCAAAACCTGCCGGTACTTCCCCGCCTGGCGCCTTGGTCCACTGAACCGCGACGAAGGATTCGGGAACGTCGGCATCAGCGTCAGTGGTGCCATCAATCGTGACCGGCAGCAGGAACGCCTTGTTGCGGCCCATAAGGTGCGTGCGCTGGTCGGCCAGCCGCCATTCCAGCCGGAAATAGCCTTCCGTCCGTGCCTGCGTCGCCGCCGAGATGATCGGGATCAGCAGCGCGCACTCCTTGATCTGCCGGCGGATCTTCTGGTCCCATGCATCGCCGCCGACGAGCTCGCTCTGGTCGAACCAGACCTCGACGCCCGCGGCGCGGAGCGCATCGCAGATGCGCTTGGCGGCTTCGGCGTCCTGAGAAGCGTACGACAGAAAGACCGCTTTGCCGGGATCACTCATGCCAGTTCGTTGGCCAGTGACTTCAACAGGCTGGGCAGAGACGCCAGTCCGGAATGGCCGTTGGAAATCTCCGCCGTGGCCTGCGAAACCAGCACGCAGCGGTCGGCGCCAATCAGATCGGCCACCGCTTTCAGCCGGTCGAAATCCTGCGGAGCCGGATTGGACGTAAGCTTTGCCTCCACCGCCCACAGGTGTTTCCCCAGCTTGAAAACCAAATCCAGTTCGTAGCCGTCAGACGTGCGGAAGTAATGCGGCGTCACCGGTTGGCCCAGCGCCGCCAGTTGCTCGACGATCTGTCCGATGACAAAGCCTTCCCAACTTGCCCCCACCCAGGGCTGGTGCAACAGATCGCCGGAGCGCTCAATGCCGTGAAGCGCATGCAGCAGTCCCGTGTCCCGCCAATAGACCCGGGGCGAACGCACCAATCGCTTTTTCAAGTTGGGCAGCCATGGGGCCAGCCGCCGGACGAGGAAAGCCCCCTCCAGGAAGTCGAGGTAACTGTTCACGGTGTGGTAGCTGAGTCCGAGGCTCTGGCCGATCTGGCTGGCATTCCAAATCTGTCCGTGCACGGCAGCGATCATCCGCATCAGCCGCTCGGTGACCGCCGGCTTGGCCGGCAAGCCCCAGACGGGCAGGTCGCGTTGGGCCAGCAGCGTGAGATAGTCGGTGTGCCAGGTCGGAAACAATCGCGGTTGCACCACTCCGGCCGGAAAGCCGCCCCGCAGCCAGCGGTCCGCCAAGGGGAGCGCCCCCAGTTCCCCCACGAGTAACGGCGCCAGCTCAATCAGTCCCAGCCGGCCGGCCAGCGACTCGGAGACCTCTCGCGTCAGCGCCGGTGACACTGAACCGAGGAGAAGAAAACGTCCCGTCCGCCGTCGATCCGCATCAATGGCCCCGCGCAGGCGCGGAAACACCTCGGGCCAGGCCTGCGCTTCGTCGAGCACGACGAGCTTTTTCTGCTTCATCAGGGCATCCCACTGCAAATCGAGGCGGATGCGCTCGGCCGGTTGTTCCAGGTCGAAATACACGGAGGACAACGCCCGGGCCAGGGTGGTCTTGCCGGTCTGCCGGGGCCCGACGAGCCCCACGGCCGGATAGTCCTTCAGCCGGGCCCGGACCAGGGCGGTCATGTCACGCGCAATCATTTGCAGATTAGAAATGGATTTCTATTTTGCAGGCAAGCTCGGATTCATCCCGCCCATCCGCCCCCGGGAAGCGAAGCTCGGGGAAACCGCTTTGCCGGAATCACTCATGAATAATAAACGCGGAGGGCGCGAGAGGAGGACCGCGCGAGCGCGGCCCCTACTGCCGAAACAATCCGTGGAATTCGTGTAATCCGTGGTAACCAGCTTTGAATCGGTTGTTGGTTGAACTTTGAGTCCCGCGGCCGCGGGATTGAGCGTTGGGCGTTCATTTCGCCGGCTCCGCCAGGATCGCCTTGATCTCCGGGTCGTCGCGGAAGGGTCCCATGCGGGGATCGATCCGGAATCGCAGGCGGAAGCCTTCACGGCTGGAGGGCAGGGTCTGGACGGACTCGCGCATCAAGGCGAGCGCCGTCGTCCGGTCGCCAAGGAGGAGGGACCCGGGAATGATCGAGAACCACCAGCCATTGCCCATGTCCTGCGCATACGGCCGACGGGAACCTTCCACCACCCGACGGTGGCTGACCTTCGCTTCCTCGGTGCGACCCAATCCGAGTAAAGTCCAATACTCCACCTGGCTCAGGCCGATCCGGGCCGGGTCCGTCTGCCGCATGCGCTGGATCTCGCTATGGGCCACTTCGTACTGCCTCAGGGCCAGCTCCTTCTTGCCCTGCAATTCCAGCAAGGAAGCGTTCAGTAGCGCCGTCGGTCCCGCATACTCAAAATCCGTGAACCACTTCTGTGGAAAGTCCCGCAACGCCACCAAGCCCGTCTCGGGATCGCCACCAAAGGCCGCATAGAGAAAGTAACCGAACACCGCCCGCTCGGTGCCACGCACCCGGGCCGGCACGCGGTCCAGCCACACCTTCATGCCGGCAAAGTCATTGCGCAGCCCGAATTGCAACCGGGCCTTCCATACAATCGCGTTGGGTAAAGGGGCGAGCGCGAGGGTCGCGTCGAGCTCCCGGTCGAATTCCACATACCGGGCCTGGTCCTTGTAGTTCCGGGCGAGGTCGTAGTGGCTCAGCACGTCCCGCGGGAACCGGCGGATGTTTTCCTGGCCCTGGGCCAGCGCTTCGGCCGGACGGTTCGTGGCGTTGAACAGATCAGCCAGCAGCCGGCCGGGACGCGGGTTGGTGGGATCGAGTTCCATGGCCCGGCGCAGCAGTTGCTCGGTGCGGGCCGTCTCCCCGGTCACCCGGCTGAAATGATAGGTGGCCAGGGCGTACATCGCCTCGGGCTCGTCGGGGGCGAGTTGCAGCGCCCGCTCGGCGTAGCGCTTCGCGAGGGCGGCGCGCTCATCGCTCCGATCAAAGCCGCGGCGCAGGTAATGGCTTTGCACGCGGGCCATGACGGTCACGGCATCGACGTCCGTCGGCGATCGGTCCAGCGCCCGTTTCGCAATCTCCTCCGCCAGCGCCAGGTCGTCGGGGATCGCCTCCAGGCCCTCGGCGAGGCTGATCGCCTTCTTCAGCTCCGGATCCTTCGGCCAGTCGCGCACCGGCTGGGCCGCGCGCTCGATCTCCTCGGCCCGCGCGATCAGTTTCGCGAATTCCGGATCGCCGCGCAGGGAATCATATTCCGGATCGAGCCGCAGGATGGCCGCGGTGTAAGTGACGGCGCGGCGATCCTGCTTCAAGCCGATCGCAATTTGGCGCAGCGCCTCGGCCTTCCGACCGAGGGCGATGCTCAGCTCCGTGACCCAGCCTGGCACTGGCACGGCGCCGGTGGGATCAAGGCCATTCAGCTGGACCAGGACGGCAAACTGTTTCTCCGCCTCGGCCTTTTCGCCGAGACTGACGAGCAGGAGGATCCGGTTGAATTGCTGGTTTCCATTGCTCGGACTCGCCGCGAGGCGGGCGTCCACCAGCTTGAGGGCCGCGCGCCATTCCACCGCCGCGGCTTCGGGCCGGCCGGCCTGTTGCAGGGCATCGCCCATCAGCCGGGCTTTGGGGCCGCGATACCAGTTGTCGCTGATCCAGTCGCGGGGCAGGTTGCGCAGCCGGGCGATGGCCGCATCCGGCTCGCGCCGCAGGCAGTGCAGGTAATAGGAAAAGTAACAGCCGCGGTCCTCCAGCAATTCCGCCGGGGCGATCTGCTCGAGCGTGGCGCGGGCGCCGTCAAGGTCGCCCCGCAGCACCATGGCATACCAGACGCTCATCAGCATCGCGCCGGTAAAGGGTTTTTGGGCGATCGAGGCGCGCATCGCCGCCTCGGCCTCGACCGTGCGGCCGGCAAACCAGTAGCCCAGGCTCTTGTTGTAGAGGGCGAGCGGATCGCCCCCGGGCAGGGCCGCCGCCTCGGCCATGAACGCCACGCCCTCGTCGATCCGCCCCTGCCGGTCCAGCGTGCTGCCCAGCTCGCGGAGCACTCGATGATCGGTGGGTCGCTCCCGGAGCAGGTCGCGCAGCTGCTTCTCCTTGTCGGTGCCCTCACGCCCGGTGTAACTCAGCAGCCCGACCTGTGCGTAGCGCGCCTCGAACGACTGCGGATCGAGGCGTTGCGCCCGTTGCGCCGCGGCCCGCGCCGCCTCGCGCCGCGCATCGGAGGTGTCCCAGCCGCGGATGAAGTAGCGCTCATTGAGCTGCGCGTCGGCCGCCCAGACCTCGGCGTCGTTGGCCCCGGTGGCCTTGGCTTGCGCGATGATCTCTTCCGCCAGTTTGAAATCGTCGCGCGTGCTGTCGAGCGCCTCGAACAGCGCGTGAACCTTGGCCACCAGCTCGCGGGCGTCCGAAGGCGCCGCAGGCGCGGCGGCTTTTCCCGGGGCGACGGGCGGCACGGGGATGGACGGGTCCGCAACCGGCGGCGATGACCGGAGCATCCACCAACCCACGACCGCCACCAGGGCAAAGATCGCCCCGGCCAGTCCGGCGTAAACCTTCCAGCCGGGCTTGGACTGTAGGGCGGGGTCTCCGAACCCCGCCTTATCCGATCCCGGCGGGATTCGGAGATCCCGCCCTACAGCCACCTGATGAGACACCACCCCGGCGCGGTGTGACCAGAGTTTGAGGAAGCGCGCCTTGACCTCGGGCGTGAGTTCGCCGCCACGGAGGCGCGTCCATTGCACGGTGCGAAACCGGTCCGGCACGAGGGCGTCGGGCTCCTTCGTGTCGTCGATAACGATGGGCAAAATGAAGGCCACACCGCTGGCGATACCGAGGGCGCGCTGCGCCGCCAGCTCCCATTCGATGCGGAAGTAGCCCTCCTCCCGCGCCTGCGTGTTGGCCGAGATGATCGGGAGAAAGAGGACGCACTCCTTGATCTGCCGGCGGATCTTGGCGTCCCACTCGTCCCCGTGCTCCAGCCCGCCCTCGGCATCGAACCACACCTCGACGCCGGCGGCGCGGAGGGCGTCGCAAATGCGCTTGGCTGCCTCCGCGTCTTGGGAGGCGTAGGAAAGGAAAACGGCTTTGCCGGGATCAGACATCAGAGGGAAATGAACCACAGAGGCGCAAAGGCGCAGAGACCGATCCGCCAAACCGTTTTGACCACGGATTACACCGATGACACGAATGGTTCAGAGCAATGCCGCCGGATCCGTGTGATCTGTGAAATCCGTGGTCAAGAACTTGGTTGGTTCGAGTCATTGGAAGTTCTCAGGATTTTTCATTCGGTAGTCGGCCTTCGGAATTTGGCAATTTTTCCGCGCTCATTTAACGACTCCGAGGTAGCGGTCGAGCCAGGTGTAGGCCTCGCCGGCGATTTGCTCGGGTTTCAGGGAGTGGCCGCAATCGTAGAGCACATGCCGCTTTTGTTCGGCCGGTGCGCCGAGCGCGCGGAACGCCGTCCGCTGCTGCGTCTCGAGCTGGAAGCGAAAATCAAAACGCCCATTCAGCATCAGCGTCGGCACCGTGTTGCGCGGCGCGAAGTTGAGCTGGTCGACCTCGGGCAGAGACTTCAGACCAAAATAGCCGCCAATCAAAAGGACGCTGACCTTGATCCGGGAATCCAGCGCCGGAAGGATGAGTCCCATGCCGCCGCCCCAGCTTTGCCCGGCGTAGGCCATCTTGCCCGCCTGGATATCGGGACGCGTTTCGAGGTAGTCGAGCGTGCGGCAAAAATCCTTCGCGAGCAGGATCACCCAGTCGCGGTGCGCCGTCCCTCCGCGAGCGAAAATATCGAGGGAATAGCCGGCCCGGCGTTCATAGGTGCCCTTGTAGACCGGGTAGATCACCACCCGGCCGCTGCCCACCAGCATGGCCACGCTACCGAGATCGCGCAGGGTGTCACTCGATTCGGCGGCGATCGATCCCGCGCCGGGAAACCACACGATCGCCTGGTAGGGTGGCGTGGCGTTCTTCGGCAGGAAGAGGAATGCCGTGATGCGCTCGTCGCCGTAAGCGGCGCGATAGGACACCTTCTCCTTCCGCCAGCGAGGGTCGGAGTCGTCGCTACCCTCGGCGTGCACCTCCAGCGGGCCCTTGTCGTAGGCATAGAGACCCCGGAAGACCCGGAAGGTCTCGTCGTTCACCGGCTGCTCGCTCGCGAAGTCACGCCCGACCGGCGGGATGGTCGCCGCCACCGTCGCCGCACTTGGATCGGGGGAGCGCGCCCGCATGCAACGAAATCCGTTGCCGTCCCCGCGGTCGAAGGGCGACAGGGCATCGGCCTGCGCAAACATGTAGTCGGGCTCGCGCCACGAACCGCCCAGGATGTAGCGCGTGTCGGGCCCCGCGGCATTGGCGCACCACTCCTTCGCGTTGCCCGCCATGTCGTAGGCGCCGGCCGCGCTCAGGCCCTGGTAGGTGCCGACGCGCGCCAGCCCCTTGCCGGCAAAATTGCTGAGCGGTACACTCGACTCGTTGCTGGATACGCGGGACGCCGCCCGCCAATGGTAGACCGACGGCAGCCGTTTGCCCGCCCACTCGGCGTAGGCGGCGGCCTCGAACCAGCTCACGCCGGTCACCGGCAGGTCCGCCGCCGCCTCGGGGAAAGTTCCGTTTTTCCAGTCCGCCGGCCCGGGCCGGCCGGTGCTGTCGTGGAATTGCGCCATCGCCTCCTCGCGCGCCAGCGTCCGGCCCGCCTTCACGAACGGCTGCGCCCAGTATCGCGCCTCGGCGTAGCCGTCGCGATCGACGAACTCCTTGAACTGCCGGTTGGTCACTTCATGGCGGTCGATGAGAAACTCGCCCAGCGTGACCGACGGGAACCCAGTCGACGCCTCGTCCAGCGTGCTTCCGGGCACCGGTACCATGTCCGGCGGGACCGCGTTGGCGGCTTCGAGCGTGAATTTTCTCACTTCGGCCGCTGCCGTCGCCGCTTCGAACGGCGCGCTGCCCGGCAGTTCGATCTTCCAGCGGGTGTAAGCGCGCGGCAGCCGCACGTCCTTCAGCGGCGCCCGACCGATGTGCCGCCACTCGGTTTGCGGCTGCATGTAGGGTTTGGCGTAGACCTCGGCGCCGGCCGGCGTGGTTTCGATCGTCGTCCGTACCGCCAGCGTCGGCCAAAGCTTTTCCAGCACGGCATCGCCGGGTAGCTCGCGCTCGGCCTGCTCCGCCAGCGCAAACGCGCCCGCGATGTCCTGCGCAGCGGCCAGCCGCTGGATCTCGGGGCCCGTGACCTCGTGCAGCCGGCGCACCGCCGAGTTGTGCTGCACGTAACGCCAGAAAACGGTGCCGAGCCCGGCCGCCACCAACACGGCGATAGCCGCCACCGGCGCGAGCCAGCGGAGTGCTCTTCCCGTAGGAGGGGCTTTAGGCCAGGACTTTTCCGATCCGTCGCGGCGCAAAGCGGCTACTACAGCGACGGACTCTCCGCTCTCAGCTCTCAGCTGTCTGCTTTCATTCTTCAACACGCCCGTCCGGTGCGACCAGAGCTTCAGGAACCGTTGCAACACCTCCGGCGGCACCTCGCCACCGGGCAATTTCGTCCACTGCACTTTGCGGAAACGGTCGGGCACAAGGGCGTCGGGCTCCGTCGTGCCGTCGATGATGACCGGCAGGATGAACGCCACGCCGCTTGCGATGCCCCGCGCGCGCTCGGCGGCGAGATCCCACTCGATGCGGAAGTAGCCCTCTTCCCGCGCCTGCGTGTTGGCCGAAATGATCGGGAGGAACAGCACGCACTCCTTGATCTGCCGCCGGATCTTCGCATCCCACTCGTCCCCGTGCTCCAGCCCGCCCTCGGCATCGAACCACACCTCGACGCCGGCGCTGCGGAGCGTGTCGCAGATGCGCTTGGCGGCCTCCGCGTCCTGAGAAGCATAGGAGAGGAATACCGCTTTGCCGGGATCGCTCATGCGTCGGCTGCCAGGATGAGGATGTCCGTGCCTTCGTAACGGGAGAAGCCCCGGTCGAAAGTCACCAGTTGCAGGCCATGGGCCAGCGCAAAGGCGGCCAGGTAGGCGTCGGTCCAGAGCTTGGGCGCGGGCTGTCGTTGCTGCGTGTAGCCGCGCCAGCGGAGCTCAAGCCCGTTCGGTTCCGGCAGGAAGACAACTTCATCGCGGGCGATGAGGCGTTCATATTCGCGCCATGCCGCAGCCTGCGACAGCATATGGGGGCCCATGATCGCCTCGGTCGTGAGGTGGCGAAGAAAAGCCATTTGCGTCACCCGGCAAAATACGAGCGACATGTCGGGATGCCCGGCCAGCCAGCGACGGGCCACCCCATGGGCGGCGTGCTTCCCCAGGAAAAGCGCCAGCCAGACATTGGCGTCCGGCAGGGCGGATTCAGAGCCAGTCATCGAGCTGTTCCGGCGTGGGGTTGATGACGAAGTCGCCCTTGCAGGCGAGCACCGGGAAACTGTTCCGATTTTGCCGGATGCGGCCCGCCGGACGGGCGCGGCCATGGCGGAGCTCACGGCGCAGGGCCGTTACGACAATTTCCTTGAGCGACTGGCCCCGCAGGGCGGCGGCGGACTTGGCTTCCTTGAACAGGGGATCGGGCAGATCAATGGTGGTTCTCATAAAAGCATATTTATGCCGGCCCGGGCGGAGCGTCAAGGTCCACCTCGCCCCAGCGGCAGTGGGCCTTCGGGATATGCCCTTGGGGCACGGGAGAATCCTGTTTCACGCCATGGCGCAGCCAGCGAGGCCCGCCCGACCAAATGCAACCGTACTTCGCATTTGGTCTGACGAAATGTATAGTACGCTTTAATTACCGAACACCTTCTGGCTGGCCGCGCCACGCCTCCGCGTCCGCCCTCCACCGCTTTGCTGGAATCGCTCAATCTCGGTCCCCCTACCACCGGAATCCGTGCGATCCGTGTAATCCGTGGTAAACTGCCTTGGGTTGATTCGTTCATTCGGCAATCGGCATTCGGAAATTGGCCATTCTCCCCGCTCACTTCTTCGCCTCCTGTTGCTGGAGCATCCGCGCCAGCGTCTCCCGGCCGAGCCGATATTCCGCCTCGCAGCCGAGTTTGGCGAGCAGGCGGTGAAAGTGGGGCTTTTCCCGCACGTCGTCCCAGATGGTCTGATAATGGAGCCGGGCAAAAAAAGACGGCGCCATACGTTCAAGAAACGGCAACGCCTCGTCAAAGCGACCCATGGCATGCAGCAGCGGACCGTGGGCCACATCGTCCGGTGGCAGGCCGGCCTGCCACTGGCGCAGGACGTCCGCCGCTTCGCCGGCCGGACCGGCGTGCCGCAGGACAAAAAGCGCCTCTTCGCCCGCCCACCAGCGCATGGCGAACGACTTTTCCTGCTGTACCAGCCGCGCGGCCGCGACCGCCTCGTCCTTCCGGCCCAGGCCCAGGAGGGCCATGGCGCGTGCACCCTCCAGGGGTGCATGCACGGCGCTGCGCAACGCCCGGGCGCGATCGGTGATGGCCAGCACGTCCTCGTAGCGCCGCGCGAAATTCAACTGGCTGGCGTAGATCACCAGCGTAACGAAGGAAAGCGGATCGAGGGCGATCGACCGTTCCAGCGCCGCCAAACCCAGGTCCACCCGCCCCCGGCCAGCCAGGAGGTGGGCATGCCAGTGGTGGGCCAGGGCATAATTGGGATTGAGCTGGAACAGCCGTCGAAAATGTTCCTCGGAATCAGCCCAGCGGAACTCTTGGTAGGCCACGGTTGCCAGCGATGCCTGAACTTCGGCGAGAGACGGATCCAACGCCAGGGCTCGATACGCCTCAGCCGAGGCGCGGGCCAACTCACCCTTGAATGCCACGCCTCCGCCCAACGACGCATACCATGCCCGCACCGCCGATACATCCGCCAAACCGGAATGCGCCTGGGCAAAATCCGGGTCGATTTCCAACGCGCGCGAGTAGGCCTGCTCGGCCCGGGCAAATCCCTCCTCCGTGCGGAGCGTCCAAAAATGCCGGCCTTCCAGCACGAGCCGGTGGGCCTCCGGATTCACCGTCTTGGTCGTACGCGCAGCCGCGCCCAACTTCAGCTGGAGATTTTTCGCGATCAACCCGGCGATTTCGTCCTGCACCGCGAAGATGTCCTGCAACTCGCGGTCGAAGTTGTCGGACCAGAGGTGGAAACCGTCTTGCGCGTCGATCAGCTGGGCGGTGATGCGCACCCGGTTGCCCATCTTCCGCACGCTGCCCTCCACCACATGGGCGACGCCGAGGGTCCGGGCGATTTCGGGGATCGGCACGTTGCGGCCCTTGAAGAAAAAGGCCGACGTCCGCGCCGCGACCTTCAGGCCGGGAATCTTCGCCAGCACGTTCAGCAGCTCCTCGCTGATGCCGTCGCTGAAATATTCGTTCTCCGGATCGCGGCTCAGGTTGGCAAAGGCCAGCACGGCGATCGACGGGCCGGCGGGCCGCGGGGCCGCCTCCAGGGTCCGGACGGACGTCGCCGCCGGAACCGCCGGGCCCGGCCGGCCCAGGAGACTCAGGATATTCGCCACCAACGAGCCGGTGTTTTCCGCTCCAGGCACGTGGGTCCATTGCACGGCCTTGAACTCCGCCGGCACCTTCGCCTCGTTGTCGCGGGTCTGGTCGATGACGACCGGCACGAGGAAAGCTTTTTCGTCCGCCATCGCGTGGGTGCGCTGCGCTGCCAGTTTCCACTCGATGCGAAAATAACCCTCCAACCTCGTCTGAGTGTTCGCCGATATGACCGGCACGAAAATCGCGCAGTCCTTGATCTGTTGCCGGATCTTCTGGTCCCACGCATCTCCGCCGACGAGTTCGCTCTGGTCAAACCACACGTCGACGCTGGCGGCCCGCAAGGCGTCGCAAATACGCTTTGCCGCCTCGGCATCTTGGGAGGCGTAGGAAAGGAAGACGGCCCGGCCGGCCCCACCGGAACGCTCAACGTTCAACGCTGAACTCTGAACGCTCAAGGTCCATACCTCCGAAGTTCCTGATTGGTCCGGGTCATTGAAAGTTGAGCGTTGAAAGTTGGGCGTTGAGCGTTGGAGCGAAGCGACCCGCTCACTTCTTCGCCAGCAGGTCGAGCACGGCGGCGGTCATCGAGGTGACGGCGGCCTTGAGCGTCGGCTCGGGCACGGGGGCGAAAAGCGGGGAATGATTTGAGGGCACGGGCACACCGGTGCGCTTGCTCTCCTCGAATTTCTCCGGGGCCATGCCCCCCACCCACCAGATGCAGATCGGCACATGCGGGGTCGTGCGCCCGTACTCGGAAAAATCTTCCCCGCCCATGATCGGCGGCATGGGCTTCACCCGATCAGCCCCGAGCCACGCAGTGAATACGCCCGTCAGCCGGCGCGTGAGGGCCGCTTCGTTGACGGTCACCGGCGTCGGCTCTTCCGCAAAGGTCACCACGGGCATCCGGTCCTCGGGCACTCCGGCCGCCTGCGCGGTGCCCGCGCAAATGCGACGGACGGACGCGACCAGCTGCTCCATGACCTTGTCGTCGTAGGCGCGCAGGGTCAGCTCCAGCCTGACCTCCTCGGAAATGATGTTGCGCTTCAGGCCCCCATGGATTGCCCCAACCGTCACAACGGCCGGAACGCCGGGCTTCACCTCGCGGCTGACGATGGTCTGCAAGGCGAGGACAATCTGCGCAGCCAGGACGATGGGATCCTTGGCCGTATGCGGAGCCGAGCCGTGCCCGCCCACGCCGCGCACCAGAATGTCGAGCGAGTTCACGCCGGCGAGAAACGGGCCTTCGCCGTACCCAATCTCACCCGCGGGCTGCTGGGCCGAAGTATGCAGGGCCAATGCAAAGTCCGGGCGGGGAAAGCGCGTGTAGAGCCCGTCGGCGAGCATGGCGTGGGCCCCGGAGCCGATTTCCTCGGCAGGCTGGCCGATCATGACGAGCGTGCCGCTCCACTTGTCCTTCAACGCCACCAGCACGCGCGCCGTGCCGATCAGGCCGGTCACATGCGTGTCGTGGGCGCAGGCGTGCATGGCCGGCTGGTCCTGGCCGGAAAGATTCTTCACGATCGCGGTGCTGGCGTAAGCGACGCCGGACGTCTCCTTGAGCGGGAGGGCGTCCATGTCGCCGCGCACGAGCACGGTGAGACCGGGGCCGTTTTTCAGCACGGCGACGACGCCGGTGTTGCCGACCTTCTCGGTGACCTCGAAACCGAGCTTGCGGAATTCGCCCGCAAGCAAGGCTGCGGTTTTCACCTCCATGAATGACAGCTCCGGGTGCGCGTGCAGGTCCTTGTAGATGGTCTCGAGCGAGGCGTATTCGGCGTCGACGCGGTGCTTGACGGCCTCGCGCACCTCGGGCGTGGCGGCGGAAAGCATCGCACTGGCAACCAAGGCAATCAGAGCCAGCGCGAATCGCTGAACGCTCAACGTTGAACTCTGAACACTCAAGTCACCCAACCTTGGAGGGCTCGCGTCCTCCGTTCGACAAGCTCTGGACCCCGAGCTCGCAAAGGGGCTGTGAGCCGCGGTCCGCAGGGACGCGGACCCTCCATAAGAAAACATCCGTGTAATCTGCGACAAAAGGAGTGGGTTGGTTGCTTTCATTGGGTGTTAAAGATTCAGCGTTAAGCGTTCTTCCGGGCCTCGGTGACCCACTGGATGAGCTCTTTGCTGAACAGCTGGTTTCGTGCCTCGATCGTAAGACCATCGAGCTGGTTCGCCGCCTCGTCGAGCAGGCGGTGGCGCTGCAAGATGCCGGCGTCATCGCCCGCCTGGGCTTGGGCGGAATAATAAAGGGCCCGCGCGAAATTATACCGGAAGAATATATCGGTGGCACCCTTGGCCTGCAGATCCCGGTAATAAACCAAGGCCTCGCCCAGCGAAACCTGCGCTTCATTCCGCCGGCCCGCTCCCAAAAGGGCCTGCCCAAGCCGGGTTTGGTCCCGGGCCTTGATATCCTTGAGGGTCAGCAGATCACTCCGGCCCGCCAGTTGCTTGGTCACGGCCTCGCGGGCCGTGGTGACTGCCTCCTCATAGTTGTGCAAACGCAGGGCTGATTCCGTCAGCCAGCTCCGGTTGCGCCGCTGGGCCCCTTCCAGAAACTGCTGATTGGCCTCGTTCTCAACCTTGATTTGATCGAGCTGGGCGCGATGTTCCACTCCCAGGGCATGGATCTTCGCATAGTTGCCTTCGGCCGCGAGGATGTCGTATTCGGACATTTCTGCCTGAAGGCCTACAATCTGCGCCAGCTGGGCATCGAAATTGCGATCCTTGATCGCCTGTCTGGCCGTGCGTTTCCCGTCGGCTTGGGCGGCCCGGGCCGCGGTCATGTGCCCAGCCTGAGCCTCAATTCCCATGAGCTGATACCACACTGAGACAATCCGGGGATCCGTACCAGTCTTGTTCCGGGGATCCTGTTCGACCGAGACAGTTTGATGGAGCTGGCGCAAGCCATCGGCCAGCCGGCCCTGATCCACTGACAGATAGGCCGCATCCGAATAACTGCTGATCAAATTGCTCCAGCCGGTACTGTCCGCAGGATTGAAGCGCGTGTAGTATTGGGCCGCCTCAATTGCTTTCTGCGCGTGGACCTCGGCCGTGGCGAAGTTGTGGCGGTCCCGGGCCACCTGACCGAGCATGTTGGAAGAGTAATAACGGTTTAACATCGCCCGCAGGTCGCCGGGCCGCTGGGCCAGTACCTTGTCCGCCATCTCCACGACAATCTTGGCCAGTCGTTCCGCCTCATCCGTCTGGCCGAGCTCCTGCGCCATCCGCGACTGCGTGTCCGTGACATCGCCGTAGATCGAGCTGGCCGAGAGGTCGGACAAGTCCAGCGCACCCATCCCAACCAGAATCTTTCTCGATTCCTCGCACAGCTCAACTCCGGCCGTAGGATTGCGCTCGGCATGAGCCAGATGTTGCAGGAGATCAGCCAAAGTTAATTTGGCGGTGCGGGTGGCCCGTCCGTTGGCGACGATCGGCCGCAACAAGGCCACCCCGGCCTCAAGGTCGGATTTATACCGGGTGGCTAAACCCAAATTTACCACGGAGTAATAGGTCAGGGCCAGACCGGTCGCGACCTCGTCGGGCCGCTCACCCGTCAGGCGCAATTCCTCAAATACTTTGCGGGCCTCACCCGATACCGTCGTGGCGTCCGCCAACTTCCCACTTTCAGAAAGGGAACTGGCTTTGCGGGCGAGGGCCAGCCCGCGGTAGAGCTTGGTCTGTACGGTCATCAACTCCGGCGGCAGGCCGTCATAGTAGGCCACCGCCTTGTCGGCGAGTTTGCCCACGATCTCCACGCGGCCGGTGGGCTTCAGCTCCTCGTAGAAATCATCGAGCAAGAAACCGACCAGCTTCTCGGCCTCGCCCCGGGCGCGCTCCGTCAGGTCGCGCGCATGCTGGGCCTCGGTCTCGGCGGCCCGGGCCCGGCGCAGGTTGACCCAGCCGAACACCGCGCTGCCGGCGGCGAGCAGCATCAGCACACTGGCCACGGCGGCCACCATGCGGGCGCGCAGCAAGGCGCGCTGGCTCGCCTGTTCCCGTTCTTTTTGCAGCGCGATCTGGCGCCGGGATTCCTCCAGCGCCTCGCGCTCGCGCCGGACACTTCGGCTGGCCCCGATGACACTGCACAGCACGTCGTGGGTGATTTCCACCCGGCGCATGTCGAGGCGGTCCTCGACGCGCAGCAACCGGCGGTCGACCAGCAGGGCGAGCGCCTCGGGAGTCGCACCGGCGGCGACGAAGCCCTTGCGCACCCGTTCCTCGGCCACGCTCTCGCGGAAACCGGAATCGGTCAGCAGCACGTCCTCAATGAAGATGCGCACACCGGCCGGCTGGTCCGCCAGGGCCCGCGCGTAGAATTCCGTGAGGATCGTGTCGCGCGATCCCGCCAGCAGGTCGGCGGAGATCTCCGCCTGGCCCGCCGCCAGCCGGGTGTTGTTCAACTCCCGGCAGATGAGGCTGAGCAATGACGGCTCGACCTCAGCCCGGGCGAGATCGGCGCCGCCCGCGACGAAACGCACCACGGCCTCGGCCACGGCTTCGCCGACGAGGTGCGGCGCGGGGGCGCGCACCGCGGCCACGGCCTGCGCCCCGGTCATGCGGGCCAGCCGCATGCGGTTCTGCGTGACGGACGGCATCTGGCCCTTGAGTCCCTCGAGATGCGCCAGGTAATCCTCGCGCAACGAAATCAGGATCCGATAATCCGCCCGGGCGAAGTCGAACTTGGCGGCGTCGGCCTCATCCCGGTCGATCCGGGCCTCAAGGGCCCGGGGCGGACGGTTTTCCACCAGGTCGGCGAGATCGGCGAGAAATTCCTGGGCCCGCTTCCGCCCGGCATCATCGGACTGCGCCAGGGTGAAAATTTCCTCGAACTGGTCGAAGATCAAAATCGGGATGAGCGTGCGGCCGACGGCGTCCTTGAGCACGTCGTCGCGATGATGCAGAAATTCCCACAGGGTCTCGCCCGAGACGGCGGAGCCGCTCTGGGTCCAGGTGCCGGCCGCCTCGGTGGCGCGGAAGACGGCCCGCTTGATCTGGTCGGCAGGCGGCGGGGAATGCGGGTCGTAGTCGAGCCGGACGTAAACCGGGCAAAAACCCTCGGGGCGGAGCCGCGGCACCAGGCCGGCCTGCAGAATGGAAGTTTTCCCAAGACCGGACTGACCGAAAAGAACGGTCAGTAGCTTGCGCTGGACGCGGCGGCCGAGCTCCGCCGCCTCCTCCTCGCGGCCATGGAAATAACTACGCGTCTCCTCGGTGAATGAAACGAGACCCAGCCAGGGATGCTGGGCGTCGACCGTTGGGGCCGCCAACCCCCGCCCCACCGTAACCAAAAC
>JANYDW010000042.1 GCA_025363455.1 Oleiharenicola sp. | reverse complement strand
CCCGCGACAACGCCGCCAAAACCATGCGGACCGCGCAGAAACCGGCGCGAAAGCAAAGCCCGCAGCTCGCGCTCGCGGCCCAAAATCACCCGACGGAGCACCAAAATCTCAAAACGGGCGGTTTTTCAGCAGCCTGCTAGGAACGACACTTTTCATTGGAAATCGACTGTTTTTCACACCCTGCCAGCCACCGCCACCGGTCCTTGGTTGCCTGCCTCTGTTCCCTTTGTAGGAGCCTGCTTGCAGGCGATTCGAAACGCCCGCCACGACGCCAACCGCAGAATTGCCTGCAAGCAGGCTCCTACATTCCGACCAAGCTGACCCTCCCGCCACCCGTCAGAATGGCGAGTGGCTTACCT
The DNA here is from genome assembly GCA_025363455.1 of Oleiharenicola sp. Taxonomy (GTDB): domain Bacteria; phylum Verrucomicrobiota; class Verrucomicrobiia; order Opitutales; family Opitutaceae; genus Lacunisphaera. Next base: position 110,717 of record JANYDW010000042.1, on the reverse strand, counting down.
TGCGGTCCAGCGCCGTCCGAACCGTCTGGAAAAGCCGGTCGAGCTCGTAGGGTTTGGCGAGGTAGTTGACCCCGTCCGTCATCTTCAGCTCTTTGCCGGCGATATCTGCGCTGTAGCCACTGGTATAAACGACCCTGAGTAAGGGATTTTCCTCCAACAATAGCCGTGCCAGCTGCAGGCCGGAAATCCCTTCCGGCATGATCAGGTCGGTCAGCAGCAGTGCGATCTCCGTCTTGCGCGCGGCCCATATTTTCAGCGCCTCCGGGCCGTTCCCCGCCAGCAACACGCGGTAGCCATAGCGCCCGAGGGCCTGCATGACAATCTGCTGCACCGCTGCCTCATCCTCGACCAGCAGGATCAGCTCGCCCCGGCCGCGCGCCACGCGGGCTGCCTGGCCTGCTTCTCCTCCCACCAGCCGGGTCGTGGGCGGTGGCGCCAGCAGCGGCAGAAAAATGTGGAAGGTGGTGCCCCGGCCCACTTCGCTTTCCACTTCGATCCAACCGTGGTGCTGCTGCACGATCCCGAACACCGTGGCCAGGCCGAGCCCGGTGCCCTTGCCCACACCCTTGGTGGTGAAGAACGGCTCGAAGATCTTGGCCCGGAACTCCTGCAATATGCCGGTGCCTGTGTCGCCGACCGACAGCCGCACAAAATCCCCCGGCGCCTTTGCAGTCACCCCCTCCCCCGCGGGGGGCATCCGGGTCTCCCGCCGGGTCGTGATCCGGAGTTTCCCGCCCTGTGGCATGGCGTCGCGGGCGTTCACCGCCAGGTTGACCAGCACCTGCTCCATCATGCCGGCATCGCCTTGGAAGGTCAGTTTCTCGGGCGCGAAGTCCAGCTGCACGGTCACCTGCTCACCCAGCACCCGCCGCAACATTTTGGATAGATTCGTCACGACCTCGTTTAGGTCGAGCAGGCTGATGCTGATCACCTGGCGCCGACTGAACGCCAGTAGCTGACTCGTGAGATTGGCCGCACGATTGGCCGCAGCCGAGATCTCGCCCAGCGACTCGGCGATCTGGGGTGTCACCTGCGGATTGCCCTGCAGAAGGCCCAGGTGACCCATGATGGCGGTCAACAGGTTGTTGAAATCGTGGGCGATGCCACCCGAGAGCTGCCCGATCGCCTCCATTTTCTGCGACTGACGTAACTGCTCTTCCAGCCGCCGCTGTTCAGTGGTGTCCCGAAAACTCCACACGCGCCCCACCACCTCCCCGCCGATGAGCTGCGGTCGGGAATAGCGCTCGAACACCCGGCCGTCTTTGAAGTCGATGCGATCAAAGCTCTTCTCCTCCGGGTGATCGTAGAGATAGGTGACCTTCGTGGTGAACTGCTGCGGATCGCGGAGTTGCTCCAGCACGCATTGCATCGCCCGAGCGTCGTCCTGCGCGATTAGCACCTCATCGGGGATGCACCACATCCGGGCAAAGAGGCGGTTGTAAGTCTCGATCCGGCCCTCGCGATTAACCACCAGGATGCCGTCGGCGGTCGACTCCAGCGTGGCCTGGACCAGGGAGTGGGATCGTTCCCGGGCCTGCTCCAACTGTTTGCGGTCGCTAATGTCGGTCAGGCTGCCGCGGATCACGGTGCGACCGTCGAGCAACAGCCGCAGCAGCCGCACCTCACAGGCAATATCGCGCCCCTGCGCATCCCGGTGGACCCATTCGAAATCTAGTTTACCCTCCTGGACGACGCGCGTCAGGAACAGCTGGGCTTTTTCCCCGGAGGGTTGTCCATCCGGCTGCATCGGTGGGCTGAGTTCCGCCGGACCAAGCCGGAGCAATTCCGCCGCCGACAAACGGAACAGTTGCTCGGCCGCAGCATTGACCAGGATGAACTTTCCCGTGGAGAGATCGAGAATCACAATCGCATCCGGGGCGTGCTCGATGATCTGGCGGAATCGCGCCTCGCTTTCCTCCAGGGATTTTTCAGTGCGCTTCCGCTCGCTGACGTCGCGGACAATGCCCTGCAGCCGGCCGTCCGAGAGCATCTTGGCGCTGAGATGCCCGGGGAAAACCGACCCGTCCTTGCGCCGGAAAAGGTATTCCACGCGGACGGTCTCGCCGGCCATCAGTCCCGGCATGCTCGCCGCCACGCGGACCGCCTCCGCCGGTGGATGCACATCCGGGATCGACAGCCGCAGGATTTCCTCGCGACCGTAGCCGAGCATCGCGCAACCGCTCAGATTCGCCTCGAGAAACCGTCCATCGCGGTCGGCGATGAAGATGCCGTCGGCCGCCTGCTCCACGAGCAGCTGGAATTTGTTTTCACTCGCCCCCAAGGCCGCCTCCGCCCGCTTGAGCGGCGTCAGATCGAGGGCGAAGGCAATGAGTTCGTCCCGGCCAGCCTCGATATGGGCCGCGCCCACGATCACGGCGACACGCGTGCCATCCTTGCGGATATACTCCTTTTCCCACGGCGTAGACACCCCGGTGGCCGCCAGTTCCCGGACCCCCTGCTCGTCACGCGGCACATGTTCAGGGGGCGTCATGGTTTTCCAGCTGATGCGCCCGGCCACCATGTCCTCCCGGCTGTACCCGGTCAGACGCAGGAAGGCGTCGTTGGCCTGGCTGACGGCGCCCCGCGTGTCGGTGAAAAAAACCCCGGTAAGGTTCGAATCAAACAGGACGCGGAAGCGACTCTCGTTTTCGCGCAGCCGCTGCTCGGCGAACAGCAGGCGGTCACGCTCAGCCAGCACCAGGCTCTGCCGCGCCATGGCTAGGGCGACGACCGCCGCCACCCCCAGCTCGAGGGAAAACTCCATCGCGCGCGCGATCGGCGGCAGTTGCTGCAGCACAAACAGGCTCGCCGCCGCGATCACCACCGAAAGCACCGGCAGCACCCGCAGCAGCCATTCGCAGAGGCGGTCCCAGGTGGGCTCGATCGAAAGCTGCGGCCGCCACCACATGGCCCCCAAGCCCGAACCGACCGCCGCCATGGAGAAGCAGAAATTAAACCACGTGCCGTCCTGCAGCGCGTTGTCCAACGTGAGGGAATTCCAGTGCATCCACACCATGCCCTGCGCCAACAGGGCCATGATGAACACCAGCCACGTCCGGTCGGCCCTGGCCCGGAGGGTGAGAATCAGGATCACTCCGACGCACAGCGCGCCGAGCAGCGTCACCGGGTAGGCCACCAGCACGGCCAGCGCCAACGGGCCGGTGCTGCCCTGCTTTGGCAGATACAGGGACAGGGTCAGGACCAGCACCGCCACCGCCAGCGTGCTCGCATCCAGGAGGGCCGTCCGCAGTTGTTCCTTGCTGCTGTGGACCCGGAGGCTGGCCCACAATCCTAGCAGACAACCCGGACCCAGACAGGAGAAGAAAATGTCCGACGGGCCCGGGAACGGATTCCAACCAACCGCCACCTGCACGTCCCACACCATTTGCCCGAAAGCGTAGGCGCTCATCCCCAGCGCAAACCAGCGTCGGGCCACCCGGGCGTCAGGCGGGGCGGCCTTCACCCCCCACCACGCCAGCACCGCAGCCAGCGTGTAGGAAAACGTCCAATGCACGTTGTCCAGAATCAGGGTCAGCTTGGGGTTGACCCCAAAGCGGATCACGGCGAATGCCCCGACGATGACCACCAGGCCCGGCACCAGAATCGGGGCGACACTGCGCAATGACAACGGCCCGTTGGAGGTGGATGGGTCGTTCATCGACTCAGCGCCGGTTCAGGGCTTGGTAAAGGGAAGACACGCGGGCTCAAACGGAACGGGACGGGACAGGCCTGACCGCAAGCCGTTTGCTTGCGCCCAATCTGCCAACCGGCTCGGCCTAGGCAAGAGTGCTTTGCATTCACCAAATCACGTCTTGCGCCCCTCCCCTCCGTCCTCTGTGTTTCTACCCTCTTATTTCTACCTTCTTCCTTCTGCCTTAGCTCGATGACCTCCGCCCAGATTCGCCAGTCGTTCCTCGATTTCTTCGCCTCGAAGCAGCACAGCATCGTGCCGTCGTCGTCACTCATGCCGACGGCCCCCAACCTGCTGTTCACGAACGCAGGCATGAACCAGTTCGTGCCCTACTTCCTCGGCGACCAGGCTGCCCCGTGGAAGCGCGTCGCCGACACCCAGAAATGCATTCGCGCCGGCGGCAAGCACAACGACCTCGAGGACGTCGGCTTCGACACCTACCACCACACGATGTTCGAGATGCTGGGGAACTGGTCCTTCGGCGACTACTTCAAAAAGGACTCGCTCACTTGGGGCTGGGAGTTGCTCACGAAGGTCTGGGGCATCCCGCCGAAGCGCCTCTTTGCGACCGTCTATTCTCCCGACAAGTCCAAGGGCGACCCGGCCGACTTTGACCAGGAGGCCTACGACATCTGGGCGAAGATCTTCACCGACGCCGGCCTCAAACCGGAAATCCACATCGTCAACGGCAACAAGAAGGACAATTTCTGGATGATGGGCGACACCGGCCCCTGCGGCCCGTGCTCCGAGATCCATTTCAACCTCCTGCCCGCCGACGACGAGGCCGCCGGTCGCGCCAACGTGAACAGTTCGTCGTCCCGCTGCATCGAGATCTGGAATCACGTCTTCATCCAGTTCAACGCGAACGCCGACGGCACCTTTGCCCCGCTCGCCGCCAAGCACGTCGACACCGGCATGGGCTTCGAGCGCGTCGCCGGCATCCACGCCACGACGAACGGCTTCAAGGACTTCGCCGCCGAGCCGTCCAACTACAACGCCGACGTCTTCACGCCGAACTTCGACAAGATCGCTGCCCTTTCTGGCAAAACCTACACGAAATCCGTCCCGACCAAACGCGACGGCCTGAGCGAGCAGGAGACGATCGACATCACCTTCCGCGTCCTCGCCGACCACGCCCGCTGCGTGAGCTGCGCCATCGCCGACGGCATCCTCCCCGGCAACGAGGGCCGCAACTATGTCATCCGCCGCATTCTCCGCCGCGGCATCATGTATGGCCGCAAGAACCTCGGCCTCAAGACCGGCGACTTCACCGCCCTCGTCGACCCCGTCGTCCAGTCCCTCGGCGACGTCTTCCCCGAACTCAAGACCCAGCGCGTCATGGTTGAGAAAGCTATTCGTGCTGAAGAGGAATCTTTCGGTCGCACGCTCGACAAAGGTTTGGACAGATTCAACGCAGGTGTGGGAATTCCTAAAACTGGTGATCCGCGAGTCCATTTTGGTGGGCACCCATCAACGGTATCCGGCTCACTAGCCTTTGAGTTATACGATACCTATGGTTTCCCTCTCGATATGACCCAGCTTCTTGCCTCGTCGCTTCGTATGGAGGTCGACGTCACTGGCTTCGAGGCTGAGATGGAGAAGCAACGCGAACGCGGCCGCGCAGCGCGAAAGACGGACGTCATCGTTGCTTCCACCGAAGGCGAGGCCGTCGCCGAGCCTACCAAATTTGTCGGCTATAGTATCGACTCGTCCCATGCCACCCACGCCAAGCTAGTGGACGTTGTGAAATCCGAGAAGGACACCTTCCTCGTGTTCGACCAGACACCGTTCTACGGTGAAATGGGCGGCCAGGTTGGTGATGCGGGCCACGCTCTAATCAACGGTGCGAAGTACGACATCGTCGACACCATCAAGGACAAGTCCGGCCGCCACCTGCATAAAATAGCCCTCAGCTCTCAGCCCTCAGCTCTCAGCTTGGCGGCCGGTACGGCTGCCACCCTGCACATCGATTACTCCCGCCGGCGCGCCATCAACCGCCACCACAGCGCCGCGCACCTCATCCATTGGGCGCTCCGGAAGATGCTCGGCACGCATGTCCGCCAGTTCGGAACGCACAAGACACCCGACCGGATGCGCTTTGACTTCACCCATTTCGAGGCTCTCACCGCCGCCCAGATCAAGGAATGCGAGCAGCTCATCAACGAGAAGGTGATCGACAACTCCGCGGTCGTCTGCGCCGAGATCGATTACGACAAGAAACCGGCCGACGTCCTCGCCTTCTTCGGCGACAAGTACGGCAAGCGCGTCCGCGTCGTAGACATCGGCGGCTTCTCCAAGGAACTCTGCGGCGGCACGCACGTGACCACCACGGGCGAGATCGGCGTAATCAAGATCGTCGCCGAGATGGCCATCGCCGCCGGCACCCGCCGCATTGAGGCCGTTGCCGGACAAGCCGCCCTCGACCATATTGCCGCCAAAGAGGCCGCGCTCTCCGCCGTCAGTCTACGCCTCAACGCCGGCGTCACGGACGTCGCTTCGAAATTTGATTCCATCCTCAGCCACCAGAAGGAACTCGAGAAGAAGCTCAAGGCCTTCGAGGCGAAAGCTTCGGCCGGCCTCGCCGAGGAACTCGCTGCCACCGCCGTCACCAAGGATGGCCTCAAGTGGGTCTCCGCGGTCGTCACCGCCGAAAACTCAGACGCCCTTCGCTCGCTCGGCAGCCAGGTGCTGCACAAGGTCGGCGCCGGGGCGGTCGTGCAGCTCGGGGCGCTCATGGACGGCAAGGCCAGTCTCGTCGCCTACTGTTCGCTCGAAGCCATCAAGTCCGGTCAGGCGGCCGGCAAGCTCATCGGCGGGCTGGCGGCCAAGCTCGGCGGCAAGGGCGGCGGCAAGCCCGACTACGCGCAGGGCGGCGGCGGCGACGCCAGCAAGCTGGCCGAAGTGCTGAAACTGTAGGGTGGGGTCGCTGATCCCGTCTGATCGGCTGGCGGGCTCGCGTCCCTGCGAGCCGGCCCGCAGAGACGCGGGCCCTCCCCAAAGCCCCGCTTCGTCATAAATCGCCGCCGCTGTGCAGGCGGCGCGGTTGCGTCGCACGGGCGTCGTGCACATCTTGCGCGCATGATCTCGTACAAATCCCCCGACCTCTCCCAACATCCGCCGCGCAGCGCCCGCGTGCGCCTCGGCGGCTTCGTCGTGCTGCCCCGCATCCTGGACAAGGCTCGCGCGCAGCTCGCCGGCAAGACCGGGCTCTTCAAGTGGGGCAACCCGCTCGACCAGCGTCTGTGGCAGTTCACCGGCATCAAGGCCGAGGAATTTCTCTCGGTGGTGCAGACCGGCAAAAGTGACACCGAGATGCTCGAGTGGGTCCAGGCTAACCTGCAACCCAAGCGGCAGGTCTGGGAAATCGAGGCGTGGTCGAACTGGATGGTGAATCTGGCCCCTGGCGATGCGAACCGCCACAAGCTCTTTGCCGAAAGCATCGAGGAGAATTGCCCGAAACGGGACGACATCCGCACGATGTTCGACCGGCTGGACATGGACGATTATGTGACTTTCAACGGGGTGGCGTAGACGAGACGGAACGCGCTGCTCCTTCGCACGTTTTCCCCAAGCGCGTTGAAGAGCAACGCGCTCCCCCGCCGGAAACTTGTAACGTAATACGTTACAAGTTTCGTCCGTCGTCCCGACGGTTGACCCCCGCCGAGGTTGTGGTTCCGTAGAGGGGAATGTCCGTTCCCGCCCAAGTCGTCATCCTCGCCTTCAATCCGAGCAACCAGCTGGCCGTGCGGCAAGCCGGCACGCGGCTGGGCCTGGCCTTCGTGGGTGCGGACCAGGCGATGGCGGTGGCGCGCCTCGCCGGCTGCTTCCCGGCACACACCGCGCCCGTCGAGTATTTCACCTGCAGCGCGGGAGCGTTGAGTTATCGCGTGTTCTTCACCCAAGTGCTGGCCACGCCCACCGACAGCGAAGTATCCTTTCACTCGCTGGAGCGACTCGAGAACCAGCGGCCCGCCCTCGCCCCGTCCCTCGCGGCGGCGCTGGACCAACTGGAGCCGCACCTCATCGAGATTCCCTACCTCCACCTCGGCGAGAACGACTACATCTACAAGTTCCGGGTCGAACGGGACCGCAACCGTGACATCTACCAGCAGGACGACGCCACGCGCGCCCTCTACCAAAGCCAACTCTGCGAGGCCATCAAGACCCTCGCGCGCACCAACGAGCGCTCGGCCAGCGCACCCGCGCTGCTCGACTTCGGGGCCGTGCGTTACGTCATCCCCAGTCACTTCGGCTTCTGCCTCGGCGTGAAGAACGCCATCGAGCGCGCCTACGAATCGCTGGCCGAAAATCCCGGCCGACGCGTGTTCATGCTGAGCGAGCTGATCCACAATCCTTTCGTCAACGAGGACCTCCTGCAGCGCGGCTTGCGCTACCTCCAGACTGACAAAGGCGTGCCTTACAACACCAAGGGCGTGCCCGCCACTCCCGGGGCCAGCGAACCGCTGCTCTGGGACACGCTGACCAGTGACGATGTCGTCATCATCCCCGCCTTTGGTGCGACCGACGAGGATAAGCAACGGCTGGTGCGCAAGGGCATCCGCGTCGCCCAATACGACGCCACCTGCATGCTCGTGGAAAAGGTCTGGAAGGCCGCGCGCACGTTCGGCCGCGAGGGCTACACGGTGATCATCCACGGGAAGAGCGAGCACGAGGAGACCAAGGCCACCTTCTCCAACACGCGGCGGCACGCGCCTTCGCTGATCATCCGTAACCTCGAGGAGGCGCACCTGATCGGCGACTACATCACCCACCCGGCCCCAGAGAAGGCCCGCGCCCTGCTCGCCCGGTTCGCCGGCCTGCATACCCCCGGCTTTGATCCCGACCGCCACCTGGACCGGATCGCCGTCGTGAACCAGACCACCCTGCTGATGAACGAGACGGCGGCGATCATCGACTATTTCAAGGCGGTCTTCGCCGCCAAGTTCGGACCGGACGCCGGCGCAGACCATGTCGGCGGAGCCGGGCGCAAAGACACGTTGTGCTACGCCACCCAGGTCAACCAGGACGCCCTCCAGCGCGCGCTGAACGAGCCGCTTGATGCCGCCTTCATTGTCGGCGGCAAGAACAGCTCAAACACCTACCAGCTCTACCGGCTGTGCGAACAGAAGCTTGGCTCCCGGGCGTTCTTCATCCAATCGGAGAAAAGCATCCTGTCGCAGAATCAGATCATGCATTATGTTTTTCCGTCGGCCGGCCGCGGCTCGAGCGGGCATACTGAATTGCAACCCTTGTGGCCGGATTGCGCGACCCCCAAGACGGTGCTGATCACCGGCGGCGCCTCCTGCCCGGATGGATTGGTCCAGCAGGTCATCACGCGGATCAACGCCCTTTTCCCGGACGCCCGGCTGCACAGCACCGCCGAGGTGCTGGCCACGCTCAAAACCTGATCGAAACTCCTCCGCGGATGCCGACCGTGCTGCCCAAGTCGATCTTGGCGATACGATCCCCGAGCTTCTGCTCGTAGGTGCTGAGTTTCTGGGCCGTCACACCGCCAAACAGGGCGAGCGCCTCGTTGGTCGCCCACTCAAGGTTCATTTCGGCATAATAACCGGTCAGAAATTTCGCGGTGGTGCTGCTAATGACATCGGATCCATCGGCCGGATCGGACACGGCAAATACCAGGCCCGGCAGGGAGGCGACGGAAAACGACTCGCTGGCCGAATAGCGGGTGCCGGCATAGGCCCCGGCGACGCCCAGACTCGCGTTCACCCCGAGCCGGTTGGTGATCTGGGTCCGCACCGAGGGCCCGAGCTTGACCATAAAATAGGCGCCTTTTACCTGCCATTTTCCCGCGACGCTGGCCGCGCCCTTGTCATCGGTTGCCTTGCTGAGATTGGGATCCGGCACCGCGCTGATCGGTACGGTCGTTTCCGTGCCACTGGCGCTGATGAGATTTGAATTGCTGTCGTAATACGGCCCGTAACTGGGGTTGGAAAGGTTCGCCGTGGTGATCGATTGTCCGTTCGTCGAGTAGTAGTCGGTGTAGGTGTGGAGCGTCGAGCTGACCGTGCCGGCGGACTTGCTGTTGATATCGTTGAGGGCGACGCCGGCGATCAAGCTCCATTGCAGACGGTGCGAACCGCGCCCGAACTCGCGGGAAAACTGGAATTCGACGCCTCCGGTGGGGCCCTGCTTTTTACTGGTGCTGCCGCCGTCCGAGATCGCGCTGTAAATATCGAAAGATACATAGCCTGGCTGGCTGAGTTGCGCCGCGCTTCCTACCTGATACTGGCGGGTGAGTCCGGGCATATAGCTGAGAAAATCGCCGGTCTTGATCGTCGCATTCTCCGTACCGGTCACATTGCCATCGGCATCAAGGATGGGAAAGGTGGTAGTGCCGTAGACGCTGTATCTCCCCCCCGGGGTGGAGGTTTGATTGCCATCGGTGTCCTTCTCGGCCGGCCGCAGGGAATCGACCGACACAATGCCATTGGTGTAGTCCCGCTGCACCGCCCCAGCTGAAGCGGGCGCCACGGTGAATAGGGAAGGAACCGTTCCCAAATGCTTGAAATCGACCCGGCCGCCGGAACTGAGGATCCTGAAGCCGACGCTAAGCTTGCTCTTCGGGGCCACAAATTCACCCTGGCTGCGGGCGAGTGCCTCCAGGCGCTCCTCTTCCCTGCCCGAGGTCTCGATCTGGGCCGACAGTATAACTGGGGCGCACACGAGGGCGATGAGGGAGGCGGTTTTGAGCAATCGCAGGGTCATAAGGGAAATGGGCATAGGGGCGGCTTGCCGACTTGGAAAGGCGAAATCACCACTGGTTCCGCTCAAGCCTTCTCAATCGGCTCCTTCGGCTCATCCTTGCCCAGACCGGCCCGCTGCATGGCCCGCTTGATATCCTCGGCCTTTTGCTCGAGTTCCGTCTCCTTTTCCTGCTGCGCCTGCATTTTTTCGAACAACGAAGCCTCGCTCTGGTTGAGAAATTCCTCCCGCTCCTGCAAGGCTTGGCGCTGTTCCTTCATCGAAGCTTCCTGCCGGTCGAGTTCCTCCTTGAGCTTGGCTAAGGCTTCCATCTCCGCGGGGTTGATGCCGCCGCCACCTTGGGCCGCAGGTTGCTTGCGCATCGCGTCGATCACCTTTTCGCGGGCTTGGAGCAGGGCTTCGGTTTCCGCCAGGGCCCGGTCTCGCTCGGCGAGCTTGTTCTCCGCCTCGGCCAAGGCCATCTCGCGCTCACTCGCCTTGACTTCAAGGGCTCGGAGGGCCTTTTCGAGCTGTTCTACCTGGCTCCCGCTGAGGGCACTATTCCCGCCCCAAGGGGCCCGGGAGCTGGACATGATGGCGTCAATGGATTTGCGGGCCGCCGCCGTGGCTTGAGCAGCCTCCTGGGCGCGCTGCAATGGACTGGCCCGCCGGGGCAGAACGAGGGGCTTGGCGCCTCCACCCGCGGGGCGGGCGGGAAATTTGATGCTGCCGCCCGGAGGGGGAAAGGCCGGGCCGGCCGCCGGGCCCTGGCCGGGAGCATGCGCCGCTGGCACGGACGAGGGGAAAGCAGGCGGAAATGGCGCCCCAGCAGGAGATGGCGTCGGTTGGTCCACGAGAATAGGTTTAGCGGATTAACGCTTGCCGAACATCTTGGAAAAGAAACCGCCCTTCTTGACCTCGACCTCCGGCGCGGCACCTCCCATCTTGGCCACGTTCTTGAGTGCGACACTGGCCAGCTTCACGGCAATGGCCTCGCGAACGGGTTCATTCAACACGACGAAAAAGCGCTCATAGGTACCGCCGTCGGCCAGATGCTTGAGCAGGGCTTCCTTGCCGTCCTTGAACCAGTCGAGGGCGGCATTGACGGTCAGCAACATCTTGGCTTCGAGCTTTTCGATCTGTTCCTTTGTCATCGGCTTCGCGCTGGCGCTATCACTGTTGGAAAGCTTGGCCCCGTAGGCCTTGGCGAGGGAGACCTGATCGATGCGCGGCAGGCCGGCGGCAATCAGTCCGATGGCCTCGGGGAGATGCAGGCCGGTGGAACCCTTGCGGTAGGGCAGGAACACGCCGATGCCTTCCTCGTCGCCATGGGTCAGGGCGTTGAGCGCGTTGCGGAAATCGCCGCCCAGCACCACCCGGGTGGACATCTGCTGGCCGAGATTGGCAAATTCGCCGATGGTCTTCACGCCTTCCGAGGCGCACACCACGCGGGTTCCTTCGCTGAAATTGGCCAGCGTAAGGGGATATTTTTCCGGGATGCCGAGGCGGCCGAGGGTCTTGAGGATGGGATTCTCCTTCGAGGAGGACTGCTCGACCTGAGTGACCATGTCGCCGAAAGGGTCGTCAAATGCGAGGGTCTCCTTGAGGATGCCGATCAGGTGGTTGGCCTTGTCGGCATTGCCGGCGATCTCGGGCATCATCAACAGCTCTTCGTAATTGAAATCGATGTACTTCGATGCCTTTTCGTCATCACCCTTGTGCGGCCATTCCTTGACGTCGAGGTTTTGGGCCAGACTGACAAGCGAGGTGTCCGCCATGATGGAGTGGCGGAACTTTTTGCGGATATCATCCCATTCGGTGGAGGTGAACTTGGCCATGGTAGCGTTGGATTCGGTGAAATTGATCAGGCGGGCGGGGCGTTCTCGATGATCTCGGTCGCGAGCTTCATATAATCGTTGGCGACGCTATCCGCCTCGGCGCCCTCGGTGCCGACGAGAAACACCGGCAGGCCGAGCGTCACGGCGCGGCGCACGATCATCGCGTCGCGGATCTGGGTTGTGCAAATCTTCGCGGCCGGAGCGCATCCGCGCTTTTGCGTCTTGAACTGATTCAAGCGAAGCTGCATGCGCATCTTCGGGACCTCGATGTCGGTGTTGGTCTTGATGGAGTTGAAGACGATGCCGTAAACCTGCGAAGCCGGACCCATCGCCGTCGTGCGGAAGCTGGCGGACTGCTGCTGGAAGCGCAGGAGCTTCTCTACCAGCAGGGTAAAGCCGATCAGACTCAGGGCGTCGGGATTCGACGGCACATAGATTTCGCCGGCGCAGTAGACGCCGTTCTGTGAAGCACGCAGGACGTTCGGCGGGCAGTCAAAGAGGATGAAATCGTAGTTGCCCTCGATCTCAGCCAGCTGCTCCTGGAAGATCACATAGGAGGGGCGCTTCGGGTCGGGCTTGTACTCGCCCTCGAGGTCCACGAGGTTGAAGCTCGTCGGCACGAGGTCCAGACCGGGCAGCAATTTCTCCCCTTCCTTGCCCTCCACCACGTCCTTGATCACGCAATCCTTGAGGCGGACGGTGCCTGGATCAAAAATCGAATACACCGAACCAAGGCCGGCAGCATTGATCTTGTTCCACTTCTCCAATTTCATCAGCCAGATGCTGGCATTCGATTGGGTGTCAAAATCCATCAGGAGCACTCGCATGCCTCGACGGGCCAAGCTGGCTGCGGTATTGACGATTAGTGAGGTCTTACCCACACCACCCTTGTAATTGAGGAAGGCTATCTTGCGTGCCATAGGTATTTTATATATCTAAAAAAATAACATGGCACATGACCTTACGGGTGCCAGATAAAAATATTACTAAGTTGCTGGTTTTGCAGGAACTCTGAGCTCCCACCTACGTCCATGCCTGAAGCCTGTCTACAAGAACTTTTTTCGCCGCACGGTGCCTGTTTCGGCTGCGGCCCGGCCAATCCCCACGGTTTGCGGCTCCGTAGTTTCATTCAGGGCGCAGAGGTGGTCGCGCAGTGGCAACCGGATGGCAAATATCAGGCCTTCCCGGGAATGCTGAATGGCGGCATCATCGGAACCCTTCTTGATTGCCACAGCAATTGGACCGCCGCCTGGCACCTGCAACAGCAGCGTCAACTGGACCAGCCCCCCTGCACCGTCACCGCCGAATACGCCATCAAGCTTCTCCGCCCCACCCCGCTCGACTCCCGCCTCGACCTGGTCGCGCGCGTCGTTGCCTCAACCGCCGATCGCGCCACCATCGAAGCCGTGCTCACCTCGGCGGGCAAACCCCGCGCCACCTGCCGGGGGACCTTTGTCGCCGTGTCACCTGGTCATCCGGCCTACCACCAATGGTAGATCGAGAGCGCATTCGTCACGCAATCGTGACGCAACGCATGCGCCATCGTCACTGTGCCGGAGCATGCTTCTGCCATGATCCGTCTTGCCAAAATCCTCGCCGTCGACGACGAGCCCGATCTCATCGACCTGATGCAGTACCACCTGGTCCGCGCGGGCCATGATGTCACCACCGCGACCAACGGCTGGGAGGCCATCCACGCTGTCAGGCAAAACCGGCCGGACATTATTCTGCTCGACCTGATGCTGCCGGACCTGGACGGCTTCGGAGTCTGCGAGATTTTGCGGCGGGATCCGCTCACCGCCACCATCCCGATTGTGATCGTCTCGGCCTGGTCCTCTCCCGATTCACGCCACCTCGGTCTGGAACTTGGTGCCCTCGACTATCTCACCAAGCCCTTCAGCCCGCACGAGCTGGTCGAGCGCGTCAACCGGCTCGTCCAAGCCCGGGCGGTCTGACCACGTCTGGTCGCGTCAGTTGGTGGCGATAAATTCGATCGGAATGGCCATGCGGAAGTTTACCCTGCGTCCGTTGATCGTGCCCGGCTCAAACCGCCACCGGAGGACGGCCTGCACCGCCGGATCGACAAAGTCGCGCTGCGTCCACCGAACTGCGTCGGCGGTGACGACCCGGCCCGCGGTATCCACGACGAACTCGACGGTCACCGAACCGTTGGTGGCGCTGCTGCGCATAGCGAAGGGATAATTTGGCGCTGGCCGCACTGTGGCCCGCGGTGGGCGGTCAAGTCCGCCGGAGACGACAATGGTCCGACTGTTCCGGCTGAGGTCGAAGTTTTCGTCGCCAATCCCGATCGAAGTCGAAGGATTTTTCGGCAGCGTCATCACCGGCTTGATCGACTCCGCGGACGGCGTGACGTTGATCGTGAATATATCCTCTGTCGCCGGTCGCGGAATATCCACTTGCGACGGCAGCGGATCGGCTTTGCCCGCACCCGCTTCGCCGGTATCCTCAGGCGGATCGGCCATTTCGATTCGCGGCCTGTCGGCCAGAACCGGCGGTTTTTCTGGCTTGAGGCAGATTATCGGTGATTTGCTCTCGGAAAAGAAGTACACCAGCGCGCCGTGCAGGCCCGCTGCGATGATGACCGGCATGATGTAACGTTGGGTGTTCATGGGTGGGGTCTCCAACCAGTAATACGTCCAGCCGTGAAGTTCCTTAGGACACTCCCGTGTTGCCATCCTCGCCAGCCAATCGGATCGTGGTTGCGTTGAAAGCCACCGACCTTGCCTACAATCAAGCTCTCGGTATCCGGGCCGCTCCGTCCGGCGCGGCGCATCTGCTTGAATTGCCGTTAACGCCCCTCGTGAAGAACCACCTCGGCATCATGCACGCGGCGGCCCAGTTCTCCCTGGCCGAGGCCGCCAGCGCCGAGTGCCTGCAACGCCATTACGGCACCGCTGTCGAAGGAGTCTTTGGCGTCGTGCGCGGGGTCGAGGTCAAGTATCGCCGCCCGGCCACGGGCGATCTGCAGGCCTTCGGCGCGCCTGACGAGCACACGCGCGAACACCTGCTCGCCGAACTGGCCGGCCGTGGCCGGACGAGCGCCGTGATCCTGATTGATCTCAAGGATCACGCCGGCACGCTCACGTTTCATGGCAAATTCGAGTGGTTCATCTCCCGCGTTCCCCCGGCATCGGCGTAATCCGGTGCATGCCTGTTGGGGCCTGCTAGCCGCCGGGCTCCTCGCCACTCTCCCCGCCCTGGCAATGCCAGGCTATCTGCGTACTGCCTTGGACAGTTTCAATCCCGGGGTGCCCGCTGGCTGGGCCTGCACCATCACGACCATCCGTAACAAGGACACGCTCGTCGAGCGTTTCGATCCTGCTCGGCCCCCGGGCGAACAATGGACTCTCCTTCAATGCCACGATCGCTCTCCCACGGCAGAGGAACGGGAAAAATACCTTCAGTCCCGGCCATCGGGCAGCACCGTCGGTCCGCAGGCCGTTTTCTCGAAAGCCGACATCGAGCCCGGCAGCCTCACCTTGGAGCGCGAAGACGATGAACGGGCGGAATTCAAAGGCTCCTTCCGCGCTGAATCGACCGGTGCCGACAAGATGCTAGGCCACCTGGTCCTGCATCTAACCGCCAATAAACGGCGGCCTCACGTCGAAAAATACGCCCTTCTGCTCGAAACGCCTTATTCCCCCGTCCTCGGGGTGAAAATGAATGAACTCCAGTTGGTGGCTGAGTTCCTGCCACCTGAGTCAGATCGCCCCAGTCTCCCTGCCAAACAGACTTCGCGCTTCACCGGGCGTATCCTGCTTATCCCCACCGAGGAAAACCTGCAGGTCATCTTCAGCGATTTTACCCGGAGTCCGTAGTCTGCTATCTCGTTGACTTTGCGCCATAATGCACAGGCTTAGGGAGTCGCCTCCCCCTTTGTGAAAAGCCTCTCGTTCCGCTGGCAGCTGACGCTGTTTATCCTGATGATTTGCGGTGTGACCCTGTCACTCGCAATGGTCGGGCTTTATCTTTACGAAAGGCGGCAGGGCGACAGCGAGATCCAGTCCCGGCTTGAGAAAACCCAGCTCCTCATGGTCGGCAACCTGGCTCCGCTCCTTGAGCAGAACCCCGAGGCCACCGATTTGCAGCTGGGCGCCCTCGGCGTGGATTCCCAGATCGCCGCCGCTGCCGTTTTCGTCCCCGGCAAGTCCCGCGCCCTCGCCCAGTACGTGCGTTTCGGCGCCCATGAGGTCATCCCCCCGCCGCCCGCGAACCTGGCCAAATCAACCTTCGATCCCCGCCGCCTGATCGCTTGGACGCCGATCACCTCGGGCACCAACCGGACCCTCGGCCTGCTCTACCTCAAGGCGGAGGAGAGCGAGAGCGACAAGCAGCGGACCACCGATCTTCTCAAGCTCGCGCTCATCATTTTCTCCAGCGCGGCCTTCCTCGCGATCTCGGTGGCGTTCCGGCTGGGCGGCCGCTTCACGGCGCCCATCACCGAACTCGCCCAGGTCGCCTCCTCTGTCCAGCGCACCCATGATTACGGCAAGCGGGTCGAGAGCGCGGCCAGTGGCGAGATCGGAGAGCTGATCGAGTCCTTCAACGCCATGCTGGAGACAATCGAGACCAAGACCTCCGAGCTCGAGCAGGCCCGCGAGACCGCGGAGGGAGCGAAGGACCAGCTCGAGGAGGCCAACCGCACGCTCGAGGCCCGCGTCGAGGACCGCACCAAACTCCTCGCCAAGGCCGTCAAGGACGCCGAGGAGGCCAGCAAGGCCAAGAGCAGCTTCCTCGCCAAGATGAGCCACGAACTCCGCACCCCGCTCAACGCCATCATCGGCTACAGCGAGATCCTCCGCGAGGACGCCGTCGACGATGGCGACGCGCGCACCGCGGACGACCTCGACAAGGTGCTCAACGCTGCCCGCCATCTTCTCGGCCTGATCAATGACGTGCTCGATATCTCCAAGATCGAGGCGGGCAAAATGGATCTCTACCTCGAGACCTTCGATGTCGCCAAGACCGTCGGCGAGGTCATCGCGACCGCGTCACCCCTGATCTCCAAGAAGGGCAACACACTCGCCCTCGATTGCCCGGCCGATACCGGCGCGATGCACGCCGACGTCACCAAGCTCCGCCAAATGCTGCTCAACCTGCTGAGCAACGCCAGCAAGTTCACCGAGAAGGGCACCATCACCCTCAAGGTCCACCGCCTCCCCGACGGCGAGTCCATCGAGTTCGCCGTCGTCGACACCGGCATCGGCATGACGCCCGAGCAGCTCACCCGCCTCTTCCAAGCCTTCAGCCAGGCCGACGCCTCCACCACCAGCAAGTATGGCGGCACCGGCCTCGGCCTCGCCATCTCCAAGCAATTCGCCCAGATGATGCTTGGCGACATCACAGTCACGAGTACCTCAGGCGTCGGTTCCACGTTCACCATCCGCCTGCCGGTGACGGTCGAGACCAAGAAGCCCAAGGTCGTCAACACGAGCACCCAGCGCCTGACCCGCTCCCCGTTCCCCGTCGAGAAACGCCCCAAGATTCTCGTTATCGACGACGACAAGGATATCCGCGTCCTCATCACGGAGATCCTCGACCAGAGCGGCTACGAGGTGTTCACCGCCGGCTCCGGCCAGCAGGGACTCGATCTCGCCGCGCAGATGGTACCCAACCTCATCATCCTCGACCTGATGATGCCCGGTATGGACGGCTGGACGGTCCTCACCAAACTGCAACACAAGCCTTCCCTCGCCGACGTCCCCGTCATCATCCTCAGCGGCGCCAGCGGCCTGGAGATGGCCATGTCCCTCGGCGCCGCCGCCGTGCTCTTCAAGCCGGTCGATGCTTATCAGCTCACCGCCGAGATCGCCACCCAGCTTGCTCCCCTGCCGCCCTCGTACGTCCTGCTGGTGGAGGACGATGCCGATTCCCGCACGCTGATTACGCGCCTGCTCGACACCGAGGGCTGGAACTCCCGCTCCGCCATCAACGGCAACGCCGCCCTCCGCATCCTCAAGCAGGCCTCGCCGGCCATGATCATCCTCGACCTCAAGATGGCGGGCATGAACGGATTCGAATTGCTCGAAGTCATTGTCAAGAACCCGGCCTGGAGCAAAATCCCCGTCATCATCGTCACCTCCATGGATTTGACGGCCGACATGCGCGACTACCTCACACCCCGCACCGTGGGCATTCTCTACAAGGGCCGCTTCAGCCGGGAGGATCTCCTTGGCGCCATCCGTCCGGTCGTTCAGAACGCCACCCTTTCCTCCACCTGATCCCCCTTTATCCCCTATCACCATGCCCAAGATTCTCCTCGTCGAAGACAATGAAATGAACCGCGACATGCTTACCCGTCGCCTCGAGAAGCGCGGCTACACCATCTCGATCGCGGTCGACGGTGGCGAAGGCGTCGCCAAGGCCAAGGCCGAGCTCCCCGACCTGATCCTCATGGATATGTCGCTCCCCGTCCTCGACGGCTGGGACGCCACCCGGCAGGTCAAGGCCGACGACACCACCAAGGGTATCCCCGTCATCGCCCTCACCGCCCACGCCATGGAGGGCGACCGTCAGAAGGCGCTCGGCGCCGGCTGCGACGACTTCGACACCAAACCCGTCGAGCTGAACCGACTGCTGCTCAAGATTGAGGAGCTGCTCAAAAAATTCCCGCCCAAGCCCGCGGCATGAGCAGTGACCATTCCATTCCCCGCGGCGGTTCCACTCCGCCCGTTACCCTTGCGCCCCTACTCAAGGCGCTCAAGACCCGTGACCACGAGGGACTGTCCAAGCTGCGCCATGCTCTCCGCACCCCGCTCAACCAGATCATCGGCTACAGTGAGCTGCTGATGGAGACCGCCGCGGAGACCGGTACCTCCAATCTACTCCCCGAGCTCAAGCGCATCCACTCCGGCGGCGGCGAACTGCTCGCCTTGATCAATGACGCCCTCGCCGCGTGGAAAATCGAGGCCGGCAAGGTCGACTTCGCGGCCCTCCGCGAGGACCTCCGCACCCCTTTGGGCAGCGTCATTGCCCTCACCTCCCAGAGCCTCGAGCAAGCCCACGCCGCCAGCCAGCCCGCCATCGCCAAGGACCTCGAGAAAATCCTCCTCGCCGCGCAGAACCTGCTCGCCCTTTCGGAGAACACCGGGGCCGCCGCCATCGCCGAGGCCGGCTCCCCCGCGCCCGGCCTCGAGGAAACGAGCAGCGCCGCCGCCCCGCTGAACGCCCCGCCGCCCGGTCTCGGCAACGTGACGCCCCATGATTTCCACCTGTCCACTGCGCCGATGCCCTCGGCCCGCATTTTGGCCGTAGACGACGACGCCATGAACCGGGACATGCTGCTCCGCCGCCTGGAGAAGCTGGGTTACGATGTCACCGAGGCCGCCACCGGCCGCGAGGCGCTCGCCAAAGTCAAGGAAGGCAACTTCGACCTCATCCTCCTCGACATCCTCATGCCCGACCTCGATGGCTTCCAGACCCTGGAATACATCAAGGCCGATCCGCGCCTCAAGCACATCCCCGTCATCATGCTCACCGCCCTCGATGACGTGGACAGCACCGTCCGCTGCATCGAGGCCGGCGCCGAGGATTACGTGCCCAAGCCCTTCAACCCCGTCATCCTTCGCGCCCGCATCACCGCCTCGCTCGAAAAAAAGCGCCTCCGCGACCAGGAGCAGGCCTTCCTCGCCCAACTGCAGATCGAGCGCGCCAAGTCCGAGCGCCTCCTTCTCAACGTCCTGCCCAAGGCCATCGCCGAACGTCTCAAGGCCGGCCAGCGTACCATTGTCGACAGTTTCATCGACTCCACGGTGCTCTTCGCCGACATCGTTGGCTTCACCCGCATCGCGGCGAAGCAGTCGCCGCAGCGCACCGTCCAGCTCCTCAACGAGATTTTCTCCAGCTTCGACCGCATCGCCGAACAGCTCGAGCTCGAGAAGATCAAGACGATCGGCGACGCATACATGATGGTCAGCGGCGTCCCGGTCATCCGCAACGACCACGCCGAGGTCTGCGCCGCCGCCGGCTTCGAGATCATCGAGGCTGTGCGCGCCTTCAACCGCCGCCACTCCCTCGACTGGTCCATCCGCGTCGGCATGAACAGCGGCCCCGTTGTCGCCGGCATCATTGGCACCAAGAAGTTCGCTTACGACCTCTGGGGCGACACCGTGAACATCGCCAGCCGTATGGAATCCCATGGCCAGCCCGGCCAGGTGCAGGTGTCCGAGGTCACCAAGAAGCTCCTCGAGGCCAAATACGATTTCCAGCCAATGGGTGTCATCGACATCAAGCACTCCGCCCCGATGCCCACCTACCTGCTCCTCCGTCGCCTACCGACGAAGTAGCATACGGCCCTCGCCGGGCAGGACGGAACCGCTGGGTCCGCCGTGCCTTGCTGGCCTCGCGATGGCCAGCCACGAAATCTGCACCGTTGCCAACCACACGCCCTTGCTTTTGGCTGCGTTACCCCGGCCAGCCGTACAATGCGGTGTGGCCGAATGACACTTCTCTTTTAGCCAGAAGATGAAACCCAGCGTCAAGATCGCCGCGGCTGTTCTCCTTCCACCAATTTTTGGAAACGCCGCTTACTTTGGCCCGAATGCGAACGGCATTGGTCATTTCGCCGGCAACTATCTCTTTGTTGCCAGTGTTTCGTTGGTTTGGTGGCCGTTCGCCCGTTTTTTAAGAATGAAGACTTTTGCCGGAGGGTTGATCGGTGTTCATCTTGCGATGATAGCATTTTTGATTGACATGGCGTATCGTCTGTCGGACGACCTCGGCTGGCTCTTCTACTTTCCGACTGTGATTTTCGGATTGATCGTCGGAGTGATCGCTTCGCGCCTGCTCAAAGAAGAGCCGAAAGCCTCTATTTTCTCGCCGTAAGCTGGAGCGTCATGAACACCGCCCGATGGTCGCTGGCTTCGGCCGTGCCAGCCCCGTCCCAGACCGTCGCGCGGCCATTGGCGACCAATGGCTTCAATCCGGGTGAGACCAGCAAATAGTCAAAGCGACTGTAGAGGTCCTCCTTGCGGTAGTATTGCGTCCAGGTCTCCCCGTGCGAATCGGCGGCGGGGAGAATTTCCCCGATCTCCGTCGCCCCGCGCTTCTGCAGGGCGCGCACCGGCCGGGTCTGGCGCGTGTCGTTCCAGTCACCGCAAATGATAAACTTGGCCTTCGCCGGATCGGGAAAGCGCGAGAGCACCAAATCGCGCACCGCCTCCGCCTCCAATGCGCGCCGCGTCGCACTCTCAGAGTCGTCCTTCCGCTCGGTGAACTTGCTCTTGAGATGGATCACGAACAGTGCGACGTCGCCCTCGTTCGTCGCGAAGATCACCTCCAGCACGCCGCGCTTCACGACGTCGGGCCGGCCGAAATACGTGATCGGCACCGCGGCGTGGCGGCGCACCTCCTTGAACGGCAGCTTCGACAACACCGCGACATGCCGGTCCGCGTCCCCCGCTTCGAGCACGACGGCGTGCGGATAGTCCTGCCCGCCCTGCTTCAACTCGCGCTGGAACTCGGCGAGAAACTCCGGCTTCCCCATCTCGCACACGGCGAGAATGTCGGGCGCGATGTCGGTGATGACGTGGCGCAGCGCAGCCTTCTCCTTCTCGGGCTTGGGGTAGGCTTGACGATACACGCCCTCCACCATCCGGTCGGCAATGGTGTAGTTCTCGACATTGTACGTGGCGACCGTGACCGCGGCCGAGACGGCAACAACCAGAAGATGGATGGCCACAAAAGGACGCAAAAGGCGCAGAAAGGTGGGGCAAGGCCAACTGATGATCCAAAACCCGGAATCCTTACTTTTGCGCATTTTGTGCCTTCTGTGGCCAATCTCAGTTCACCCCTGCAGTGCGCGTTCGCGTTCGACCAACGTCGGGTGCGAATAATACACGGCGCTGTAGAGCGGATGCGGCGTGAGGTTGGAGAGGTTCTTTTGCGAGAGCTTGCGCAGCGCGCCCGAGAGCGGCGCCGGCCCGCCCACGGCCTCGCGGGCGAAGGCATCGGCCTCATACTCGTGTTTGCGCGACACCCAGTTGCCGATGGGCGAGAACCAGAACGTCGCCAGTCCACCGAGCAACCCAAAGAGCAAAAAGGTCGGCGCGGTGGCCCCGGCGGGCAGGCCGAACGCACTGTTGAACCACGGCGCATGGGTCAGCCACGCGATGGTCGCAAACGCGCCGAACTGCAGCAACGCCATCGTCACCAGCCGCTGCGGGATGTGTCCGCGCCGGTAATGGCCGATCTCGTGCGCCAGCACCGCCTCCAGTTCCTCCTGCGAGAGCTGGGTCATGAGCGTATCGTATAGCACGATGCGACGGAAGCGGCCGAAGCCGGTGAAAAAGGCGTTGGAATGCGCCGAGCGCTTAGAGCCGTCCATGACCTCAATGGTCGAGGCACGAAAACCCGTGCTGTCGGACAACGCCAGCAGGCGCGTGCGCGCCTCACCCTCGGCCAGCGGCGTGAGCTTGTTGAACAGCGGGAGAATGAGCTTCGGGTAGAGCACGAGCATCAGGAGCTGGAAACCGAAGAGCAGGCCAAAGCCCCACACCCACCACCATGGGCCCACCCAGCCGACGAGCGCGAGCAGCGCCCACGCAAGCGGGAATCCGATCGCGAGGCCAAGCAGCGTGGACTTCACCTGGTCGGTGAGCCAGAGCCGCAGCGTGCTCTGGTTGAAGCCGAACCGCGCCTCGAGGCGGAACTGCGCCCACCACGCCAGCGGCAGGCCGGGCAGGCCGAGCAAAATCATCGTCACGACCAGAAACAGCGCCCCGCTCCACGCCGCGCCCAGCGCCAGGCCGTTGAACTTCGCCCACAACACCGGCAGCAGCCCGCTGAACACGACGGCGGCCAGCACTACCGCCTCATAGACCATCTCGAGGGCCCCGAACCGGCTTTTCGCGAGGGTGTACTCCGCCGCCTTGGCAAAGGTCGCCTCGTCCATCACCCCGGTGAGCACCGGCGGCAGGGCTCCGGCCCGCCGCCGCACCTCGGCCCGGTTGAGGCCCTCAAGGCCCAGCTGGGCCGCGAGGCGGGCGATCATGAGTCCAATGACCGTGAGGGGTAGCCAATGCATGACTTGAAAAGCACAGGTTTTAAGCCGCACGCCAAATATAATTCCAAGCCACAGGCAAAGCCTCACGCCAAGGACGCAACGGTCACGACGGACCGGGTCACCCTTGCGCCCTTGGCGGACTTTGCGTGAGAAATTTCCTGCCTCTTTCAAAACCTAACTCGTTGCCAGCATATGGGTTCCCATCCCGCCAAAGATTTATTGAAATCAACCGCCCCGGGCGCACAGTGGCGGCGTGGAATCAGACAAGACCGCCAAACTCAGTTTCGAGGCCGCCCTCACCAAGCTGGAAGCCATCGTTGACTCGATGGAACAGGGCGAAGTGCCGCTGGCCGAGCTCCTGGCCAAATACGAGGAGGGCAGCAAGCTGCTCAAGGTCTGCGAAGGCCGCCTCAAGGAAGCCGAGCTCAAGATCGAAAAACTAAAGAAGACCAAGGACGGCGCCGCCTTCGAGCCGTTTGAATCCAGCCGCGCGGAATAACCGCCGGCCCACGTCCGTCCCCTGATGAACACCTCTCCGTCCGCCGCCCCTCTCCTGCCCCGCATCGCCGGCCCGGCCGACGTCAAGGCCCTCGCCCCCGCCCAGCTCCCGCAGCTCGCCCAGGAAATCCGCGACGAGCTGATCGAGGTCACTTCGCGCAACGGCGGCCACATCGGGCCCAATCTCGGTGTTGTCGAGCTGACCATCGCGCTGCACCGCGTCTTCAACACGCCGGAGGACCAGTTTGTCTTCGACGTCGCCCATCAGGGTTACGTGCACAAGCTCCTCACCGGCCGCGGCGGCGAATTTTTCGCCAAGCTGCGCAAGACCGGCGGCGCCTCGGGTTTCCTGATGCGCGCCGAAAGCCCGCACGACGCCTTTGGCGCCGGCCATGCCGGCACCGCCCTGTCCGCCGCGCTCGGCATGGCCACCGCCCGCGACCTCCGCGGCTCGCCCGAGCACGTCGTCGCCGTCTGCGGCGACGCCGCCTTCACCTGCGGCGTGACCCTCGAGGCGCTGAACAACGTCGTCAGCTCCACCAAGCGCCTGATCGTCGTCCTGAACGACAACGAGTGGTCCATCGCCAAAAACGTCGGCGCGATCGCCGGCTACCTGAACCGGCTCAGCACGAACCAGACCTACAACAAACTGCACCACGACATCGAGGGCTTCTTCAAAAGCTTCCCCAGCGGCGTCGAGATGAACCGCGTCTACAACAAATGGAAGCGCGAGACGAAGGACTTCTTCGTCGAGTCGTCCCTCTTCGAGAAATTCGGCCTGCGTTACCTCGGCCCCGTCGACGGCCACAACCTCGACGCGCTGGTCAAGAACCTGGAATTCGCCAAGCACTGTGACGTGCCCGTCCTCATCCACGTCCTCACCAAGAAGGGCAAGGGCCTCGAGGCGGCCGTCGCCCACCCGGAGAAATTCCACGGCGCGAGCCCCTACGATCCCGACAGCGGCGAGAGCGTCCGCCCCATCCCCGGCACGCCGCCAAACTATCAGGATGTTTTCGGCGCGGCGCTCGCCCGCTTTGCCCGGGCGAACCCCAAGGTGCTGGGCATCACCGGCGCCATGCCGGCCGGCACCGGACTCTCCCTCCTCGCGAAGGAGCTGCCGGGCCAGTTCTTCGACGTGGGCATCGCCGAGGAGCACGCCGTGCTCTTCGCCGCCGGCCTCGCCACCAAGGAATTCCGTCCCGTCTGCGCCATCTACTCGACCTTCCTCCAGCGCGCCTACGACCAGATCATCCACGACGTCTGCCTGCAAAACTTGCCGGTGACTTTCTGCCTGGACCGCGCTGGCCTCTCCGCCAACGACGGTCCCACCCACCACGGCCTCTTCGATCTCAGCTACCTGCGCTGCGTCCCTCACGCCACCGTCATGCAGCCGAAGGATGAGGACGAACTGGTAGACATGCTCCACACCAGCCTGCATCTGCCCGGCCCCGGTTTTATCCGCTATCCTCGCGGCGCTGGCACCGGCGCGGCGGTCAAGGCCGACCCCGTCCTTCTCCCCGTCGGCCAGGCCGAGGTGCTCAAGATGGGCACTCAGATCATCATTTGGGCCCTCGGTCCCATGGTCCAGGAGGCGCTCAAGCTCGCCCAGCGTCTCGAGCGCGAGGAGCAGCTTTCCGTCGGCGTGGTCAACGCCCGTTTCGTCAAGCCCCTCGACCACAATCTCCTTCTCAGCCAGGCCACGGTCGTACCGCTCATTGTCACAATGGAGGACCACGTCGTCGCCGGCGGTTTCGGCAGCGCGGTGCTGGAATCACTGCAAGAAGCCCATTGCACCACGCCCGTCGAGCGCATCGGCTGGCCCGACACCTTCGTCGAACACGGCAATAGCGTTGATCTTCTCCGCGCCGCCCACGGCCTCGGTCCGGACGATATCGCCCGCAAGGTTATTGCCCGTTGGCGAGCGCTCCCGTCGGTGAAGCCGTCGGTGGACGTGCGGTAATCGATTGTTTAAGGTAGGGCGCGACCGCTGGGCGAGCCGTCACACTCTCGGCGGGCCCAGCGGTCCCGCCCTACCCGGATATACCCGCAAAAAAGCCGCGCCCCAATCGGGTGCGCGGCTGGATTCAACTGTAGGGCGGGGTCTCCGAACCCCGCCTTGTCGAATTTGGCGGGATTTGGAAATCTCGCCCTACACCAACTCACTTCGCCTTCTCAGCCTTCTTCTCGATCTTGCCGCTGCCCTTGCACTTTTCGCAATTGTTACCGGCTTTGGCTGCTTCAACGCAGCATTCGTGGTCGCACACTTTGCCGGCTTTCTCGGCCTTGGCGCAGCAGCCGGCCTGTTTCGACACAGGAGCTTCTTTCTTGTCGTCCACGGCAAACATAGCTGCGGCGGTGAACAGGGATATGGCGGTGAGGGTGGCGAGCAATTTACGTGATTTCATGGGGTATGGGGGTTGGGGGTTATCGGACGGAAAGGTCCGCCTCCGCTCTCACGAGCTCCGGCGCAACAGCCTTCGCTAACGATGACTGGCTGGCTGAGAGGTAGCCGCAAAGAGGCGAAGGCTGGTGCGGGCGGAGGGAGTCGAACCCTCCTCTCATGCTTGGGAAGCACGCATAATACCGATATACTACGCCCGCAAAGAACGCCCAGACTAAAACCACCGGAACGGCCGGCAGCAAGGATAAGTATGAGACCGCGTTTCTCCTATCCCTCCGAATTCACGCCCCGAAACACCCCGCCCTGACGGGCACCCCTCTTCGCAGAGGGGATTCCCGCCACCTAGGTTTGGGTCCCCTCTATCAAGAGGGGTGGCGCGCAGCGACGGGGTGTGTTTCCGGTTAACGACAGAAAAGCGCCCGGAGGCCGCGTTCCACCTTTTCTCCTCACCCCGTTCAACACGCTCAGGGTTTCGGCCGCGAAGCGGCCTCAAGTATAACTCCGCCGGCCATCCAGCGAACTCTTGAGCGTGACGGCATCCGCGTAAAGTACTCCGCCCCCGCTGGGCAGGCCGAAGCCTATGCGCGTAACCGTCACCCCGGTCTTGGGCAGACGTTCCGTCAGGTAATGACAGGTCGCCTCGCCCTCGACGTCATTAGACAGGGCCAAAATCAATTCCGTAATCTCGCCCGACTCGATCCGCTGCAGCAGCGGCGCAAGGTTTAGGTCCTCGGGTGCAACTCCGCGAATCGGGGAAAGCTTACCGTGCAACACATGGTAGCGGCTGCGGTAGGCGCCCGAACGCTCGATCGCGGCGAGATCCTGGACATTCTCCACCACGCACACCTGGCCGGTACGACGCTTCTCGTCGGCGCAAACCGGACAATTCTCCTCCTCCGACAAATTCCCGCAGACAGCGCAGCGGCGGACCTTCTGCGCCGCCTCCTCGAGCGCCGCCACCAACTCCGGCAGCCGGCCCGGTTTCTCGACGAGCAGGTGCAACGCGATGCGCTCCGCCGAGCGATAACCAATGCCCGGCAGCTGCTTCAGCTGCTTCTGCAGAAGTTCGAGCGCGGGAGTCATGGGAAGTATGAGTTAAGAATGCAGAAGTAAGATGCAGGACAAAGCCAACCATCGCTCCAAAGGGCCTTCTCTCTTAATTCTTCCTTCTACCTTTTTAATTTCCTCAGAACATCCCCGGCACCTGGAACGCCGACGAGATCCGCTGCATCTCGGAATCGTTGAGCTCCTTCGCCTTGGTGGCGGCCTCGCGCACGGCGTTGAGCAGGGTCTCCTCGACGAGTTTGGCGTCCTCCTTGAGAAACTCGGGGTCAAGCTTCACCGCGAGGAACTTGCCCGCGCCGTTGATCTTGATCTGTACGGCGCCGCCGCCGCTCGATACGTCGATTTCGCGCGTCTCGAGGGCCTTTTGCATCTCCTCGATCTTCTGCTGCATCTTCTTCGCCTGTTTGAGTAATGTGCCTACGCCGGCCATGGGTTATATGGGTTAAGTTTGAAACCACTAATGGACACTAACGGACACTAATCACGCACAATTTGCAGGAGATTTTCCGCGGATGGCGCGGATCGACGCGGATGGACCAAACTTTGCGGAGGGTGGGCCGAGCGCTCCGCGCACGGCTTGGCGTGATCAGCGATCCCGCCCTACAGTTTACCCGCGTCATCCGCGGACTTCCCTCCGCCCAAGATCGCCCCGAAACCCGCCTGGTAGTCCGGATAACGCGGCTGCCAGCCGAGTACCCGCACGATCTTGGCACTGGAAATGATCCGGTCGGGCATGGGCGATCCACCACGCCGGGCCGTAACCGTGCCGTCAAAGGCCGGGACCGGACGCCCCAGCTGCTGTGCCAGCCACGCCACCACCTCGGCGCGCAGGGCGGGCGCGATGTCGGCCACGTTGAAAATCTCGCTACCCACCGAAGCTGGTGCCTGGAAGCAGGCCAGGATTGCCGAGACAATATCATCGCGATGCACCAGATTCAGCCGGTGCGTACCCGAGCCATTCAAGCTCGCCGCCCCATCGCGCATCTGGTCGAGCAGGTGGTGCCGCCGGGGTCCGTAGATGCCGGCCAGCCGGAGAATGAAGTGACGGACGATGGCCGAGACCGGGGCATGTTCCAGTAGGACCTCGGATTGGCGGATGGTAGTACCGTTGGGCGTGGCTCCTGGCGCGTCGGCGATTTCGTCCACCACCGCTCCCTCGCCCTGCGGATAGACCGAGGTACTGCTGGTGTAAACCATGGTTCCAACCGGCTGCGACCCGGCGCCCGCCCAACTCAAGATGGATTGCATACCCACCACATAGGACTGCCAGTATTGGTCCCGGCCGCCCGAGCTGACCGTGTTCACGACAAAATCCGGACCGCCCGCCACCTCCGCGTGCCAATCAGTCGAGGCTAGGTCAGCCACCACGACCTTCGCCACGCCGGCAGCACGCAATGCAGCTGCTTTTTCCGGATTGCGCGTGAGCGCCTCCACCCGCGCCCCCGCCGCCTGCGCCGCCTGCGCCACGGCCGAGCCGACGTAGCCGCAACCAAAGATCACGAGGCGTTTGCCGGAGAGAGACATTTTTGGTGAACCACTAATGGACACTAATGCGCCACTAATCCCAAGCCGGAGTTTTGGCCACAATAGGCTCAAAAGACGCAGACTCGAACTCAGGAGATTGGCCACGAAAAACACCAAGAACACAAAAAGGGACCGCAGGCTGTTCGGACGATCCAGCAGTGCCTCTTTTCGTGTTTCTCGCGTTTTTTGTGGCCAATCGCTTGGTGTCTCAAAAATTAGTGTCCCATTAGTGGCCATTAGTGGTTAACCTTCTGTCCCATGCCCACTGTGCTCGTCCTGCTCGCCGACGGATTTGAGGAGATCGAAGCCTTCGCCCCCATCGACCTCCTGCGCCGCGCGGGCGTCGAGGTCACCACCGCCGCGCTCGGCGACGGCATCCACGTCACCGGCCGCAGCGGCATCACGGCGCATGCCGACACGCCACTGGCCGCGGTCATGGAAACGGAGTTCGACCTGCTGTTCCTGCCCGGTGGCGCCGGGGTGAAGCACCTCCGCGCCGACCCGCGCGTGCGTGAATTAGTCCTCAAACAGCATGCCGCCGCCCGCTGGCTCGCGGCTATCTGCGCCGCCCCAACCGTATTGAATGACTGCGGCCTTCTGGCCGGCCGCCGCTACACGGCGCATTTTTCCGTCGCGATCGAATTGCCCGCCATTTTGGCCAACGAGCGCATCGTCACCGACGGTATGATCACGACTTCCCGCGGTGCCGGAACGGCGGTGGAATTCGGGCTGCATTTGGTGGGCCTGATCACAGGTCCGGAGAAATCGATCGATATAAGCAAAGCCATTTGTCTTTAAGGCTTTGCGGAGAAACCGGCCTTGCCACCTGAAGGGCCGTGCTGTTGGCTCTGCCCGGCCAGCCATGGCCACCGTTTGGACCGCCCCTGCCCCACGGAAACAAGGGTCGCCTTCTGCCCCCAGGAAGTGACGCGGCGAAGCTGTCAGCGACCGAGTGCTTCCAGTTGGCCAAATCGGACTACCTGCACCCCCGTCGAAGACTAAAGTTGATTTTCGACTAACCCCTCTCTTTCAATCAAATCCCCATCTGATTGTACCACTGACAGTGGCATAAACAACGATCGGCAAAGATGAAGATGAAGCGCATCACGGTTCTCGGCATCGTTGGCACAGCGGCGCTTCTCGCCGCGCTTTGCTTTCTGCCGCGAGCCGTGGATCAATCGCGTTGGTACACGAATTTTGAATTAAGTGCGAATGGCTTCGATACCGAGGTGATGAAAGAGATCCAGAGAAGCTCTGGACTAATTCTCCCGGATGGGGCTCGCGGTGTCAGATTTGCCTACAAGCCACCCATCGATCCGGCATTTCTGGCCGTCATTGAGATTCCGATACCTGGCCGGGACTCGTTGCTCCGACAGATTGAACACATGAACGGCCGTCCCATTCCTTCCATCGGCGGATTGGACGGCAAAATGAGTTGGTGGAAGCCTGCGGAAGGTGAGGTCATCATTGACCGCGCTAGCAGCGATGGCCGAACCCTACGCGCTGTGCTGACGCGCAATGGAGAAAAACTTCTCTTGTTTTTGGACTATTCCACCTAGGAAGAAGCCGAACCGCCACAGACAACTCCGGCGAGGCAGCGGAAAAAGGCAGCGGAAAGGGTCAGGCCTCACCATTCACCATGATCGGCCTCAGCGATCAACGCATGTCGTTCCAGCTCCCCCAAAAGGTGCATGGTGAGGCTCGACCCCTTCTGCGAGACCCGACCAACCGTCAGAACCTATCCGCGGCCGCAGGATGGCTCAACTTGAACGTTCGCTGCCTGACCGCCGTCTTTTCCCCTTTTTGTGTTTCTTGTGTTTTTTTGTGGCCAATCCTCCGGGCACTAACGCCATCCGTGTCGTGCGTGAAATCCGTGGCTAGTTCCTCATGTGCGGCATAGCCGGCATCTTTTCCCCCAAGCTCACCCAGCCTGACCGCGAGGCCGCCGTGGCGTGCATGGTGCAGCGGCAGGCCCACCGCGGGCCCGACGACCGCGGCTTCCATTCTGCCAGCGACGTGACCATCGGCATGTGCCGGCTGTCGATCATCGACCCAGCCAACGGCCACCAGCCGATGACGAGTCCCGACGGGCGGTTCACTCTCGTTTTCAACGGCGCGATCTACAACTACGCCGAGCTGAAGGCCGAATTCGCTGCCGCCGGCTGGCCATTCCGCACCAATTGCGACACCGAGGCACTCCTGGCGGCGTACGCCATGCACGGGCCAGCCTGTCTGCCGCGCCTCCGCGGGATGTTCGCCTTCGCCGTCTGGGACGAGCGCGAACGCACCCTCTTCGCCGCGCGCGATCCGCTGGGCATCAAGCCGCTCTACTACGCCCGGCTGCCCGACGTGGGCCTCGTCTTCGCTTCCGAGCTCAATGCCCTGCTCGCCAGCGGGGCGGTGCCGCGCGAAATCGACCCCGCCTCCGTCGGCGAATACCTCGCGTGGTTCAGCGTCCCCGCTCCGCGCACGATCTACCGCGGTATCGCTAACCTGCCACCGGGACACTCGCTCACCGTCGACGCCGCCGGCCGCACGCGGACCGTCGCATGGTGGCATCTCCCGGCCCCGGTGCAGCCGGACAAGATCGCCGGCAACTACCAGGACTTCATCCACGGCCTGCGGCACCAGCTGGAGGATTCCATCCGCGCCCACCGCGTGGCCGACGTCCCTGTCGGCGCCTTTCTCTCCGGCGGTATGGACTCGACCGCCGTGGTCGGGCTCATGGCGAAGAGCAGCGGGAAAAAACTAAAGACCTTTTCCCTCGTGTTCGGTGAAGCCGGGTTCTCGGAGCAGGCCGCCGCCCGCCTCGCCGCGCAGGCCTTCGACACCGAGCACCACGAGGAACTCCTGACGGGCGCGCGCGTGGCCGCCGACCTGCCCCGTCTCCTCGCCAGCTACGACCAGCCGACCGGTGACGGCATCAACACTTACTACGCCAGTAAGGCGGCACGCGCGGGCGGCGTCACTGTCGCGCTCTCCGGTCTCGGCGGCGACGAGCTGTTCGGCGGCTATCCGTCGTTCCGCGACCTGCCGCGATTGCAGAGCCTGCTGCCGTGGTGGCGGCGGACGCCGTCCGCACTGCGCCGCGGGATCCTCGCGCAACTCCGCACGCGGCCGTCGGCGCGGGCCCGCAAGCTGGCCGACTTCCTCGCCCATGCCCGCGACCTGCACGAATTGGCCTCGCTGCAACGGCGGGTGGTGCCCGAGACCACGCGTCTGCCCCTGCTCACGCCCGATGCACGTGCGCAGGCCGAGAGGCTCGGCCCCAATCACCCAATGCTGGAGGATTTCGCCTTCGAACTCGCCGACGCCGACCCGTTCCAGGTTATCAGCGCCTGGGAGCTGCGCACCTACATGACCGACGTTCTGCTCCGCGACAGCGACGTGTTCAGCATGGCGCACTCGCTGGAACTGCGCGTCCCCTTCGTGGACCGCGTCCTCCTCGAATGGCTGTGGCCGCAACCGCACTGGTTCAAATACGACCCGCGCCGGACGAAGCGCGCGCTGGCCGACGCCACCGCCGACCTCGTGCCGGCTGCGATCCGGAACCGCCCCAAGCAAGGCTTCACCCTGCCCTTCGCACTCTGGATGAAAGGCGAACTCAAGCCGTTCCTCGACGAGACCTTCTCGCGCGGCTCGCTCGCCGCCTGCCCGTGGCTCGACGCCAACGAGGCCGCCCGCCTCTGGTCCGACTACCTCACTCAACGTGACACCCGCGCCTGGTCGCGCGTGTGGTCCCTCGCCGTGCTCATCGCATTCGCGAACCGGAAGACAGAGTGAAATCAAACTCCCCGAAAGGAATGGCCACAAAAAACACCAAGAACAAAAAAAAAGGGATGAAGCCGTACGCCAGGAGCACCCGACTGATTTTCGGATACGTTCCGTATCTCCTTATCGTGTTTTTCGTGTTTTTCGTGGCCATTCCGTATTCTGGATTCAGATGAAGGTTCTTCTCCTTTCCCCCGAGCTGTTCCGCCACGAGGGTGGCATTGCGCGTATCATGCGGCTTTACCTGAAAGCGCTGTGCGAGATCGCCGGCCCGACCGGCCGCGTCGATTCCGTGGTATTGAACGACCAGCCGGGTCATGAGCCGCGACTCGCCGACTACACCAACGATCGTCTCGGCGAGCATGTCGGTTGCGACTACCGGAAACTTCGCTTCCTCCGTTCCACCCTTCGCCTCTCCCGCCGGGCGGACCTGCTCATCTGCTCCCACCTGCACCAGCTGCCCATCACCTGGCTCGCGGCGAAACTCGACTCCCGCCTGAAATACCTGCTCGTGGCCCATGGCATCGAGGTCTGGCGACCGTACTCGCTGCTCGAACGGCGCGCCCTGCTTGGGGCGCACCGCATCCTCTGCGTCAGCGAATACACCCGCCGTCAGATGCTGCGTTTCTGCCCTGACCTCGACCCCGCCCGGCTGGTCGTCGTGCCCAACACGCTCGACCCGCGCTTCACTCCCGGCCCCAACCAACCGGCCTTGCCGACCCTGTTCGCCCTGCCTCGCATCCTCTCTGTCGGCCGTCTGGCCAGCGCCGACGCCTACAAGGGCTTCGACCTCCTGATCGAATCCCTCCCGCTCATCCGCCGCGACTACCCCACCGCCCGCCTCCGCATCGTCGGCCAAGGCGACGACCAGCCGCGCCTCACCGCCCTCGCCACCCGACTCGGCGTCGCAGGCTCCGTCGATTTCCTCGGCCCAATCGACGACGAGGCGCTGCGCACCGAATACGCCGCTTGCGATCTCTTTGCGCTGCCCAGCCGCCGGGAGGGCTTCGGCCTCGTGTACCTCGAGGCGATGACGCACGGCAAACCGTGCATCGGGGCCCGCGCCGGCGGCGCGCCCGAGGTTATCAATGACACGGTCGGCGCGCTCGTGGAATACGGCAACCTCGCCGACCTCGCCGCCGCCGTCTCCGACCTCGTGCGGCACCCGCGCGATTCGGAGGTTGTGCGCCGCCATGCCGGCACCTTTGCTTTCCCCGTCTTCCAGCGCCGCCTCGCCGCGATCCTCGGCTGAACCATGCCCCCTTCCCCGAGTCTTGCTCGTTATCGCGTCTTGGGATTGTGGCTGTTGGTCGTGATCGGTTGGACGCTGCTCTATCGCGACACCTTTGCCATCCGGGAAGCCAACCTCGATGACGTGGCCTTCCATCGTGAGATCACCCGCGGCAACCTAGAGCATTACATTTCGGACTGGGGTCACCAGCAGGGACGGTATTACGGCGTTTTTGTTTTCACGCCGATCTGGCTGCTCGAAGTCATCAACCCGCAATGGCTCTTCCAATTGCTCCGGCTCGGGCTCGTGGCGGTTCCGCTCTGGCTGATTGGCCGCCTCGCCACCAAGCTGACCCGCTCTCCGGAAGCCGAGCAGTTGTGGTGGCTGCTGTGGATCGGCCTGCTGCAGATTCCGCCCACGTTCTACATGCTGCTTTCGTATCCCCAGATGCATTGCGGGCTGACGCTCGTCCTGCTGGCCGGGCATAGTTTCTGGCGCACGCTGGAGCCGCTGGAGCGAGGCGGGCCGGCGCCCGGCTTGCCTTGGCGGACGGGTCTTCTGTTTTTCGCCGGCCTGCAATTCCACGAGGCCTTTCTCGTCTTGGGCGCGCTGTTTGTCGGGCTGTGGTTCTGGGCCGTACCGGCGGCGGCGCGGCGCGGCGCGGTGACGTTGCTGTTGCCCGTGGGCTTGGGCGCGGTCCTCTATCTCGCCATCTATTTCAGCTACTATTTCTCGCAGCGGCCGACCTATGAGGGAACCCAGGCCGGGGCGAGTGTCACGGGCCTGTTGGTTTACCTGGCGCGCTATACCGCGTCCAGCCTACCGGGCTTCGAGCTCCTTATTGACCGGGATCCCTCGCACCCAGCGCTGGTCGCAGGGGCGGAAGTCACGCGCCGGCTCGCCGCCTTTGACCTCTGGCGATTGCCGTGGGTGCTGGCGGTCGGGGCCATGACCGCGTGGTCGCTCAGCGTCACGAAATGGGCACTGCCGCGGTGGCGTTCGGTTCAACTCGTCGTCGGTTCGGCGTTGCTCGGCTTGTTGTTTCTCGTCCCCGCCGGGGTCTCCCAAAAATACCAGGTCTTTGCCTATCGGCGGCTTTATCCCCACGCCTATAATCTGGTCACGGTTCACTTCGGCTTGCTCGCCGCCGTCCTCACCTGCCTGGGCCTGGCCGCCGCCTGGCCGCCCAACTCCACGACGAAACGGGCGTTCGCGCTATCCGTCGGCGTCGCTTGCACGATCCTCTGCCTCGTGAGTCAGGCAACCAATCAACTCGCCTTGGAGCAGATTCGCCGGATTATCGCCCAAGCTCCCTGAACGATGCCGCCCCCACCGATTGACACCACCGAGGCGCCGCCCCTGATCCTCGAGGCTGGTCGCGCCAGCCGCAATTACTGGCGGGATCTCTGGCGCTACCGCGATCTGCTCGCGTTCCTGACCTGGCGCGACCTGGTCGTGCGCTACAAGCAGACCATGGTGGGTGTCGCCTGGGCCCTCCTTCAACCCCTGCTGACCATGGCGGTCTTCGTCGTCTTCGGCGGGCTCCTGGGCGTACCAACGGACGGCGTGCCCCGGCCGGTAATGGTCTTCGCCGCCCTGCTCCCCTGGCAGTTTTTCTCCGCGGCGCTTAGCGCCTGCAGCGGCAGCCTCGTCAACAGCAGCAACCTGATTTCCAAGGTCTATTTTCCCCGGCTCATCGTGCCACTCAGCGCCATCCTGGTCAGCCTGGTGGACTTCCTCGTGTCGGCGGTGTTCCTCGCCGCGCTCATGCTGTGGTATGGTCTGGCGCCCGACTGGCGCATCCTGGCCCTGCCCTTGTATACGCTCCTCGCCTTCGCATGCGCGCTGGGTGCCGGCCTGTGGCTCACTGCACTGATGGTGCGCTACCGGGACTTCCGCATCGTCCTGCCCTTCATCCTGCAATTCGGCACCTATGTCTCGCCCGTCGCCTTCAACAGCAACCTGGTACCGGAGAAATGGTTTCTCCTCTATAGCCTCAACCCCATGGTGTCGGTCATCGACGGTTTTCGGTGGAGTCTGCTCAGGGGCAGCCAGTCGCTCAACCCCGTCGGATTGGCCATGTCGACCGCGCTCGCCGTCCTGCTGCTTTGGTCGGGCACGGCCTATTTCCGAAAAACCGAGCGCTCGTTCGCGGACGTCATCTGACCATGTCCTCGCCGATCATCACCGTCGAAAACCTGGGCAAGTGCTACTCGCTGCGTACACCGAGCGCCCGGTCCGGCCTGCTGCGCGACAGCCTGGGCAGTCTCCTGCGCAACCCGCTTCAGGCGCTGCGGGGCCCGGCCCCGGGGGCACCGGGCGCCAACGAAGATTTTTGGGCGGTGCGCGGCCTATCGTTCACTGTTCAACCGGGTGAGGTCGTGGGCATCATCGGCCGCAATGGTGCGGGCAAGTCCACGCTCCTCAAGATGCTCTCGCGCATCACCGATCCCAGCGCCGGCCGCATCACCCTCCGCGGCCGCGTGGCCTCGCTCCTCGAGGTCGGCACCGGCTTTCATCCCGACCTCTCCGGCCGCGAGAACATCTTCCTCAACGGCGCCATTCTCGGCATGACCCGCGGCGAGATTCGCCGCCGGCTCGACGAGATCGTGGCCTTTGCCGAGGTGGAGAAGTTCCTCGATACGCCGGTGAAGCGCTACTCCAGCGGCATGTATGTGCGTCTCGCCTTCGCCGTCGCCGCCCACCTCGACCCTGAGATCCTCATCATCGACGAGGTCCTGGCCGTCGGCGACGCGGCCTTCCAGCGCAAATGCCTCGCCAAGCTCCAGAGCGCCACCCGCGACGAGGGCCGCACCATCCTCTTCGTCAGCCACAATCTCGCCTCGGTCCGCCAGCTCTGCAGTCGTGCGCTCGTGCTCCAGAGCGGACAGCTGGTGGCTGATGCCGCGCCCGCCGAAGCCATCGCCCATTACATGAGCCTCCTGCCTCGGGGTCGCGAAGGCGGCGCCTACCGCCATATCGCGGGCGACGGCCGCGCGCGCATCACCACCCTCCGCCTCAACGCCCCGGGCGGGACCGAGCCACTCTACGCCATCTTTGAACCCATCCGCTTCGAGATGGAATTCGAGGTGAAACCCGACGCCGGCGCACTGGAGTTTTTTCTTCTCATCTATGGCGAGGACGGCGAATGCCTTGCCTCCAGCTTTCAACGCGACACCGGTGACTTCCTCCGCCCAGCCGGAGCCAATGGAAAGATCAGTGTGAGTTTCAAGAACCCGTTCCTGCCCGGCCGCTATCTGGTCTCTGCGGGCATTTTTGATCGCTCCCGGCAGTTTCTCGACTGGATCGAGTTTGCCGAGGGTTTCCAGGTGGAGTCCGGCTTTGTGGACGGCCGCGCCTTTGACAGCCGCCTTGGCCGCGTTTCAATCCTGCCCGAGTGGTCCGCATGAGCCTTCCTCCTCCCACCCTGATGCAAAGACTGGTTCGCCGCCTCGACCGCTGGTTGATCGAGCAGCGCCGCGCCACGCTGATGAGCCAGTTCGCCGCCTGCGGCGAGAATGTCTCCATTCAAATGCCCGTCGTGATCAACCACGCGGACCACCTGCGGGTCGGCGCGCGCGTCTCGATCAACGCCTTCGTCCACATCTGGGCGCTGGGCGGTGTCACCATTGGCGACGATACCCTGATCGCGAGCCATGTCGCCATCACGTCGCTCACCCATGATCCGCACGCTGAACTGTTCTCCGCCTCCTCGCAAACACGTCCCGTCGTGATCGGACGCAATGTGTGGATCGGTACGCACGCTGTCATCCTGCCGGGCGTTACCATCGGTGACGGGGCGATCATCGGCGCCGGCGCGGTGGTCACGAAGGATGTTGCCCCCCGCACCGTCGTCGTCGGCGTGCCCGCTGCGCTCCGTCCCTGATTTCCCGGTTCCGGCCGTCCTGTGGCCACCCTCGTTCGTTCGCATGAGCCTCCCCAGCCTGTTGGGTAAACTGCCGCCGCCCCCGTCGGGCCGCACAGGCTGGCCCTGGACGGTTGAAAGCGTTCCACCCCCTGATGCCGCCACCCTCCCCTGGCCCCGCCTCACGATCGTGATGCCGAGCTACCAGCAGGCGGCGTTTGTCGAGGAAGGCCTGCGCTCGGTATTGCTGCAAAATTATCCCAACCTCGAGTTCATCGTGAACGACGGCGGTTCCTCCGACGGTTCAGCGGAGATCATCGCCCGCTACGCGCCATTTCTCGCGCACTCGCAATCGGCCCGCGACCGAGGGCAGGGTGACGCCATCAACCAGGGTTTTGACCGCGCCACCGGCGACCTGGTGGGCTGGCTGAACAGCGATGATTTCTATCTGCCCGGGGCCCTCTTCGCCGTCGCCCGCGAATTTCTGCGCGCCGCGCCGGAGATCGTATATGGCGACGCCCTCAATCTTTTCGAGGAGGACAACCGCACGCTCCAATACTGGCAGGGTTACTGGATCACGCGGAGCTTTCTCCAGTTCGGCGGCCTGTTTTCCTCCCACGCGACCTTCTGGAGCCGCGCCGTCCATGTGCGCCTGTGGGACGAACTCAACTGCAACGTCGATGGTGAACTCTGGCAGCGCCTTGTGCCGGGCCGCCGCCTGCGCTACCTGCCGCTGCCGCTCGGCGTCTGCCGCATCCACGGCGACACCAAGAGCAACGCCGAGCAATGGCGGCAGAAATGGCGCGAGGACGACGAGCGCATCTGGGCCCGCCACGGCCGGCCCACGCAAAGCCGGGTCTTCCGCCGCTGGTTCGCCTGGAGCCAGCGTGTGTTCAAATGGTTCACGCTCCGCCGCAACCGGCCGGCCAAGCTCGCTGTCCTCGCCACCTGCGCATGGCCGCCGCCGCGCTGGCGCGGCACCCCGCCATGAGCCGCCCCACTCTCGCCCTCTGCATCCCCGCCTATAACGCGACGGGCTTTCTCGGCCGCCTCCTGGCCAGCGCCCGCGCGCAAACCATGCCCTTCGACGAGATCTGGGTTTACGACGACGCCAGCACCGACGGCACCGCGGCCTTTGCGGAAAACCTCGGCGCCCGCGTCATCCGCGGCGAAAAGAACGCCGGCTGCTCCCATGGCAAGAACGCCGTAGCCGCCCGCTGCTCCAGCACCTGGCTGCATTTCCACGACGCGGATGACGCCCTCGAGCCCAACTTCGTGGCAGCCGCCCGGCCTTGGATGGAGCGCGCCGACGCACCCGACGTGGTGTTCTTCAACTACCGTACGCTCGAGGATGGCACGGAGCGGCCGCTAGGCACCCGGGAATTCGACGGGGCCGCCCTGCGTGCCGACGCGCTCGCCTACTGCCTCGCCGAGCAGATCAATCCCTTCTGCGGACTCTACCGTCGCGAGCCGTTTCTCGCCGCCGGTGGTTGGGATGAGGACTTCAAAGTGCTCCAAAGCGAGGATCAGGCCGGCCATCTGCGACTCGCGCTCGCCGGGCTGAGCTTCGACGCCGACCCGACCTACACGGTGATCAACTACATCCGCGCCGGCTCGATGACGACCGGCAATCTCGCCGGCGCGCAACGCTCGACCTATCATGTGCTCGCCAAAGGGGCCGCCGCCGCACCCCCGCGCTATCACGAGATCATTGCGCGACGGCTTTGGGTCACCGCGGGCTTCTCCGGTGCATATCAGGACTGGGAAAATGCCGACCGCGCCGCCGCCCTCGCCCTCCGCCTCGCGCCCGCGATGCCCGTACCCGGTGGACCCCTGTTGAAATTGGCCGGTCACCGCTGGCCCGGCCTGGCGTTGCGGCTGCGCGAGAAACTCATCCGCCTTTTCCGGCCCGCGGCCCGCGCCGGAATCGTTTACCACACGGCACCGAAGATTCGTCCCGGCACATGAGCTCGCCCCTCGTCTCCGTCCTGACTCCCTGCTACAACGTCGCCCCTTGGCTGGAGGCGGCGGTCGCCTCCGTACGGGCGCAGACGTGGCGCCGTTTTGAGATCATCCTCGTGGATGACGGCTCGACTGACGACACGCTGGCCGTGGCGAACCGCCTCGTTGGCCCGGACCTGAAAGTCCTCCACCAGCCCAACAGCGGACAGTGTTCGGCGATCAACGCCGCGTATCGCCAGGCGCAGGGCGACTTGATCGAGTTTCTGGACGCCGATGACCTCCTCCATCCCGACAAGCTGAGGGTGCAGATCGATCGCCTGCAGCAGCTACCGGCCGGGTGGGTGGCCTCCGGCGCCTGGGCTCGCTTCCATCGCGACCCCTCCGAGGCCCGGTTCGAGTCTGAAGACGTGTGGCGCGACCTCGCTCCCGTCGACTGGCTTGTCAGCTCCTGGAGTGGGGGCGGCATGATGCACGGCGCCGCCTGGCTGGCCCCGCGCGCCGTGGTGCAAGCCGCCGGCCCGTGGGATGAGCGGCTGAGCCTGATCAACGATTTTGATTACTTCAGCCGCCTGTTGCTCGCCAGTCAGGGTGTGGCGTTCTGCCCTGAAGCCCGCTCCTACTACCGCTCCGGCCTCCCCGGCAGCCTGAGCGGAGCCACCAGCCGGCGCGCCTGGGAATCGGCATTCCTCTCCACGGAGCTCGGCTCGAAATCACTGCTGACGCGCGAGGACAGCCCACGCACGCGCCGCGCCGCCGCGATCAACTGGCAGCGTCTCGTCCATTCCGCCTACCCGGCGGTGCCCGATCTCGTCGCCCGCGGCGAAGTTCAGGTCCGCGACCTCGGCGGCTGCGAGCTTGAACCGGGTGGCGGAGCCACGTTTCAATTCCTCCGCCGGGTCTTCGGCTGGAAATTTGCGCGTCGGGCCCAGATGCTCGGCCGCCGCTGGCTCCACCCTGCACCATGATCGCCGTCGTCTCCTCGACCGTCGCCCCCAGTTCGCTGCCCAGCCATGATGGCGCCCGCACCACGCTCACCCCCGAAGTCCGGCTCGAGCACACGCAGGGCACCATCGCCTCGCTGGTGGCGCTCGGCGTGCGCGAGATTTTCATCGCCGACAATTCCACCGGCTCCTGGCTCCGCGACCGCGCGGCGGCCCTGGCGCCTGCCCGCCTCCTTTCCTTCAGCCAGCCGCCGGTCCGCAACAAGGGCATCGGCGAGATGTGGCTGCTGCTCGGCGCCCTAGAGTCGCTGCCGGAGAATGAACCCATCCTGAAGATTTCCGGTCGCTACCGCGTCGGCCCGGGCACTGGCCTGAAACTCCGCGACGGCGACGACGTGGCTGGCAAGGTCTACACTGATGGCCGCGTCCCCACCCTCTCCACCCGTTGCTATCTGGTGCGCAACCGCGCGGTCGCCACCCGGCTGTGGGAGCGGACACTCGACGAGATTTATGCCGAGCAGGCCCGGATCCACGGTCCGCGCTCGCTGCTGCGCATCCTGGGGAACTCGCTCCGGCCCGGCCAAGATCAACTCCGCTACAGCGATCCCACCGCGGCGGTCGAGACCGCGATCTACCGCGCCATCCGCCACCTGCCCCTGCGCCTGAACGAAATCGAGCAGCTCGATGTCGAGGGCATCCTCGGCAGCTGGATCAACCCGGTCGTGAAGGAATAGCCGCGCCGCCCTGATGCGAATTTTTCTTTCCGCCCAACAAGCCCTCCGGCGCCACGCGGTGCCGGCCTACGCCTTTTGGGAATTTTACTTCAAGCAGGGCCTGGCCGAGGCGGGACATGAGGTCATCGAGACGCCCGGCGTGGACTGGGCCGAGGGCCTGACACAGATGGAGCCGGATGCGCGGATCCGCTGGTTGGGCGAGACCTGGACGCGCACCACGGATTTCCTCCGCAC
Organism: Oleiharenicola sp.; assembly: GCA_025363455.1. Lineage (GTDB taxonomy): Bacteria > Verrucomicrobiota > Verrucomicrobiia > Opitutales > Opitutaceae > Lacunisphaera. The sequence goes on along the minus strand of JANYDW010000042.1, from coordinate 69,234 downwards.
CGAGCACGCTCGGAAGCGGGTCGATCTTTCCCTTAGTTACCTTTTCCCCGATCAGGTCGAACCCGCCGCCGTCGCCACCCTCCGCGCGCTCGGCATTCCCTGCGTGAATTTCTTTTGCGACAATGTCCGCGAGTTCACCCGGGTGCCCGCCAGCTACCGCGGCTTCGACCTCCACTGGGTGCCCGAGGCGGACGCCCGCGCACTCTACACGCGGGCCAACCTGCCCTTCGTTTACGCGCCGATGCCGATGTGGGTTCCGCCCGGGCTCCGCACCGCGCCGGACCAAGAGAGCACCGACATCACCTTCATCGGTTCGCATGACATGCTGCGCGAGGATTTGCTCGGCGACGCCGTCGCGGGCGGCCTCGCGCTCCGGCTCCATGGCGATGGTTGGCGGCCCGGCGGGCCCGTGGCGCCGCCGCCGCCCCGCCGCCTGGCTAATCAGTTCGCGTTTCTCCGGACGCACGGCCTGCGGGGTTTGGCGATGCGGGCGACCTACCAGCTGCACCGCCCCCGCCCGGCCGGCTGGATCGAGCGGTGCTGGCGGCCAGCCCTGGCCGGGGAGGAATATTTTCGCGGCCTGCGCGAGAGTGCGGTCGTGATCGGCATCAATCGCTACCCGAGCTACCGCCATTCCTTCACCCGGCCTGGCTGCTACTCGCGGCTGCGCGACATCGAGGCCCCGATGCTCGGCAGCTGCTATCTCACGGAACGGGCTCCCGGCTTGGAAGACCTCTACGATCCCGGCACCGAGATTGAAACCTATGGCGATGCCACCGAACTCGTGGCAAAAGCGACCCGGCTCCAGCGCGAGCCCGCCCGCCGCGCCAGCCTGCGCCGCCTGGGCCAGCGTCGCGCGCTGGCCGACCACACGCTCGCCCGCAGCCTCGGTCGCATTGCCGACCGGCTCGGCCTGCCTGCCCGATGACCGCCCGCCCAGCCAATGCCGAACTGGAGGGAGTGCGCGGCATCGCCTGCCTGATGGTCGCCCTCAGCCACACCCTCTATCTGACACATCTCGATCCTACCGTGACGCTGCCACGCTGGCTGCACAGCCTCGAGGCCGGACACACCGGGGTGCTCGTATTTTTTGTGCTCTCGGGCTACCTGATCAGCTGGACGAATCCCGGCCCCTGCACACCGGAGAGCCGCCGCGCCTACCTCTGGCGGCGTTTCGTCCGCCTCGCCCCGGTCTACTATGTCGCCATGATCCTGACGATCGCGGTCATCCTTGTGCGCCACGACCAAGGGCAGGTTCGCACCATGGTGGCCACGTTTCTCGGGCTCCAGAACTTCAACGACTATTTCGGTTTCAATGTCTCGGTCCCCATGAGCAACGGGCCCTTATGGAGCCTGAATTACGAGCTGCTGTATTATGGCGTTTTCATCCTCTTGTGGCGTTATCAACCGCGTGTGGGCTGGGTTTTCGTTCCCGCGCTCATCGCCACCTTCCTGGGTTGGTTTACCCCGCAAATGATGCCGCTGTTTCTGGCGAGCTATGCCTGTGGCTGGCTGTTTTGGGCGGCGGGCTGGTGGCTGGCCCGCCTGCCGGAGTTGCCGGCGGCCGCGCCCCATTCGCGGGCGGTCACCTGGTTGCTGCTCATCTTTGCCGGTCATCAGCTCGGCGGCGTGACGAGAATCCTCAATGCCCTCGGCCTGCACAGCGCCGACGCCGGCATGGTCACGCTGGGCCAAATAGGAGTGCTTCCGCCCATCTTGCTTTTGATGGCTGACGTCGGGCGACGGCGGTTACCTGCGACGCCGCTGCTCATTGTCCTGACCTGGCTGGCCTGCCTGGTGCCGCTTGCGGGCATGCTCTGGACCGGCCGGCTGTGGACCGACCCCTCGTGGATGATGGGCGGTGGGGCCGTTCTGCTCGCCGGGGCGGCGCTGCCCATCCGGACCACCGCTTGGTTGAAATCCTTCGTGGGGCTGGGCCGCATCTCCTATGCTTTCTACGTCGTGCACTTCCCGCTCCTGTTCGTCGTGCAGCGCCTGCCTTTGCCCGGTGGCACCATTCCCTCCTACTTCGGTCGGATCCTTGTCTGGGCCACACTCGCCCTGTCGCTGGCCTGGTTCCTGGAGCTGCGGTTCCAGCCCTGGATAAAGGCGCGCCTGCCCCGGCCCAAATTCGCGTGAACCGCCTTTGTCTTTATTACCGGCCCGAGGCCGAGCGCGACCGCTGGGTGCCCGGCGATCGTTTCATCCGACCCACGTTCCGGCGGATATTGCGGGGTGCGCCGCGGCCGGGCGGACTCGATAAGGTCTTCCTCAACCTCTGCCTGGGCCTCGACCGGCTCGGCGTTCCCTACGTGGTCAACCTGCCCTTCCGCAAGCTGCACCGGACCGATCGCGTCGCCGTGCTGGGCCGCGGGCGCCACTGCCTGGACGGGTACGACCGGCCCAATCCCATCGTCGCGGGCATCGGGCTCATGACTCATCCCTCGGAATGGCCCACGCTCTGCACCGATTATCCGGTCGCGCGTTATCTCCAGCACAGCGCATGGTGCGACTCGGTATATCGCCCCTACTTCGGTTCACGCTGCGCCATCTGGCCGGTGGGGATCGACACTGACCGCTGGCAGCCGGGCCCGGCCGCCGCCAAGACAACCGATTTTCTGCTTTACGACAAAATCCACTGGGCCCGGGAAGCGCGGGAGACCGAACTCGTCGCCCCGATCCGGGCTGCGCTCGCCCAACTCGGCTGCACCCATGAAACCCTCCGCTATGGTGCCTATGAACCCGGCGCTTTCCAAGCCGCGCTCGGCCGCTGCCGCGCGATGATTTTCCTGTCCGCGCACGAGAGCCAGGGCATTGCCGCCGAGGAAGCCATGGCGAGCGGCCTCCCGTTATTGGCCTGGGATCCCGGCTTCGTCGAGGATCCCGAACGCTTCAAGTGGGGCCAGCCGGTGATCCCCGCGACCTCCGTGCCGTATTTTGATGCCAGGTGCGGCCTGACCTTCCGCGATGCCGCGGAGTTCGCCACGCAATTGCCCGCGTTCCGTGCAGCGCAGGCAACCGGACGCCTGGCCCCGCGCGACTTCATCCTCGAGCACCTCACGCTCGAGAAATGCGCGCGCCAGTTCGTCGACCTGGTCAACGCCACCCAAACCGTCCCGTTCTCCCCATGATCAAGCTCAAGAGTTGGATCAGCTACTGGCTTGGCCGCAGCCCCCTTGGCCTCATCCCCGTACGCATCAGGGCCGGGATTGCCCAAGGCGCCCGTTGGACCCTTCTGCCCCATTCGGCCTATTGGCGGCAAAGCGGTGAGGGCGACGTCGACGCGGTGGCGGCGACCCTCGGGCCCCTCCTGGGAAAAAGCTTCTGGGACCTGGGCGCCCACTTCGGCATTTATACGATCGGCCTTGCCCGGGCGGTCGGACCCACCGGCCAGGTCGCAGCCTTCGAGCCGGATCCCCGCTCCCATGCCCGTTGTGCCCGGCACATAGCCATGAACAAACTGGAAAACGTCCGGCTCTTCCGGGCCGCCGTCAGCGACCGGACCACCCGGCAGGAATTCATCGTGCCGGCGGCCGGGGCAACCTTCAACCACCTGCGCTACGAAGACGAGCCGGTCACGGCAGGAGAAAAGACCATCCAGATTGATACCCTGGTGCTGGATGACCTCGTGACCGCCGGTACCATCCGCCCACCCCATCTCGTCAAGGTCGACGTGGAGGGCCATGGGGCCAAAGCGGTCGCCGGTGCGCTCAAGACCATCGCCCGGCACCATCCCGTGATCGTCATGAGCTTTCACAGTCAGGCCGAAGCCGACGACACCCAGGCCTTGCTCGAACCGGCGGGCTACCGCTGCTTCGAGAACGACGGACGCCCGCTGGCCTGGTCTGCCGTGGTGTTCCGTACCGCCTGCCTCAAGGTCCCGCCGGCCTGAATATCGTCCGCCAAGCGACGCCAGTGTCACCTCCCGTCACCCTCCAGATCAGCCTCGCTCCGTCGGATTACCGGCTGGCCCGGGAAATCCTGCCGCACCAAATCCGCACGTGGCGCAGCCAGGTCGCGGAAATCCTGCTTACCGTCGACCTGCATCGCAGCGCCGGTCGCTTCGCCGAAGGCTGGGCGGAAGGCCGCGATAACATCCTGGCGCTTGCCCGGTCGGTGGAGGGCGCGCGAATCATCGAGGTGGACTACGGCGCCTCGGCCGCCGCGGCTGTCGCCCAGGAATTCTTCGGCGGAAAGCGCGTACCGACCAAGGACCATCGCGGCGGTCCCTATTACTCGTATTTTTTCGGGCTCCATGCCGCCAGTCATCGTCATGTGTTCCATTGCGACGCCGACATGATGTTCGGCGGCGGCTCACCCACGTGGCTCGCCGAAGCCTGCGCGCTGCTGGAGAGGGAGCCCGATGTCCTGGTCACCGCCCCGCTGCCCGGTCCGCCTGCGCCTGACGGCCGCCTGACCGAGTTGCAAGGCGAGCGCCGGGCCGGGCCCGGCCTTGCCTACACCTTCCACGAGATGAGCAGCCGCGCCTTCCTGCTCGACCGCCACCGCTTCCAGGCGCGCCTCGGCGCCCTGCAACCGGCCCTCGCCCCGCTGCGCGGACTGCTGCTCGCCTTGCTCGAGGGCAACGCAACCCGCGAGTTGCCCGAACGCCTCCTCACTTTCGCGATGGCCCGTCGCGGCCTGCAGCGGGTGGATTTCCTGGGCGCCGCGCCCGGCATGTGGACCCTCCATCCGCCCTATCGTTGCGCGGATTTCTACGATAAACTCTCCGAACTCGTCCGGCGCGTCGAAGCGGGCGACATGCCCTCCGCCCAGCTCGGGTTTCACGACGTGGGCGACAGCTTGGTGGACTGGAGCGAGGCCCGGGCCCGGCTCGCGCACCGTCGCTGGTGGCACCGTCTGGCCGCCCGTTTTCGCACATGAGCCGCATCCTCATCATGAGTTCGGGCAGCCCCTGCCGCAATCCCCGCCCTCTCAAGGAGGTCGGGACTCTCGGCCGCGCCGGCCATGACGTGACGCTGCTCACCGTCAGCGAATCACCCGCGCTCGACGCGGAGGAACGCCGGCTCGTCGCCGGTCAACCCTTCCGCCACGAATCGGTCGGCGGCAACCCGGCTGGCCCGGCGCGGTTTATCCGGCGGGTGCGCCAACGCCTGGCCGTGCAGGCCACCGTCGCGGGGTTTCCGACCCTGCACGCGCTCGGCCCGGCTGGTCCGTTGCGCCGCCGGGCGCTGGAACTTCCGGCCGACCTCACAATCGTGCATAACGAAATCCCCTTCTGGATCGGTTGCGACCTGTTGCGCTCCGGTCGGAAAGTGGCCGCGGACTTCGAGGACTGGCACTCTGAGGATCTGCTGCCGACCGACCGACGGGGCCGGCCGCTCGGCCTGTTGCGAGGCTTGGAGCACCAGCTGCTGCACCACGCGGCCTACACGACGACCACCTCCGTCGCGCTCAGCGCCGCGCTGGCCGCCCGCTCCGGCGCCCCGCCACCGCACGTGCTGACCAATTCCTTTCCGCTGCAGCCGGACCCGCGCTCCGGCCCGCCGGGCTCGCCGCCCGCCTTCTTTTGGTTTTCCCAGACCCTCGGACGTGGCCGGGGCTTGGAGGAATTTTGCGCCGCCTGGGTGTTGACCAAACAACCGAGCCGGCTCGTGCTGCTCGGCCAGCCCAGTCCCGGATTTGACCGTGAACTGCTCACGCGTCTCCCCCCCGCATTCGCGAGCCGGATCACGCTGCGGCCGCTCGTGCCGCCGCCCGAGTTGCCGGCACTGATCGCGCAGCACGATGTCGGCCTCGCGCTCGAACAGTCGTGGATCGTCAATCGCGATCTCACTATCACGAACAAGATCCTCCAGTATCTCAATGCCGGGCTCGCCGTCGTCGCCACGCCCACGGCGGGCCAGCGCGAAGTACTGGCCCGCGCCCCCGGTGCCGTCCGGCTCATCGATCTCGCGGCCCCCGCCGCCACCGCTGCCGCGCTCGATGAACTCATCGGCGACCCGGCACGGCTCGCGACCATGCAGCGCAGCGCGCGCACCGCCGCGGAAACTTCCTACAGCTGGGAACGGGAAGCGCCAGGTCTCGTTGCGCTCGTGGCTGCCGCCCTTGCGCGGCCCGCCCCATGAAGGAACTGCTTCGTCGCGCCCTCCGCGCCGTCGTCATCGCCGGCCTGCGACTGCGCAGCCGGCCGCTCGGGTCGGCGCCGGGCAGCCGTACCCTCATCCTCGCGCCCCATCAAGACGATGAGGCTCTGGGCTGCGCCGGCCTGATCCTCACGCGGCGTATGGCCGGCCTGCCGGTGGACGTCGTCTATATCACTGACGGCGCCGGGTCGTACCCCGGACATCCGCTTCTCCCTCCCGCGGAACTCGCACGCCTTCGCCGCGCTGAAGCCATCCAAGCCATGCAGGGGCTGCGGGTCGAGGCCACGTCGCTCCACTTTCTCGACGCGGTTGACGGCACCCTGGCCCATCTCCGCCCGGAGGAGAGCGAGGCCCTAGCCAGGCGAATAGCCGGCATGATCTCCGCCCTAGTGCCGACCGAGTTGTTTCTTCCCTGTCGCGCCGACGGCAGTTCGGAGCATGAAGCCGCTTTCCGGGTCGCCCAACGCGCCCTGCAATTGTCTGCCCTCAGGACCCGTATCCTAGAGTATCCCGTCTGGGCCCGGTGGAGCCCGCAGCAGCTCATTCGCCCCGGCTTGACCCGGCGTGTATGGCGGCTGGCTTTCCCGGCGCACGCCGCCGCCAAGCGCGCGGCTCTGGCCTGTTACGTTTCTCAGACCGAGCCCACACCACCATGGCCGGATCCGGTGCTACCATCCGGGTTTGCCGATAGTTTCGCGACGACCGAGGAATTTTTCTTCGAAGGTTGATGTTCCCCGCTTCCATGCTCGCTAAAATGCTCCGCCACCTCCGCCGCCGCTTCATCGACGGACCGCGGGGCTTCGGTCATCCGGTGCCCGCCGCGGCCTTCGACGCGGAGTATCGATCCGGTCATTGGCAATTGCTGGATTCACCCGACGAACAGGCGCGATATGCCGCCCTGGCCGCCTTGATCCGCGCACAGCACCGCCGGCCCCGTCTGCTCGACGCCGGATGTGGCAGCGGCCGCCTCGCCACCCTCTTCAAGCCTGGTGAACTGGCTGCCTACCATGGCGTCGATCTCTCTCCTGAAGCCATCCGCGTGGCGCAGGAGTCCGCACTCCCCGACGCGCACTTTCAACAGGTTGATCTCGAAACGTGGAGGCCGACTGGCCCCTATGATGTGATTGTGGCGAACGAGGTCATCGGCTACTTTTATGATCCAGCCGCGACACTCCGCGGGTTGGCCAGGGCCCTGGCACCTGGGGGCGTGCTCGTCGTTTCACTCTACCGCTGGGACAATGCGCCCGCAATCTGGCGTCGGCTCGGAGGTTTTTTCACCACCGGGCAGGCCATCACCACCACAAACGGTGGCGGTGACAAAACGTGGGATATCCGCATTCTTCTCCCGCTCACATTGGGTGGGGCGCCTCGTCCATGAAAAAAGTTCTCATCATTTCGCCACATTTTCCGCCGCTCAACGCGCCGGACATGCAGCGCGTCCGGATGAGCCTGCCTCATTACCGGAGCTGCGGCTGGGAACCGGTCGTGCTCACGCTCGAGGATCAATACCAGGAAGGCGTGCGCGAACCCGAGCTGCTGGAGTCCATTCCTCCGGGGATCCGGATCATCCGCATCCCGGCCCTGTCCCTGCGCCTGACCCGCTGGTGCGGCCTCGGCAACACCGGCCTCCGCATGCTGCCCTTCCTGCTCTGGTCCGGCACCCGGCTGCTCCGGGCAGAGAAGTTCGACCTGGTTTTTTTCTCCACCACCCAGTTCATCACCTTTCCGCTCGGCCGGCTGTGGCGGAAATGGTTTGGCGTGCCTTATGTGATCGACGTCCAGGACCCGTGGCGCACCGACTATTACGAACGCCACGGGTCCCGGTCGCCCCCGGGCGGATGGAAATACCAGTTCGCCCGCCTCCAAGCCTGGCTCTTCGAAGGTTGGACGTACCGGCGGGTGGGCGCGGTCATGAGTGTGTCACCGAGTTATCTCGAGGATCTCCGCACCCGTTATCCGGATTTCGCTCGCGTACCCGCGGAGGTCATCGGCTTCGGCGGCAGCCGCGAGGATTTGTTGCAGGCCTCGGCCCACCTGCTGACGCAACCGCTGTACAGCCGGGAACACGGCGAGATTCATTTCCTCTACACCGGGGCCTCGGGGCCCGTGATGCCGCATTCCCTGACCGTCCTCTTCGACGGGCTGCGGCGCTACCGGGCCATCCGACCGGACAGCGCCGCACGCCTGCGCTTTCATTTCGTCGGCACCAGCTATGTCGCGCCGGGCAAGGGCCAACCCTCGGTCCTGCCGGTGGCTGAGGAATGCGGCGTCGCCGATGCCGTATCGGAAATTCCGCATCGCATCGGCCATTTCGAAGCGATGCGCTGGCAGCGTCAGGCGGATGTCCTGCTCTTGCCAGGGTCCAGCGACCTGGCCTATTCCCCCTCGAAGATCTATCCCTATTTTCTGACCGGTCGGCCCATTCTCGGCGTGGTCTTCCGCGGCAGCGTCATGGAACGCCTGCTGGATGACTTGGGCTGTGCCTTCCTGGTGCGCTTTGCCAGCGAGGAATCAAAGGAGCAGGCCTATGCCGACCTGGCGGGTTTCTTCGACCTGGCGGTCGCGGGCTTCCCGCCCGGCTCGCTCCGGCCGCGCAACGAGCAGCTCTTCAAGTTGAATTACCTCGCCGAAGAACTCACCCGCCGGCAATGCGCCCTGTTCGACCGGGCCCGCTGAACACGCCTCTACCCATGGAATACGTCAACCGCCTCCCCCGCCCCGACGAGAGCGTCATGGATTACTCCCTGCTCGGCGGCGAGCATGTCGCGCGCGGTCGCCGGCTTTTCCAGACGGGGTTGGTCCTGCTCGTGGCCACACTCGTCTACCTGGCCTACAAGGCGGATGTGGGCGACCCGCTGCACCTCTTTCAGGGCTTGCTGATCTTCGTCCTGTCAGTTCTGCCTTCGTTGTTTTGGGCCCGGACCGGGGGCAGCCGGTTCCCTGCCTTCGAGACCATCATGCTGCTCTGCGCCAATGCCTATGCGTTACCCCTCATCAATGCCCGCGACCAGCTCGCCGTTTACTCGGACGACGTGATCAGCCATGCCGGCTGGGCCGTGGTGCTCTATCTTGTCGCTGCCAATCTGGTCTACCGCATCACGCGAGGGTTGCCCGGCCGGGGCGCATTCTGGCGCGAGTCCCTCCTATCCCAACAGTTTGAGGGCAAGATCGTCTACGGACTCATCTTCTCGCTGGCCTACATCGCGATCAGCGGGTTCACCTCCTGGATCCCGCCGGACTTCGTGAGTCCACTGCGGGCGGTGTTTTACGGCCTTGGCATCCTCTGCACCTTTGTCGGCAGCCAGCGCTGGGGCCGCGGTGAACTGAGCCAGGGAGAGAAAGTGGTATTCGTCTGTACCCTGGTCCCGCAGCTTATTCTGATGAGTGTCGGGTTGATCCTAATCAGCTCCATCGGCTTGCTGGGTATTGCACTCCTGGGCTACCTCTCCGGCGGCAAGCGCATCCCCTGGGTCGTCATCGTCGCCAGCTTTGCCGTCATCGCCGTCCTGCATACGGGCAAGACCCGGATGCGCACCAAATATTGGGACGAATTATACCCTTCACCCACCTTCACGCAATTGCCCGCGTACTTTACCGAATGGTTCAACTTTGGCCTGCAACCGACCAGCGGCGACAAATCGGTGAGTCAGAAGATGCTCGAGCGCACTTCCCTGATGCACCTACTCTGCCTGATCATCGACAACACCCCGGGGCGGCAGGACTACCTCTATGGCTCGACCTACCGGCATGTGTTGCCCCAGTTGATCCCCCGGCTCTTCTGGGCGGAGAAACCCCGCTCCCACGTCGCGACCTTCCAGCTCGGCATGTATTACGGGCTCCAACGCGAGGAGGACACCAACACCACCACCATCGCGTTCGGACTCCTGACCGAGTCGTATGCAAACTTCGGCCTGATCGGCGCCATTCTCCTCGGGGCCTTTTGGGGCTTTGTCCTAAAGAAACTCCAGCTCTGGTCGACCTTCAGCCCGATGTTTTCCTTCGCCGGGCTCTTCATGATCTTGCTGACCGCCTGGTCGTTCAACGCCGAGCTGACGATGGCGGCCTGGGTTTCCTCGTTCCAACAGGCCGTCGTCATGGTGCTTGGAGTGCCGCTGGCGCTGCGCCACTTGCTGGGCGGAAACTGAAACCATGCGCCGGCTCGCCATCGTCCTCTCCCATCCGGTGCAGTATTACAGCCCGTGGTTCCGGTGGATGCGCGCGAACACCGCGCTGGAGTTTCGGGTGTTCTACCTATGGGATTTCGGCGTCACCGCGCAGCGCGACCCGCAGTTCGGCGCCACCTTCCAGTGGGATGTCGACCTGCTCGCGGGCTACGACCATGAGTTCGTGCCCAACGCCGCCCGCGATCCCGGCACGCATCATTTTGGCGGCCTCGACAACCCCGCGCTCGGCGCCCGGGTACGGGCGTGGCAACCCGGCGCCGTGCTCCTGTTTGGCTACGCCTACCGCAGCCATCTCCGGTTGATTCTCCGTCCGCCCGCCCCGCTCATATTCCGGGGCGACTCCCACCTGCTCGGCGCCGGGCCGTCGTGGTTGAAGCGCTTCCTGCTCGGCCGGCTCTACGCGCGCTTCGCCGCCGTCACCTATGTCGGCGCGGCGAATCGGGACTACTTCCGCGCCTTGGGCGTGCCTGCGGAAAAGCTGTTCTTCGCCCCGCACTCGGTGAACGCCGCGCACTTCAATCCCACGGATCCCGCCCCGGCTGCCGCCGCCACGGCCCTGCGCGGCGAACTCGGCCTCGCGGGCCGGCGCGTGGTGCTCTTCGCCGGCAAATTCAGCGCGGCCAAGCAACCTGTCGCCCTGCTGCAGGCTTTCCTGCAGGTGGCGACGCCGGCCGATGCGCTCGTCTTTGTCGGCGACGGCCAGGAGAAGGCCCGGCTCACCGCGCTGGCCGCCGCCTCGCCCGCCGCCTGCGTTCGCTTCCTGCCCTTTGCCAACCAGAGCGAAATGCCCGCGCGCTACCGGTTGGCCGATATCTTTGTTCTGCCCTCCCGCGGCGCCTACGAGACCTGGGGTCTGGCGGTCAACGAGGCCATGCACCTCGGCGTGCCGTGCCTCGTCTCGGACCGGGTCGGCTGCCAACGCGACCTCGTGCAGCCCGGCGAAACCGGCTGGGTTTTCCCCGCGGAAGACCCGACGGAGCTCACCACGGCCTTGGGCGCGGCGCTGCGCGCCCCCGTGGAAGAAATGACGCGCCTCGGTCGGAACGCCCTCGCCACCATAGGTGGCTATACCTACCAGCAGACTAGCGCGGGCCTGCTCCAGGCGTTGGCCAGCCTGCCGCCTGCCTGAAATGCGCCTTACCCTCGTCAGCGGATTTTTTCTCCCTGTCCCGCCCGTCAGCGGTGGCGCCACAGAAAAATCGTGGTACCAGCTCGCCCGGATCTTCGCCGCGCAGGGACATGTCGTGACCTTCATTTCCCGGCGGTGGCCCGGCTGGCCCAATGAGGAATCCTCCGAGGGTATCCGCCACCTGCGCCTGCCCGGCACCGATCACCACCGGAGCCTCGTGCGCAATCTCCTCGCCGATTTCTTTTGGAGCTGGCGTGTGTTCTTCGCCCTGCCCGCCGCCGACATTGTCGTGGTGAACACCGTGGCGTTGCCTGTCTGGCTCGGCTGGCTCAAGCCCCGCGCCGGCCGGGTCGTGCTCATGACCGGCCGCATGCCCAAGGGCCAGTATCGCCACTACCGCCGTATCGCCCGCGTACTCGCCGCTAGTAGTTATGTGCGCGACCGGGTTCTACAGGAAAACCCCGGCCTGGCGCCCGTCACCCAAGTCCATGGCTACCCCATCGACTGGCAGCTGATGCAATCGATCGCCACCTCCACGCCGCCGGCTGAGGTGACCATCGGATTTGTCGGTCGCCTGCACGAGGAAAAGGGCCTGCGACTGCTCGCCGAGGCTGTCGCGCTGGTCGCGCAGACCGCTGGCGTGCCTCCTTGGCGCCTGCTGCTGTGCGGACCTTCCGACCCCGCCCGCGGCGGCTCGGGTCCCACGTTTCTTGCGGACTTGCGGCGCAATATTTCCGCGGCGGTCCCGGACGACCGCTTCACCTTGCTCGATCCCCAATTCGACGCCGCGGCCCTCGCCACCGTCTATCAACGCATCGGCATTTTCTGCTACCCCAGCCTCGCTGAGCAGGGCGAGACCTTCGGTGTCGCCGTGGCCGAGGCCATGGCGGCAGGCGCCGTGCCCGTCGTCTCCCGCCTCGACTGTTTCACCGACTTTGTGCACGACGGACAGAATGGCCTCGTCTTCGACCACGCCGCGCCCGACGCCGCCGCGCAACTAGCCGCCACGCTGGTTCGACTGCTGCGCGACCCGGACCTGCGCCGCGACCTCGGCCAACGGGCCCGCCAGACCGCGCGAACCTACGACTACCCGATCTATGCCACGGCCCTGCTCACCGACTTCGGGCGGTTGACCGCACCCACAAAGCCCGCATCCTCCCCGCCGTGAGCGACCCCGGCCCCTATCTCGGAGAAAACTGCGCGACCCCCTACCCCAAGACGGTGGTGCTGCGCCGCTGGCTCTGGCTCATTGTGCAATCCACGCTCTTTCGCTGGAGCCCGCGCCCGCTGCACGGTTTCCGCGCCGGATTGCTGAAATTGTTCGGTGCCGACATCACCGGACCCGTGGTGATCTTTCCCACCGCGCGGGTCGTGTTTCCCTGGCAACTCTCGCTGGCGCCCCGCAGCATGGTCGGACCGTACGTCAACCTCTACAACCTCGCGCCCATTCGCCTCGAATCCGGCGCCAACCTCAGCCAGTTCTGCCACCTTTGCGCGGGCACCCACGACTTCACCCGCTGGAGCATGCCACTGGTGACGCAGCCGATCGTCATCGGCGCCAATGCCTGGCTCGGTGCCGACGTGTTCGTCGGCCCGGGCGTCACAGTCGGCGAACTCTGTGTCGTCGGCGCTCGCTCCGTCGTGGTGAATGACCTGCCGCCCCGTCAGGTCTGCGTCGGCTCGCCCTGCCGGCCCATCCGCGAGCGATCCGTGCCCGTCTGATTTTCCTGCATGCGCGTCTGTCACATCGTGCCGAGCCTCGAGGAGCGGCATGGCGGTCCTTCCAAATCTGTCCGTGCCCTCGCGAACCACGTGACTGCGACCGGCGATGACGTCGCCTTGCTCGCCACGGAGGAGATCGTCGGCTCGTTCGGGCCCGCCGCCAGCGATCAGGCAGCCATCCGCGTTTTTCCGCGGGTCGCCCCCCGCTGGCTCTGCCGGTCCCCTGCGCTCAGGGATTACCTACAGGCCAATCCTTTTGACTGCGTGCACCACCATTCGCTCTGGCTGCTGACGTTGCGCTATGCCGCCGAGGCCGCCCGCCACCAGGACGTGCCACTGGTCATCTCGCCGCGCGGCATGATGAGCGGCTGGGCGTACCGTCATCGGCGCTGGCGGAAAAGACTGGCCGAACTGCTGGTGCACCCGGGTGCCTTCGCCCAGGCCGCCGGCTGGCACGCCACGAGCCCCGAGGAGGCCGCCGACATCCGCGCGCTCGGCTTCAAGCAGCCGATCTGCGTCTCCCCCAACGGTGTCGCGATGCCTGAAGCCGCCGGGCTCGCCGCCGCCCGCACAGCGTGGGAGCAGCTCTGTCCTGCGGCACGCGCTCGCCCGGTGGCCCTGTTTTATTCCCGGCTGCATCGCAAGAAGCGTGTCCGTGAATTGATCGACCTGTGGCTCTCGGCTCCGCGCGGCGACTGGCTCCTGCTTGTCACCGGCCTGACCGAAGAATACACGGCGGCCACGCTGGCGGCGGAAGTGGCGGCTCGCGGTGCGACGAATCGCATTGTCGTGCTCGACAGCGCCGGGCATCCGCCGCCCTACGCCATCGCCTCGCTGTTTGTCCTGCCGTCGCATTCCGAGAATTTCGGACTTGTCATCGCCGAGGCGCTTGCCGCCGGGGTGCCGGCACTTGTGACCGACGCCACACCGTGGACCGGCCTCGCCGCACAAGCCTGCGGGTGGTGTGTCCCATGGGAGAGATTCGGCGAAACCCTCGCCACTGCCGTGGCGACCCAGCCCGATGAACTCAGGGCCATGGGCGGTCGCGGTGCCGCGTGGATGACACGGGACTTTTCCTGGACCCGCGCCGCCTCTTTGCTGCACGAGTTTACCCATCATCTCGCCCATGAGCGCCGCTGAATCCGCCGGCCGGCGACCTCACCGTGTGTTCCCGTTGGACAAGGCCGTGCTTTTTCACTGCGGCACGCTGATCGTTTTCACTTCGTGGGCCTTCGGCGGCCAAGCCCCCTGGGCGCGGCAGATCATCGCCTGGTGGGGCACGGTGGGAATGGTGCTTTTCCTATGGGCCTGCGTCTCAGGTGAACCGCGGGCCGATGGGTCCATCCACCCGGCGCTCCGTCTCCTCTGGCCGCTCTGGCTCTTCGACGCCCTGGTCGTCACCAGCTGCTTCAATCCCGGCTTCCGGGAGGCCATGGTCGCCGGCCAGCCTTCGCTCGTGCTGGGCGATCCCCGCCCATGGCTGCCCAGCGCTGCCCTGCCCAAACTCGCCGCGAAAGAGCTGTGGCAGTTTAACGGGCTCGTCCTTTCCAGCTTCAATCTCCTGCTCGTGCTGCACCGGCGCGGCCAGGTGCGCGCAATCATGTTCCTCCTCGCTGGCAATGCCGTCGTGCTCGCCGTGCTCGGCACCTTCCAGAAGCTGATCGGCACTTCCGGTCTGTGGTTTGGGTTGGTTGCTTCGCCCAACGAGCATTTCTTCGCCACCTTCATCTACCATAACCACTGGGGCGCCTTCACCCTGCTGAACACGGCCGTATGCGTGGCCTTGCTTTTCCATTACCACCGACGCGGCGGCCACCGCGACATCTGGCATTCACCCGTTCTGCTCGGCGCCGTGGCCACGCTGCTGCTCGCACTTTCCGTGCCACTCAGTTCCTCCCGGTCCTGCACGGTCGTGGTCGGGCTGCTGCTGGCCGGCGCCCTCGTGCACTTTCTCCTCCGCGTCGTCCGCCACCGCCGGCAACATTACGAATCATCCGCGCTCCCGGTGGCGGGCATCATCTTCTGCGCCCTCCTCGCCGTGGCTGTCATCGGCTACCTGGGCCGCGGGGTCATCGCCCAGCGCGCCCAGCTCACCGCTGAGCAGGTTTCCCGCCTTTCCGCCGAGGGCACCCTGACCTCCCGGCTCGTCCTGTACCGCGACACCTGGCGGATGGCAGCGCAAAAACCCTGGTTCGGCTGGGGCCTCGAGAGCTACGCGCACGTTTTCCGGATTTTCAACACCCAGCGCGCCACCGAGAGCTGGGTTTGGATCCCCTTCTATGCCGAGGCGCACAACGACTGGCTCCAGTCCCTCGCCGAGGTCGGCATTGTCGGCACCGGATTACTGGCCCTCCTGGTTCTATTGCCTCTCGGCGCCGTGCCGTGGCGTCGCGTCCAGTCCGTCGTGCCCCGCTACCTGCTCGCCGGCTGCGCTCTGCTGCTGCTCTATGCGTGGCTGGAATTCCCCTTTGCCAACCCCGCCGTCATGCTGACCTTCTGCACCGTCCTCGTTTGTGCCATCCGCTACGCCCAATTGGACGCCGCCCGCCACCATGGCTGAACGCCTTCCGCTCTCGATCGTCATCCTCACGCTGAATGAGGCCGCGCGGCTGCCGGCCTGTCTGGCCTCGGTCGCAGCGTGCGACGACGTGGTCGTGATCGATTCCGGCTCGACCGACGCCACCGTGGCCATCGCGCAGGCTGCCGGCGCCCGCGTGTTCACGAACCGATTTGTCGATTTTGCCACGCAGCGGAATTTCGCGCATGCCGCGGCGGGGTTCCGTCACCCCTGGGTCTTTCACGTGGATGCGGACGAGCACCTGACGCCGGAATTGCTGGAGGAATGCCGGAAGATCGCCGCGGCCAATCCGCCGCTCGACGGCTGCTTTGCCGCCCCACGCATGCTGTTTCAGGGTCGTTGGCTCCCACGCTGCACGGATTATCCGGCCTGGCAGGCGCGGTTTGTCCGCCGCGAGGGTTTCACCTTTGTGCAGCACGGCCACGGGCAACGGGAGACTCCCGGCCTGCGCCTGGGCTACCTGCAGGCGGGCTACGATCACGACATCACCTTCGCGTCCGAAGCCGAGTGGGAAGCCAAGCACCGGCGCTATGCGCGCGAGGAGGCGGCGGAAGTCCTGCAGCACTCGGCCCCCTTCAGCCAACTGCTAAAGCAGGCCGTGGGTGGCCGCGGGCTGGGGCGACGCCGCGCGCTCAAGCAGCTCAGTCACGCCCTGCCCGCGCGCCCCCTGCTGCGCTTCGTCTATCAGTATTTCCTGCGCGGCGGTTTTCTCGATGGCGCCGGCTCCTGGCGCTACTGCCGTCTGCTGGCCCGCTACGAAGGGTTCACCGCTGAGGAACTGAAACGGCAGCGGGCCGCGACCCATGCCTGACCCCCGGATCATCTTTGTCAACCGGGTCTACTGGCCCTCGACACTGGCCACGGCCCAACTGCTCACCGACCTGGCCGAGGGGCTCGCCGCCCGTGGCTGGGCCGTCCACGTCCTCGCCACCGGCGAGGCCTCCACGCGACAGAACGGCGTGACGGTCCATCGCACCGGAACCACCGAGATCCACGGTGGCCTCATCTCTCGCGCCCTGAGCCATCGCCGGTTTCTCCGCGCCGTCCGCTGGAAGCTGGCGACGCTCGTACGACCCGGCGACATTGTCGTGCCGATGACCGATCCGCCGCTGCTCGCCGCCGCGGTGGCACGCGAGGCGGCGGCCCGCGGAGCGCGGGTGGTGCCATGGATCCAGGACATCTACCCGGAGATCGCCGTCGTTCACTTCGGCCCGCTGGCCGGCTTCTTCCTCTCGCCGTTGAAGGTTTCGCGCGACTCGGTCTGGCGGAGCGCCGCAACCTGCGTGACCTTGGGTGATGATATGGCGCAGACCGTGGCGCACCCGGGAGTGCCGCCAGAGAGAATTGACGTCATCCCCAACTGGGCGCCGCGCGAGCTGCGCTCCCCCGCCACGCCAGGCCCCATCGCAGCCTGCCGGCAGCGTTGGGGCCTGGCTGGAAAATTCGTCGTGGCCTACTCGGGTAATCTCGGCCGCGTCCATGAGTTCGAGACCGTATTGCAAGCAGCCGCATTGTTGCGCGACCAGCCGGACATCGTCTTTCTTTTCATCGGTCAGGGAGCGCGCTTCAACGAGGTCACCGCCGCCGTCCACGCCCTCGGCCTGCCCAACGTCCGACTGCTCCCGCCGGAATCCCGCGAGAACCTCCCGGCCTCGCTGGCGGCAGCCGACGCCCACCTGGTCACGCTGCGGCCCGAGTATTCCGCGCTGGTCTTCCCGAGCAAACTCGCGGGCGTTCTGGCCGCCGGCCGGCCGGTTTTGTTTGTCGGTCCGGTCGCCGGGGACATCGGGCAATTGCTCGCCCGGGAGCAGTGTGGGGCCGCGCTCGCGCCGGGTGACGGCGCCGGGCTGGCCGCAACGATCACTCGCTGGCAATCCGATGCCGGGCTGCGATCCGGCCTCGGCGCCCACGCCCGCGCCGCCTACGAACGCCACTTCACGGGCGAGGCCGCGCTGGCCCGCTGGGATGAACTGCTCCGCCGTCTGGGTAGGGCCTGAGTAGAAGCGAAGTTGCGCGCTCCTAGGTGCAGCCTCTGAACGGTGGAACCCGGCCTCCGGACGGGTTTTTAGAATGCACATACAGAGAAACGCGTCCGGAGGCCGCGTTCCACCCAAGTCAATTGCGCACTCCCGATAAGTTGATTTGCGTTGCCCCGACCTCCGCCGTAATGCTCCGCCGCCATGACCAAGGGTAGACTCACCACCTTCGCCATCGTCCTGCTGGACGCCTTATGCGTGCTGGTGGCGTTCAACTTTGTCGGCTGGACCTGGGGCGTGCTGCAATGGGAAGGCTTCCTCCTCGCGCCGCTGTTGCTGCCCATGGTCATGCACTTCCTCGCCGTGTATTTGATCGACGGTTACAATTCGCGTACGGACATGATGTCGGTGACCTACACCAGTCTGCACACCATTGCGCTGCTCGTCGTGTTGCTCTTCACCATGTTGCTGACCTACGTGTTCATCCCCGCGGGTTATGCCCTGCAGGTCAGCCGCGGTGTTATCGCTGTGTCGTGCCTGCTGATGATCCCGCTGACCCTGAGCTACCGGCGTTTCATCTACCAACGTCAGCTGGCCAGGAAACAGCAGCGGTATTTCATGTTTCTTGGCAGCCAGGAAAGCTGCATTGCGTTCAAGGAGGAGTGCCGCCGCACCGGCATGACGCAGTCCGTGCTCTACGCCACCCATGACACGTTCATTGCCGACACGCAGCCCCACATGGTGTCCATGCCGCCCATCGGTGACGTCGGGCAATACCTGACGAAATATGAAAATAACATCGATGCCATCATTCTCCGGGAATCCAGCCATGAGCTGCCCACGATGGTGGCCCAACGACTGATGGAATTGCACTTCTCTGGTGTGCCCACGTACACCCTCGAGCTGTTCCATGAGGTTTACTGGCGCAAGATCCCACTCTACCGCCTGAATCAGACCTGGCTGTTCCAAGAGGGGTTCCAGATCGCGCGGGAACCGGTATTCGAGCGCCTCAAGCGGATCAGCGATATCGTCCTGGCCAGCCTCGGCCTCATGCTCGCGTTGCCCTTCTTGCCGCTGGTCGCCGCCTGCATCTGGATCGGAGACCGCGGCCCGGTATTTTTCCGCCAACCGCGGGTCGGGAAAAATCGCGTGCCCTTCGAAATCGTCAAGCTGCGCACAATGACGGTTGGGAAAGGCGGGGCCAACTATACCGACGTCAACGACCGCCGCATCACCGCCATCGGCCGTTTCCTCCGCGCCACCCGGATCGACGAGATCCCGCAGCTCTGGAACGTGTTCATCGGCGACATGAGCCTGATCGGCCCGCGGGCCGAGTGGGTGAAACTGGTGGAGGACTACGAGAAAAAGATTCCCTGCTATCACTTCCGCCACCTCGTGAAGCCCGGCATCACCGGGTGGGCGCAGGTCAACTATCCCTATGGCGCGAACCTCGAGGACACTCTCCGCAAGCTGGAATATGATCTCTACTACATCCGTTACTTTTCCTTCGTGCTCGATGCCTCCATCGTCCTAAAGACGATCCACATCATGCTGTTTGGCAAAGGGCGGTGACGTGAATTTGGGCCCCGGAGTATTAAACCACCAAGCCACACTAAGGGATCACAAATAAAGCATGTGACCCAATACTTCTCCATCCGGATTAGTGGCCAATGAGTGTCCATTAGTGGTCAACCCGCTTTCTGTGTTTTCGCGGTATTTGTGATTTCTCCATCCGTGCCCATCTGTGTTATCCGTGGCTAAACCAAAACAATACGACTTCATCTGCATTGGTGCCGGCAGCGCCGGCTTCAACGCCGCCCGCGTCGCGGCCGGGCTCGGGCTCAGGGTCGCCGTCGTCGACGGGGCGAAGCAGCTCGGTGGCCTCTGCATCCTAAAGGGCTGCATGCCCTCCAAGACCTTGCTGTGCGCCGCCGAGGTGCTCCACCACGCGCAACACGCTGACCGCTTCGGCCTCAGCGTAACCGGTGCCCGGGCGGACATGCAGGCCGTCCAGGCCCGAAAGAAACGCCTCATCGCCGACTTCGCTAGGTACCGCGTGAAGGCGCTCGCCGGCGGCAAGTTCGACCTCATTCGCGCCCAAGGCCGCTTCAGCGATCCGCACACACTCGAGCTGTCCAACGGGAAGATCTTGCGCGGAAAATATTTCCTTATCGGGACCGGCTCGAAGGTCAGCGTCCCGGCCGTGCCGGGCCTGCGCGAGACGCCGGCTTGGACGAGCGACGAGGTGCTCGACCTCGACTTCGTGCCGGAGAGCGTGGTCGTGCTCGGTGGCGGCATTGTGGCCTGTGAGCTGGCCCAGTTCCTCCGTCGCATCGGCAGCAAGGTCATCCTCATCCAGCGCAGCCCAAACATCCTTCGGGATCACTCCGCGGAAGCCTCAACCGTGGTGCAGCAGGCCTTCGTCGACGAGGGCATCGAGCTCTTCACCGACACCAGGCTCGAGTCAATCCGGCGGCAACGCGGCGGCGTGGCTGTCACCTTCATCCACGACGGCCGGAAGGTTACGCGCCGCGCCGCGCATCTGTTCAATGCGCTCGGCCGCGAACCCGCCACCGCGGGCCTCGGTCTCCCGCTCGCCGGCGTCAACACCCGCGCCAACGGCCAGGTCATCATCAACCGCTGGCAGCAGACCAGCGCACCCCACATCTACGCCGCGGGTGACTGCTCAGGCCCGCATGAGATTGTCCATCTCGCCATCGCCCAGGGCGAACTCGCCGCCCGGCACGCCGCCAAGGTCAAGCAGTTGAAACCCGTCGATTTGTCGCTGTTGCTCAATGTCGTCTTCACCGACCCGCAGCTCGCCACGATCGGCGCGCTCGAGAGTGATCTGGAGGAACGCGGCGTGAAATACCTCCGCGCCACCTACCCGTTCAACGATCACGGCAAATCGATATTGATGGAGGCCCACTACGGCTACGTGAAGGTGCTGGCCGATCCCAAGCGCGGCCGGATCCTCGGGGCCGAGATCGTCGGCAAGGATGCCGGCGAGCTGATCCATTGCTTTTCGACCCCGCTCGCGATGCACGCCACCGTGCGCGACATGCTCCGCGCCCCGTGGTATCACCCGACGCTAGCGGAGATCATCACGTATCCGCTGGAGGAAATCGCGGAGCAGCTGTAGCCGGGGTCGCCAACCCGGTCCGGCGCGCCAGATTCGCGGGGCAGCGTCGTGGGCTGTTGCGATCCGTTCATGGTCCACCTGCATCCCAGCAGAAGGATACCAAAAGAAGTGAAGGAACCGTAGCAGCCGCCGTCAGACAGCTGGCCAGCGGTGTCATACCAATCACGCAGCGGTTTGGGACTGTAGGGCCGGTCCCGCGGCCGCGGGATCGCCGGGCCGAGGCCTGCCGACAAGCAGCAGCCCTACCAAGACTCAAAGCAATTGGTAACTGGTACACAGCACGGCTGCTACACCCACCCCTCGCCGAGTCCGGGCAAGATCCGCGCAGTGACGAGGCTTGTCATCGACCGGCCAATTTGCCAGCTTCCAACCGAACTCCAAGGTTTCCTTCCCCCATGATTAACTCCCCTATCCTTCCCGTCCGCTCCTCAACGCGTCGCCATGCCCTGCTGGGCCTGGCCTGTGCCTTTGCCCTCTCACTGGTGTCCGTTCCTGTCCTGCAGGCCGCCGATAGCAAGCTCCTGCCGCTGACTGCCACCTTCGAGAAAGTGGCCAGCACCGAGGGCACCCCGTTCGTCCTCCACCTGAAAAACGACTCGAAGGATACGCTGAAGCTCAGCGGCAAGGTGCTTCTGGCCGTTGTGAACCATTCCGTGGACAAGGCCCGCGCCCTGCCCGAGAAGTCGGTCGAGGCCGGCAAGGTCATGACCGTCACCGGTCTGGCCGCAGACGACCGGGTTCTCGTCAGCGCCGCCGGCTATGCCACGCTCGAGGTGAAGGTCCCCTTCAAGCTTTAACGCATCCCAGGTTCCGGGTCGAAACCGGCCGCCGGGCATCCGGTCGCCGGTTTTTTTGTGCCGGCATGAGGTGGAGCCCGGCCTCTGGACGGGCTCTTCGAATATACCTGAACAAGAAACCCGTCGGGAGGCCGGGTTCCACCTCAAGGCAACTCTTCTTCGTCCCTCACCGCTGCACGGTGAGAATATCGAGGTATTTTTCGATGCTCCCGTTGACATTGAGGTCAAACGCCACCGGGCCCTCCGGCGTTTCGCCCGCCACCTGCACCCGCGCCGAACAACCCAGCGGGAGACCGGGCGGGCGGATATCGAGTCGGAGTTCCCCGAGCCGTAGCCGCACCGTTTTGGTACCGGCCGACTTGAGGACAGCCAGGCTGACTTCCGACATTGTCGCACCCGAGCGCACCAGCGCGTTTGGGCTGCATTCCAATTTAGCCGCCACTCCCGGCTGGAGTACCAGGTAGCCCTGTTCGACGCGCACGCCGGTATCTTGGATGCGCACGGCCAGGGAGCCGTCCACGTGACCGGAAATTCCCACTGTCATCTCCGGTGCCAGATCCAGCAGTCGGGCGAGATCGAGACCGTCCACCTGCAGGGTCGTTGCCACCTCCCGCTGGCTCATGAAATACTTGAAAGGGGCCGCAGTGACCCGGGCGCCGAGCGCGCTGAACGTCACGCCGGCCACCGTGAGGGTCTGATCGCCCCAGAGGCCGATGTCCGCCTTCACGTCCTGCAGCGGCAGCCGGCCCACGCGCAAATCCTGCACGCGCAGCACCCCGGACTTGGTGCGAAGTTTCCAGAGATCCGAAAACTCCAGGTCCGCCTCAACACCAGTGGCCGCGATGTCCAGCGTGCGGGCCCGCATCCGACCGTCCCGTAGGCTGACTCTCGCCGTGGCCGCGAAACGCCGGGCTGTGACGTGACCCTCGGCGACGCCGGTGATCCGTCCACCCATATCCCATGGTCCGTCCGGCAATAGCACGTTGCGTTGGATGAATCCCTGCCAGGTTTTCAAGTCGAGCTCAGCACTGTTCACTTGGAAATCCAGTTCCGTGCCCCAGCCGAGCAGCGTGCCACCCCCGGTTAGTTTGAATCCGGGCCCGTCAATCACCAGGCTCCCGACCCAGTCAGATTTGCCCTTGGGCGCGCCGGCCAGCTTCACCGTGAGCCGCTGGTCAGGCTGCAGCGCGGCCCGGACGGTCACCTCCCCGTCCAACACCAGTGACTCCACCGGAAGTCCCGCCGGCTCGGCGGGGGCCGCCGTCCCCTCAAACGTCGTCCACAACCAGGGGTTGGTATCGGAGCCGTCGACCGTCAGGGCCGCCCGGGCGCCCTCCACCTGCACCTTGCCGAGCGAGAATCGCCACCATCGCGGCCGGTCGAGCGTGAGCCGGCGGGCCGCGAAGACCTGTGATTTGATGCGGAACTCGAGGTCCTCTACGACGAGCCGGGAAGGCGCCGCGGCCACAAGATGAAACCTGATCTCGGTGGCGCCCGCCATCCGCAGGACGGTGCGCATGGCATAGCCGCCGAGCCAAGGGCGAAGCAGAAGAATGCCGACGACTACAGCGGCCAACGCGACGACGATCAGAAGCGGGCGTTTTCGTCGGAGAGCGGGACTCATGGGTTGACCGATGGCGGCACATTTCAACCACGAATGGACCCGAAGCGACACGAATCCGGAGGTAGGGCGCACCGGCCCGGTGCGCCGCGCGGCGGGGCGGGCCGCCCCGTCCTGCCACAACACTATCCCGGCCCACCCCGGCTGCCGAAAAACGCTAGCGCACCGCCCCTCTTTCCGCCTAGCTTGGTGCATGGCCGACAACCCATCCGACACTTCCTGGCGCGAAAAACTGCCCGGTCGGCGATCCGAGGAGCACTTCCACTGGCGCGGCAAGGAGGTCTCCCGGCTGGAAGGCCTCGCCGACACCGTCTTCGGCTTCGCCGTCACGCTACTGATCGTGGCCGTGGAAGTGCCGCGCACCTTCGAGGGCCTGATGGATGTGGTCCGCGGCTTCCCGGCTTTCACGGCCTGCTTCCTCCTCTTAATGATCTTCTGGAACGCGCACTACCGCTTCTTCCGGCGGTATGGGCTCGAGGATTCGTTCACCCGCTTCGTCAACATCGCAATCATGCTGCTCGTGCTTTTCTCCGTCTATCCGCTGAAGTTTCTTTTCGGCGCCATTCTGGTCTTCGGCAATACCCACGCATCCCGCATCGAGAGCATGGAACAGCTGCGCCAGGTCTACACGATCTATGGCTTGGGTTTCATCGGTATCTGGACGCTTTATGGCCTGCTCTATGCCCACGCCCTGCGGTTGCGGCACGTGCTGAACCTCACACCGGCGGAGGTGGTGCAAACCCGGGAACCCTTGATCAACTTCGCCATTAACATCGCGGTCTGCATCCTGTCCATCATCCTGGCCCACGTCACCTCGTCTAGCGGACTGCCGGGCTTCGTCTACATGGTGCTCGGGCCCATCCTGACGCTCAATGGCATGTGGCACGGACGTCAGGTCGCGCGCCTGGTCAAGGCGGGAGCGGGCAAGGCAACTTCGTAGCCGCCGTCTGTAGGCCGGGCTAGCGGTGTGCCCACGTCCGCTATGAGCGAGGCGTGTGTGCAAAAGCTGTAGGAGTGGCTTTACGCCCCGATAGATTGATATCCCCGCCCAGAGAATCGGGGCGCAAAGCCCCTCCTGCATTCCGAGAAACAAGCGCACCTCAACCGCTCACACCTTCAAGGGTTTGAGCTTCCAGATGTCGCGGGCGTATTCGCGGATGGTGCGGTCGCTGGAGAACTTGCCCATGCGCGCGGTATTCAGGATCGCCATCTTCGCCCATTGCTTCGGGTCGCGGTACGCCGCGTCCACGCGGGCATGGGCGTCGCAATAGCTCCGGAAATCCGCCAGCAACAGGTAGGGATCGCCGCCCGCCAGCAAGCTGTGGTGCACCGCGCCGAACGCGCCCGACTCGCCGGGGGTGAAGTAATCGCTGCCCAGCCAGTCGATGACGGCCCGCAGCTCTTCGTCGGCGTGGTAGCGGTCCCACGGGTTGTAGCCCTTGGCCCAGAGCGCGGCGACCTCCTCGACGGTCAGGCCGAAGATGAAAATGTTTTCCTCGCCCACCTCCTCCCCGATCTCGACGTTGGCCCCGTCGAGCGTGCCGATGGTCAGCGCGCCGTTGAGGGAGAGCTTCATGTTGCCCGTGCCCGAAGCCTCCTTGCCGGCTGTCGAGATCTGTTCGGAAAGGTCGGCGGCGGGAATGATCTTTTCGGCAAGCGACACGCGGTAGTTGGGCAGAAAGGCGACCTTCAGCTTCCCGCCGATGCGCGTGTCGGCATTGATGTGCGCCCCAATGACGTTGATCGCCCTGATAATGTTCTTGGCGAGGTCGTAGCCCGGGGCGGCCTTGGCGCCGAAGACGAAGACGCGGGGCACGATATCGAGCCCGGGGTTCTGCACCAGCCGGCGGTAGAGCGCGAGGATGTGGAGCAGGTTCAGGTGCTGGCGTTTGTATTCATGCAGGCGCTTGATCTGCACGTCGAAGAGCGCGTCGGGCGAGACGTCGACCCCGCACTCAGTCTTGATGACGGCGGCGAGGTCCACCTTGTTGGCCCGCTTGATTGCCATGAATTCCTTCTGGAACGCGGCGTCTTTGGCGGCCTTTTCGAGCCCGCGCAGCAAGTCAAGGTCGCGCACCCACGCTTCGCTGCCAAGGCGCTGGGTAATGAGGTCCGATAGGCGCGGGTTCGCCTTGAGCAACCAGCGACGGGGCGTGATGCCGTTGGTCTTGTTCTGGAATTTGCCCGGGTAAAGCGCGTCGAACTCGGGGAAAAGATTTTGCTTCAGCAAGGCGGTGTGCAGCGCGGCCACGCCGTTGACGGCGTGGGAGCCGGCGACGGAAAGGTTGGCCATGCGCACCTGCTTGTGGCCGTTCTCCTCGATGAGGGAGCAAACGGCCTTCTTGCCGTTGTCGCCGGGCCACTTGGTCTCGACGAGCTGCATGAGCCGTTCGTTGATCCCATAAATGATCTGGAGGTGGCGCGGCAGCACCTTCTCGAAGAGTCCGACGCTCCACTTTTCCAGCGCCTCGGGCAGCAGGGTGTGGTTGGTGTAGGCGAAAGTCCGGCTGACAATGGCCCAGGCGGCGTCCCACTCCATGTTCTCCTCGTCGAGCAGGATGCGCATCAGCTCGACGATCGCGATGGCGGGGTGGGTGTCGTTAAGCTGCACCGCGACCTTGGCGGAGAAATTACCCCAGGAATTGGCCGGATTGCGCAGGTGGCGTCGGATGATGTCGCGCAGCGAGCAAGCGACGAAAAAATACTGCTGCATGAGACGCAGTTCCTTGCCGTTCTCCGTCTTGTCGTTCGGGTAAAGCACCTTCGAGACGGTCTCGCCGATCGCTTTTTCCCGGACGGCCTCGACATAGCCGCCGCGGTTGAAAGCAGCCAGATCGAAGTCCTCGGAGGACTTTGAGGCCCAGAGGCGGAGCAGGTTGACCGTGCCGGTGCCGAAACCGGCGGTGGGAATGTCGTGCGGCACCCCGATGATGGTCTTGGTGTCCACCCAGCGCGGGCGGTAGTTACCCCGATCGTCGAACACGTTTTCCACCCGGCCGAAGTAGCGGATCTCCTGGGTGTATTCCGGGCGCACGACCTCCCAGGGGCTGCCGAAGATCATCCAGTTGTCGGGATGCTCAATCTGGTTGCCGTGGGTGAACGCCTGGCGGAACAGGCCGAACTCGTAGTAGATGCCATAGCCCAACGCGGGGTAATCAAGCGTCGCGAGAGAATCCAGGAAGCAAGCGGCCAGCCGGCCAAGGCCACCATTGCCCAGGCCCATGTCGCCCTCCGCCTCGCGGATCTTCTCGAAATCCTGGCCGAGCGACTCCAGCGCGCTGCGGGCGGTGTCGAGCAGGCCGGTGGCGAGCAGGTTGTTGCCGAACAGGCGGCCCATGAGATACTCGAGGGAGAAATAGTAGATGCGCCGGACGTTCTGGGCGTTGTGCACCGCCTGGGTCGCGATCATGCGCTCGTGGATGGTATCCCGCACGGCCAGGGCGGTGGCGACCCACCAGTCGCGGGGCGTGGCCGAGCCCTCATGACGCGCCAGCGTCGAGATCAGGTGGCGTTTGATGAGGGAGCGCAGCTTCTCCTCGGGGGAGTCTTTGGCGACGGGACTGGCTTTCTTGGCGGCTTTGGTGGCAGACATGGGCGGATTGGTATCACAAGGCGTGCCAACGACGCAGGCAAGGCGGGACTGGGGCGTTGGGTCACAACGGGTGACTTATTGTAGGTCGGGGTTTATCCCCGACACGACAGCGGTATCCGTTTGGTGTCGGGCACAAAGCCCGTACATTCCAGGACGGTCTCGATTTTCCCCGCCTTATCGCTGAAACCGCCTCGCCAACTCGCCCTTGCTGATCTCGAAATGCGTCGGCCGGCCGGCCGGGCTGGTGTGCGGCTGGGCGCAGGCAAACAGTTGGGCCACCAAGGCGAGGGCCTCCCCTTCCGCCAGGCTGTCGGGCAGGCGGACGGCCTTTTGCGCCGCCAGTCGCGCCAGTTCATCGCGGGAGAGGTCACCCCGCTTGCCGTCGATGCGGCCCTCGCGCATCAGCCCGATGATGTCCCGCAGGAAGCCCTCAGCATCCGTGGGCTCGAGCCACACGGGTACCGCCTCGATGCGGAAGAAATTTCGCCCGAATTCCCCCACCTCGAGACCGTGGCGGTGCAGGAATGGCAGTCGATCCATCAACAGCGCGCTGGCGATGGCATCCAGTTCCACCGGCACGGCGAAGAGCAGCCGCTGGCTCGCCACCTCGCCGATGGCGAACTGCGCCTGCAGGCGCTCAAACCACACGCGTTCATGCGCCGCCCGACGGTCCAACACCACCACGCCGCCTGGGGCCTCGAAAAGAGCGTAGTCGCCATGCGCCGTGTCGAGGTAACGCCAGCCCATGAGCGTGGCAGGGTTTTCTATACTGCGCTTGACGCTCTCAAAGGGCGGGGCGGACATCGGAAAAGGCGGGCGGAACGGTTTGACCGGCGGTGGCAGGGGGGCAAACGACCGGAAAGGCTGCGCCATCACGCCGGGAGTCGACTGGTAGGGCGCAGACTCCGTCCGCGCCGCGGCGGCGAAGGGACTCGCCGCCCTACCTAGCGTGGCCACCGGATCGCCGGGCAGATGGTCGGCCGCCGTGGTCGCCGCCTGCCCGCTGGCTGCAGGCGTCGCGTGTTCCCGCAAACATTGCAACACCGCCCGGATGACAAAGCCCCGCACCATTCCTTCGCTGCGGAAGCGCACCTCGCGCTTTGCCGGATGAACGTTCACGTCCACCTCGGCGGGATCAAGGTCGAGGAACAGCACTGCGACCGGGTAGCGGCCCTTGGCCAGCGAAGTCGCATAGGATTCGATCAACGCATAATTCAACGTGCGGCTGTCCACCGGGCGGCGATTGACGAACATCAGCATCTCGTGCCGCGTGGCGCGGTTGACCCCGGGTTTACCGATCAGCCCACTGAGCTTGAGGCCGCCGTCCGCACTCTCGAGGGGCAGCAGGTCGGCCGTCAGCTGCCTCCCGAGGATTTCCGCCACCCGCTCACCCAGAGTCACACAAATGGGTGATTGGAACAACACGCGACCGTCCTCGATCAGGGTGAAACCCGTCTGCGGACAGGCCAAGGCGTAGAGCCGCACGGTCTGGATGATGTGCGCCGATTCGGTGGCATCGCTTTTCAGGAACTTACGGCGGGCCGGCACCGAGTTGAACAGGTGGGAAACCGTGACCCGCGTGCCCGGGGCCAGGCCGCACTCGCGCACATGCATGAGCTTGCCGCCGTTGATGAGGACCTCGATGCCCGCTGAGGCCTCGATCGGGCGCGTCCGCAGCTCGAAACGCGAGACACTGGCGATGGACGGCACGGCCTCGCCGCGAAAGCCAAAGGTGCCCAACTGGTCGAGATCGGCCGTCTCCACCAGCTTGCTGGTGGCGTGCCGCTCAAGCGACATCAGGGCGTCGTCCTTGGACATGCCGCAACCATTGTCCTCTACGCGGATCAAGCTGCGGCCCCCGTGACTGAATTCGACCTCGATGCGGGTCGCCCCGGCATCGAGGGAATTCTCCACCAATTCCTTCACGACCGCCGCGGGACGCTCAATCACCTCGCCGGCGGCGATCTGGTTGGCAACCCGGTCGGAGAGGATGCGGATGGCGGGCATGGGATGATGGCCAGCCAGCGTGCAAAAAACGCCGGCGGGCGCGAGCCTCTAGCGAGGATTTTAGTCCTTGGGCTCCGCGGACCTGGGCGGCCGGGCAAGATTGATCAAGGTGCCTACCACCCGGAACGGACGGAACAGCCAGCCTCCCTCGAGGAGCGGGTCGACGTGACCGTCCTTTTCCTCGAGCTGAGAGACCAGCAGGACGAGCGCCACCGCGCCGGCCAACGTCACCCCGAAAAACCACTGGAAGGCCCCAAGGTTCAGCGATGGCACCGGACCACCGCCTTTCAGCAACAGGCCCCAAGCCACCGGGGCCAGGCCGCCGGTGAAGTAACCCAGCGCCCCATGCACCGCGACCGGCAGGGCGCGCTCCGCCACCGGGAGAATCTTTGCGAGATAGCTGGCATTGGCCGCCGTGAACATGCCGGTGCCCGCACCGAGAAAAAAATAGAGACCCGGCATCACCCAAGGCATGACCGGAAGCCACCGGAGGCACACCAACCAACCGGCGGCCACGACAGCGAACAGGCCGAACATGATGCGAAAAAACGGCTTGGCCCCGGTGCGATCGATCCGGGAGCGCATGAACCAGTTGCCCCCGATCACCCCGGCATATTGCACCACGGTATAGCCCATGATGCTGGCCGGAGAAAACCCGGCGACCGTCTTGAGATAATAGGCGCCAAACGGAACCAACGGCGTGGTGACGACGTAGAAAAGCACCGCCAGCCACAGGTACGGACGAAAGGCCCCGGGCGCGAATAGGTGCCGCGGAGTGTCGGTGCAGATCTTCGCGAGGCCCATCACCGTCGGCCGCTCGATATCGGGCAGTGACCGAAGACACCGCAGCGCCTGCCAGGCCCCGGCGATGCTGAACGCATAGAGCACGAAAAAGGCCCATGCTTGCGGCAACCACGTGAAACAAATGGCGCACAGCACCAGTGTCCCCACCGAGGCGATCCCGCCCATGATCTGGTCGGTGGACCAGTAGCGCCCGCGGACGGGTTCCGGCACGAGACCCTGCAACCAGGTGGTGATGGCCGCCGCCCCAACCGAGCGACTCAGCGAATAGAAAAACATCGCCGCGACCATCGCGGAAATCATCCACGGCGCCGTGCCCTGTCGGGCCAACAGGGCGAGCACCAGCGGCACGAGCAGGAACCA
The DNA here is from genome assembly GCA_025363455.1 of Oleiharenicola sp. Classification (GTDB taxonomy): domain Bacteria; phylum Verrucomicrobiota; class Verrucomicrobiia; order Opitutales; family Opitutaceae; genus Lacunisphaera. The sequence continues at coordinate 39,215 of JANYDW010000042.1, read as the reverse complement.
GCTGCGGGCCCCCCACCCGGCCATCGTGAGGCGTTTGAAGCCCAGCCGTGGCAACAACACTGTCGCCAGCACCTGCACGGGGGTGAGCAGCAGGGTCCAGCCATAGACCAGCCCGGTCTGGAAGGAATCGGCCCCGAGGTAGGCCATGAAGAGCACGGTGGGCGTGCCGGTGGCGACCTGCCAGTTGAGTGCATTGAAGAAGGCGAAATACAGTCCCCGCCGGTACGGATATAATTCCGGGTCGTTCTTGTGCGTCGGCAGGAACATGCGTGATCTGGGACAATCGCGGAAACGCGAAGGAGCGGAAGCGCGGAATCAAGCGGAGCGTCAGGTATCAGTCGTTGAGCAGTGGACCCAAAGTACGCCATCAAATTCCCCCATACCGCTTCTGATCGGAATGTGGGAGGGGCTTTATGCCCCGACTTTACGAGCAGCGAGTACTTCATGTCGGGGCGTAAAGCCCCTCCCACATTTTAGGCCTCTGGCATATATGAAATTCGAAGGCCACCCCGGGGTATTCGGGTTCTTGTAGGTCGGGGTTTACCGTCCAAGTGACAGCCGCCCCCGACATGCTTCGGTCGGGTGTCGGGCATAAAGCCCGACCTACATCAAACGCACCCACCATCTCCGCGATCTCCTACCCCAAAATCTTCTGCCAGCGCTTGAACTGCCGCGCGACCTGCGCCGGGCCGGGCATGCCGGTCCCGGTGCGCCGGGCCATGGCCTTGGACAGATCAAAGGATTGCACCCAGTCCCGGCCGAACGCGGGATGCACCTGCTTCACCTCAGCGAAAGAAAGTTGATTCAGCCCGACGCACTTTTGCTCGGCCAGCTTGACGACCGCACCCACCGCATGGTGCGCCGTCCGAAAAGGCACGTGCTTGCGCACGAGGTAGTCGGCGAGATCCGTCGCCAACAGCGCCGGATCGGCCACGGCGGCGGCGCATTTCTTCTTGTGCACCGTCAGGCCGGCGATGGTGCCGGCCAGCACCTGGAGACACAACGCCGTCTGGTCGTGGCTGTCGAACACCGGCGGCTTGTCCTCCTGCAGGTCGCGGTTGTAGGTCAGCGGCAGGCCCTTCACGAGCACGAGCAGCGTGTGCAGGTTGCCCTGCAGCCGCGCGGCCTTGCCCCGCAGCAGTTCGAGCGAATCGGGATTCTTCTTCTGCGGCATGAGGCTGGAGCCGGTGCAGAACGCATCGGGCAGCTCGATGAACTTGAACTCCTGGCTGGCCCAGAGGATGAGGTCCTCGGCCATCCGGGAGAAATGCACGCCGGTCAGCGCGCAAGCCGAGGCAAACTCAACGTAGAGGTCGCGATCGCTGACCGCATCCATGCTATTCTGCGTGACGCGCGGCCGGCCGGCCGTATCCACAAAGCCGAGCGCCTCGGCTGCGAACTCGCGGTCAATACGCAGCGTCGTGCCGGCAATCGCGCCGGAACCGAGCGGACACCAGTTGGCATGGTCGGCCACGGTCGCAAATCGTTTCGCGTCGCGTTGGAGCATCTCAAGGTAGGCGAAAAGGTGATGCGCGAGGAACACCGGTTGCGCCCGCTGCAGGTGGGTGTAGCCGGGGATGAGCACGGCGCCGTTCTTCACCGCCACCTTGAGGATGGCGCGCTGGGCCGCGGCGAGGTTGGCGCCGATCTCGGCGCAGGCGGCCTTCAAGTAGAGCCGCATATCGGTCGCGACCTGGTCGTTGCGGCTCCGGGCCGTGTGCAGCTTGGCGGCGGCGGGCACGCGCTTCGTCAGCGCCTGCTCGATGTTCATGTGCACGTCCTCGAGCTCCGTCTGCCACTTGAATTTGCCCGCCCGGACCTCGCGCAAAATGCCGTCGAGCCCCCGGTGGATGGCGTCCCGCTCCTTGCGCGAGATCAGGCCCACCTTGGCCAGCATGGCGGAATGGGCCTTGCTGCCGGCGATATCGAACGGCGCCAGCCGGTGGTCGAAAGAGACGGACTCGCTGAAACGCAGCATGAGCCCCGCGGGCCCCGCCGAGAAACGTCCACCCCAGGTCGCTTGTGCCTGCTTTGCCATAGAGGGCCAAGCAACGGTCCGGTGTCCGGCTTGGCAACGAGAAATATGCCCTTGATGCAGGAGCCTGCTTGCAGGCGATCACTCAACTCATCGCCTGCAAGCAGGCTCCTACAAAACAATTTGCCCAGCCCGGTACCACCTCCATCGTGATACCCATGATGCCTCGATCAATACTGTGCCTGTTCCTGCTGCTGGGGGCTGTGGCCTCCCTGCCGGCGCAGACCGCCCCGGTGCTGACCAGCTGGGACCGTATCGTCATCCTCCCGATGAAGACGTCCATCTACGTCGGCAGCGTGACCCTCACCACGGAGGCGCTGGTGCGCTCGGGCTCCACTCTGTCCAGTACCTACGAGGCGAAGGTCTGGCCCTGGTTTTTCTGGGGCGAGACCGGCAAGATCACCATCACACTGAGCGATGCGGCCCTCGCCAGCCTATCCCGGGGCGAGCGGGCCGAGTTCACGGGCGAGGCAACCAACCAGAAGAAAAAGCCCCGCACGGTGACCGGCTACGCGCAACCCGCCGACGCTTCCGCGGGCAAGATCAAGGTCCGCATCATAGCGGACGGCGTCGAGCTGGTCTTCACCGGCACTTACCGGTTTAAGTAAGAATTATGAAGGAAGAATGAAGAAGGCGCAGAGCGAAGCCCCGGCTACGGTCCCTTCCCAGCCTTTTCGCTTTCTTAATTCTTCCTTCTTACTTTCCGTCTTCCATCCAGTGGAAAACCACCGGCTTCTCAACCGACGGATGCAGGCTCAGGGCGACCGGGCAGTTAAGCGCGGCCTGTTCGAGCACGCCCTCCGGATCCTTGGCCTCGGAAAACGGCAGCCAGATCTCGACGGCGAGGCGAACGATGCGCCGGGGTTTGTCCGCGGACATTTCCTTAGTCACTGCCCAGCGCACGCCGGGAATGTCGGTGCCAAGCTTGAGCTTGGCGGCGATCGCCATGGTCGTGACCATGCACGAGCCCAACGAGGCGGCGGTCAGGTCGGTCGGCGAAAATGCCGCCCCGCGGCCCTGGTTGTCCTTCGGCGCATCGGTATCAATGACCTGCCCCGAGGGGCCGTGGGTGAGTTGGCAGTTGAGTCCGCCCAAATAAGTGCCGGTGCTTTTGACCATGCATGAAGTTGGCCACAAAGAGTCGCAAAAAGACACAAAAAATCAGATGTCGTCTTGGAGGCGGGACTATCAGTCCCGCGAGCCATGGGCATCGATGCTGGCAGGCCGCGGGACTGATAGTCCCGCCTCCAGCAATCAGGCAAATTTTCTGATCCGGCCCGCCACGTCAGCGCGGAGCCGGTCGAGATGTGCGAGGGTGAATTGCTCGACTGATAGTTTCTCGTCGAGCACGAGCGGCGTCAGGTCCATCGCCCAGGTAATCGCCTTGGCCGCGTCCGTGGCGTGCGAGGTATGAAAGGTGGCGTTGGCCAGGCGGCGGCCGGCACTCGCCCGGTCGTAGCGCTTGCCGCCCGCGATCTGCGACTGGAAGGCACCGATCAGTTTCGCCGCCAGGGCGGGGTTGGCCGAGTCGTCGAGCAGCACCTTGTCGGTATCAACCAACCAGTCGAGGTTACGCCAGACCTCGCAGCCGAGAATCTGCTGGGGCCGCTTGCCCTTCGGCAGGGCTCGCAGCGCCTCCAGGCAGCGGAGGAAGACCGCAACATGGGTGTCGTGCTTGTCGGCCGGATTGTGGAGGTAGACAATTTTGGCCGGACAGGAGGAGAGGATCGCCGCCAGGTCAGCGAGCACGGCAGCTGATTTTGAGCTCTTCACCACGGTACTCGGATGCGCCAGCTGAATGACCGCGGCATACTGGCCGAGTTTCGCTGCCTTGCGCTGCTCGGCGCGGCGGACCGCCTTCATTTGCTCGTCGGTATGATTGGCGAATTTCCCTGAACGCGGACTGCCGCTGCCATCCGTCAAAACCACGCCGGTGAACCAGCGATCCTTGCGGCCATGGCACTCCCCGATGCCGTGATAAGCCATGATCTCGATGTCGTCCTGGTGCGCCGCGAGACAGAGGTGAGTCGTCCGGGCCAGGGCCTCCGCCACAGAACGCCCGTCCGGTACAAACACATCAACGGCGGGCGAGGAGTAATTCATGAGTCAGAGTTAGCCACGAAAAACACGAAAAGCACAAAAAGAATCCATGGGCCCACTGCTGCCTTGTTTTTGTGTTCCTGGTGTTTTTCGTGGCCAATCAGGATTGTTTGAGGCTCAGCCATTCGATGGCGGTCGCGCGGCCGTCGGCGGTGAATTCGACGAGGGCAGCGGAAAGGCGGTTGTCGCCGGTGGCTATCTCAAAGCGGCGCGGCATGCCATCGAGAAAACGGCCAAGCACCGGGGCGATCTCCCGCCCAAGTACCGACTCGTGCGGCCCGGTCATGCCGACATCGCACATGAAGGCCGTGTGCCCACGCAGCACGGCGGCATCGGCGGTGGCGACATGCGTGTGGGTGCCGAGCACAGCCGTGGTGCGGCCGGCCAGGTGCCAGCCCAGCGCCTGCTTCTCGGACGTCGCTTCGGCGTGGACCTCCACCAGCGCGCCGTCGTATTGCCCGGCGAGCTTTTTCAACAGTGCATCGGCGCTCAGGAAGGGACAGTCAGCCTTAAGTCCCATAAAGGTGCGACCCAGCACGGTAAAGACGAGCAGGCGGAAACCGTTTCGCTCCACGATGAGATGATCCCGGCCAGGATTCGCCGGGGGCAGGTTGGCCGGACGGCACACGCGATCGAGAGCGACGATCTCTTTCTCGAAACCCTTCTGGTCCCAGACGTGGTCACCGAGCGTAAGGGCGTCCACTCCGCTCTCGAGCAACGTCTGGGCGATAGAGGCCGTGATACCCGAGCCCGCCGCGGCGTTCTCCCCATTGGCGATGACGAAATCAACGCCCCGCTCTGCCCTCACCTTCGCCAGCAGCGCACCGACGATTTCCCGCCCGGGTTTGCCGACGATGTCGCCGATGAAGAGGAGTTTCATGAAATCCGGATCGATCCAACACACCACGCCCGTCGGGCACCCCTCTCCAGAGGGGACCTGAGAAAAGCAGGCAGCACATTCCCCTCTATCAAGAGGGGTGGCGCGCGGCGCCGGGGTGTGTTGCTCGGATCCAGGTTCACTGCGCGAGGTAACTGGCGCTGCTCGCGTTGCCCATGGCCGCGGGGCTGAGCCGCGTCGCCTTGCCGGACTCGGTGTCCAGGATGTAAAGGCTGCGCGTATTGGCGGCGCGAAAGGTGCAGATCACGTGGCGGCCATCGGCGAGCCAGACCGGTTCAATGGAGTCAGTCGGGGCCTTGGAGACGATCTTGCTGGACCCAGCGGCCATGTCGAAGACCGCGGTCTGATAGCCCCGGCCTATGCCGGCGGTGAAGACTATCTTCGCCGGGGCGGCGGCACTCCAGTCGGGCTCGGCGCAGTATTTGGAAATGTTAGTCGAGAGGCGCGTCGGCGTCCCTCCCGTGGCCGGCAGGGTGAAAAGCTGCGGGCCGCCGGCGGAGTCTGACACGAAGAGCACCCGCGAGCCGTCGGGCGAGAAGGTCGGCGACGCTTCGACGAACTGGTTGGTGGTGAGGCGGCGGAGCTGCCGGCCCTGGGCATTGCCCACGTAGACCTCGGAATTGCCCTCGCCGGAGAGTACCATCGCCACCCGGGTACCGTCGGGGCTGAAGTGGCCGCCGGTGTTCGTACCCTTGAAGCTGGCGAGGAGCGAAATCCGCCGGCTGCCGAGCTCGAGCAGATAAATGTCGGGAAAACCAGTGCGGTAGCTGGTGAAGATGATGCGCTGACCATCCGGAGCCCAGCGCGGGCCCATCACCTGCTTCCCATCACCGGTCCACTTTAAGAGATCACCAAAGAAAAGGTCGGAGGTATAGATCTCGGTCTTGCCCGTGCGTTCGCCGACAAAGGCAAGCTTGCCGGCGAACCAGCCGTGCAGGCCGCTGGTCTTGGTCACCGCGACATCGGCGGCACGCAGCAGGGCGTTGCGCAGGTTGGTACCACTCACCGTCTGCGTGTGGATGGTCGCGCCGCCCTTGGCGATGGTGACCGTGACCTGGTTGGCCCCGGCCGGCGCGAAATCAATCGCATAAGCCCCACCGCTGGCGACAAGCCGGTAGCGGCCGTGCGCATTGAAGGCCGTGAGGGCGAGATTCTGCAGCTCCGGTGAGCTGGAACTGATGCTCAGGGGAATGGTCGAGACGCCGGCCTGGACATCGACCACACCGATATCGGGTATATCGGCAAGCGCGTAGGCGGGCGTGAGCAGTGCGAGGGCGAGGAGGAGGCGAAAAGAATTCTGCATGAGCATGGGACGGTAATTAATGAAAGATGTTCGGGTCTGGTTTTTGTTTTACTCCCGACTGCCTACTCACAAGGTCAAAGCATCCGTTTTTTCCAAGCCATTTTCACACTCTATTGAACGCCGACCTCATCAAGGAAGCCCTGAAGCAGGTAAAGTATCCCGGATTCAGCCGGGATATCGTGTCATTCGGGCTGGTCCGCTCGGCAACCTTCGCTGATGGCACCGCCCAAGTCTCGGTAGCCCTCACCACCTCGGATCCGAAGCTGCCCACCATGCTCAAGGCCGAGATCGAGAAATGCCTGCTGGCCCAACCCGGCGTAAAGCATGTGATCATTGAGCTGGCGGTCTCGGCCGCCAAGGCCCCGCCCAAGCCCGGCCAAGCCAATCTCGGCGGCGGCACGGCGCCCGTCGGGCTTAAGCACTCCGTCGCCATCGCCTCCGGCAAAGGCGGCGTCGGCAAATCCACCTTCGCGGTCAACCTCGCCTGTGCCCTCGCCCAGATCTTGGACCAGCGCGGCCGGCCCGGCCGGGTCGGCTTGATGGATTGCGACATCTACGGGCCCTCCGTGCCTCTGATGATGGGCCTGGGCGGCAGCCGGCCGGTCATCGACGGTGAAAACCTTGTTCCGCTCGAGCGCCACGGGGTGAAGGTAATGTCCATGGGCTTCCTCGTGGATGACAACACCCCCGTTGTCTGGCGCGGCCCGATGATCATGAAAACGATCCAGCAGTTCGTCCAAAATGTGAAATGGGGTGAACTCGATATCCTCTTGGTTGACCTGCCTCCAGGCACGGGCGACGCCCAGCTTTCGCTCGTCCAGACCCTGCCGCTCGACGGGGCAATCCTTGTCACCACCCCGCAGACCGCCGCGACCAATATCGCCCGGAAAGGCGGCCTGATGTTTCAGAAGGTCAACGTTCCGCTGCTCGGCGTCGCCGAGAACATGAGCTGGTTCGAGGACGCGGCCGGGAACCGGCAATTTCTTTTCGGCGAAGGTGGCGGGGTGATCACCGCCGAGGCGCTCGGCACGACCCTGCTCGGCCAAGTGCCGCTCTTCCCCGAAATCCGCGCCGGAGGAGACAACGGCATGCCGATTACCGTCAATTCACCTGAAAGCAAACCCGCCCAGGTATTCCGTGGGATCGCGGAGGCCCTGTTGGTCCGTTTGAAAGTCTAGCACGCGCATTGACACGCCGGAGACGACACCACTAGCTTTTTATCTACATGATGCTTCAGCCGGGCCAACATCTGCCGACAGGATATGTCGGATACCTTTGTTATTGTCGTTGAGTCTCATCAAATGTCCGCCCTCAACTCCAACACCAGCGAGCCCGGGAATAGCAGAGACTTCGTCAAGCAATCGAGTCTCTATCAGGAGTTTCTCGCGGAACGGGAGGAGATCCTGAAGCACAAATGGATCGAATCGGAGCGGCTGGGCTACGACATCGGATTCGAACGTGCCTTGCTGGACTGGATCCGTAAGCACCGTGACAGTTGGCGGGCGGCCCGACGGGCCCAGCTCGCGACCGGTGGCACGCCTCCAGGACCGGCTTCGGTCGAGGTTAAGAAGTAGGCCGTCTCGTCACGAGTGGAACGCGGCCTCTGGACGCGTTCTTTCGCGATAAGCCCGTCCAGAGGCCGGGCTCCACCTGCTCAGCAAAAAGGCCGGTCCGCGAGGAACCGGCCTGCAAAGTTCTTATAGGCAGGACTACCAGTCCCGCAAATCTGTAAGCTTACTTGATCTCCTTGTGCAGCGTGTGGCGCTTGAGGAAGGGGTTGTACTTCTTTTTCTCAATGCGCTCGGTGACAGTCTTCTTATTCCGCTTCGTGAGGTAGCGGGAGGGCGGTTTACCCTCTTTGCGGGCTTCGGTGCATTCCAGTGTGACGGTTTCTTGCATGGCTTAAATGGGTTGTAAGGGTCGAGAGCAAAGCCGCGCCCCAACCACGTGCAACCTAAAATTTGTATTTGTAGGGCCGGCGCTTGGCGCCGTGCCGGGGCCTGACGACAAGCGGCAGCCCAACACTATTTCATTGAAGCAAGTACGCTTGGACTAAGCGCTTACCTTTCTTTCTGTCAGGGGCATCATTACGCCACGCCTGAAAAGCGTTACCTGCCCCGTACTGGACGAAACCACCAGCGCAATGCAGTCGGCCGCCACCGAGATGGCCGCGGCCGCCGCGTGGCGCGAACCGAGACCGCTGGGCAGCGCGTGATTGTAATCGGAGGCCTGAATCAGCGAGCCAGCAGCCTCCACCACCCCGTCGCCCCGGATGACGAAGGCACCGTCGATCGACGAGAATTCCTTGATGGTCTCATCCATGAACGGATTGAGGATGTTCCGGTCCTCCTCCTTGTAACCATAAAATGGATTGAGCACGAGGGGCTTGGTCAGGCTCGCCAATTTTTCGCTGTCGCCGACAACAAAAAGGCAGCCCACCGGACGTCCCTCGCGACCCTCGACGGCCAGTTCGGTCGCCACGGCAATGACCCGCTCGAGCACCTCGGGCTTCACGTCAGGCGGCAGCAGGTCGGCGTGGCCGGTCAGCAAGGACTGGAATTCCTTCTCCACGTCCACGACGATAATTGAGTCAAACTGGTTGGTGCCGGCGATGCCCCCGACGCAGCAGAGCCGGTCCTTGAAGGTGATCAGCCCGCGCGTCAGGCCCACGAGCACTGCGCTGCGCAGCTGGGCCAGCCGTTGGTTGGAGAATGAGCGGACTTGGATCGTGTCGTCGAACCGGCGCGATCCGGTTTCGCCCTCGGGCAGGTTGCGGGTCACGAGGATGGTCTTGATCTGTGCCTCCCATTTGGGGGCCCGGAACCGAGCCGCAAACGTGTCACCGAACACCATCAAGCCGGTGCAGCCGCTGCCGATGGCGATCTTCTCGGCCTCACGCAGGATCACGCGGTTGACCCGGGTCTGGGCCGCGGGGAGTGGTTTGGCCGCCACGCCTCCAAATCCAGCGAACAGGCGATCATAAAGCGTATCAAGGTCCGGCGCCTTGACCAGGCTTTCGACGAAATCAGGCTCCTTGAGCAGCTGAGCGAGTGCGGCGAGCAACTGGAGGTAGTCGCGCGTCTTCTCATCGGCGATCAGCATGAGCACCAGCCGCACCGGCTCGCTCTCCATTGCGCTGTCGTATCGGATGCCGTAATGGCTGCGCCCGACAGCGAGGATGTAGCGCCGGTCCATCTTCACCCGCACGTGCGGCATCGCCACGCCGAGGCCCAGATAGGTCGTCATCGTGCTCTCGCGCCGGAGCAGGCCCTTGAGGAGTGCGTCCTTGTTCAAGTCGGAAAATCGGTCGACCGTGAGATTGAGTAGCTCGACCAGGGCGCCCTCGAGATCGGCGCTGCCCAAGTCAACGACGCGACTGCGGGAGATGTATTTATCGAGCCGCATGGGTCAGGGGGCCGCGGCGCAGCGCCTTACTTCTCCCACTCCAGCGCGCCCTTCTTCACCTCGTAGAAAAGCCCGAGCACGAGCACGCCGAGGAAAAACATCATGGGCGAGAGGATGGCGATGTGATTGGCCAGAAAATCGCGGTAGACGAAGGTCCAAGGGATGAGAAAGACCACCTCGATGTCGAACAGGATGAAGAGCATCGCCGTCACGTAGAATTTGACCGAGAAGCGCGTGTGCGTGCTGCCGTCCGAGAGGATGCCGCACTCGTAAGCCGCGTCCTTGATCTTGCTGCCGAGCGCACGCTGCCCGACCAGATGGCTCAAGGCGATGACCCCCGTCGTAATCACGGCGGCCAGCACGCCCTGGATCAGGAAAGGCAGATAGGCGGCGTAGGACATCGGCCCTAGCGTCCCCATCCGCGCGGCCGGATTCAAGGGGAAAGTTTGGTTTTTCCGGTTGCAGGTCGGGCCGCCGGGCCCTCGACTCGGCCCGTGGTTGCCGAAGCCGATTATCGCATCAAACTCCCCGTCTTTGAAGGTCCGCTGGATCTCCTCCTCTTCCTCATCCGGAAGAACGAACTCGACATCTACGACATCCCCATCGCGACGGTGACGCGGCAATATCTCGAGGTCATCTACGCGATGAAAGAACTTCAGGTGGAAGTGGCCGGGGAGTTTTTCGTGATGGCGGCCACCTTGATGGAGATCAAAAGCCGGATGCTCCTGCCCAAACACCAACAGGCAGTCGACCCCAACGCCGAGGAGGACGACCTCGACCCACGGTGGGAACTCGTCCACCAGCTCCTCCAATACAAAAAGTTCAAGGAGGCGGCAGGCAACCTCGGCCAGATGTCGCTCGACGCCCAGAACATGCTCCCCCGCCCCGCCGGCTCGGCCTTCGCGCCCGCGTCCGAGCGTCCCCTCCAGCATGTGGATCGCATTGAGATCTGGAACTCCTTCAACCTGGTTCTTCGCCGCCTGGCCGAGAAACTCGTCGTCGGCGAGATTCACGCCGAGCAGGTGACCGTCGCCGACCAGATGGAATACGTGCTGGAACGAATCAAGACCGCGAAGTCCTTCGTTTTCTCCGCCCTCTTTACCGAGAAAATCTCCCTTCGCCGCCTCGTCGCCACCTTCCTCGCCGTGCTGGAGTTGACGCGCCTCCGCAAGCTCCGCCTGGAACAAAACGAGGCCTTCACTGACATTCTCTGCACGGCTGTTGAGGAAAACGAACTTGAAACTCCAGCCGACCCGAACACGGTCCCTGCGCCTAATGAAGAAAGTCTCCCGCCGCCGCCGCAAAGCTAAGTCCGCCCACCTCCTCGGAGTGGGCCTCGACGACGCGCACGGCCACAAGCGCCTGACCGCCGCCGAGCAGTTCACCATCGTCGGCGGCTCGGAGGAAACTCACGGGCGCATGACCGAAACCGTGATCAAGACCTTCGAGGTGCTCAAGAAACGCCGCAAGTCCCTCCAGGCGGTCGAGCCGAAGGAGCTCGCCGAGATCATCCAGCAGTCGACGCCGCGGTAGGGCGGTGAGTCCCTTCACCGCCGCGGCGCGGAGCGGAATCCGCGCCCTACCCAAAGTCCTCAGCTTGCCTTTCCCCGACCGCTAATTTAACTCATCCCCATGTCCGAAAAAATCGCCCATCTCGACACCGCCAATTTCGCCACCGGCATCGCCGGGGCGACGCCCGTCCTCGTGGACTTCTGGGCTCCTTGGTGCGGTCCCTGCAAGGCCATCGCCCCGATCCTTGAGGAGCTGGCCGTGGAGCTAAATGGCAAACTGACCATCGCAAAGGTCAATGTGGACGACAATGGCGACCTCGCCGCCAAGTATGGCGTCCGCGCCATCCCGACCATGCTGCTCTTCAAGGGCGGCCAGCTGGCCGACACTTTTGTCGGCATGATGGACAAGGGTTCGCTCAAAGCGAAGCTCGCGGGGAAGATCTGAAGGCGGCCGGTTTTCAGTCCGTTTCCTGTCGCGGCGCTTTATGAGCGCCGTTTTCTTTTTTGGAGGGCCCGCGTCCGGCGGGCCGCCCGGCGGTAGGGGCCGTTGCCCTCAACGGCCCTGGAACTGGCGATTGGGGGCAATCGCCCCTACCTCCCCCACACCACGCCGGCGCTCAGCAAAAGGCCAAACACCGCGAGAAACTTCGCGGTGTCGCCGAGAATCGCGATCTGTTCCGCCGGCTCGAGGGAGAAGCCCAACCGGTGAGTTAGCCGGAACGCCCATGGCACCAGCATAAGTGGAAGGAGCACCGGCCACCGGTAGCCGATCAGCATGAGCGCCGGCGGACACAAGAGGGCGACCAAAGCGGACAACCCGTATTGCCACACCGCAAACCTCCGGCCAAGGCGGACGACGAGCGTCTTCTTGCCGGCTCGGGCGTCGGTCTCTGCGTCGCGATAGTTATTCGCCACCAAAATATTCGCCGCCAGCAGCCCGACTGCCGCCGCGCAGGAAGTCACGTCGGGCGTCACCACGCCGACCTGCACGTAGAACGTCGTACACACCGCCACCAAGCCGAAGAAAATGAAGACAAACAGGTCGCCGAGCCCGTTGTAACCGAGCGGAAACGGCCCGCCAGTGTAGGCGATCGCACAAAGGATGCTCACCATGCCGATGGGCAGGAGCATCCAGCCGCCCTGACGCACCAAGAGCAGACCCACGACAAAGGCCACCGCCAGCACCAGCCAGGTTGCGGTGAGCATCCGGCCAGGTGCAATCAGCCCAGCCGCTACGGCCCGACGTGGCCCGACCCGCGTCGGCGTGTCGGCTCCCTTCACAAAGTCGAAGTAGTCGTTGGCAAAATTGGTCCCAATCTGCACGAGCAGGGAAAACACCAGGCAGATGGCCGCGCTGCCGTAGTTGGCCGAGTGATGCGCCGCCGCCAGCGCTGTGCCGACCATGACCGGAATGACCGCAGCCGGCAGGGTTTTGGGGCGCGCGGCTTCAAGCCAGTGGCGCCATGCGGTTGGATTCGGCATCAGGCCGAAGTCCTACTTTCCATGCACTTCCTGTTCAAGCCCCTTGATTCGCGCCAACACGACCGCGCGTTGTGCGGCGGGATCGTCCCCGGGCAGGCTGGGCAGGATATGGCGCAACCACGCCAGCGCCTCAGCCGGATGTCCCAGCTCGCGCAACAGCTCGGCATGAATCCGCGCCGCGTAATAGGGGGCCACCGGCTGCTCCGCCGCCAGCCGGAACAACCTTGCCGCTTCCTCCCGGTCCCCGAGGGCCCGCAGGCGGATGTTGGCCATCTCGATGTATAAGTCGGCCGATGGTCCGTGCGCGCCCAGGCCCCGTTCGAGAAAGGTGATGGCGGCCAGGGTCAGCGCGGTTTTCCTGCGCTGGTAAACCGCCCGTGGTACTCCGTCCGGCTGCCACGCGGGCAGGTCATAGGCGATCATCCGCGCCCCGTTGAGCCAGAAAGTTAGCGGCCGTTCGTCCGCCGCGACGGTGAGATGCAGCATTGCCATGGTCTCCGCCGCATCGCACCGCTCCCACGCCAGCCGGGCGCGCAACCAAAAGCCACCGGCCACCACTGTCCGCATCCCGCCGAGCGCGGCCAGCGTCCCACCGCTGCCAGCCAGGGCGGCCGACGGAACAACGGCGGCGGGCTGCAAGCGTACTTCCCAACATCTGAGCGCGCCCACCGACGCCAGCAGGAAAGCGGGCGGCAGAACCCATCGCGCCAGCCTAGATCTCCCGATGCTTGAAAACATAGGAAGCGAGACCACCGAGCAGCAGAATGAATACCGCCCAATAGCCGACCAAGCCGAGCAGACCCAAAACCGTCAGGTTATCGCCCGCGGGCAGTGACTGCGGGTCGAATAACGCCAGGTTCGGCCACAACCGCAGCCATGACAGCCAGCCGCTGGCTTGAGTGAATGGCCGTAAATGCGCGACCACGGCGAGCAGCAGACCCGCGGAACTGGCAAACAGCGCCGAGCTGGCGTAGCTGCACACCAGCAGCGTCATCGCGGACACCAGGGTGAGCTTGAGCCAGAGCAAGCCGCAGGCCTGCAGGTATTCCGGCAATGGCTGGAATGCCGCCCCCAACTGCGCCTCCCGCATCGTAATCAAGCAGGCGAGCACGAGACCCAGCGAGCCAACATACAGGGCCAGCAAGGCCATCACACCGGCCAGCTTGCCGCCCAGATATTCCCAGCGTCGCACCGGCCGCGTCAGCACGCAACCGGCCGTGGCCCCCATGAGGTCGCTGAAAAACAGGTGCGCCATGGCCAGCGCTGCCAGGGCCGTGCCCATCAAGCCGATCGCCCCGAGACCGAAATCGCCCAGGAATTTCAGTTCGCTCGCACCAAAATTGAAATCCCGCAGCCACTGCGCCATCAACACCAGCATTATCCCGGCCAGCACGAGCAACCAAGCCAGCCGCAGATGCAGGGCCTCAGCCAGGGTCTGCGAGGCGATAAGCCTCACCCGCCGCAGCGATGCTGGAAACGGATTGCTGCGCGCTTCAGCCATGGAGCTTCTCCAAGTAGAGGCTTTCGATCGGCGAAGCTTCCACCACAGGCCTTCGGGTCGAACCAAGGAGTTCGAACCGGGTGCCCTCGGCCAGCAGACGTCCCCGGCCGAGAATCGCGATGCGGTCGCAGATCTCTCCGGCCTGCGCCAGCAGGTGGGAACTGAAAACCACGGCCCGGCCCTGATCTGCCAGCTCGCGGATCAGTTTCGCCAATGCCAGCCGACCCTCCGGATCAAGCCCGCTCGCGGGCTCGTCGAGCAGCACGACCGCTGGCTCATGCACCAGGGCCTGGGCCAGGCCGAGCCGTTGCAGCATACCCTTTGAATAGGTGTCCATCTTTCGATCGGCGGCGGCACCGAGTCCGGCCCAGAGAAGCACGGCGTCAATCCGGGCCGCGACCTTCCCGGGTGGAAGCGAACTCAATCCCGCACAATAATGAAGAAATCCGCGACCCGTTTGGTGTGGTGCGAAGCGCGAAGACTCGGGCAGGTAGCCGACCACCGCCCTCGCCTCGACGCTGCCCGCCGGGTGGCCCATGATCCGGCATTGACCGATACTCGGTGTGATAAGTCCAGCCAGCGCCTTCAGCATCGTGCTTTTGCCTGAACCATTCGGACCGAGCACACCGAGTACCTGGCCGGGGGCGAGCCGCAGCGATAACCCCTGCACGGCCGGGCGCCGCCCGCCCGTCCAGCCGACGGGATAGCTCTTGCCGAAATTATCCAGCTCGACGGCCCAACTAACCTCTGCCGGTTGACTCAACGGATGGTAAAGCCCTGATACTGTGGCGCCCGTTGTGTTTCAGTCTGTTCGACCTTGCGGATATATCCTTCCATGCGTTCCTGAAGCGCAACAATGAAATCCCGCACCTCATCCGCCCGGCCCTCAGCCTCGAGCTGCACGCGTCCGTCCGGCAGGTTCATCACGCAGCCTGAAACCTCGTAGCCCTTGGCGACTTGCAGCGCCTGGTAGCGGAAACCCACGCCCTGCACCCGACCGCTGAAAAACACCGTCGCCTGATAAACCCCGGACATGGAGGCAGAAAAGCCCGGCACCACGCACGAGACAATTCTTTCCTTAGTTCGTCGAGCGTAGTGCAGTGTGAGCTTGTCTTTGCGAAGCGGACGGTCACGCGTTGCCGACACATGAGAGCCGATCCGCATGAGGCATGTGACGAGCGCCTGGAGCGCCATGCTCGGAAATCAGGCAGCGAGGTTGCGCCAAGAACTTTAGGTGTTCGATCATCCGTTCAAAAATCAAGCCTCGTACTAGCAAACGTCGACCGCCACGGCGGCAACGATTTCGCTGAACCCGTTCACACAGTCGAGGGCGGCGAGAAATTCTGACCAATAGTTTAATTGTCATGATAGTCGCAGATATAGACAGCCCTGTCGTCCCAGGTGACGTTGCGTCTGCCTATACCAAAGCAATGTTTTATGCTCAGCAGATTGAAGAAGATCTAAAGCAAATCATCTTTGAAGGTGAGCAATGGGGCCTATTCCCCGAACCACTCACCTCCGAAGAACGCAAGCGTTACGTGGATACTTCAGCTTTTCTAGATAAAGCAATGTTGGGAAAACTGCTGCTTGTTGTAGAGAAAATCGGAGCTGCAAAAAATATCCGGCTGCTCAATCGCGCAAAGGACCATCGCAATAATCTGGCCCATCATTTCCTTGCAGAAGCCTACCGCTCGAAGAACGCGTCGGGGGGATTTTGTCGAAACACGCTGACAAAACTGCAAAACATGGCGCTCGATTTACGAAGCGCACATTCATCGATCCGATTCATTCGCCAGCAAGTCGAAGCCTACACCACATTGCACGAACTCACTCTTGAAAAGACGTGTGAGAATATTGGCGTTGCAGAATTCTACACAAAGTCCCGGTACAAACGTCAGAAAAAGATGAATTAATGTGAGCTTCTTAGGTAAAATATTTCGACGAAGAAAAACCATTCCCGCTCCTCAAGATGAGCGCATAGAGTTTCTTCGTCATCTGGTACGATTGCGACTCGAACATGCTCCAGAGCAGAAGCTTTATCTGCTTTCTATGCTGACTTCGGTCGATGATTTTAGTCCTGAGCAGCTCAGGAGTTTCCACGAGAGTGTCATCCTTAATCTGTTTGAGCAATATACCTCGGCAAAGGAATCTGGAATTGGCGATGAGGAATTTTTCCTAGGGTTGCACCAGATCCATTCGAGTATGCTTTGGGCTACGGGGATAGTGCTCCCTCCATTGACTCATCCTTACTCTCTCGAGCGATACCTAAATCATTGGTTTCAGCACGTAAGGGAGGGCGATCACTTTACTGTATCTCCAGCTATTGTCACAATGGAGTTAGCGGAAATTACTAATTTCTATGGTCGGTAGCTGCTTTGTCCATACCGACCACCACCTCGCAGTACACACCAGCTTGACTCTCCTGCCCGGCCAACAATCTTCCTCTCATGTCCCGCTCCGAATTGAGAGCTGTCATCGATGGCTGCAAGCCGTCCGACCAACGCTTCCTGCTCGCTTACCTCCGCTCCAAGGCACCGGACTATCGCCGCAAGCTCACCTTGGGCGATCAACTCATCGATTCCGGCCGCAAAGTGAGGCTCCGTGCCACCCGGCGCGGGTTCACCCGCGTGCCCGCTTTTTTGTAGCAGCCGTCGCAGACGGCCGTTTCGACAGGCTCAAGGCCCTAGAGCTTGTCGAAGGGCTGACCAGCGGTGTTACCACCGCTGCTACTTCCAAGCCGGAACCGGTCGTTCGACTAACGATCTTCGACAAGCCCCGGGATATTAGACTCAAAGGGAATTAAAGCGGAACTGTCAGGCCTTCCCACCGGAATTTTATTTGCCAGCCGGGGTCCGGCACGCATTGTGCATTCCAACGCCGCAAGGCGCATTCCTTACATGACGAATCCTGATTCCGACGGGCTGTTCGATAACGACTGGGACGACTGCGGAGAACTTTCCTGGACCGAGGCCGATTGGCAGAAATACCTCGCCAGCCAGGAGACCGCCGTTCGCGAATACATCAAGCATTACGACCAGTTGCCCGCCTCGATGCAGCGGATTGACGAGGCCGCCCGGCTCATGGGTTGGGAACTCGCCGAGGACCCTGCAGCTGTCGACCCGGAAACAACGAGGGAAATCGAGGAAGTGGACGAAATGGAAGAGGACGTTTTCGAAGGCGACTGGGATCCCTACACCCTGCATCGCAACCCGGTCTATATTTCCACGCGGGCGCTTTACCTGAGCCTGCTGGCCCACTGGGAACGCGTCGCCGTGCAGCCCGGCCGGGTGCCCCCTGCCCTCGGCATCACCCTACAGGCCCTGCTTTACCGGGGCAATGAACAGGCTCTTCAGGCCGTGCAGGCGCTAGAGATGGGTGATTACACTCTCGCTGTGCTCCTCTTCAAGAAAGCGCTGCGGGAACTCAATCTCACCCTCACCCGCCTGAACGAACCCGATGCCACCGCCACCCCGCTCGCCGTGCGCTACCGGGAATATGCGATGCCGCGTCTCTTCGACCTCCGCGAGATCTGGCTGCGCGTCATGAACGAGTGCCGCCAGAGTCACGGCGGCCCGACGCCACTGGAGTGAGCGGAGGTAGGGACGGACCGCTGGGCCGTCCGTGTCATTCTCGGCACGCAGGGACGCGTGCCCGCAATTGAATCATACCCCGCCGTCATTCTGAGCGCAGCAAAGAATCGAAGCCGGCGAGTAGAGCGCAGGCCTCTCCCTTTGATCCTTCGCTGCGCTCAGGCTGACGGTTCGAGAATATCGACTCACTTCCCCTTCTTCTTGGATTTCCGCCCGTAAGCCGCCTCTTTTTTCCCCGTCGTCTTGTAGTCGCCGGACTTGAGCGCGTTGACCTGGTCGCGCAGCAGCGCCGCACGCTCGAACTCCAGCTTGTTGGCCGCCTCCTGCATTTCCTCCTCCAACTCGGCAATGACTGCCGCCACATCGTCGGCCGACTCGGCGACTGCAGTCGAGTTCAGGTCCGTGCCCGTGCCGTCATAGGTGTGCAGGCTGGCCTGAACGCCGCGCTTCACGCTGCGGGGCGTGATGCCGTGTTCGCCGTTGTAGACAATCTGCTTGATCCGCCGCCGGTTGACTTCGTCCATCGTCCGCTTGATCGAGTCGGTGATCTTGTCGGCGTAGAAAATCACCCGGCCCTTCTCGTGCCGGGCGGCGCGGCCCGCCGTCTGCATCAGGCTCGTGGCACTGCGGAGAAAGCCCTCTTTGTCCGCGTCGAGCACGGCCACGAGCGCCACCTCGGGCAGGTCGAGACCCTCGCGCAGGAGGTTGATGCCGATCAGTACGTCGAAATTGCCTCTCCGCAGGTTGCGCAGAATCTCGACCCGCTCCAAGGCGTCGATGTCAGAGTGCAGGTATTCGACGCGCAGTTTGGCGTCGCGCATGTATGAGGTCAGGTCCTCCGACAGCCGCTTGGTGAGAGTCGTGACCAGCACGCGTTCGCCCTGCGCCACGGCCTTGCGTACCTCGCCGATCAGGTCCTCGACCTGGCCCTTGATCGGACGGATCACGATCTCCGGATCGAGCAGGCCGGTCGGTCGGATGACCTGCTCGGCGATGACGGTGGACAAACCCAGCTCAAACGGCGCCGGCGTGGCCGACACATAGACGGTCTGCCCCGTGATCTGCTGGAACTCGGCGAAGCTCTGCGGCCGGTTGTCGAGCGCCGAAGGCAGGCGGAAGCCGAAATTCACCAGCGTCGACTTGCGGGCAAGGTCGCCGTTGTACATGCCGCCGATCTGCGGGATGCTCACATGACTCTCGTCCACGAGCGTCAGGAAGTCTTTCGGGAAAAAATCAATCAGGCAAAAGGGCCGGTCCCCGCGCTTCCGGTTCGTCAGGTGCGCCGAATAGTTCTCAATGCCGCTGCAAAAGCCCATCTCCTGCAACATCTCAAGGTCGTACGTTGTGCGCATGCGGATGCGCTGGGCCTCGAGGTATTGCTGGTTCTTTTCGAAAAACGCCACGCGTTCCTCCAACTCGGCCTTGATGCTGGCGATGGCGCCCTCGAGCTTGCCCTTCGAGGTCACATATTGGTTGGCCGGGTAGAGTTCAAAGCTGTCGATCTTGCGGAGCACCTTGCCGCTGACCGGCTCGAACTCCGTCAGTGCCTCGATCTCGTCACCGAAGAACTCCACCCGCAGACCGTGCTCCAGGTAGGCCGGCATGACGTCGACTGTATCGCCGCGCACGCGGAAGGCGCCGCGCTTGAAGTCGTAGTCGTTCCGCTCGTAGAGGTTTTCCACCAGCCGCTCGAGGAACTTGGTCCGGTTGAGCGTGCCGCCCCGCGCCAGCGAGATCCGCATCGCGGAGAACTCCTCGGGCGAACCGAGACCGTAGATGCACGAGACGCTCGCCACCACGATCACGTCGCGGCGGCTAACGAGCGAGCTGGTCGTTGAGATGCGGAGCCGTTCCAACTCCTCGTTGATGGACGAGTCCTTCTCGATGAAGGTGTCGCTTGTCGGCACGTAGGCCTCGGGCTGGTAGTAGTCGTAGTAGCTGACGAAGTATTCCACGGCATTCTCCGGGAAGAAGGCCTTGAACTCCGAGTAGAGCTGCGCCGCCAGCGTCTTGTTGTGCGACATGATCAGCGCCGGCCGGTCGAGCTGCGCGATGACGTTGGCCATCGTGAACGTCTTGCCCGAGCCTGTGACCCCGAGGAGCGTCTGGTGCCGATTCCCGGCACGCAGCGACTTCACCAGGTCGGCGATGGCTTGGGGCTGGTCGCCGGTGGGCTGGTAGTCGGAGTGGAGTTTGAACAAGGGCATAACCTGCTAGTGTGGCTCAGAAAATTGAAAAAGGCTAATGGGACCTCCGACAATAACATAGCGCGCTGACAGCCCTCTGTCAGGAGGACGCCTCCAACCGGTTCGATAATGTAGGGGCGCCTCGTGCGCGCCCGGGTCGGGCGTGGACAAGCCACGCCCCTACAAAGGCGGAACCCCATTGCCAACGCCTCCGCTTATGACAAAGTCCGCCCCAACAAAAACCGGGCTCCGGCCCCCACCCCATGGCACTTACCAACACCATCTATCAGTCGCCTGTGTTCCAACAGGCCTGCAACCAGTTCGACCTCGCCGCCGACATCCTCGACATGGACGCGGGACTCCGTGAACGCACCAAGCGACCGCGCCGCTGCGTCGTGGTCTCGATGCCCGTCCGCATGGACGATGGCCGCATCGAGATCTTCGAGGGCTACCGCGTACAGCACAACCTGTCCACCGGTCCCGCCAAGGGTGGCATCCGCTTCCACCAGGACGTCACGCTCGGCGAAGTCGCCGCTCTCGCCATGTGGATGAGCTGGAAATGCTCCCTCGCTGGCCTCCCCTACGGCGGCGGCAAGGGCGGCGTGATTGTCGACCCGCGCCTGCTCTCGGTCAACGAACTCGAACGCCTATCCCGCCGCTACATGCAAGAAATCCTGCCCTTTATCGGACCCAACGTGGACATCCCCGCGCCCGATGTCGGCACCAACGAGCAGGTCATGGGTTGGATGGTGGACACCTATTCCAGCCACAAAGGACATTTCGATCCCGGCGTCATCACCGGCAAGCCCATCGCGCTCGGCGGCTCGCTGGGTCGCCGTGAGGCCACCGGCGAAGGCGTCGCCTGGTTCGTCAAGGCCTACCTGCAGGATATCGGCATCGAGGCCGAGAAGACCTCCGTCGCCATCCAGGGCTTCGGCAACGTCGGGACCGAGGCCGGCCACGCCCTCTATCACTGGGGCGCCGAGATCATTGCCATCTCCGACGTTTCGGGCGGCGTCCACAACCCCAAGGGTCTCGATCTCAAGGCCGCGCAGGCTTACGTCACGGCCAACAAGACCCTCCAAGGTTTTCCCGGTGGCGAGCCCATCACCAACGAGCAGTTGCTTGAACTGCCCTGCACGGTCCTCATTCCCGCCGCCATGGAACGGGTCATCACCGAGCAGAACGCCGGCAAGCTAAAGTGCCGCCTCCTCGCCGAGGGAGCGAATGGGCCCGTGACCAACGAGGCCGACCTGATCATCGAGCAACGCGGCGACATCGAGGTCATCCCCGACGTGCTCTGCAATTCCGGCGGCGTGATCGTCTCCTACTTCGAGTGGCTGCAGAACCAACAGAACTACTATTGGACGCGGGGCGAGGTGAACGACAAACTCCACCGCATGCTCGCCAAGGCGAAGGCCTCGGTGGAGGAGACGAAGAAGAAATACGGCTGCAGCCGCCGCACTGCCGCCCTCGTTCTCGGCATCGCCCGTGTCGCCGAGGCGAAAGCGAAGCGGGGGTTGTTTCCGTAAGCCCTGCAAGGTAGGGCGGCGAGTCCCTTCGCCGCCGCGGCGCGCGCGGAGAGCGCGCTTTACCCTCACAGCACCATAAACGAAAACACCACGATCAGCGTGGGCACGAGTGCGCCGAGGAGCAGGCCCAGCGGTGACACGCCCTCGGGGAAGTAGCGCTGGAGGAGGGCCTGTCCGGCGGGATTCGGGGCGTTGGCGATGACCGTCAGTCCGCCGCCGGTCACGGCGCCAGCGACGACGGCGTATTTCAGATTCTCTGTGAAACCGGGCACCAGCGTAGCCAGATAGGTGATGAGGGCGTTGTCGTTGAAGGCCGTCAGGATCGTCGCGCCGAAGAAAAGCGAGGTCGCGCCGAGACCGCCCAGCACAGGCTCGATCCACCACCCCTGCAAGCCGCCATGGGCCACCAAGCCAGCCAGGAATAAACCCACCAGCAGCGGGCTGCGAAAGCCCATCTTGTCCTGATGGCCCGCCGTGACCCAAATAAAACCGAGAAAGAGCACAAAGCCGGTCAGGAACCATACCGGATGATGCGCCACCCAGACCGTATAGCCGAGAAACACGAGGTGAACCAAGGTCACCCATACTGGAACCGGCTGCTCCGGTGTCTCGTTGGTCCGATCGGCGGACTTCAGTCCGAGCAGCTCCTTTCGGAAAACCAAAAGGTAAACGACGTTGGACATTATGATTCCGCTGACGGCGTGCCACCCGAAGTGCTGGAACACGTATTTCATGTCCCAACCCCACGGCGCCGCCACCATCAGCACAGGCGGAGCGGCGAAATGCGTGAGCGTGCCACCAATGGAAATATTAACGAACAACAGGCCGAGAGTGGCATACATCAGCTTTACCGAGGGCTTGAGATCGTAGAATTGCTTGCCGAGCAGCAGGGCGGCAATGGTCATGGCCGCAGGCTCGGTGATGAATGAACCGAGCAGCGGTGCCACCGTGAGGATGGAAAACCACCACGCCACCGGCCGACCGCCGCCCAGCGAAGCGACGAGTCGCAGGCTTTGCTCGGCCAGGCGCATGATCGGGCGCGTCGCCGCCAGCGCCATGATGACGACGACGAAAAGCGGCTCGGTGAAACTGACTCTGCGCAAGTAACCGCCCAACGCCGAAGGCCCCTTCACCATGACAAAGCTCGCGGCGAGCACCGCCGCCCACAAGCCGAACACCAGCTCAACCTCGCCAAGCACATGCAACAGCCGGGCACGCGAACTGCCCTTCTCCGCCATATGCGACGCGTGCAGGAATTTCGGGCAGAAGAAAGTGTGCAGAACCGCCAGAGCAAAGATCACCGTCACCACGACGTTGAACGGCTCGGCGGCCGCCCGCGCTTTGATTACGTCCCACACGCCGGCATTCGCGGGATCAACGTAGGCGGACAAGTCGCGCGGGAAGCTCATGGTCTATGCAACATTGGCTACCAAGCTGCTGAGGGGAAAGGTCCGTGATGGTTTCAGAGCGGTCGTCCCCAAACACACCCCGCCCTGATGGGCACCCCTCTTCATAGAGGGGATTCTCGCATGGGTTTGGGTCCCCTCTATGAAGAGGGGTGGCGCAAAGCGACGGGGTGTGTTTTCCGGCCCAGTCACTTCAGCAGCGGCAGCAGCTCCGCCAGACTGCGGATGAAGGCACCCGCCCCGGCCTTGACCATGGCGCGCTCGGCGTAGCGACCGAAACCGACGAACAGGTCGACTTCTCCCTTCGTTTCGAGGTCGCTCACCCCATCGCCAACGGCCACCGAGCGCACCGGTTTAAATTCGGCCTTGAGCGCCCGGACGATGTCAGGTTTGCCGCCCTTGCGCGTGGCGGGATGGGCCGTGTCAAAACCGGCATAGTTGCCCATCGCGTCGAAATCCAGTCGCACGGCCTCGATGCGCGCAATGCCCAGCAGCTTCGCCAGCGGCTCGATGGCCTGCGTGTAACCGGCGCTGACGATGACGGGCGTCCATCCTGCGGCCTTGAGCGCGGCGACGGTAGCAACCGCGGTGGGCTCGATGTCCTTGATGTAAAGCTGGCCGACCGCCTCGGTTTCGGCCCGGCCGGGGCGAATTATTTCCAACCGGCGGGCAAAGACCTGCTCGAGCGGAATCTTGCCGTCCATTGCGTCGTTGGTCATTGCCGCGACCTGGGCCAGCACGGCGGGTCCGCGCAGGCGGGCGAGCTCGTCCACGCCCTCGATGGCGCTGAGCGTCGAATCGCAGTCGAGGTAGAGAAGTTTGGATGGCACCACGAAACACACGAAATACACGAAATTAACCGATGCCTATTCTTTTTCGTGAGTTTGGTGTGTTTCGTGGGAGACCCGCCTTCGCCCTTTGGGCTTCGGCGCGGTTGTTTTTCCGGCTTCGCCGGAAAAACAAAAAGCCCTCCGCTACGGGAGGGCTTCGGGGACAAGACCGGGCGCGGGCCTTACTTGACCTTGGTGGCGCGCTTGAACTTCGTGGTGAACTTCTCGACGCGGCCGGCCGTGTCGACCAGACGCTTCTCGCCGGTGTAGGCGGGATGCGAGTCCATGGTGACGTCGCGCACAATCACGAAGTAGTCCTGGCCGTCGATCTTCTCGGTACGGGCGGACTTCATCGTGGACTTGGTCAGGAATTTCTTGCCTGTTCCAATATCGAGGAAGCAGACGTTGTTGAGAGAGGGATGGCCTTCGGATTTCACAGTAAAAGGGAGTTGGGATCAGCCTTGGCGGGCCTTGTAACGCGGCTCGACTTTGTTGATGACGTAGATCTTGCCCTTGCGACGCACGACCTGGCAGGCCGGGTGGCGCAGTTTGGCGGATTTGATGGAGGAAACAACTTTCATAAAGGGACAGAAGAAGGGGTGCGCGCGAAGCAGTGTCAAAGGAAAATATATTGCTGCAAACATCTGTTGGGCGGGATCGCCGATCCCGCCTCACCGCGGATAAATAAGCGGGATCAGCGATCCCGCCCGACAGTTACCTAACCCCGCTGATAGCCCTAGTTTACGGTCGGATCATCCGGAGCATCCGCCTGGACCTTCAACTCGGGGTCGAGATGGCCGAGCAAGCTGCGCCAGAGGGGAACGCCATCATGCTTGATGAGCCAGTCCCCTTCTACCGGCGTCACGATCCATGTGTCATGCTTCATTTCGTTTTCCAACTGCCCCTTGCTCCAGCCGGAGTAGCCAAGAAAGGCCCGCATGGTAAGGCCCGGCGTGCCCACCAAGGCGGCGGCCTGTTCGACCTCGACGCCGAAGTGCAGTTGGAAGGCATGGTCGGCCGCGATCCATTGCCAGGTCACGATGATCAACTGCTCCGGCTCAACCGGGCCACCGTAGTACAACGGCACGCCCGCCAGCGGCCCCAGAGCGAAGTCCGCATTGAGCTCGCCCAGCTGCTTGTCCAGCGGCCGGTTGAGCACGACGCCCATGGCGCCGTCCCCATCATGGCCGGAAAGCAGCACGACCGTGCGTTGGAAATGCGGGTCGCGCAGCACCGGATGCGCCAGCAGCAGCTGTCCGGCGAGCCGGGCCGATCTTTTCGCGGTGCGACGTTCTTTCATGGCGAACACACCCCGACACTTTGTGCCACCCCTCTTGCTAGAGGGGACCCAAGCCATCGAGATCGGACGAGCCCACCCCAGCGGAGATCCCCTCTATGAAGAGGGGTGGCCGACAGGGCGGGGTGTGTGGGCTGTTCCATACGGAGTTACCAGCGAATCAGGTCACAGTTTTGATATCTTCACCCCGGCGTCCTTCAGGATGGGCCCCACCAGTGGGTCGTTCAGATAATCATCGTGATACTTGACCTCCGAGATGCCCGACGCGGCCAGGATCTTGGCGCAATTGATGCACGGAAAGTGGGTCACATAAGCCGTGCAGCCGTCGACGCTGGAGCCGCGCCGGGCCGCATCGGCAATGGCGTTCTGTTCCGCATGCACCGTCGCCTGCTCATGCTCATCCCGCACCCGGGAAACATGCGGCGTGCCCGGCAGAAAACCGTTATAACCTGCCGCCACCAGCCGGTTTTTCCGGTCGCCCGCCGTGACGATGATGCACCCCACGTTCAACCGCTCGCAATTGGAACGGGACGCGATGAGCTTGGCCGTGGCCATGAAATACTCGTCCCAGCTCGGGCGGCGGCCGAAACTGGCCGTGGCTTGGGCGATGAGATCGACCAGGTTGGTGGTGCTGTCTGCCATGCCGCCAACGGTGGGAATGCCTGCCCGGCTGGCAAGGTGGAACGCAACCCACCAAGGTGGTCGTCGATTTCCACATCGACGACTGGCGCCGGTTTGGAAACCGGCGCCCACCTCCGGCTTGCACGCGGCAAATCCCTCCCCCAACCTCCCCGGCCATGGCGTCGCTCCAACAGCTCGTCGACTACTGCGACAAACGCACCCGGCGGTCCTCCTTCAAGGACTACCCCGGTGCGGTCAACGGCCTGCAGGTCGCCAACGACGGCCGCGTAATGCGCATCGGCGCAGCCGTGGACGCCGGCCTCGTGCCCTTCGAACGCGCTGTCGAGCGCGGGGTGGATTTCATCATCACCCACCACGGGCTGTTCTGGGGCGGCGTCCAGCCACTGACCGGGCCCGTATATGGCCGTTTCGCCGCCCTGGTGCGCGGCAACTGCGCGGTCTATTCCAGCCACCTGCCCCTCGACGCGCATGAAGAGATCGGCAACAACATTATCATGGCTCGCCAGCTCGGCCTCAAGCCCCGGCGCCAGTTCCTGCCGCACGAGAACGAGCTCATCGGCTGGATCGCTCCCAACAAGTTCAAGCGCGCCCAGCTGTGCGCGCGACTCGAGGAACTTTACCCGCGCGTCATCTCCATCGAGTGCGGTTCGCCCGCGCCCAAGCTCGTCGCCTTCTGCAGCGGCTCGGGCAACAGCGCCGTCCCGCACCTCCTCGCCGCTGGCGTCGACACCCTCATCACCGGAGAACTCCGCGAAGAGTGGTTCAATTTCGCCCAGGAGCAACGGCTCAACCTCATCTGCTGCGGCCATTACGCCACGGAGGTCCACGGCGTGAAGGCCCTCGCCGCCGAGCTGGCGAAGAAATTCCGCCTGCCCTGGGAATTCATCGAAACCGACAACCCGCTGTGATCTCCCGCCAATCACGCGAATCTGCGCGAATGCGGCCTTGGCAATTGGCGTTAATTCGCGTGCATTCGCGGGCAGTCCCCTGATGAAAAAAATCGCCATCCTCAACGGCCCCAACCTCAATCGGCTCGGGAAACGCGAACCCGAAATCTACGGCACCGCCACGCTCAAAGACCTGGAAAAACTCGTCCGCGCCGAGGCCAAAAAGCTCGGCGTGAAGGTTAAGTTCTTCCAGTCAAACCATGAAGGCGTCCTGGTGGACATGGTGCATGCGTTCGCCGATTTCGGCACCGAAGGCTTCATCGTCAATTTTGCCGCTTACTCGCACACCAGCATCGCCCTGCACGATGCGCTCAAGAGCACGGGGCTCCCCGCCATTGAGGTGCACATCTCCGACATCAAGAAGCGCGAGAAATTCCGCCGCCATTCCATGACGGCCGGCGCCTGCGTCGGGATGATCAGTGGCCAGGGCTTCCCCGGCTACGTCGAGGCCCTGCGCCGCCTGGCCAAACTCTGACCCATGGGCCAGTACTTGCCCGATTTCGCCGAGCCGCGCTGGTTCGTCTGCCACACCAAACCGCGCTGCGAAAAGAAATTCGACGTCCTGATGCAGCGGGAGGCCTTCGCGCACTACCTGCCCCTCATCCAGAGCGTGCGGCGCTACGGCCTGCAGAAGAAAACCTTCACCAAGCCTTTGTTCGCTGGCTATGTGTTCGCCCGCATCGAACCCGAACGCAAGGCCCGCGTCTACCAGCAGGACCTCCTGGTCCGCGCGCTGCCCGTGGAAAATGAGCCCGTCTTCCTGCGGCAGCTCGAGGATGTGAAGGCCATCTGCTCGTCCGGCCTTGAGGCGGCCGTGCATCCGCTGATGACGAAAGGTCGTCATGTTCGTGTCCTCGGCGGGCCGCTCCACGGGCTGGAAGGCTACGTGGACGACCCGGCGAACCCGCGGGGAATTGTCGTGTCAGTGGACGTTCTCCAGCAGGGGCTGCTCGTTCGGCTCCCCTTGGAGCACCTTCAAATCCTGCCGTAAAACCATGCGCCAAGTTTTCATGTATATCCTGTGCGCCCTGGCCAGCCCGTTGACCTGGGCCCAGACCGCCCCGGCCGGCAACCTCACAAACGCGCCGGAACCGCAGCCGTTCTTCACCCGCATACGCGGGCTGTTTGACTTTGATCTGCCCAACATCGACCCCCCGGGAACGATCAAGCTGGTCTTGCACCCGCATCTGGGTGACTTCGTCCGCCATGACTATCTGCGGCTGGACGGCGGCTTGCGCTGGGCGCTCAATGACCACTTTGAGATCAACCCGGAGGCGACCGTATACGGCGCTCACGGCCTGGGCGGCAGCAATGCTGACGGCTATGGCGTCGGCCAGGTCCGCCTTGGCACCAAGTACATCTTCCGGCAGTGGCCCAGTTCCAACTACGAGACTAGCGTATTCCTCAACGTCGAGAACCCCGTCGGGCATCCACCCAGGGACCTGACCGACGGGCTCAATCACTTCGCCCCCGGCTTTCTGGTGCAGCACCAATCCGAGCACAACGCCAAGCTCACGACCTTTTCCGGTGCGGGCCTCGATCTCGTCTCCGACAGCACCATCGCCGGCACGCCTGTCCGCAACCAGCCGCGAGACGATTCCGCCAATGTCACCGCCGGCGCCATCTACGATCTGGGCCAGTTCAAGTGGACCTTCGCCGCGACCTACGCCACCACTGCCGGCCTGGGCGACTCCACCGAGCATTTCTTCTACCTCCGGCCCAGTCTCCTCTGGTACGTGCCGAAGAAATACACTTTCAATTACAAGACCCAGTGGATCGTCGGCCTCGGCCTCCGCGCCTCGTGGGGCCCCGACGGGAGTGAAATGAGCATCTCCAACAAGGAGCGCGCCGAAATCACGTTTCGGCAGGTGATGGACTCCATGCGCCGCAAGACCGCGACCGGAACGAAGCCTTAGTAAACAGCTCGAAATCTGCCTTGTTTCCGCTGCCGGAATGTAGGAGGGGCTTTACGCCCTGACACGACACACGAAAGGTCGCGCCACGTCGGGGCGTAAAGCCCCTCCCACCCGCGTAAAATCGCTTTAGCCTACCGCCACGTCCACAGCCAACCGACGAGGTGGAGGGTCCCACAAGCCGCCAAGGCCGCGGCCACGTCATCGATCACGATACCCCACCCGCCCGGCCAGCGCTGCAGCCGGGCGATCCCCAGCGGCTTGGCGATATCGAACAACCGGAAAAGACCGAACCCGGTCACCAGCACCGCCCAAGCCGGCCAGTCAGCCAGCCCACCAGCTCGCCAGCCCAGGAACACAAGCGGCATGACGATGAATTCGTCGAGATTGATCTCTCCCGGGTCGGTCTTGCCCATCCGCCGCGCCGCGTCGCCGCAGAAGGCGACCGCCCCATAGCCCAGCAACACAGTCCAGGCAAAGCTGACCTCCCAACGCGCTTGCCGGAAAAACAGGCAGAAATAAAGCACCCCCGCGAGCGAGCCCCAAGTGCCCGGAGCCGGCAGGCGGGAACCCAGCGGACCCAGGGTCGCGATCGTACATACGAACCGGGTGGAAAAAATCCGCGGCCAGCGTGGATCCGACAAAGCCATGGTCACTCCAGCACCACATGGCCGTGGCGCCGGAAGTACGAGACGCCCGAGGTGATCGTCAGCACGGCCGAGAGCGCAAACAGCCCCAAGCCCAGCCAGTGGATCACCTCGATGATCAGGCGATCGGTGCCGAAAAGATCGTTGAAATCCTGACTGAACATCCGCGCGCCCATCAGCCAGCCGATGGCATTGAGTTGGATGAAGGTCTTTACCTTGCCCCCTTGGTCGGCCTCGATGGTGATGCCTTTCACCGCCGCCGCCATGCGCATGCCCGACACGGCAAACTCGCGCCCGAGGATGCAGAGCAGCAGGTTCATCGCCAGAACCTCGTGGCCCATGAAATAGTCTCCGACCACGAGCGCGATCATCAGGCCGATGACCATCACCTTGTCGACCACCGCGTCCATGAACCGGCCAAACGATGACACCTCCCCACGCGCCCGAGCCACCATCCCGTCGAACCAGTCCGTCAGCGCCGCCGCGATGAACAGCCAGAACGCAATCGTCGCCGCCCAGTGAAATTCACGGTTCATCAGCCAGACAATGACGAACATCGCCGGTATCCGGGAGACGGTCATCCAGTTGGCGATGGTGAAACGCATGTCGCGAGTCGAGCGCGCCGCCCCGGCGTTGGCAATCCCGGGATTGTTGGGGTCTCCGAAAAATGTCCATCAAGGCGACACACCCCGGCGCTCTCGCACCACCCCTTTTGATAGAGGGGACCCAATCCCATGATGGCGAAAATCTCCTCTATGAAGAGGGGTGCCCTTCAGGGCGGGGTGTGTAGTGGCTTCGTTTTTGCCGAGTAGACATTTGTATCCCCCCAACAGTCGAGCCACTCGGTTTTGACACAAAACCTGCTCGCCATTCCGGGACGCCCGGCAATCCTGCTTTCGTCCAGATGAAGCACTGCATCTACCCCGGTACCTTCGACCCCGTCACCAATGGCCACCTCGACGTCCTTGAGCGCGCCTCGCGCTTGTTTGACCGCGTGACCGTAGCGGTGGCGCTGAGCACGACCAAAACCGCCCTGTTCTCCGCCGAGCAGCGCGTCAGCTTTATCCAGACGAACGTGGCCCGGCTGGCCAACGTCGAGGTCGTCAGCTTTGACGGCCTGCTCGTCGAGTTTGCCCGCAAGAAGAAGGCCAATGCCATCATCCGCGGCCTGCGCGCGCTCTCCGATTTCGAGTTCGAGTTCAACATGGCGCTCATGAACCGTCACCTTGAGCCCAAGGTGGAGACCATCTTCGTCATGCCAAACGAGGCCTACAGCTACACCAGCTCCACGCTGGTCAAGCAGATCGCCAAGCTGGGCGGGGACGTGAATCACTTCGTCCCGGCCAACGTTGCCCAGGCGCTGAAGGCCGCGAAGTGATTCATGGAGGCGGGACTATCAGTCCCGCGAGGCCCTGATTTCCCCCTTCCGTCATCCTGAACGGAGTGAAGGATCCGAGCCGTTGCAGGGAGCGCATGTTGACCGCTTGGGTCCTTCGCTCCGCTCAGGATGACGCTTCGGTAAGTATTGTGAATTTCGCAGGGTGGCCAGTGACACTCACCCCGGCAGCCCCACCTGCCGGAGCGCTTCGTAGGTCGCGATGCCGGCGGCGGTCGAGAGATTCAGTGAACGGAGCTCCCCATTAGCATGGGGAATCTTCACCCGTTGGGTATCCGCCAGTTCCTTATGCAGCCACTCCGGCGCCCCCGCCTCCTCGTTGCCAAAGACCAGGCCGTCGCCGTCGGTATAGCGCACGTCCCAGAAGCCTCGAGTCGCATGGGTCGTGAATAGCCACAACCGCCGGGGCGCCGCTGCGCTGGCCTTGAACGCCGCCCAGTCCTCATGATGGTGCACATCGAGCGAGAACCAGTAATCCATGCCGGCCCGCTTAAGGTTTTTGTCCGTCACTTCGAAGCCCAGCGGATGAATCAGGTGCAGCCGGGAACGGGTCACCGCACACATCCGGCCGATGTTGCCGGTGTTTTGCGGGATCTGCGGCTGGAAGAGCACCACGTGCAGCATGCGCCCTTGGATGACTTAATCCGCTTTACGGCAAGCCGTAATCCCCTAGAAAGATCGCGTTGCCCGGGCCCGGCACGCTATCACCGCATGTCCATTTCACCCTCAAAGAACAGCGGAAAAATTGTCCTCCTCGTCGACGATGAATTTTCCTACATCGACTTGCTCCAGCAGTTGCTCAGCGACCATCTGGAGTGTCCGGTCCACGGCTTCACCAAGCCGGCCGACGCGCTCCGCGCGCTACCCACGCTCAATGTCGGCATGATCATCACTGACTTCCAGATGCCCGACATCAACGGATTGCAGTTCGTCGCTGAGGTGCAAAAGGTCAACCCGTCGATTCCGGCGGTCATGATCACGGCCTACAACATGTCCTTCACGCCGCGCGAGCTCGCCGCGGTGCCGTCGCTTAAGGCAGTCGTCCGCAAACCCTTCAAGTGGACGGTGCTCGCCGAGGAGGTCGTCAAGTATTGGCCGGATGCAAATCCGCCCAAGGTCATCGTCTCAAAAAACCCGTTTACTTACAAGTAGGCCGCCGTTGTCGGCGTGCAGCAGGTGAATGGTTGAGGGGAGCTTGTGCGCCGCGAATGCCGCGGCCATCGCCCGGCCCACCTTGGCCGCCAGCTTCGGCCGGGTGACGCACAACACGCTCGAGCCGCTGCCGCTCAGCCAGCCGGTCAACGCGCCCGCCGCCACGCCGGCCTCAATCGCGGGCTTCGCGCCGGGGATCAACGGCAACCGGTAAGGCTCGTGGAGGAAATCCTTCACCGCGTGGCGCAACCGGTCGTATTCGCCGGAGAGGAAAGCTGCGACGACATAGGTTGCGCTGTTCACGCTCTTGATCGCATCGAAATACGGCAGCTCCTTCGGCAAAATACCGCGGGCCTTCTTGGTCTCCAGTTCCTGGTCGGGCGAGACGACGACAAAGCAAAGGTCGCGACCGATGGGCTTGCGCAGCACCCCGAGCAGTTCGCCCGTGTGCGCATCGCAGCGCGCCACGCAGAATCCGCCGATGACGGCCGGGGTGGCGTTGTCGGGATGGCCCTCGAGCTGGGTGACAAGCGAGCAGAGGTCGTCCTTGGTGAGTTTCGCTCCGGTCAACTCATTCAAGGCGGCGACGACTCCGGCCCGCAAAGTCACGCTGGAGCCGAGTCCCCGCGACATCGGCACGTCGCCGCGGATGGCCAGGGTGTAACCGATTTCCTCCACGCCGACGCGGACGAAGAACAGTTGCGCCGCCTCGTCGGCCATGTCCAGGCCGTGGCTGTCGCTGGGAGCGGCGGGCTGCGCGCCGCGCCAGTCGCCCCGGGTCAGGGTGACGTCGTTGTAGATGCTGAGGGCCATGCCGAGCGAATCAAAGCCGGCACCGCAATTGGAGGTGCTGCCGGGGACGCGGATGGTGACCTCGCGAGGGAGGCGACGGGAACGGGAGAGACGGGGCTTCATCGGGAGGAGCGAAGGGCGCGACGGGCTTCGAGGTTTTGTTCGCGTTTCTTGAGGTCTTCGCGCTTGTCGAACTGCTTCTTGCCGGACGCGGTGGCAATCTCAACCTTCACGAGCGCCTCCTTGAAATACATGCGCAGGGCCACGATCGTGCGGCCGGCGGTCTCGACCTCCGAGGTGAGCTTGCGGATCTCGCTGGCGTGCAGGAGCAGCTTCCGCGGGCGGCGGGGGGCGTGCTGGGAAAGACCTGCGTACGAATATTCCTCGATGTAGGCGCCATAGAGCCACACCTCGTCCTTCTCGACCCGGGCAAAGGCGTCGGTAATCTGCGCCTTGCCCGCCCGGATGGACTTCACCTCGGAACCGGACAACTTCACTCCCGCCTCGAACTTGTCGTGGATGAAATAGTCCCGCAGCGCCTTGGAATTGCGCATCTCGGTATAGCGGGAAGTATCTTTCGACTGGGCGGCCATCAGCGGGACTATGCTTTCTTAACCTGTCATTGCGAGGAGCGAAGCGACGAAGCAATCCAGTCCCACGACAGGCTCGGGACCTTGAGCTTGTCGAAATGGCTCGATCGCCACGGCCCGCCACTGCGGGCCTCGCGATGACAAACTAAGGACAGGAACATTGGTCGGGGTACTTTTGGCGGCAAACAAAAGAAGCGAGGCCGGGGCCTCGCTTCGCGGAAGATATTATGGGTGGAGCGCGTTGACCTCAACAGGCTTGGCCGGCTCAGGCCGTGTGCAGCTCGTAGCTGATCTTGCCCTCGACTATCTCACGCAAGGCGATGTCCTCGGGACTCAGCTTCTCGAGTGACTCCACGAGCGGACGGCTGCCGCGACGCAGCTGCTTCACGCGCCGGGAGACGACGTTGATCAGGATGTTCGGATCCTGGATGACTTTCTGGGCTTCGCGGATGTATTCGTCTCTCATCGGTGGTAAAAATGGAAGGGAAACACCTACGTTTGGCCTCTGGAGCGTCAAGGGCTAATTAAGGGAGGAGCTTGGCACTCTACAGAGCTTCGTCGCTGGGCTGGCGGCACCCCGCCAACCGCGGGACACCGCTGTTTGGCAGCTACTTCAAATCGCTCTGGATTGCCTTTCTAGAAATAGGCGGCGGGCGACTAGGACGGGCCATAAAAAAAGCCCCGCCGTGTAGGCGGGGCTGGGCAATTCAACTTGGTATCTCGATATCAAGCCGCGAGCTGCTTGCGACGCACGGCCACCAGGCCACACATCACCAGTCCTAGCGCCGCAAGGGTGGAGCCACCCTCGGGAACGGCAGTCTCAATGGTCAGAGTGGTGTCGCTCAAGCGAATGACGTAGTTGGTGGTCTGAACGACTCCAAAGGTGGCCGAGCCAGAATTCAGAGAGCTCACCGCCGCCGCCGAAAGGGCAAAACTGAAAGCAACGACGTTATTATACGGATCAGGGGAAACATCATAGGTGCTGCCCACGAG
This sequence comes from Oleiharenicola sp., assembly GCA_025363455.1. Lineage (GTDB taxonomy): Bacteria > Verrucomicrobiota > Verrucomicrobiia > Opitutales > Opitutaceae > Lacunisphaera. The sequence goes on along the minus strand of JANYDW010000042.1, from coordinate 5,067 downwards.
GATATTGTTGATGTAGAGCTCGAATTCCGCACTGCTGCCGTAAAAACTGGAGGTCGATCCAAAAACACCGGAAAGTGTTGCGTTGACGGCCGAAATCGGACCGAAGACGTCTGTCCCGACGACAAACATCGGCGAGGGATACGACGTGCCACTGGAATAGTTAACTTCCGGGAAGGTAGCCACGACATCCGCGCGGGTGGACATGGCCGTGCAGAGGGTAAGAGCGAGAGCTAGAATCTTGAGTTTCATAGTGGTTGGTTCTAAGTTCGTTTGAGCAAATATATGTTACCATTTCTCGTGCCACACTTTTGCATAAAGATCCTATTGCTTATTATTAAATGACTTATAATAGCATTAATGGTTTAACCTGTCTTTTTAAATAACCAATTTAGTAAGATTTATCGACGTTTTCTCCGCAACTATTGCAGAAGATAGCCCGGGAAAAGGATTGCTGCCAAGGTTGGAGTCCGTGCGAGTCTCAAGGCAACCGTGCGAATTGCCGGGTGCTCGGCAACGAACTCTATGGATGTCACGGCATTTGCAGCGCGGTTCGAGTCAACCAACTCAGCAACCGCAATCGCGGAAATCAAAAGTGATGGCCGTGATTCATTTCAAGTTTGAGGCTGCCAGTACCGGCGACTGGTTGCAATTCGTGTCGCCGATTTGGAAATCGTGACCACCAAGTGGGTCTTTGACATCTGGAGTGAGCCCGATGAAACTCCTCCATGCTCGTGGCTTGGACAACCACCGCCAAACGCTCTGACGCCGAGGGTCTGGCCAAAGGCGCAGTCGAGGCTCGCTTGGCGGCCTGTGCCCAAGTGGACGGACCCGCCGTTTCTTTCTATCATTGGGAAGGGAAACTCGAGCAGGCCGAGGAATATCGCATCTGGTTCAAATACTTGCCGGCCAATGCTTCCTCCCTCAGTGCCTGGGTCCACAACCATCATCCCCACGCAGTGCCCCAGTGGATCGAGGTCAGCACGGAAAACGTGAGCGAAAAGTACTTGTCATGGGCTATGGCGAACTCTACTTCCCTACCCTTCCAGCAGACAAAATCACCTTAAGCCCAACTCCCTTTATGTCCCAGCATCCCAGTCTCAAACCCGCCGGCGGCGGTATTGTCCAGAAACGCAATGTCCTGAAGCGCTTCGAGCGCGTAGCCCTGCTCAAGAAGCGCGGCCAATGGAAGCCGGGCGACCGCGTCCAAGGCCTGCGCAAGACCAAGGCCGACGTTTAATTGGTTGATTTTCCTCCGGCGGGCGTTTCATCGCGCCCGCCCTTTTTGTTTATGCACGACCTGTTCAAGGAACTCATCGACTGGTATCTACGGTCGCTCGAGACCGGCGGCTACGCCCTCATCGTGCTGCTCATGTTCGTCGAGAGCACGTTCCTGCCGTTACCGAGTGAACTGATCATCCCGCCTGCCGCGCACCTGGCCTACACCAAGGGCAACATGAGCATCCTGGGCATCGTGCTCGCCGGCGCGCTCGGTTCCTGGTTGGGCGCCACCACCATGTACTGGGTCGCCCGCTGGGCCGGCCGGCCGCTGATCCTGAAATATGGCAAATACTTCCGCGTCTCGCCCGAGAAAGTCGCCGCCGCCGAGCGCTGGGCTGCCGCCTATGGCAACTTCGGGATCTTCGCCTCGCGCCTGCTGCCAGTCGTCCGCCACCTCATCGGCATCCCCGCCGGCATCGTGCAGATGAACTATTTGAAATTCTCCCTCTGGACCGTCGTGGGGTCCTCCCTCTGGTGTGGCGTGCTCTGCTGGCTCGGCATCAAGGCGGGGCAGGACCAAGCCCTCATGAATGGCGAGCTCCACTCAATCACAATCTGGGGCGCGGGCATCCTCGCCGTCCTCGGTGTGATCTACTGGTTCTTCGTCCATCGGCAGATGAAGTCGGCGAAGTGAGGCTCGGTCGGTAGGGCGGGACCGCTGGGCCCGCCGCGAATAACGAACGGCGCGCCCAGCGGTCGCGCCCTACCCCCTGAAACTAATCGCGATTGCCTCCGCCCACCCGCCCGTGGCACGTTCATTGCTCACTTTTCCTCCATGAGTACCAAGAAAAAAGTAGCCATCCTTACCGCCGGCGGACACGCCCCCTGCCTCAGCGCTGCCGTCGGCCAGCTGATCCTGCACTACACCAAGCAGTGCCCCGACTGGGACATCATCTGCTATCGTTCCGGCTACAAGGGTCTCCTCCTCGGCCAGAGCTACATGGTCACGCCCGAGGTCCGCGCCCAGGCCGCCGTCCTCAAGAACTACGGCGGCAGCGTCATCGGCAACAGCCGCGTCAAACTCACCAACGTCAAAGACGCTCTCAAGCGCGGCCTGATCAAGGAAGGCCAGACACCCCTCGCCGTCGCCGCCGAGCAGCTCCAGAAGGACGGCATCGACATTCTCCACACCGTCGGGGGTGACGACACCAACACCACCGCCGCCGACCTCGCCGCCTACCTCGAGAAGCACAACTATTCGCTCAAGGTCATCGGCCTGCCCAAGACGATCGACAACGACATCATTCCGATCCGCCAGAGCCTCGGTGCTGTCACCGCCGCCGAACAGGGCGCGAAGTTTTTCTCCAACGTCGTCACCGAGCTCGGCGCCAGCGCCAGCATGCTCATCGTCCACGAGGTCATGGGCCGCAACTGCGGCTGGCTCACCGCTGCCACCGCCCGCGAATACCAAAAGAGCCTGGCCAAGCAGTCCTGGGTCCCCGGCCTCGGCGTCACCAAGGCCCGCTACTCCGTTCACGCGATCTACCTCCCCGAGATGGCCCTCGACATCGACGCCGAGGCGAAGCGCCTCAAGGCGGTCATGGAGACCCAGGGCAACGTGAACCTCTTCATCAGCGAGGGCGCCGGTCTCGACAGCATCGTCAAGGAACTCACTGACAGCGGCATGGAGGTCGCTCGCGATGCCTTCGGGCACGTCCGCCTCGACACCATCAACCCCGGCAAGTGGTTCGCCGAGCGTTTCGCGTCGCTCATCGGCGCCGAGAAGACCCTCGTGCAGAAGAGCGGTTATTTCGCCCGCTCCGCGCCCGCCAACGCCGAGGACTTCCAGCTCATCGACACGTGCGTCTTGAAAGCGATCGAGAGCGCCCGCGCCGGCATCTCCGGCCTCATCGGCCACGACGAGGAACGCGGCAATGAGCTTCGCGCGATCGAATTCCCCCGCATCAAGGGCGGCAAGGCCTTCGACGTCACCCAGCCCTGGTTCCAAGACCTCCTCAAGGAAATCGGCCAGCCGATGACCAAGGTCGTCCACGTGGCGCATTGAGCTCGATCCCTCGGAGCGCCCGCGTCCCTGCGGGCCTTGTCTTTCTGTACAGCGGGATCGCCTTGTCGGGCCGTAGCCTCGTGCGAAGGCCGACGATCCCGCCTAGTTCTTTGTGGTGCCTGACCAATGCACCAAGGCAGGTATTGCCACAAAAAGGCACAAAAGACCCGACCGCAGGGCAGAATCTCAAGGCGCCTATAGGCGCGCAGAAGACGTAATCACCGGACAGACTGTTTTCGTGCCTCTTCGTGGCGAAAACCTGGATCGATCGGGAACGGGTTGGTAGTCACAAAAGCTGCTTGAAAACCCCCGCCACCCGCGAAAGCTCCCCGTCTGGTTACTTGCGAGTGTAGCACAATGGATAGTGTATCCGCCTCCGAAGCTGATGATCCGGGTTCGACTCCCGGCACTCGCACCAATTCAGTTTAGGTAATGCAGTCAGGCGGGCTACCAAATTACCCCATCACCCACCTGGTTAATGCACGCTCTCCAGAGCAAACTCCGTGTAATCTACCTGCCATTTCTGCTGATAGCTGTGGGTTGTGTGGCCGGATATTCTCTCATCAACTGGTTCGTTTTCACCCAAGCTAAACTGTTCGTGTTGGATGAGGACGTGATAAATTTTTGGATCCCCTGCGGTGTTCCTTGGATCCCCATTCTTGTTTGGCTGCGGCCGCGGCTCAAGGCGTTGCGTTTGACCGGGGGTAAGGGCAATCTCCCTTTTTTGTTCCAGTTCGTAGCAGCGTGGGCCATTACCGCCCCAACGATCGTGAGCCAAAATTATCTCACAACCGCCACGGGAGAGCTCACCCATCTGCAGCGGATCAGCCTGATCAGCCATTCCCCCCGGACCAAGTATTACGCGGTACGGGACGTTTTTCCTGACAAAGCCAATACGTCGACTGAAACCACCGTAGCTTATGCGGGAAAGCACAATGAATACCTAAACGTGTCCATCTTCCTGACCTGTCCACTGACAGATCCGGGAAGTCCCGCTACGTGGACCGCAGGGGTTTGGCTGGGTACCGTCTACAAGCAACAAATCAGTAGCCGAATAACCGACGACCAACGTCACGCGCAAATCCGTGCCATCATTGAGTCATTCATGACCCAGTATAATCAATCGGACCTGCGCCCTTTCAGCTACCTCGAAAGGGCGCACTATGGCGACGGGCAAAGGGGATTCCAAGCAGCGATTGCAAAAAGCACCTACCATCAACCCGACATACCCATGACGGTGCTCGTAGCCCATCAGGAAGATTTCGCCGAACGGAATGGCAACAAGGCGCCCTGGATCCTCGGGAGCTTCGCAATCGGCGCCGTTGTCTGGTTGATTATGGTACTGGTCGCACCTCTTGATGAGGTGGGGATGGCCAGTGTCCTGAGCGGAAGGAATATCTCCGGCAATGCCCTTGATGAAACATTCGCCATCTTTCTTCCGCGCCGTGGTGCCATTGCCACACCCATTCTGCTCGACCTCAATATCCTTGTTTTTGCGGCCATGGTTCTTGCTGGGTTGGGTTTTATTTCCTTTAATAGCAAAGACCTTGTTTCCTTAGGCGGGAACTACGGACCGGCAGTACGGGACGGCCAGATATGGCGCCTCGTGACCAGCATGTTCCTGCATGGCGGCTTGATTCACCTAACAGGCTGCTGAAAAACCGCCCGATTTGAGCTTCTAGTGCTCCGCCGGGAGTTTTGGGGCCGCGAGCGCGAGCTGCGCGCCTGGTTTTCGCGTCGGTTTCGGCGCGGTCCGCACGCTTTGGCGGCGTTTTCTCGGTGTG
>JANYDW010000083.1 GCA_025363455.1 Oleiharenicola sp. | reverse complement strand
GCCCACCCACTCCCGCATGTCCGGGGGTAGGAGCAACGCGGTATCCCGATCAATGTTCACATAACGTGTGGCCATGCCGCTGTGCTGCCGCTTTTATGCCAAATATTAAACTCTCTCCGGCGAAGTCCGACAGGCTGCTAGAAAGACTCAAAACAACTGGTAACTGGTATAAGTAGCATCCTGAGCTTGGATACTTCGCGTTGCTCAGAATGACGGATTCGAGACAGACTCGTGTTTACCTCTTCTTACCGCATAGGGCATTACCCCCGCTAAGATATACGACAAATGCCTCAAATAGAGCTTGCTATAAATCCTACTAAATTAATGTAGATTAGATAACTGGCCTATGAAACTTTCCAAACGCGGCGAATACGCCCTTCGTTCCCTGATCAACCTTGGCATCGCCGCCAAGGTGGGCCGAAGCCTCGTGCGCGTGACTGAGCTGGCGAACGCGGAGGACATACCCGTCAAGTTCTTGGAGCAGGTGATGCAGCAGATGCGTGAGGCCGGTTACGTGCAGAGTGTACGCGGCAAACACGGCGGCTACCGCCTCGGCAAACCCGCCGCCCAGATCACCATTGGGAGTGTAGTCCGCTTGATCGACGGGCCGCTGGCACCCATCGGTTGCGTCAGCCAGACGGCCTACGAGCCCTGCAATTGCCCGGACGAGGCGCACTGCGGCTTGCGTATGCTGATGCTCGATGTGCGCAACGCCATCGCCGCCATCCTCGACCGCTACACCCTCGCCGACGTTGTTGAGGTCACAACTCGTAAGCTGGCCACCAGCGGCCGACCACTCCCTTTCAGCACGGAGAAGCCTGTTTCCCCGCGCACCAAAACCAAAGTTTCCAAGTCCCGGACCGCGATGACCAGCCCCACGGAGGGCGTCATTCATCAACTTTTAGGAGATTACGCCATATGAGCGAAGCCATCCATCCATCCAAATCTGACGCCGCACCAGAGTGGCTGCGCGTTGTCCAAAACAAGGTCGAGACCCTGCGCTATGGTGTCGTCCAGCTCGTCGTCCACGACGGCCGCGTGACCCAAATCGAGCGCACGGAGAAAACCCGCATCTACTCGCCCTCCGCCAACAGCCAGGACAGCGCCGCCCTTTGATCTTAACCGCCCACCGCCCACCGGCGGAGGCGATTCACAAACAGACATCCAACCAAGCAACTGACCCGACCTCGGGAAGTTCCCATGAAGACCAAAAAGACATCATCCCATGAGGAACAAATCCTTCCGCCAATTCGCGCCCGCGCTGACCGCGCTGCTGGCGCTCACACCCGTAATCCAGGCTGACGAGCTGACGCAACTCCGCGACCAGCTCCACGCCCTCGAACAGAAACTACTCGTGCTCGAACGCAAACAAGAGATCAAGGACGAGGCCGCCGCCGCCGCGGCGCCCGCCACGCCCAAGGTCACGATCAGTGACAAAGGCTACACCCTGGCCTCGGCCGACGGGGCGAACTCCATCAAGCTGCGCGGGCTCGTCCAGCTCGACTCCCGTCTTTTCCTCAATGACGGCAACGTTCTGGCGAACAATTCCTTCATTCTACGTCGCGCGCGCATCATCTCGGAGGGCACGTTCGCCCAGAACTTCTCGTTCCAGGTCGTGCCCGAGTTTGGCGGCGGCAGCCCCGCGATCGTGGACGCCAACCTCAACTGGACCGTGACACCGGCGTTGCAGTTCAAGTTCGGCCGGTTCAAGTCCCCGGTCGGTCTCGAGCTGCTGCAGTCCGACTCGTGGACATTCTTCGACGAGCGCTCCATCGTCACCAACCTCGTGCCCAACCGCGACCTCGGGGTGCTCGTTTCGGGCGATGTGCTCGGCGGCAAGCTGAACTACACCGCCGGCATCGTCGGCGGCGGGGCCGACGGCGCTCAGACCACCAACAGCGATTTTGACAACGAGAAGGACCTCGTGGGCCGGCTCTGGGCCAGTCCGTTCAAGGATGACGCGGGCTCGTTCACGCAGGGCCTCTCCTTCGGCGTCTCCGGCACCTACGGCCGGGAAAAGACCGCGGCCGGCCGCACCGGCGGCTACCGGACCGACGGCCAGCAGACATTCTACTCCTATCTGGCGACCACGAGCACCGACGGCCCGAACTGGCGCGTCTCGCCCCAGCTCGATTACCGCACCGGCTCCTTCGGACTGTTGAGTGAATACGTCGTGTCCGCGGTCAACGTCCGCACCAGCGCGGCCGGCAAGCTGACCGAGCTGCAGAACAAGGCCTGGCAGCTGGCCGCCGGCTACGTGCTGACCGGAGAGAACTCATCCTACGCCGGCGTCGTGCCGGCAAACAACTTCGACCTTTCGAAGGGCACTTGGGGCGCCTTCGAACTCGCCGCCCGCTACGCCAAACTGAAGGTCGACGACGCGGCATTCCCGCTCTACGCGTCGCCCGCTGCGAGCGCCGGTGAGGCTACCTCGTTCGGCGTCGGCCTCAACTGGTACTTGAGCAAAACCGTCCGCTTCACCTTTGACTACTACCAAACGAAGTTCGGCGCCGCCCCCGGCGCGCCCGCCGCTCTCACCAACGCCGTGATTCGGCAGGATGAGAAGTCGGTCATCACCCGTTTCCAAATCTCGTTCTAACCAGGGAAATCCAACGCCATGAAATTCAAATCACTTCTTTTCACCGCCGTCGCCCTCGCGCTGGCCGCGGGAGCCCACGCCAAGTCCATCGAGCTGCTCAACGTGTCCTACGACCCGACGCGCGAGCTCTACGTCGACTTCAACAAGGCCTTCGCCGCCCACTGGAAGGCGAAGACCGGCGACAATGTCGTCGTCAAGCAGTCGCACGGCGGCTCGGGCAAGCAGGCTCGCGGCGTAATTGATGGCCTGCCGGCCGACGTGGTCACCCTCGCGCTCGCCGCCGACGTGGATGCGCTCGCCGCCGTCGCCAGACTCATCCCGCCAGATTGGCAGAAGCGCCTGCCCGACAACTCTGCGCCTTACACCAGCACGATCGTCTTTCTCGTCCGCAAGGGGAACCCGAAGGGCATCAAGGATTGGGACGACCTCGTGAAGCTGGGTGTCGCGGTCATCACGCCGAACCCCAAGACTTCCGGCGGCGCGCGCTGGAATTACCTCGCCGCTTGGGAATACGCGAAGCGCAAGCTCGGCAGCGATGACGCCGCGAAGGAATTCATCGCAAAGCTCTTCAAGAACGTGCCGGTGCTCGACTCCGGCGCGCGCGGTTCCACCACGACCTTTGTCCAGCGCGGCATCGGCGACGTGTCGATCTCGTGGGAGAATGAGGCGTTCCTCGCCATCAAGGAATTCGGCGCCGACAAGTTCGAGATCGTGGTGCCATCCATCAGCATCCTGGCCGAGCCGACGGTCAGTGTCGTGGACAAGGTCGTGCGCAAGAAGGGCACCGCCGAGGTCGCCAAGGCCTACCTGGACTATCTCTACACGGACGAGGGCCAGGAGATCGCGGCACGGAATTACTACCGCCCCCGCAACCAGGCCATCGCCGCGAAGTATACCGCCAACTTCGCCCAGTTGAAACTATTCACGATCGACGAGGCCTTCGGCGGCTGGGCCAAGGCGCAGAAAACCCACTTCGCCGACGGCGGTACCTTCGACCAGATCTACGCGAAATAAGCATCCCCCGCAGTCGTTGCGAGTCAGCCCGGCCGCCGGGCCGACGAAGCAATCCAGCTGGATCGCCACGGTCCGCTGCTGCGGACCTCGCGATGACAACCCTCCTTATTCTTACCTGAATCATTAACGATATCCGCTGCGCCGCGTCCGCTACCGGGCGACGGCGCGCACGCGCGCGGCGGATCCCTTTACTCCATGACGACTCTCATGAGCATCCCTTTCTCCTCCCGTTCCGGGACGGTCGCCCGGGCCCAGTCGCCTGCCTCGTCCCTCTCGCTGTCTGCTGCCCTCGGCGAACAGCTTTCCACGCTTTACGGCCTCGCGGAGCGTTCTGCCCCGGGCGACTGGCGGCCGGAGTTCTACTGTGAAGCCGTGGTCTCGATCCTGAAACGATTCATCATCCGGTGCCGGAGCCTATTGGCTTACGGCCAGCACCTCTGAACCGCCATGATTCTAACACGCTTAAATCATGAGCGACTGCTGCCATCCGCCGGGGTGGTGGTTCGGCTGATGACACAGGGAGCGGAACCTAGCTGTTGCCCAATGCATTTGGTTCTGGCCGAATACCGGGGATTCATCGCCTAAGAAACTAACTTTGAGCATCGCTGCCATCAGTCTGCCCCGCTTCTCCCGCCGCGTCCTGCCCGGCTTCGGTCTGTCGCTGGGCTTCACGCTGGCGTACCTGGGGTTGATCGTGCTCATCCCGCTGGGGGCGGCCTTCATCAAAGCCGCCGGTCTGAGCTGGGCCGACTTTCTAACGGCGGTGGCCTCGCCGCGAGTCCTGGCCTCCTACCGGGTGAGTTTCGGCATCTCGCTGTTGGCCGCGCTGGTGAACGGTGTGTTTGGCGGCATCCTGGCCTGGGTGCTGGTGCGCTACACTTTTCCCGGCCGGCGGGTGGTGGATGCGCTGGTGGACCTGCCCTTTGCCTTGCCGACCGCAGTGGCGGGCATCGCGCTGGCCGCCATCTACTCCAAGAATGGCTGGGCCGGACAGTGGCTGGAGCCACTCTGGGTCGGCACGGTGCACCGGCTGGCCGGCTGGATTCCTTGGGTGGACTGGCAGGGCTGGCTGGGCAAGACGATCGCCTTTGATCGGGCCGGAATATTTCTCGCCCTGACTTTTGTCGGCCTGCCGTTCGTGGTGCGCACGCTCCAGCCCGTGCTGGCCGAGTTGGAGCCAGAGCTGGAAGAGGCGGCGGCGACCCTCGGGGCCAACCGGTGGCAGACGATGACGCGCGTTATTTTACCTGAATTGATGCCGGCGCTGATCACCGGGTTTGCTCTAGCGTTTGCCCGCGCCCTCGGGGAATACGGCTCGGTCGTCTTCATCGCCGGCAACATGCCGATGCACAGCGAGATCACACCGCTACTGATTATCACCAAGCTCGAGCAATACGATTACCGTGGGGCGACCGCCATCGCGGTAGTCATGCTGGTGACCTCCTTCGTTCTGCTGTTGCTCATCAATCTGCTCCAGAAGTGGAGCCGCCGCTACTATCGGGTCTGACATGTCCGCCAGCGCCCCACCTTTTCTTTCCACCAAACGCGCGCCGATCCGCGTCAGCGGGCCGCGGGTGATCCGCAATCCCGTGTGGGTGCGCTGGCTGTTCATGACGTTAGCACTGCTGTTCGTGGGCTGCTTCCTCGTACTGCCACTGGCGGCGGTTTTCACCGAGGCGTTGCGCAAGGGCTTCGGACCCTTCTTCGCGGCGTTCACCGACCCGGACATGCTCAGCGCGCTCCGGCTCACCCTGTTGACGGCGGCCATCGCGGTTCCGGCCAACCTGGTATTCGGCGTGGCGGCGGCGTGGTGCATCGCCAAGTTCGACTTCCGCGGGAAGAGCCTGCTCATCACGCTCATCGACCTGCCGTTTGCCGTTTCGCCCGTCATCTCGGGGCTCATTTACGTGCTGGTTTTCGGCCTGCAGGGCTGGCTCGGGCCCTACCTCGGGGCGGGCGACCACCCTTGGTTCGGCGAGTGGCTCAATGCGCAGGACATCCGTATCATCTTCGCCGTGCCCGGCATCGTGCTCGCGACGATTTTCGTCACTTTTCCGTTCGTGGCCCGTGAGCTGATCCCGCTCATGCAGGCGCAGGGCAATGACGAGGAATACGCCGCGCTCACTCTCGGCGCCACCGGTTGGCAGACCTTCTGGCGCGTGACCGTGCCCAACATCAGGTGGGGCCTCTTCTACGGTGTCATCCTGTGCAACGCTCGCGCCATGGGCGAATTCGGCGCCGTTTCGGTGGTGTCCGGCCACATCCGGGGTGTGACCAACACCATGCCGCTGCACATCGAGATCCTCTACAACGAATACAACTTCGTCGCCGCTTTTGCCGTCTCCTCCCTGCTGGCCCTGCTCGCCCTGGTGACCCTGCTGCTGAAAACTCTGGTTGAGTGGCGGGCGCAAAAGGGGCTGACTTGATTTTTTATGAGCGTTCAGGTTGACAACATCCGCAAGACCTTCGGCCCCTACACGGCGCTCGACGACGTGAGCCTGCAAGTTAAGAGCGGCCAGCTCACCGCCCTGCTCGGGCCATCCGGCTCCGGCAAGACGACGCTGCTTCGCATCATCGCGGGTCTCGAGTACGCCGACGAGGGCAGCGGGCGCATCCAGTTCCACGGCGAGGACGTGACCGAGATGCCTGCCGGCAAGCGCAAGGTCGGGTTCGTCTTTCAGCATTACGCGCTCTTCAAGCACATGTCGGTGTTCGAGAACATCGCCTTCGGCCTGCGCGTGCGGAGGGAGAACCGGCCGCCGGAAGCGGAAATCGCTGACCGCGTTCACAAGCTGCTCAAACTCGTGCAGCTCGCAGACCTCGGCGGCCGCTACCCGCACCAGCTTTCTGGCGGCCAGCGCCAGCGCATCGCCCTGGCCCGGGCGCTCGCCGTCGAGCCCGAGGTGCTGCTGCTCGACGAGCCCTTCGGTGCGCTCGACGCCAAGGTCCGCAAGGAGCTACGCCGCTGGCTGCGCCAGTTCCACGACGAGATCGGCCTCACCACCGTATTCGTGACCCACGACCAGGAGGAGGCGCTGGAGATAGCCGACGAGGTCGTCATCATGAACCAGGCGAAGATCGAGCAGATCGGCACGCCGCAGGAGGTCTACGACCGGCCGGCCACGCCGTTCGTCTACCAATTCCTCGGCAATGTGAACGTGCTCCGCGCGCAGGTGCTGGCAGAGGCCCGCGCCCGCAAGCCCGGGTCCATCGCCTTCGAGTCGGAGGGCCAGGTCTACGTGCGGCCCCACGACATCGAGATCGTGCCCTACGCGCCCGACCAGCCGGGCATCGCCGCCGTGCTGCGCTACATCCACGCCGCCGGCCCACAGGCCCGCCTCACGCTCGAACAGGTGCAGACACGCGAGACAGTCGAGGTGGAGACTTCCCGTGTGACGCTGGCCGGTCTTGACCTCAAGGTCGGCGACTTGGTCAACTTGCGGCTTCGTCAGGCCCATTCCTTCACCGACGATTACACCATTTAATCCCCGCAAAACTCAACCACGACAATCATGGCCAAGATATACAACGACATCACCGAGACCATCGGCAACACGCCGCTCGTGCGCCTCAACCGCACCGCCGCCGCCCACGGGGCCCAGGCGGAGATCCTCTTGAAGCTCGAGTTCTTCAACCCGCTCTCGAGCGTGAAGGACCGCATTGGCTTCTCGATGATCGATGACGCGCTGAAGTCCGGCAAGATCAGCAAGGACACCGTCCTCATCGAGCCGACCTCCGGCAACACCGGCATCGCGCTGGCCTTCGTCGCCGCCGCCAAGGGCCTCAAGCTCATCCTCACCATGCCCGAGACGATGAGCACTGAGCGTCGCAAGCTGCTCAAGATTCTAGGGGCGCGCCTCGTCCTGACCGAGGGGCCGAAGGGCATGAAAGGCGCCATTGCCAAGGCCGAGGAGTTGCAAGCCCGGATTCCCGGCTCGGTCATTCTGCAGCAATTCGCCAACCCGGCCAATCCCGCCATCCATCGCAAGACCACGGCCGAAGAGATCTGGAAGGATACCGACGGCAAAGTGGACATCGTCGTTTCGGGCATCGGCACCGGCGGCACCATCACCGGCGTCGGCGAGGTACTCAAGGCCCGCAAACCCGGTATCAAAATCATCGCCCTTGAGCCCGATGCGTCCCCCGTCCTCTCCGGCGGCGCGCCCGGCCCGCACAAATTGCAGGGCATCGGCGGCGGGTTTGTCCCCGCCGTGCTCAACACCAAGATCTACGACGAGGTCATCCGCGTAAAGGAGGCCGACTCGGGTCCGATCTCGAAGCAGGTCAACCAGCTTGATGGCATTCCGATCGGCATCTCGTCCGGTGCGGCCGTCTGGGCGGCACTCCAGCTGGCCAAGCGGCCCGAGAACAAGGGCAAGCAGATCGTCGTGATCATCCCCTCGAGCAGCGAGCGCTACCTCTCTACGTGGCTCTTTGCCGACGTAAACGTCGAGAGCGACTCGATCGACGACCTGCTCGCACCCGTCACGGCTTGATGGTTTCAAGCCGCTTTGCTTTCTGGCGCTCGCGATAAGCGAGCGCCTTTTTCATGTCCTACTGTACCATAGCGGGATTGGAGGTGTCAGTTTTCGTCGGCGCCGCTTACACTAATTACGTCAGCTGAGGTAGCATGAAGCATACGCAAGTCATACGTGGCACCAATTAAATGGGTAACTGATTGCAATGTATACCCCATAGATTAATGGCAAGAAGCTGATATTAAGTGGCATGCGCCAAGCTGCAAAGATATGGCAATAGAGGCTACGATCACCCCCAAAAATGAAACCTATAAAGACATCAAGAGCTGCACTGCTTATCATCGCGACGTTCCTTTTCTGCGGCAGCGCCATGGCCGAATCGGTGGAATTTACTTTCACAGGGACCGGGATTCACGGGACGCAGGCCAGCGGCACGTTCACGACGAGTACAAATCTTGCGCCCTTCTACTTCGCGAACGGGAGCATTTACTCCGACTTCTCGCTGACCCTGACCGATATCCCCGGGAGTGGGCCCTCGAGCGTGACTTTTGATGCGATTGAGCTCTTTAGTTCCTGGTTGAATGTTGACGGCTCCGGCAACGTTTTCATCGCCCCTTATGGCGGCCATGACTTCGGGCCGCCGTTCATGAACCACTACGACCTCGGGCAGCCTTCCCAGCCGTTTTATCCCTCCTCGTTTACCTACGAGACAATCCTCTACTACAATGGTGAACACGGCTACCGGGACACCATCACCTGGTCTGTGGCCACGCCCGCTTCCAACACCGCTTTGGTGCCAGAAACCGGCTCGACCTTGGCCATGCTCGCGGGGGCCATGACGACATTGGGCACCAGTCTTTATCGCCGCCGGTTTGCGCGGTAGGCTCCGACTGCGGCCAGACTCATGGCCGCAGTCAGGATCTCATTTCCGATTTCTTGTACCAGCGGTAGAAGCTGACGGCGAAGGCAATCCCGGCCACGCTCATCCCGATGAGCTTCATCATGGCGCCAGCGAGCAGTTGGTCATCGGCTGCGGTGAGGCTGGAGATGCGTGGAGCGTACTCGTAGGTGGGGTAGAGGACGTCTTGCGAGAAAGTGATGTAGGCGAACACAGGCGTCATCCCGATGATCACGGCGGGCAGGTAGAGCAGCTGCGTGGCGTACGAGGCCGGGGGAAACTCGCGCGAAGGACTGAAAAGCGGCCACCAATAGAAGAGCGCTGCGCCAAACATGGTGAAATGCTCGGCGATGTGGAGCGGGCGGTTCTGCAGGGCCAGGTCGTAAAGCAGCGGGATGTGCCAGCCGGTCAGGACGGCGGTGTAGATCACGCCGCACACAACAGGGCTGGTCAGCACGCGCAGGGTTGGCCGCAAGCCGGGACGGCCGGTGACCGCTCGCACCAGCCAGTCGGGCAGGCCGAGCAGAAAGAGCAGGGCGGCCGGGTAGATGATAAGCTGATGCTGCAGCATGTGGGCGCTGAGCAAGTAGCGTTCGCCCGCCTGGTCCAGCGGCGAGCCAACGGCTAGGTAGAAAATGACGAGCGCAGCGTAGAAGCGGATGGCGTGGTGGCGGGGGTAGGGGATGGAATCAGAAACCTGAGACCTGAGACCTGAAACCTGAGGATGGTCTGCGGACGAAGCTGAGGGCCGGGAGCTGTCCTGTTGCGGCGTGCTCGCTGCCCGGGATGCGTCCGCAGAACTCGCGCGTCCCGCGGCCGCGGGATCGCGATTCTGGGGCGCAAGGGCTGAGAGCTTGGAACGGAGCGGGCCCGTCAGGAGGGCATAGAGCCACCCGAGGAAAATGAGCCCGCCGATCAGGACGGGTTCATTGTGCCAGTGGGTCCAGTCGATCATCGAAGCAGAGGAGACACGAATTGCACAAATTTGCACCAAGGGAATCCTGACGAGGACTACGGTGCATTCGTGGCAATTGGTGAGATTCGTGTCTAGTCCGGACAAAAAAGCCGCGACTGGCGTCGCGGCTGCGAAAGGCAGGCGAGTCTGGTCAGTACATCAGCATCCCCACGATCGAACTGATAGGTTTGCTGGCGTCGGCACCAAAGAGATGGAGCAGGGCCCACATCGTGCCGCCGGCCAGGATGAGGCCGATGAAGAACAGGATTGTGCAGAACACCTTGTCCCACTTCAGGTGCATGAAAATGAAGATGACGCACAGAAACTTGAAAGCCGACAGCACGCAGAGCGCAGTGGTGACGAACCACTTCGCCAGCGGCATGTAGACCAGCACGACCTCAACGCCGGTGATAACAGCCAGAATCATCGCCAGGGCGATGAAGTAGTGGAACTTGCTCGGCTCGTGGTGGCCGGCGTCGGCAGGGGCGGTGGTGGGAGCGGACATGGGAGGAGAGCTGAGGATTTGGGAGATCTTTCTCGTTATCGTTCTCTTAATCTCGGGTTGGGACGGAAATCGAGGACAGGGAAAAGAGAATGATTAGGATTAGGAGAACGAGAACGATTGGATCAGAGGTACTCCAGCAGGTAGACGGCGGTAAAGATGATGATCCAGACGATGTCGACGAAGTGCCAGTACAGGCCGATGGCTTCGACGTCTCCGGCGTTCTGCTCGCCGAACTCGACCGTGCCAGAGGTCCGACCGAACCAGAGCACGGCGATGAAGGCGGCCACGCCGACGGCGAGGGGCACGGCGTGGTGGCTGAGGAATTCACCCAAGGGCAGGCCGTAGATCACCTCGATCATGCCCGGGACAAACCAGATGAACGACACACCCATGGTGACGCACACGGCGCCGAGGTGGGCGAAGTTCCGGAGCAGGCCATTGCCGGAGGTGGGTTTGAAGGTGCGGACATACATCATGCCGAGCAGGAGCACGCCGATGGCGACGTGGGTGCCGTGGGTGCCGGTGAGCGTGAAGAAGGTGGAGCCGAAGATGCTGTTCGAGAGCGTCATCTTCTTCACAAAGACGAAGTGTGTGAACTCGTAGACCTGGCCGCCGAGGAAGATGCAGCCGAAGAACATCGTGCCGAGGAGCATGACGCGGGTGCTCTTCACGTTGCCGCGCTGGATGGCGTTCACGGCGAGCGCCATGAGCAGCGAGGACATGAGCAGGATGAACGTCGAGAAAGACGTAAGCTCGATGTTGAAGATCTGCGTGGGGACCGCGTTGCCCGGGGGCGGGTTGAGCCGGTAGACCAGGTGCGTCGAGATCAGCGTCCCGAAGAACATGCAGTCCGAGGCGAGGAAGGCCCACCAGAGGAGCTTCTTGTTCGGAATGCCCGTCGCCGTGGTATGATCGTGATGGTGGTCGATTTGACCGGCTGCCGCGTGACTGCTCATGAAGAAGTTGAGAGTTGAGAGCTGAGAGTTGAGGGCCGGATGGCTTAGTGGTGATAACCGCCGCGGGATTCCGTGGCGTTGCCGTTGGCATCAAGGTGGATGTGGTAGCCGCCGGGGCCCTCGAGCGACCAGAGGTAGCAGGCCGAGACCAGAATGCAGAGGCCGGTCATGGCGAGATGCACATGGCCAAGTTCAAAGTGATGGGGATGCAAAGGATCCGCGCTGTTGCCGTAATCAAAGCCGAGCGTCCGGCCGAAGAAACTGAGCGGGTGCCGGAACTGGGCCATGTTGTAGGCGCCGACCAGCAGGCCGGAGGCGGCGAGGATCGGATACCAGGACTGGTCGGGCATGTGGATGCCGCCGTGGGATTCCTCGGCCTTGATGTGTTCGGCTTTTTCCATGGCGATCTCTTCCTTGTGGGTCTTCTCGTACCACCAGGCGTCGCGGGCGTGAACTGTCGGGATGGCAGCGAAGTTGTGCTCCGGCGGTGGCGACGGGATGGACCACTCCAGTGTGCGGGCGTCCCACGGGTCATTGCCGGCCGGCTTGCCCTTGAAGAAGGACCAGACGAGGACCGCGAAGTAGGTGAAGATGCCGAGGCCGAGCAGGTAGGCGCCCAAGGTGGCGAAGAGGTTGCCCTCGTTCCAACCCATGTTGGCGTCGTAGGTCCAAGTGCGGCGGGGCATGCCGTTCAAGCCAAGGAAGTGCATCGGGAAGAACGTGGCGTTGAAACCGACGAAGATAAGCCAGAAGGAGAGCTTGCCCCAGAATTCCGGCACCATCCGTCCGAAGAACTTCGGGAACCAGAAGTGAATGGCGGCGAGCAACGCGAAGGTAGCGCCGCCGATCAGCACGTAGTGAAAGTGGGCGATGACGAAGTAGCTGTCCTGCTGCTGGGCGTCGGCCGGCGCAGCGGAGTGCATGATGCCGGAGAGGCCGCCCATCATGAACATCCAGATAAAGCCGAGGGCGAACATCATGGGTACGCGCGTGACGATGCGGCCGCCCCAGAGGGTGCCGATCCAGTTGAAGACCTTGACGCCGGTCGGGACCGCGATGGCCATGGTGGCGAGGGCGAAGGCCGCGGTGGCGATCGTGCCCAGGCCGGTGGTGAACATGTGGTGGCTCCAGACACCGAAGCCGATAAAGCCGATGGCGACCCCGGAGAAGACCACGATCGGGTAGCCGAAGAGCGGCTTGCGCGAGAAGGTGGGCAGGATCTCGGAGACGTAGCCCATCGGGGGCAAAATCAGGATGTACACCTCGGGGTGGCCGAACACCCAGAACAGGTGCTGCCAGAGGATGGGCTGGCCGCCGCCGGAGACCTCGAAGAAGTTGGTGCCGAAATTGCGGTCAAACATCACCTCGACGAGCGCGATGGCGATGGCCGGCAGCGCGAGGATGAGCAGGAAACTCGTGACGAGCGCCATCCAGGTGAACACGGGCAAGCGCATCATCGTGAGGCCCGGGGCCCGCATGTTGATGATCGTGACAATGAAGTTCAGCGAGGCGACGATCGAGGAAAGCCCGAGCACCTGGATGCCAAGCACCCAAAAATCTGTGGAGAGGTCAGGCGTGAACTGCTTGGAAGTCAGCGGGGAGTAGCCGAACCAGCCCACGTCGGGCGCGCCGCCGAAGCCCGCGAACAGATCGCTGAAGTGCGAGAGCCAGCCGACGTTGAGGAGGATCGCGCCGACGACCCAGACCCAGAGCGAGAAGGAGTTGAGGCGGGGGAAGGCAACGTCACGCGCGCCCACCTGGATTGGGACGAGCAGGTTGAAGAACGCCGCGTTCAGGGGCATGACCGCGAGGAAGATCATCGTCGTACCGTGCATCGTGAACAGCTCGTTGTAGAGCTGGGCGGTCACGAAGCGGTTATTCGGGACGATGAGCTGCGTGCGGATCATCAGCGCCTCGAGGCCGCCGATGAGGAAGAACATGATGGCGAAGCCGCCATAGAGCATGCCGATCCTCTTGTGATCGACCGTGGTCAGCCAGCTGACGAGACCGGTCTTGGTTGTCGGGCGGGCGAACAGCCCGAAGGTGGGCTTGGCGGGCGCGTGGGCGGCGCCAGTGTAGTCGGATTTTGCGATGGCTTGGGCCATGGGGAGAGTGGGTTGAGAAAGAGGGCGCGCTTACTTCAGGCTGTGCAAGTAGGCCACGATGGTGTCGATCTCGGCGTCGTTGAGGGTGAATTTCGGCTGGCCAGTGGTGACGTCAATATAGCCGCCGTGATACATCTTGTTGCCGGGTTTGAAATAGGCGGGGTCCTTGATCCATTGGTGCAGGCGTTCCGACGTGTTCTCGAGCACACCGGCCGCGATCGAGGAGCGGGCGCCGACATGGGTGAGCTCGGGGCCGGCGATGCCGATGCCCTCGTGGCCCCGCACGGTGTGGCAGGTGATGCAGGTCTTGTCCGAGAAGTTCTTCCGGCCGGCGGCGATCAGCTGGGCGCTCTCCCCGGTCTCGGGGGCCTGCATCTTCTGCCAGGCGGCAAACGGGTCGGCGTCAAAGTCAGGCGAGCCGCTCAGCGTGCTGTTCCGGCCGACGTCCTTGAGGCTGGCGAACTTGAAGTGCGGCACGTTGGCCTCGTCGGCCAGCGATTGGGCGGTAACGGTGCGGGCGGACTTTTTCTGGTTGTCGAGCCACTTGACGTAGTCGGCGCCCGAAAGTGCGATGACGCGGAATTTCATGATCGCGTGCGACTCGCCGCAATACTCGGCGCACTGGCCATAGTAGTAGCCGGGCTTGTCGGCCTTGAACCACAGGAAGTTGCCGCGGTTGGGCATCATGTCCACCTTGCCGGCCAATTTCGGGATCCAGAAACTGTGGATGACATCAACCGTGCGGAGCTGGACGCGGACAGGGATCCCGGCCGGCACCACAAGTTCGTTGCCCGTGGAGAGCGGGGCCTCGCCGCCGGAAGGAAGCTTCACCATCTCGGTGGGATAATCGAATTTGAACCACCACTGGTAGCCGGTGGCCGTGACGTCCATCGCGCCGACCTTCTCGTCCTCGGGGACGTCATGGGTGTACCAGATGTCGCGGACGGTCGGGATGGCGATGATGACCAGCAGGGCAACGGAGCCGGCGATCAGGCCGATCTCAACAAACGGATTGCCATGGCCGGCTTCCGCGGGTGGCGCGGCATGCTCGTCGGCCTCTGACTTCGCGCGGAACTTGATCTGCGCATAGGCCAGCACAGCGCCGACCACGATGAAGATGAAAGTGCAGACATACACCGTGATCATGAACAAATCCCACTGGCGTTCGGCGACGGGGCCGGCGGTGACCATGGTGGACTGGGGGCCCGAGAGGCTGAAGACTTGGTGCACCTTGTTGCAGCCGGAAAGGAGCAGCAGGGCAAAACCGCCCGTCAGGGCGGCCGTAACACGGGAAATTTGGCGTAAGGCGGAGCGTAGGCGGGTCATGTGTAACAGTGGCGGCATCAGCGGTGTGCGTAGGGCCAAAGCTATCCGGGCAGAGTTTGGAAATTATGAGTCATTTCAACCACAAAACCGCCCCTAAACCCGGGCCCGACCCCCGCTATTAAACCGGCTCGCCGCCACATTAGCCCGCGGCAAACCGATTTTGTGCAATTGCACCCGTCCCCGGCCTGTGCTTTAATGCGCGTCCATGAAAAAATATCTCGTTTTACCCCTGATGGCCGGTGCCTTGGTCCTGGCTGGCTGCGGCAAGAAGGAAGAGGCGTCCACCAGCGCCCCCACGGCCCCCACGACGGCCGCCGCCCCCGCCGCCCCCGCCGCCCCGGCGGTCGCCATCATCGAACTCACGGCCAACGACAGCATGAAGTTCAGCGCAACCCACTTCGAGGTCAGCGCGGGCCAAGAGGTGAAGGTCACCCTGACCAACCTCGGCACCATGCCGAAGGTGGCCATGGGACATAATTTCATCCTGTTGAAGAAAGGCACCGACCTGAAGGCCTTCACGGATGCCGCCATCATGGCCGCGGCCACCGACTATGTGCCGGCGGCCCTGGCCGACCAGATCATCGCCCACACCAAGCTGCTCGGGCCGAAGCAGAGCGACGAGATCACCTTCAAAGCCCCGACCGAGCCTGGTGAATATCCGTTCATCTGCTCCTTCCCGGCCCACTTCCTGTCCGGCATGAAGGGCGTGATCGTGGTGAAATAAGTTAGGGTAGGACGCGGACTCCGCTCCGCGCCGCGGCGGCGAAGGGACTCGCCGCCCTACCATTTCAAGCCGGGCCTCGCGCCCGGCTTTTTGTTTTCCACGAAGCGGAAAACAATCTCGCCGTAGCCCGGAGGGCGAAGGCGGATGGAGGTGGGAAACCGGCAGCCGTCACGGTCCGGCCTTACCCAAGGCTTCCAGCGCTTTCGTGACGCGCACCAGGGTGAAATCCCGGTCGTAGCGGCTGAGTTTGCCGGCAGCGAGGAGCGTGCGCAGCTTGGCCGCCGCGTCTTCCAGCAATTGCCGGCGGGCTGCGCTATCGAGCCGGCTGTCGGCCGTCGCGGCGACCCAACCATAAAACGCGTTTGTATTCTGAATCGCCGCCATCTTGCCGACGGATTCTGCGACCAATGAATCGGCCAGCGGCCGGAGGCGATCGATCAACGCCTCCGCCTCGGTGGTGCGCCCCACCGCGGCGAGCGTGAGGGCATCCAAACCAAAGTTGAAGAGGGCATTATTGCGTTCCACGACGGATTTGTATTTGCCCCGGTCAAACGCCTTGAGGCGATCGGGCGCGGACTGCATCGACGCGGCCACCGTGGCCAGATCGCCGGTCGCATAGGCCGCGGCCGCCCGGAACAGAAACGCGTCGGCCCGAGCATCCTCACTATACCAGGTACTCACCGGCGGACGGTCTTTCAGTTCCTCGATCAGCTCTTCGGCGAGTCGCCGGGCGTCGGCCCAGCGCAGTTGCGCGAAGCGTGTGAAAATCTCGGTTTCGCGCGCCATCGTGGTATTCGTCAGTTGCTGGACCGGCCGGTCGGCCAGGTCGGAGTTCAGCTGCCGGGCATAGGTGTGGGCTTGGGCGAGCATGCGTTCGGCCTCGGCATCTTCACCCAGGGCGGCGGACCACTGGGCTATGTCGCCTGCCGTGTTGATCTGGGTCATGTTGGTCACGCGTTCACCCTCAGCGGAGCTGAACACTGCCAGGGTCTTACTTGCTTCCTGGCGGGCGGCGGCAAAATCACCCTCGACCCACTTGAACCAGCTGAGGGTCATGTGGGCGTCCTGCACCTGGTTGAGCAGAGTCACATTCCGCGGATCGGTTTTAAGAAATTCCTCCGCCGCCGCCAAAGCTTCCTCGGTCCGTTGCCGCGCCAGCTCCATTTTGCCGCTGCGCAGGGCGATCAGCCCGGCGCGATTGGAGGCCAGCGCCAGGGCGCTCCGCGCGGACTGCAGCGCCGGTTCGCGCTCCACATAGTTGCGCAACACGGCACGGGAGTGCTCCACCATTTGCCGGGCTTCGTCCGGCTGGCCGCTCATTGAGAGGTTGTCGGCCAGCCAGACCCCAATCCATGCCTCGGCCAGGCCCGGCCGCCGCGGTGGGGGTTGGCGGCGATCCTGTTGCCGGGCGGCCGCAATAGCCTGCTGCATCAGGGTGATACCTTTCTTCTGATCAACTCCCCAAACGGTATACAACCCAGTCCACCCCAAAGCGTGCACATAAATGTCCTCGGCCCGGCGACCGACCTCCGCATTTTCCACGAGAGGAGCCAGCGTCGCCGCCACTTCACCCGTGATCTGGGCGGCCCGGGCGTGATCCTGAACCAAGTTCTCGAAATCCGCCAAAGTCATCATGGCCCCGCTCCGATCAACGATCATCGCCGGGGCCAGGGGCGCCTCGCGGGCCAGCGCGGCATAGATTTCAAGAGCGGCCGACAGTTTTGCCCGGCCCTCGGTAAACTCCCGCTGGGTGCTGAGCACGGCGGCGTAGCGCGCCAGGGCCAGGGCCTGCTCGGCGCGGACTTCACGGGTCAACAATGCCGGGGGCAAGCCCTCGTAATAGCGGACAACGCGCTGGCTCATTTCGCGCAGTAGCGGCAACTGGCCGACATCCGCGATCCGGTCCGACAGGTCGCGGTTCAGAAACACGAGCAGCTCCTGCGCCTGCAACCGGGCCGCGTCGGCCTGGTTGCGTGCGGCCGCGGCCTGGGCCCGGGCGGCGTTCGCCGTCGCCAGCGACTGGTCGGCGATGCCGGCGAGCCGTTCCGCGCGGGTGCGGGCCTTGCTTGCCTCCCAAAAGCCGTAGATGGCGGCGAGCGCCAGCACCGCACAGCCCGACAGCATCAGGCGCGCGCGCCAGAGGCTGCGGCGCGTGACGGCCCTTTCCGCCACCGCCCGGGCCAGCGCCTGCTCGGCCTCGCGCCGGCGGCGCTCCTCGGTCTCGAGGGCGGCGCTGGCCTGCCGCTCGTCGCGGCTGGCACGGATCACTTCGGCAAGAACGTCATGCGTCAGCTCCACGCGCTGCACCCCGAGGCGGTCCTCGATGCGCAGGAGGCGGCGGGCGACGAGGGTGTCGAGCAGGGGGCGGGTGACGCCGGGAAATTCCAGAGCGGTCTCGAGCGCGAGGTTGTCGCGGAAGCCGGATTTTGTCAGCAGGTGGTCCTCGACGAATGCACGCATTGCCGCGGACAGGTCGCTCACGCTGCGCTCGTAGAAATTGGTGAGGATCTCGCGGCGGTTGCCCGAGACGAGGTCGCCCGTGATCTGCGCCTGACCGAGGGTGCGGCGGCGGTCGTTGAGCTCGCGGCAGATGACGGAGAGCAGCGGGGGCTCGACGTCGAGCTCGGCGAGCCGTTCGGCCGAACCGCCGCGGGCGCCGGCGACGAATTCGACGATCTTCTCCGCAACTCCGGGCGCGAGCAGGTGGGGGGCGGGCTTGGTGACGATGTCGAGCGCCTGCGTGCCGCTGAGTTTTTTCAGGCGCAGGCGGTTGTGGACCAGCGCAGGCATCTCGCGCTTGAGGCCCTCGAGGTCGGGGAGGAAATCCTCGCGCAGGCTGAGGATGACCGAGCAGGACGGCTTGGCGAAATTGAAACGCGCGGGGTCGAGCTCGCCGCTGTCGAGCCTGGCCTGCACGGCGGCGGGCGGGCGGTTTTCCACGAGGCAGGCGAGCTCGGCGAGAAACACGCGGGAGCGCGCGCTGCACGCCTCGTCGGTGCGGCCGAGGGCGAAGATTTCTTCGAACTGGTCGAAGGCGAGGACCGGCGTGAGGAGACGGTTTTTCGCGCTCCAGATGTCCACATCCTTGCGGTGAAAATATTCCCAGAGCGTCTCGTCGGCACGGAACGCGGGGGCGTCGGCCTTCTCGGCGGCGAACGCGGCCGAGAGCGAGGCTTTCACCTGGTCGGTAAGCGCCGGCGCGCCGGCGGCATGGTCGAGCCGCAGGTAGAGCGGGAGGTGGTCGCCCTCGCGCAGGAGCGGGAAGAGACCGGCCTGGATGAGCGAGGATTTGCCGAGCCCCGACTGGCCGAAAAGAACCGTCAGAGTTTGCCGACGAACAAGTCGGGAAAGTTCATCGGTCTCCGCCTCACGCCCGAAGAAAAACCCACGCGCGGATTCCGAATATGAATCCAGGCCAATCCACGGATTGTCGTGGTCGATGGCAGAGGCGGGGTTTGGGGTAGGGGCGGACATCGGAAAACTAACCACAAAGGCACGAAGGCACAAAGATCGGAGTCAGGGATGTCTGGGCTCTGATTTCAGGGCCAATACTTCGTATCTCTGTGCCTTTGTGGTTCATTCCTCAAAGCAGTCCGCGTTCGCGTTTCCGAAAATCTCGGACGAGCCGCACCATGCGTTCGATGAACTCCGGCGTCGCGCCACCGCCAGGCAGGCGGGTCCACTGCACCTGGAGGAACCGTTCGGGCACCAGCGCGCCCTGGTCGGGGACACCGTCGAGTGCGATGGGCAGAATGAACGGGATGGTCTCCGCAATGAGCTTGGCCCGCTCGGCCGCGAGGCTCCACTCGAGGCGGAAATAGCCCTCATGCCGCGCCTGGGTGTTGGCGGAGATCACGGGCAGGAAGAGGGCGCAGGTGCGGATGTTGCGCTTGATCTGCTGGTCGAAGTCATCGCCGCTGCCGAGCAGGCGACGGTCAAACCAGACGTCGAGCCCGGCGGCGACGAGAGCATCGCGGAGTTTCTGCACGGCTTCCACATCCTGGCTGGCGTAGCTCAGGAAGACCGCGCCGGGCTTCATATCCTCGATCACAACGGCCTCAGATTTCGGCGTGGCCGGAACGAGGCCAACAGGATTGGCCGAGCCGGCAGGTTGCGCGGGAAACCGTTCGAGATAGCGGGTGGAGAGTTCGCGAATAAAATCGGTCGCGTTGCCCTGTTCGAAGATCTGGGTGCGGTAGCTGAAGTTCTTGAGGAAGAGCACGAGCTTCGGGTCGCGGGCCATCGAGCGGTCGGCGATGATCTCCAGTTCCTCGCGTTGCAGCGAGAGGCGGCCGCTCTTGGCGATGCGGATGAAGAAGCGCGCGAGCCAGTCGGGGAACGTGTTGCCGAGGAGGAGCAGGTGGCTCGACTTCAACTCGTCGAGCAGCACGTTCGGCCGTTTCGACTCGGATTGGATCGAGGTGAAGAACTCCAGCGTGTCCTCCTCTGTGATGACGTAGTCCGGCGAGGCGGACAGGCGCCCGAGCAGGTGAAAAACGGTCGGCAGGTCACGCCGCCGCGCGTCGGCCGGCAGGTCTTGGTTGTGGCTCGGGGAGTAGGCGAGCGAAACGGTGTGTGCGTCTCCACCATGGCGCTCCTCGTCCAGCGCTTGGGCGAGCAGTGAGTCGAAGGTGGTCGTGACAAAGACGTTGAAGTGCCGGATGCGGGCCAGTTCGCGCAGGATCGGGGGCACGGTGGGCGCCAGTTCCTTCATCAGGGTGCGGATGCGCGGGTAAACCTCTTCGCGCCGGCCGCCACGTTGGACGTAGCGCGAGACAACTTGGTGCAGGGCGTCATCACCCGTGCAGTCCTCGGGCGGCATGCGGAGGCGCTCGGCCAGGCGGGTCGCGAGCACGCGCAGGAGCGGGGCCTCGCCGCCGGTTCCGTCCGCGACGGTGAGCAATTCCGCGCCGACGATGGGAATCACGCGCCGCTCCCCGATGTACTCAAGGAGATCGTCCCAGAAAAATTCCTGCGAAGCAGTGACAGGCTGGAGCATGCGGGGCCTGAGAAATGCGCGATGCGCCGTGGCATGTCAACCCGGGCGGCCTGCGGGCAGTGTCCTAATGCCGCGTGGGGTAGGGCGCGACCGCCGGGCGCGCCGAAACGACGATCGCGGACGGCCCAGCGGTCCGTCCCTACCTCAAGCACCCGCCGTCACGGCCGGCCACCACTGGTAGAGGAAGAAATACACCAGCACGCCGGTTACCGAAACATACAACCAGATGGGAAAGGTGAACCTGGCCCAGCGCTGGTGGGAAACATAGTCGCCCTTGATCGCGAATAGGAACGTGCGCGGCACGAGGTAGGCGATGGCGATGGCCAGGATGATGTGGGTGATCAGCATCGTGTAGTAGATCCAGGCAATGAGGCCCTCGCCACCGAACTTCGAATGGACAGCCTCGGTTGCGTTGCTAGCCATACCCTTCAGGATCTTGTGGGTCACATAACCGACGAGAAACAACGCCGAGACCACGCCGGCCGTCAGCATCGTGGCCCGATGCGCGTCGCGCGCGCCGCGCTTGATCAAGACAAACCCCGTGAGGATGAGCACGGTGGCGGTCGCGTTGAGCGCGGCATTGAGGGTCGGGATGTCATGGACGGTCATGGGGATTTTTTAACCACAGTACACACGGAACACACAGAAATTGAGGAGCCAATCCCCCGCATCCGTCATCCTGAGCGCAGCGAAGGATCCATGATCGATAGTCACAGCCGGAAAATCATCCGATCAGCGACCAGCGCCAGCAGCAGCAGCGGCAGATACGATATCGAGATGAGGAACAGCCTGCGGGCGATAGTCTCGCGTTTTTCCGGATTCAGGAAATGGAAGGCGGCGTGCAGGAACCATAGTCCGAGCAGCATCGCAAAGGTGAAGTAATACCATGAACAATAGCCGAGCAGCGTGGGCAGCGCGCTCGCGGCGACGAGCAGCACCGTCCAGATGAACGTCCAGCGCGAGACCTTGCGGCCGGTCGGGTCAACTACGGACAGCATCGGCATGCCGGCGGCGGCGTAGTCCTTGCGGTAGATCCACGCGATCGCGAAGAAATGCGGCATCTGCCAGGTGAACATGATCGCAAAGAGGGACCAGCCGAGGAGGGGGTTCGAGCGGCCCGCGGCGGCCCAGCCGATCAGGGGCGGCAGGGCGCCGCTGATGGCGCCGAGCTCGGTGTTCCAGCGCGACCAGCGCTTGGCCGGGGTGTAGATGGCAAGGTAGGCCACGACGGTGGCGAGCCCGAGGAACGCGGAGTAGCCGTTGATGAACTTAAATAGCACGACCAAGCCGGCGAGGGTGAGGATCCAGCCGACGACGAAGGCCGAGCCGGGCGCGATGATGCCGGCGGGAATCGGCCGGTCGGCCGTGCGCTTCATCTTCGCGTCGGTGTCGCTCTCCATCCACATGTTGAGCGCCGCCACGCCGCCCGCGCACAGACCCGTGCCGAGGACCAGCAGCAGCGTGCGTTTCCAATCCCAATACGAATACGGCACAGCCGCGAGGTAGCCGACCATCGCCGTGATGACGGACATGAAGCTCAGCCGCGGTTTCGTCAGTTCGAGGTAATGCCGCCAGGTGGCCGTGCCGGTGAGGGCGATGGGATCAGGGTGGGTCACGGCCGGCGTCATGGGTGAGTCGGCTCCATCGAGTCACGCCGGGTCAGGAAGACGATGAGAAAAACAGTGGCGAGCGTCAGGGCGCCGACGACCACGTGGCCGGTCGTCATCGTGATGCTCCGGCCGGTCCAGATGATCTGGGCGCCCAGGGTGATCTGCAGGCCGATCAGCCCCACCAGCAGGAAACTTGCGCCGCGCAACACGGGGGCGAGAGATTTCTCGCGCCAGAGGAAGTGGCTGTAGGTGAGGATCGCGAGGCCGATGACGCCCGCGAGCACACGATGGGTGAACTGCAGGGCCACGCGGAAATCCCAGTTTGCCGGCAGGAGGGTGCCTTCGGGCGTGGAGTAGGGAAAGGTCGGGATCGCCATGCCGGCGTAGTTGTGGCGCATGGTGGCGGCCACGGTCAGCTGCAGGAAGAGCAGCGCGACGCACCACCAGCCCAGCCGGCGGACGCACGGGCTGGCCGGGCCGAGGGTGTTCGCCACCCACGGGCGCGAAAGGCCGGCCGCAATGGCAACCAGCACGCACACATAAACCTGGGCCAGGACCCCGTGCGGGATGCGCAGCATCTGGCCGAGGGACATGTCGAAGCCGGGGAGGTTGACCGGATCGAACAGCACCCGGGTGCCGCCGAGCAGGCCTTGGAAAATCACGATGGCCAGGGCCCACCAGCCGAGCCGGCGCAACCACGCACGTGATTCCGAGCGGTGCAGCCACACGGCGAGGATGATGGTGATGAGGCCCATCAATGTGCCGGAGATCCGGTGCGAGTGCTCGGCGAATTTGTCGATCTCGGTCAACCAGCCGTGCGGGTTGACGGAGCCGTTGGACAACGGCCAGTCGGCGAAAGCCATGCCGGCACCGATAGTGGTCGTGAAGGCCCCCAGCGCCACCAACACAAACACCCACGCGCTGCCAATGGCGGCGAACCAGGCGAGGGCGGGTTTGTAGGTGGCGGTGCGGGACATGGGGTTTGAGATATTGACTACACACCCCGCCCTGTCGGGCACCCCTCTTCATAGAGGGGACCTTGGCTGCGAGAGTTTGAACTCCCCTCTATGAAGAGGGGTGGCGCACAGCGCCAGGGTGTGTCGGCAAGCGCGCGGGGGTCAGCGCGTTCTACCATGCCGGACTTGCGGGAAATGTTCATTTTGAAACAGGAATGTCGAAGTGATACCCCCGGCCGGATCGGAGCAAACCTTTTGACAATTCCCGGACTTGGCAAATGGCTTGGGGGATGAAGCCCAGTTATTCGTCCGTCACTACCCTGGCTGTGTGCCTGCTAATGGGGGCTTGTGCGAAACAGGAGCCGGTGGCTCCGACGGCGGGCGCTACTCCCGGCCCGGCTCACGCGGACACTCCGGCCGAGATGCGGTATCCGCTGACCGGCGAAATCGTCAAGGTCGATGCGGAGCGGCAGTTGCTCCACGTCAGCCACGACAAGATTCCCGGTTACATGATGGCGATGACCATGGAGTTCAAAGTG
Source organism: Oleiharenicola sp. (assembly GCA_025363455.1). Lineage (GTDB taxonomy): Bacteria > Verrucomicrobiota > Verrucomicrobiia > Opitutales > Opitutaceae > Lacunisphaera. The sequence goes on along the minus strand of JANYDW010000083.1, from coordinate 6,603 downwards.
TCGAAGGCCGATCTCGCCAACGCCAAGGTGGGCCAACGCATTCGCGCCGAGTTGGTGGTTCACGGAGAGGATCTCAGCCTCGAGAAAATCTGGCCTGACGACACGGTCACCAAGACCACGCTCGATGCGGCGGCCAATGCGCTGGCGCAGGACACTGCCATGCGCGGCAAAGAGGCCTACCGCGAAATCGGCGAAGCCCTCCCCGGCTTTACACTGCTCGACCAGGAAGGCCGCACCGTTGCGGCCAGCCGGTTCCGCGGCAAGCGGATCGTGCTCAATTTCATCTTCACCCGCTGCCCGATCGCGACGATGTGCCCGGCCGCCACCCTGCGGATGGCCCAGCTGCAGAAAGCCGCCCGCGAAGCCGGCGCGCAGGATTTCGAACTGGTCTCCGTCTCGATGGACCCGAAATACGACACGCCCGGCGTGCTGCGCGAATACGCCGAGGTGCGCGGGCTCGATACCACCAACTGGTCGTTCCTGACCGGGCCCGATGCCGCGGTGCGACACCTGCTGGCCCAGCTCGGCGTGATCCGCGAATTCGAGGGCGACACCATCAAGCACACCCTGGCCACCGTGCTCATCGACGAGCAGGGCCGCATCGTCCACCGGGTGGACGGCAGCGTGTGGCAGATCGAGGAATTTGTCCGGCGGTTGAAAAAGGGATGAGTGCTTCGGATCAAGGTAGGGACGGACCGCTGGGCCGTCCGTCGGGCGATGAATCGGCGCGCCCAGCGGTCGCGCCCTACCAGAAGCACCAGATCATCCTCATCACCGCGGTGGCACTTGGGCTCTACGTCGTGGTCCGCCTTTTGCCCACGGGATCCAACGTGAACCACATGGATTTCCGGATGGAAGGAAAGGGCACGCTGGAGTTTTGCGACCCGGCCAACCCCCAGTTCATTCCCGTCGTGGCTGTGCGCTCGCCGGTGGTCATGACACTCCAGTCCGACCACACTCCGGCCAAGGACGAGCCGGTTGAATTCACCCTCACGCTCCGCACCGCCAGCGGCAAACCCATCGGGCCGGCCGACCTGCTCGTGGCGCACACACGCAAGCTGCACCTGCTGGTGGTGGACCCGACGCTCAGCGACTACCAGCACATCCACCCCGAACCAGGTCGGCGGGACGGCGAGTGGAATTTTAGTCTGACCCCCGGGCGCGCGGGGCTCTACCGGGTTTTCGCCGATTTCACTCCGGTGGCTACCCAGCGCGGGCTCTACGCCTCGGCGGACTTCACCGTGCCGGGCGCGGTGGCAACGGTCGTCACCAACGCAGACACCACCTATCAGGAACACGGCTATAATTTTGAGCTGGTGCTCCCGCCAGTTTTGCGGGCGGGCCAGCCCACGATGCTCCGCTTTCGCATTGCTTCCCAAGGTGCGGTCAAGGAGCGCGTGCCGTTGGAGCCGGTCATGGGCGCCTTTGCACACCTGGTGGCCTTTGATGAATCACGCAGCGGCTTCGCCCACTTGCACCCGGTGGAAAACGACCTGACCAAACCACCCGATCCGGTGCATCCGGAACTGAGCTTCAGGCTCACCATCCCGGCTGCCGGTCGCTACGTCATTTGGGCGCAGGTGAAAATCGACAAGAAGGAGATCTTTGCTCCCTACTGGGTGGACGTGCTGCCGTAAGGTGCGGAAACGCCTACGCCCAACAACCAGGTCGCGGCATGGGTGATTTCACACCGGCTCGCCGGAGAGTGCCATTACCTCGCCGCCCTCGGTCGTGAGGTATTGGCCGAGCTCGGTTCCCGGAAAACTGCCGAAAACGCCGGGGTGGCAGCGCAGCAGACCTTCGCGCGCGAGTCGCACGATGCTGCGCTGGTTGAGTTCGGGATCATTGCAGAAATAATGCTCCCGGGCCTTGTTTGGCCACACCAAGCTGCCGCGCAGGGTGTCACCAATGAGCGCCTCGCCATTGGCCAGCACGACCGACACGGAGCCGGGGGTGTGGCCGGGCGTCGGCTGCACCCTTCCGCGCAGGCCGTAAGGCTCAAGCGCGATGCCTTCCTTGAAGACCAGTTCGGGCTCGAAGCCCTCGAATTCCTCGTCGACGAAAGGCCGCAGCACGCGTCCGAGCAAGTCCTGCACTGCGATCACGCCGTTGCGGCCGGCCCGGACCAGCGGGACGTCGCCGGCATGCAGGGCAATTTGCGCCCCGGTACGGCGCCGGAGCTCCGCGGCGCAGCCGGCGTGATCGCTGTGGCCGTGGGTGAGCAAGATGAGCGCGAGATCCTTGGGTTCGACGCCGTTGGCCTTCAGGCCAGCGAGAATACGCTTAAGGTCGCCCGGCGCACCGGTGTCCACCAGCACGGGCCGCTCGCCGAGCAGCAGGTAGCAGTTGGAGATCGCGCCTTTGATCCGGATCAACATTGGGGAATCATCCTACAGCCAAGGCAGGTTTTAGCCACAAAAAGGCACAAGAATTTATTGGCAGGTGGAACTTGCAAGGCGCCAATAGACGCGCGGTGATATTCCGCACCCCGGCGAGACACTTTTTGCACTGCTGTAAGTCAAAATCCTCCCGAGCCACGAGGAATTTATGGCCACAAAGAGGCACGAAAATGCGCGAAAAAATACATTCAAACACAGGGATCTTTTTTTGTGCATTTTTGTGCCTTTTCGTGGCGAAAAACTTCTGCGGTTTGGATTTGGTTTCGGCTTTGCCGAGCTATGCCTCTTCGTGGCCAAAATTGATGGTCAATTTGTCGCCAGCGGCAGCTCGGTGCGGACGGAGGTGGCGCTCTCGGTCGGAAAGTCAGCTGGCACCGGGAAGCTCACGGGGCGCTTCGCCAGCCATTGCAGCGCGCGGATCAGGATGGTCTGCACGCCGGCGTCGCGCACCGTCACGGGCTGCGTGTCGCCCTTCCAGACATGGCCCAGGGTGGAGGTGTAGACGCGGCCCGCGCCGTAGGCCACGGTCCATTCGATCGGCCAGTTCAGTTTGGTGCGCACAGTGTCATTGGCATAGGACAGCACCTCAACATTCTCCGCCGGGCCGCGGGCGTAATTGTAGACCTCAATATTCGCCGCCTTCCAGCGACGCGGCAAACCCTGGTGGATCGGATGGTCGCCGAGCCGGATAATGAGGGCATCGAAGCGTGCGCCATGGCTCGTGTCGTTGCCTGCGCCGGCGGGGATGCGGACGATCTTTTCGTCATCGGTGACCTGCAGGGCGGGGCCGAAATCCTTTTTGCGCCAGCCGAGGCCGATGATCTGGTTATAGGCGGGCCAGTCGGGGAAGGCGTTGTTTCCGGCGTGCCAGACGTAGAGGCCGCCGCCGTTGCCGACAAAGGCCTCGAAGTCGCGGCGAACCTCCGCCGGCCAGGGCGCGCCGCCGTTGAGGTCATTGTAGTGCTGGATGACGACGTCGTAGTCGCGGAACCTCGGCCGCCACGCATCCCAGCCGGGCGATGCGGCAGTGGGCGGGGCGGTGGAGACGGCGACGTCAAACAGCCCGGTCGGTTCCAAAATAGCGCGGATGCAGCGGGTCGTCAGCTGCCAGTCGTGGTTGCTGCAGCCGTCCACGATGAGGACCTTGATCTTCGCAGGTTCGGCCGCGGACAGGGGGAGCGAGATAGGGAGCAGAGCGAGGCAGAGGAGCAAGGCGCGCATGGGTTAAAGGCGTATTAAGGTAGGGCGGGACCGCTGGGCCCGCCGTCAATGGGGTCCCAGACAAATTTCCAGTCTTCGGCACTGCGCACAAGGCCTTTCCTGACCGGATTTTGCCGGATGTATTCGGCCTTTTGCTGGAGGCTTTCACCCGACCGCAATCGATGGTCAAAAAAATCACGCTGCCAATGGACGCCAGTTTTCTTGGCCAGAATCTCTTTCCAGTTGGCCATAACTTTGGCCGGATCCCCTTCCAAAGGAAACGAAATCAAGGCGTGCAGGTGATCCGGCATCAGCAGGCAGAGGTGCACAAACCAATCGATCCGCTGTTGGCGATACTCGATGGACTCCCAGATTGGCGCCGCGATGCCATCCAGGCACAGGTGGTTATGGCCCCGGGGTGTACAGCAGATCGTGACAAAGAAAATGGCATCATGAAGGGCCCAAGCCGGAGCCCGATGCGGCAGTTTTCGCCTTTTGGGCAGATTTTGCGGCGGCTCTTTCATGATCGCGGCGGGCCCAGCGGTCCCGCCCTACCAAAATACATCTTGGCCTCAGAACTTCAGATGCTTCACCGTGACGCCCTTGTTGATGAGTTGCTTCAGGGAATCGAGGCCGATGCGCAGGTGGGAAGTGACGTGCTCGTTGTCCACCTTCTTGTCCGTCTCGGCGGTCTTCACGCCCTCGGGGGTCATGGGCTCGTCGGATACGAGGAGCAGGACGCCGGCCGGGATCTCGTTGGCGAAGGCGGTGATGAAGATCGTGGCGGTCTCCATGTCGACGGCCATGGCGCGGATTTTCTTCAGGTAGGCCTTGAAGCCCTTGTCGTGCTCCCACACGCGGCGGTTGGTGGTGTACACGGTGCCGGTCCAGTAGTCGCGGTGGTGCTCGCGAATGGTGGTGGAGATGGCCTTTTGCAGGGCGAAGGCGGGCAGGGCGGGCACCTCGGGCGGAAAATAGTCATTGCTGGCGCCCTCGCCACGGATGGCAGCGATGGGCAGGATGAGATCGCCGATGCGGGCCCGGTGTTTCACGCCGCCGCACTTGCCGAGAAAGAGGACGGCCTTGGGCTTGATCGCCGAGAGCAGGTCCATGACGGTGGCGGCGGTGGCGCTGCCCATCCCGAAATTGATGATGGTGATGTCGCCGGCGGTGGCGCTGGTCATCGGCTTGTGGCGGCCATGCACGGGGACCCGGTGCCACTGGGCGAAGAGCTCGACGTAACGGTCGAAATTGGTGAGCAGGATGTAGCGGCCGAACTGCTTCAACGGGACCCCGGTATAGCGGGGCAGCCAGTTGGTCACGATTTGTTGCTTGGTCTCCATGTGATTGCTTTTGCCTTCAAAAAAATATCCCCGCCCAGGAACTTGGCGAGGTTAATCAGGGGTTGGCAGGCAGGGCGGGACCGCTGGGCGCGCCGATGGTCAATCCCAAACCAGGAGGTTTTGACCACTTGGATTCCTCAACGGAGGAATCCCTGGAAGTGTGTGGTGACTGATCGTCACCACGAGTTGGTTCCGGGGACCGGCTGATCGCCGGCTGTAGCGAGGTCTCCGATCAGGAGACCCAAAAACCAAATCCGGAGGCGAATAGTCGGAGGGGTGATCCAAGATTTCGCCCGTCGGCGAAATCCCATTAGGGCACGTCTTCAAATGCCTTGTCATCGCGAGGACCGCAGAGGCGGGCCGTGGCGATCCAGCTGGATTGCTTCGTCGTCCCGCCGGGCAGGACTCATCGCAATGACATATTAAGACGTTTCCTAGTGTTGTGTCCCAGAGATAACTTTTGAAAGTCGCTCGATCTTGCCAAGGATGGAATCGGCAGTGGCGGTCCACTGGAACGGACTGGCGTGATGGTTGTGGTGTTTGACGTAGGCGTCGATGCGTTGGACCAGTTCCTTGACGTTCCGGAAGGACCCACGGCGAATGGATTGCTGGGTGATGAGACCGAACCAGCGTTCGACCTGATTGAGCCACGAGGAATAAGTCGGGGTGTAGTGGACGTGGTAGCGCGGTCGGGCGGCGAGCCAGGCGCGAACTTTGGGGTGCTTGTGCGTGGCGTAGTTGTCGACGATGAGATGCAGGTCGAGCGTGGCCGGGACGCTCTCATCGAGGTGCCTGAGAAAGGCGAGGAACTCCTGATGGCGGTGCCGGGCCTTGCACTGGGTGATGACCTTGCCGCTTTTCACGTCGAGGGCGGCAAATAGCGTGGTCGTGCCGTGGCGCACGTAGTCATGAGTGACGCCTTCCACGTAGCCCAAGCCCATGGGCAAGACCGGCTGGGTGCGTTCCAGGGCTTGGATCTGGCTCTTCTCGTCGACGCAGAGCACCAGGGCCTTGTCCGGCGGGTTGAGGTATAGGCCCACGATATCGCGCACTTTATCCACGAAGAACGGATCGTTCGAGAGCTTGAAGGATTTGCTGCGGTGCGGCTGCAATCCAAACAGCCGGAAGAACCGATGGACGGTGCTCTTGGGGACGCCGGTCTCGGTCGCGACGCGGCGAACCGTCCAGTGGGTGGCGTGCTTGGGCCGCGATTGTAACACCTTGTTGAGCAGACCGGCCACACGCTCATCATCATGGGTTCGTGGCCGGCCGGGCCGCTGCTCGCCATAAAGTCCGGCTTGGCCGTGAGCTTGATACCGCTTGCGCCAGTGCGCCACGGTCGGAACCGAGACACCGAAACGTCGGGCAATGGCCGAGTTGGTCTCGCCATCTGCGGAGAGCAAAATCATCTGGGTGCGCCGCACCACCCCGTGCGGCATCGAACGCGACTGGGCGATCTGCTGCAGTGCTTCGCGTTCGGTCGCACTCAACTTGGTCTCAAACTTCTTGGGTCGTCCGGTGATCATACTCGAAAGACGCCACACTACTTATGTAGGTTACTTGTGGGACACAACACTAGCACTACTACGTTATGTTCCCCACACACCAAAAACCTGCGTGATAATATGACTAATTTGGAGTTGGTTCTTAATATGCTTGCA